>CAWIYU010000014.1:0-17024 GCA_963840395.1 Candidatus Bathyarchaeota archaeon | reverse complement strand
TTCCATAGTCTGCAATAAGCAACGTTTAAAATTAAGCAGTTAAGCTGAACAGAACTGAGGATCTCATTTCTCAAAGATCTCGGCTGCTTTTCGCCTGTAAACCTGCAGGTCGCTGTCGGAAAAAAGAACAAAAATCACTTCGGTCAGAGAATCCTTAGTTTCCAAAAACTTCTTAACTGTGTACATCGCGATTCGGCTAGCTTCAGCGATTGGGTAGCCATAGGCGCCTGTGCTGATGGATGGAAAGGCTATGGTATTCAGCCCGTTTGTTGCCGATAGCTGTAATGAATTTGTGTAGGCCTGAGCCAGTAGTTCAGGTTCCCCATGGTTTCCTCCGTGCCAAACCGGACCAACGGCGTGAATGACTTTTTTGGCAGGCAAATTGCCTGCTGTGGTCATTACTGCTTTGCCTGTAGGAAGCCCTTCAGGATATTGGGTTTGACGTATTTTTTTGCATTCTTCAAGAATTGCGGTTCCGCCTTTGCGGTGTATGGCTCCGTCGACGCCTCCGCCGCCCATCAAGCTGGAGTTTGCTGCGTTAACCACTGCATCTGTTGCGATTTCGGTTATGTCACCTTTGAGCAGAAGCAAGCGGGATTTCCCGACACGAAACTCCCTAGTCACCTTTGTTCCCTCAATTGGCTATATGGTTGTTATCGCTTGCCACAGTGCTGAGCTAAAGAACCAAGCTCCGAAACCCACTAGCACAGCAACGCAGAAAAACGTGATTGCCTGATGGATTCTGGTCGTCCAGAATTTATGTGATTTGAAAATCAGAAAAGCTACCGCTGTGTACCAGATGAAGTCGCATGACCAGTGAAGCCCCGCGAACACCATGAACCCTGGAAGCAGAAATGCTTTGGCGTTCAGGATTAGGGTTGTGCCGACTGTCAGCCACCAGAGAATGAAACCGGGGTTAACCGCAGTTGTGCGAATTCCGGCAAGAAGCGAATCCTGCATTGATCCAGCGTGCTTCTCGTCGACCCGGTTCCTATTCCGGAAGGTTTGCACACCCATAAAAATCATCAGCAAGCCACCGACTATGCCAATTCCCGATTGGACATACCAAGGAACCTCGAACTCGTTGAGTAAGAAGAAAATCAGAAACATAAGCGGGAACTCAACTATGCCATGTCCTATTGCTATGAGTACACCCGCGGTTTTGCGTCTTGCTGCTTTCTCGATGGTGACCGCGAACAGTGGTCCAGGCAAAAGGACGCCTGATAGCGATATGAAAGCTACCGACGCTAGGAATAGCGGGAAATCAGTTATTATCGTCAAGCCATTCAACTCAACATGTAATTAGGCTGGTTCTGAACCGACACTAAAACTTTCTCTAGCCTCTCAGTCCTTTTTGCCAAGCTTGCACTGCATTACGGCAACGACCTCGGCACTGTCTTTAGCTGCTGCATAGTCGTCAAGCAGCATGGCGTTCAACTCAAAGAAAGTGTGACCCCACGTGAAAATCGAAAGCAGTTTTCGTGCTTCTTGCTTGAAACCCGCAATGTACAAAGCGCCCCCCAGTGCTTCTGCTGTACTCAGCTTGGTTGCTTTGGCAAAATTGGTTGGGTTTCCAGCAATCAAAACCGGTAGACACCGTGAGGTACCGCGCACATGATGAGAAAGCACTTTCTCCGCATGTTCCCAACTGCAATCCAATGCCACAAGCCCGGCTTCAAAGACGCGTGCCCGGTCAGCGGAAGAGAAAGCGATTTCTGCAAAAGGATTAAGCACGATGGCTCGTTTGGGCAGGAAGCGAGTTTGCTTAACTATCCTTGCGTACCCATGGCGTTTCAGCTTCAGGCCAGTGCAGCGTTTGGGGTCGCATTGGTTGGCGTGGTAGATCGTGATGTTTATGTCAAGGGGCCTTTCCAGTTTTTTGCACCTTCAAGTGACTCATGGGATCATTCAAAACAAGTGGGATGAACT
Source organism: Candidatus Bathyarchaeota archaeon (assembly GCA_963840395.1). Classification (GTDB taxonomy): domain Archaea; phylum Thermoproteota; class Bathyarchaeia; order Bathyarchaeales; family Bathycorpusculaceae; genus JADGNF01. The sequence goes on along the minus strand of CAWIYU010000014.1, from coordinate 15,095 downwards.
CGAGCAAATCTGTAGCCACTAGATGAAAGCCTAGCTTTTCGGCCGCGAAATCGCCAGCTGCTCCATTGACGAAGGCGCCCGCGACGGCAGCTTCAAATGGGTCAACTTTTTGCGCCAGTAGCGCTCCGATGATGCCTGAGAGTACATCGCCCGTTCCCCCAACCGTCATTCCAGGGTTGCCGGTAAAGTTGAGTTTGAAGCGTTTGCCGTCTGAAATTATGTCAGTTTTTCCTTTTAGCAAAATTACTGCTCCAAGTTCTGCAGCTGTCTGCTTGACTTCGCGGACTTGTTTATCCAATTCTTCCGGCAGACTCTTACCCGCGAGTAGAGCGTATTCCCTTGCGTGGGGCGTCAATACAAGGGGCACTTTAAGGGGTCGCTTCAACTCTGCGAATGCTTTTAGGCCGTCCGCATCCAGCAACAGAGGTTTCCCTGCAGCCTCGGAGGCTTCAATTAGGGCTTTCATGAATTCTTTGGTTTCCTGGTGTAAGCCTGCGCCTGGACCGGCAACCACTGCGTCAACTGCGCTTAAATATTCTTTTAGCGCAGCCATGTTTCTTGTGCTTAAGTGGCTTCCTTCGAGCTTAAGCGTTATGAGGTTGGGTGACATAGAGGCTATGTCGTGTGCTGTTTTTTCGGGAGATGCTACATATGCTATGTCTACGCCTGTGCGCAACGCAGCCAAAGACATCAGCGCAGGTGCCCCTGAGAAGACTTCGCTGCCTCCGATGAAGAGGGCTTTTCCGAAATCACCCTTGTGTGCCGTTGGAGCACGCTTTTTTGTTGCCAGCAACACATCTCCTGGGCCCGCGAAGGATTCCATTTCAGAGGGTAACCCAATATCTCGAACGACTAGTTCCCCGACGTTTTTTTTGGCTTTTTCTAACCCTTTCTTTGGTTTGTGGAAAGTTATTGTGAGATCGGCTTTTACGGCGCACCCTAAAACTTCGCCAGTGTCCGAATCGATTCCTGTGGGCACATCAACAGCGACCTTAAACGCTTTAATGGAATTAATGTATTGTACAAACTGGGCATATGGCGCCTTCAGGAGTCCCTTTGTACCTGTTCCAAGTAGCGCATCCACCGCGACTTCTGCCCTATCATCTGGCAAGACAGAAACGTCGTAAACCTCCGTGATGGCTATTTTTCTACTCAAGTTCTGCAGTGCAAGCCAGTTTGCTTTTGCGGAATTGTGTGTGATATCTTTGCTGTTTCCGGTGAGTATAACAGCTATTCTGTTAAAACCTAAAGACAACAGATGCCTTGCGGCTACAAAGCCGTCCCCGCCGTTCCCACCTAGGCCGCAGAAAATCACGATTCGCGTATCTTTCTTGAACCTTGACCTAATTTCCTCCGCTACGCCCCTTCCAGCGTTTTCCATCAGCTGCAGGAGAGAAACGCCAAAATATTCGGAATTAACTTCCAAAGCACGCATTTCTTTGCTTGTAACATATTGCTGCATATGAAGCCCAACTAGGTTATTGCCCCGTTATGAAGATAAGCCTATCCTTGGAAAAGCGCAGTGCGAACCAGAATAAGGATAGTTCAGAATGGATTGAGTTAAGTGCTTCTGCCTCTTATGTTGCCTAAAACCAAAACCGAAAAATTCAACCACACACACAAGATGCCAAGGAGCGCGTCAAGTTCTGTCCGTCTTCATCATGGTTCCGGTTCCGTCGTACACGCAGAATATTACATGCCCAAAGTGCGGTTCTCAAGTGTCAACGGTTTCTAGTTACTGCAATTTCTGCGGAGCTTCTCTCCAACCGCAAATTGTCCTAAAAATTTGTCCGCGCTGCAAAAGTAGGATCGCTGAATCAACGCGGTACTGTCCCGAATGCGGGCAAAAACAATAGATGCAAATTTAGAATGAGAATAAACAAAAAGGTGCTTGATTAGGATGCAAGTTTACGCCAGAGCCTGATCGTTTCATACCAAAAAACGAAAATCATTGCACCACAAACAACCACCAAGTAGTTGGTGAAGGTGGTTGTGGTTAGAGCCATTATCGTGAAGAACGCTCCGATAATTGTGAAGAATAACGCGAAAAACAGCATCTGGGGAACAATTGCTGGTCCCATTTTGGAGTAGCCTTCTAGAACCTTGTCTGCTGTTTCTTTTATAACTGAGTATTTTCCGTATTCATCTTGTTTTGCGAAGCCTGCTTCTGAAAGCTTGCCTATGTGATATGATACTAAGGAGGGTGACGATAGTTCTGTTCCGCGTTGAATTTCTCTGAGTTCAGATGGTCCGTGTCTGAGCAGGTACAGGTAGACTTTGAGAGTGTTGCCTTTGATTTCGCAGTTTGAAGATGCTGAGACCTTGGGGGGATTCATCAGTGTTTCTTCTCTTGCTCTTTGTGAAGTATTTTGGGTCTTATGTATTTGACCTTTGTAGGCTCCCGATGTCAATTCTCTGTTTTTTTCATCCATGGTTCTTACCTGCTCTTAGAACCAGCTTTTTGCGAGCAAAGAGTGACAGGCTTTGTTTGCGCAAACGAGAAGAACTTCCCCTGTATTCGGATTAATATTTGTTTGAACCCCAGTCTGTCCACATTTGGGGCAAAAGTCATCGTTTCCAATCAGTTTCTTCTTTTGAAAAGGCAATGCGTTTAGCTCCTTATCGATTTAGCGATTAGATTTTTCTATATAACCTTTATTGCGAAGACAATCAATGTGAATTGCCAATTCTTCTTCGCATAGAAGAAATTAGAAAAGCCCTCTAAAGCTGTGCGATATGACTTTGATGTTTAGGAAGTTGCGGCTTATGAGGTATGCAATGCAAAAGCCGGTTCCCCCAAGTTAGTTAGATTTTAGCCTTGACTAAATAGTTCACTACCTGTTCTTCCAGAGTTTGTTTGCTACTCAAAATCATCTTCCAGCCGCAACTTCGGCACCGCTTCAATTGCAGTCTGAGGTCAAGATACAATTTTCCGCCACATACTGGACAAGCCAATAATTTCCACTCCTCCATTCATTATGAAAAAGGAAGGGTCCTTCCTAGGATTTTCATTGCGCCTCTCCGAGGTAATTAAACAAGGAAGAAAAATAATAAGCTACATTTTTGAAAAGTCTTTAAATGATATTGAACCAACTTTCAACACTTTTTAACGATACCCATTTAGTAGTTCGATCGTAGGAGGTTTTGGTGAACACTATTCTTAAATTTGTTCAAGACAAGGTAGAGCTATGGAAACTTTGGTTGATGATGTAGGAAGCTTTCCGCTGCCCCGCGGCATTGATAGGGAAAACTATGCCAACGCCTACCGTGCCGCGAGAGAAGAGATAGCTAAAGGGGAGGACCCGCGGAAAAATGAGTTTCTGAAGATAAACTTTTGCGATGTCGTGCTTGGGTCTTTTAAGAAGAAACTTCGTGCGAACCTTGATGTGGTTAATTATCCGCAACATTACGATGGCATCAAACAAGTAGGAGACATCATCCACAAAGCAATGGAAAAGGGCTCGTTCGTTGTTGACGAAAAGGATGCGTTCTTACCTGAGGTGATTTTGATTGGCGAGGAAGCGAAAACTCTTTCTGAAGAATTTGGCAAAAAAATTCTTCTCAGAGTTTCTCTGTTTGGACCGATGGAGCTGTACCTGAAAGAAATCGGAACAGTGCTTTATGCTGATGTTCTTGATGGTTTTGTGGAGACAATTAAACGGTTCGCCAAGAACAGTATCCTAGATACGAAGTACGTTAAGACAGAGGTGGTTTCCATCGACGAACCTAGCTTCGGGTTCCTAGACATTTCCGCTGAAAAAGAGATTTTATGTGGGGCTCTCGAGAAGGCTTTTGATTTCAAAGGAGCGACACGCCAAATTCACCTTCACTCATCTTCTAGGCTGGCTGATTTGCTATCCGTCAAGAACCTAGACGTTCTCACATTTGAGTATGCAGCTTCGCCTAAGAACATCGAAGGCGTCTCTAAGAAAATGCTAGAAGTTGCGGACAAGCAGGTTCGGGTAGGCGTGTCGCGTACAGACATAGACTCAATTGCAGCTGAACTTCATGATACAGGAATACTCCAGCCCACAGCTGAAAAGCTGGTCGAAGCTGAGAACACAATCAGAAAAAGGTATGTTTTCGCAAAGGCAAAATTCGGTGATCGGATGACTTTCACAGGTCCAGACTGCGGGCTAGGAAGCTGGCCAACTCAAGAAGCCGCCCAGTTGCTTTTGGAGCGAACTGTCAAAGCAGTCAAACGTACCTGAACGCTGGAATAATCAAGTTTTCTACAGCTATGGGCGCAAGAGCCGATGATCCCTTTTGGGTGTATTGAGCTTTGAATCCCGCGTATGATATCGCTGCCACTACGGCTGCGATTATAAGTAAAACGACAGCAACGGCTATCATCATTTGAATGTCTAATCCTTGGTATGTAATTCCGTAGAATGCTCCAAGGAGTAGCAATGCTCCGATTGCCACCAGGACTGCCGAGAGGAATGCTAGCCATCTGTGCATTGTACGTTACCGATTTAGAATTGTATGGTTTTACTTATAACAATTAACGTGGATGCCTGCCGTAAGGATAATAAAAAGAGGAAAATGTCCCCTTACACGATGTAGGGGATTGGAACGTATGAAGCCTGACGGATTGTGATGTGGGGTGTGGGAGAAGGGAAGGGATGGTGTGGACCTGGCGTTGGCTGGAGCGGTTGTGGTGATTCAGGTTCGGCTAATGCGGGGGAATCGAAGTGGATTTTCAATCGTTTTCCACCTCTTTGGCGACTGGAATTATGGTGAGTTCTACTAGTTTTTCTCCGCGGATGATGGTTAGTTTGGTTGTTTTTGCCGGCGACGTCTTCAGAGAGTAGTCTTGGCAGGTCGTAGAAGTCTGCTACGGTTTTGCCGTTGAATGAGAGGATTACGTCTCCCATGGTTAACCCTGCTTTTCTTGCTGGGGCACCGGCTTCTACTTGGAAGACCATGACGCCTGTTTCTTGCTCTATTCCCGCTTCATCTTGTATTTCCTGCGGGAATGGCGACGGTGTTTGCGACTAGGCCAAGGTAGGCTTTCTTGATTTTTCCTCCGGTGAGTAGGCGGTCTGTGACTGCTTTGACTTTGTTGACTGGGATTGCGATGCCTCTTTGCCAAACGTAGGCTGTGTTTATGCCGATGAGTTTTCCTTCGGCGTCAACGAGAGGGCCGCCGCTGAATCCTGGGTTGAGTTTGGCGTCTGTGGCGATGACGTTTTCCATGGCTGTACCTCGGAAGCCGCGTATTGCGCTGTCGGGGTTCGTCACGATTCCGGTGGTGGCTGTTGGTTGTTTGCGATTGAATGGATTTGCGAGTGCTAGAACGAATTGTCCTGTGTTCACGTTGTCTGCTGTTTCCCATTTCTATGGGTTCAAATTTGCCTTGTTCCGTTTTGAGGAGGGCTAAGTCATTGTACGCATCTGTTCCGACTACGCGGGCTTCGAATGTTCTTTCTCCTTGCCCTACTCGGACGGTGTTGCAGCCTTGCAGGACGTGGTTGCAGGTTACGACGTAGCCTTCTTTGTCTAAGACTACGCCTGTTCCTTTTGACATTTGGGCGTTGACGCTGACCACGGATTTTGCGAGTTTCTGCACGAGCGCCGTGGTGGCGTCGCTGATGGACTTGAGCAGTTCTATGCTGTTAACAAGTTGAGTCATGTACATTGCACCTTACAGTATGCAATATGCAAAATGGTATTTGTTGACTAAGACCACTCTAGAAGTCAGTCACAAAAACGTGGTTAAGCAGGCATCAGGTAGAAGTCTGAGTCACCAAAGTACCCAACGTGGGTTGCCATGGGTGGTGCACGCGTGTGGACTGAAAGCTTGCTTATGTGGGTCATCAACTGGTAAGCTGCTTTCAATGCTAAGTTCTTGTTGTAACCGCGCAGGAATTTGGCTTCAATCGTGAGTGTGTTTAGTGTGATTTTCGCGTCCACTTGGATGTCGCCGTCTTCCGTGACCCATTTCAACGCGACCCCTTCTGCGTTTTTAGCCAAACCCAGCCATCGAAGAAGACCGAACCATCTTCCTCGAAGGTTCGAAATTAGCTCTTCCACTGGCAGGTCAGTTGGCAAGAACGTTTGCAACAGCATCAGTCGAGAATTTCCGTTGTCGCTTGGGGGTTGGCGTAAGTGTTTTACTATTTCCTTTGTCACAGTGTAGCCTTGGCTACTCTTCTTCACGATGCCTTCTGCTTCGAGGCGGTCAAGAATGCGGGAAAGCGTTTCCGGATGCAAGCCCAGCCTGCGTTTGAGTCCTTCGAAGGTGAAAAAGCGGAATTCCTCTTCGCCCAAGAAGGCAAGGACGTCTACGTCGCGTTCGCTCAAAGACCAGTCGGGTAAACCCTGCAACGTGACGTCTAGCAGAGGAATTATCATGGTTAATCTTAAGCAAGAGTTACAGGAGTCTTTTGAACATTACTCCTTTTAAATACAAAACTGGACATTGGCAATCTTGCTTAAGGTTACATGACTAATTCGAAGCTTAAACTGTGGGGAAAACCTTAATTCCTTGGATTTACACTGCACAAAAAGAAAAAGGGGATAGAAAATGGTTGATATAATCGAAATACTCGCAATCATAATTCCTTTAGGGGTAATAGCGTATGCGGTTCTCTCCTCACTCCGCATAGTAAGACCAACCGAAAAAGGATTAGTGGAGCGCCTAGGCAAGTACCAGCGGTTTGTCCAGGGCGGAATAACCGTTCTTGTTCCCTTCGTGGACAGAATAATTAAAGTCAACATCACCGAACGCATGACACCAGTGCAGCGCCAAGACGTCATCACCAAAGACAAAGTTTTCATGGGAGTAGACGCTGTCGTCTTCTACAAAGTGAAGCCAGACGAAGCCTCAGTTAAAGCATCACAGTACTCTGTCAACGAGTACACTGCGCAAATCGACACCCTCGCCCGCACAGTTCTCAGAGACATCATTGGCGGCATGGACATGGCTATAGCCAACACGTCCAGACCCACAATCAACGAGAAACTCAAATTAGCCTTAGATGAACAAACGGAGTGCTGGGGTATAGAAATTGTTCGCGCCGAAATCAAAGATCTCGAACCGCCCCGAGAACTCTTGATCTCCATGGAATCCGTTCTTAAAGCAGACAACGAAAGACAAGCTGCTGAGAAAACGGCCATTGCCCAAGCTACCTTGGCAAGCGGACAGAAAAACGCTGCAATCCAAGTGGCAGAAGGACAAAAGCAAGCAGCCATTCTACAGGCAGAGGGTCAGAAAACCGCGACGATCGAGATAGCTGAAGGAGACGCTCAAGCAACCAAACTTCGCAATGAAGCGTTGACGACCTACTTTAAAGACAGCGCCATAGTCTTCAAGCAGCTAGATACGATTTCGACTTCACTGCAGAACAACACCAAAATAATTGTTCCCGAGGGCAAAGCCATATCGCTGATACTTAACGAGCAAGAAAACCTCAACAAAGCCACCATTATCCCAGTGCCTCAACCGCAACAACAGAAAACTAGTAGACAAATGTAAAACAATTTCTTTTTTCTTTTCTATTTTAGGACCGCTAGCCTGCAATCATCTATTGTTCTGCCCTTTTCATAATTGCGATGAATGGAGAGGCTACTGAAAATAAAAGACAAAAATGAAGGATTCTGTTTGGTTTAGCTTTCGTCTTCCCTCTTTTGCTTTGTTTCGCCCATTGCAGTTGAAAATGCAGCGAATTTGTCAGCCATTTCTTTGAAGCGTTTGTCGACGAGAGCGTTTACGGTACCTTCTTCGAAGTTGCCATCTGCGTTTCTTGCACCGGCTTTTGCGCCAGTGAGAACTTCTATGCCTTCGTCGATGGATTTGACGCTGTAGATGTGGAACATTCCCTGCTTTGCCGCTTCCACGACTTCTTCTTTGAGCATCAGGTTTTGCATGTTGCTGTAGGGAATCATCACGCCTTGTTTGCCGTTGAAGCCTTTGGCTTTGCATACTTCAAAGAAGCCTTCGATTTTCTCGTTGACTCCGCCGATGGCTTGCACTTCACCTTTCTGATTCACTGAACCTGTAACAGCTATGTTCTGCTTTATTGGTAACCCAGAAAGGTTCGACAGAATCGAGTACAATTCGGTGCTGCTTGCGCTGTCACCTTCTACGCCCTCGTAGTTCTGTTCGAACACTAAACGTGCAGTTAGGCTAAGAGGCTTGTCTTTAGCGTATTTCTCGTTCAGGTAGCCGCTCAAAATCAGGACGCCTTTGGTGTGGATTGGTCCGCCCATTTTTGCTTCTCGTTCGATGTCTATTATGCCTTCTTTTCCTAAGCCTATGCTGACGGTTACGCGGCTGGGCATGCCGAAAGCGAAGTCTCCTAAACTTGCTACCGACAACCCGTTGATTTGGCCTACTTTCTCGTTTTCGGTGTCGATGAGGAAGAAGTCGCGTTTGATCATTTCTTGGATTTTTTCTTGAATCATCTTTGAACGGTAGACTTTTTCTTCGATGGCTTTTTTGACGTGTTCGCCTGTTACGAATTCGGCTTTTTCTTCCTCTGCGTAGAAGCTTGCTTCGCGTGCGATGTCGGCGACTTCCGCGAATCTTGTTGAGAGCTTCATTTGGTCCTCTGCTAGTCTGCTGCTGTACTCGATGAGTTTGGCTAATCCTGAACCGTCAAGGTGCTTCAGCTTTTCTTTTTCGCAGAGCGCGCATACGAAAGATCCGTATTTTTCTTCGCATTCATCTGTTCGGTTCGTGGTGGTGTCAAATTCTGCTTTGACCTTGAAGAGTTCGTTGAATTCTTTGTCTAGCGTGTAGAGTTGCTGGTAAAGGTATGGATCTCCGATGAGGATTACTTTGACATTTAGCGGAATGGGTTCTGGTTTGAGGCTTTTGGTTCCTAGAAAGCCGTAGCGTTCTTCGAGTTCTTCGATGTTGATGTGTTCGCTTTTTAAGGCGCGTTTTAAGCCTTCGTACGAGAATGGGTTAGTGAGTAGTTCTTCAACTGGGATGATTAGGTATCCGCCGTTTGCTTTGTGTAGGAATCCACCGCGAATCATGGTGAAGTCGGTGACTAACGCTCCGAATTGGGCTTCTTTTTCTATTCTCCCGAATAGGTTCTGGTAAGTTGGGTTTGATGCAATAACCACTGGTGCACCTTTCACTTCGCTGTTGTCGACTACTACTGTGACTTCGTATTTTTTGAAGCTTGGGTGTTCTCGCATCCACGGCAGCTGGAACGCATTTGTTGTTGGGTGTCTTCTGGACTTTTAATGAATTGGGCGAGGTTGTTTAGTATGTCGTCTTGGACGTTTTTGAGGTATGCTGCTACATCGGGGAAGCCTTTGTACTGTTCGCTTACTTCGGCGACGATGTTTCCTGTTGCGAAGAGAGCTATGTCGCGGTTGAGCTTGTTGATTTCTTCGTGTGCTTTCCTATCTAAATCCATGAATTGACGCATTGCGGTTCGCAGTTTTGATTCTAATGCTGAGCGTTTATCTTGGATTTCGCTTTGGATTTTGGCTGGCATGGTCATGAGTTCTTCTTCGGTGACTGGTTTGCCCTTTATGATGGGGATTATGAGTAGGCCTATGGGGCTGCTCTGGATGATGAAGCTGTCTTTCTGTGCTTCAACGTTCAGTTGTTCGATGAGCGTTTTGCGTTGCGATTCCACCTGCTTTACCGTGTTCTCTTTTCGTGTGGCGTAGTCTTCACTTTCGAAAGCTTTTCTTAGGGCTCGTTTAGTGTCGTCAACGAAGGTTTTCATGTTCTTTTGGAAAACTTTCCCGTTGCCTGATGGTAGTTTGATGGCTTTAGGGGTGTATTCGTCGTTGAAGTTGTTTACGTAGCACCAGTCTGGAGGAACAGACTGTGGTTTTGCGGCCTCTTCTAGGAAGTTTTTTACGGCTGTGGTTCTTCCAGTTCCTGGGTAACCGGCAACGTAGACGTTGAATCCTTTGTCTTTGATGCCTAAGCCAAATTTGAGGGCTCTCACGGCTCTTTCTTGTCCGATTATTTCTTGAATAGGGGCTAACTCGCTGGTGCTTTGGCATTTCATAAAGTCTGGGCTGCAGGTTCTTCTGAGTTGACTTGGAGATAATTCATTTACCATGCAAGATTCATCTCGGGGTTATTTTGAATGATAAAATTGATTGATTAGGTAAGATTTGCGTCCTTAAAAGGCTTGCCGAAAAGCTGTGGCTGTTTATAACGGTGATGTTTTAGTTTGAACTATTGCTTTCTTAATTTTGTAATCTCCAAAAGTTTGTTCTATCTTTGATATTTTTGGTAAGCAATGCTTGAGCTTTTGCCAGACGGGGACCATGCGGATTTTGTGGTTTAGAAGACTTTGCAGTTGGAAACAGAGCTATTTGCAGCATTATAATCTGGTGAGGCGAACGGGCAAGCCGCGTTTTCTCCAAGGGTCACGGTCTGTCTTTCTTGGAGTATGCAATTATGCCAATCAACATTGAGTAGCCTAATACTGCTATGTAGAAGAGACTGGGGATCACAAGTAGCAGTGGTAGAGCACTAGCTAAACCTCGTCCTATCGCCAAGATGGGTATGAGAACTGCTCCAAAGGGCACGAGGAGAACTATTTTGTGTTTATCTTTGACAATTTTGCGTAAGTCTCCTGTTTTGAACATTACGGCTACTGAAACGGAAAAGAGAGCTAATTCTAAAAGTGCATTGGTCAAGCTGGCTACGTTTATGTTTAGTACTCCGTACCATTCATTTGAAAGGGGCCAAAAGAGTTGAGTTCCTCCTGTGAAGAAGTCACCGATTAATGAGTGAGACAGTAATGCGACGAAATAAGGGACAGCGGTTTTTTTGTATACAATTAGAAATGGAACCATGAGGGCGATTATCGTGATTAGTGAGTGTGTTGGTCCTCTGTGGGTGAGAAATCTTAGAGCTAAATCGATGTCTGGGATGATAGAGGCTGTGAGCAGTAGAGGCATGTTTAGTTGAAGTTTGAGTTTACTAGCAGATGCTTTTCCCAACAAGTATCCTATGGCGAAGTGTCCTATGGCATACAATGTGGTGCCTCAATTTACCGTTCAGAAATGGAAAGATGTTATAAAAAGGGTTGTGTATGCAGGTGGTGCGTGAACCCATTGGGCTGAATGAGTGGACCCACGTTCTTTGGGCACAACCTTTTGAATTAAACGGTTTATGTAGAATTAGCTTTAGCCAAAATTGTTTGTACCGTCTATGAAGCTGTTTTTTCTTTAAACCTCATTGTCCAGCCACAGCTTCGGCACTGTTTTGATCGCAGTCTAAGGTCGAAATCCAGTTTTCTACCACACACAGGACAACCTAACATGTTCTTCTCCTTTAATGAAACGAGAGCAAGAAGAGTATTAGAGGAGTATTGCAGAAACGGTAATATTCAAAAGACGCGGGGAAGATTTGGACTTTTCACTTCTCTTTTGAACTTGAAATTCCTGTTGTAGAATGAAACTCGGATAGAGAGTATCGCTGCGGCTATGTCAATTCCTTGAATTAATTTTCAAAGAATGTGCGCTTAAAAGGTTTGTGAAGTTGTTGCTTCCTCACAGTCACATAGGGATTTATTCATCTTAGCGTACCCCTTATTGCTGCAAAGCAGTCAGTTGCATGTTGAAATTTTGCGCGCGATACACGGTTTGTGGGGTCATTACTTTGGGTCTAGTTAAGGAGAAATCGTGGAGCGTCAGGTTGGTTGATGGCTATGTTCTCGACAGCCAAGTCAGGTCAGATCACTGCAAAAACTGTCAAGCCAAAACCAAACTATTATCAGGTAACAACAGCGACAAAGACCTTGTACTTTATGGATGCATGGGCTACAAATGCAGGCACACGCTGATACGGATGAATTTGTCTGGTGCCCCAGCGTTCACGTTGACGGTGGGTCAACCTGCAGATGATATCCAGGTTTCTGCACCCGCCGCATGATACCGAGTTTTTCTTCAACCCAAAGCGAGCCCGTCCAGGGCGGTTTTTTACTCGTGTGTATCTTGCTGTAATCACAAAACTTTAAAGGAAGTGTATAGAGAATTTTATTTGGGTTGGGTTCAGTGGGAACTGCTTCGATGGTTCGCCATCAATTGCATCTTCCGTAAAACGCTGAACTCGACCCGCCCCAAACTCTGCTCTCTGACCGAGCATTTTTCAAGTAGTTTTAGCTCCTTTTGGAAGCCAACATTTTAATTATCTGCTGATTTGCAGTATTCAGATGCGAGAATTAGATTTGGAAGGTCAGTTTCTCCGCCGAAAAAACGCCCTGTTTGTTTGTGTCATGTTCTTGTTGGGTTTTTTCTTGGTGGCTTTGTTTAGGAATAGCTTTGCAGCTGTAGATTTAGGCGTCAATAATTGGGCTACGACAATCAACGGGGGAATATTTAGGATTCTGGCTGAGGGTGTCTCGATCGCTTTTGATTTTGTTGTCATGACCGCGGCTACCGTAGTTCTGGCTGCTGTCTTCTTTGCTAAGCACTATAAACGGTATGGATTACTGTTGTTGGGCGCGATGGCTGGAGAGGTAATTCTTGTTTCGGTAATCAAAACTCTGGTAGCCTCTGCCCGACCGTTGAATGAGATTTTTGCTGAAACGAATTTCTCGTTTCCGAGTGGTCACGTCACAGGGAGCGTCGTCTTCTTTGGGGTACTTGTCTACTTTGCCTGGAATCGTTGGAGCTCGGCAAAGGTGAGGGCGACGGCATGCGGACTTTATGTTTTGGTGGTTTCGATTGTAGGGTTTGACAGGATATATCTTAATGTTCATTGGTTTAGTGATGTCGTGAGCGCAGTATTTTTGGGCGCCTTCTGGCTCGGGTTATGCGTTTTTATCTTTGATTATTCTTTGCGGAGCGGTGGACTCCGAAGGTTTCTGAATAGGAACACAAATCCAAGAGTAAACCAGCTTGGCGCATCTGCAGGTTATGGAAGAGTAGGTTAGTGCGCACTTTTTCTTGGTCTTATGATGTTAGTTGGGTCTCTCCAAAAGGCAGATAAAGCCACACCGATGCTTATCTAGCAGCTGAGTTTTCGAGGTTTTAACGTGGCAAAATACAGGTGCACAGTGTGCAATTACGTTTACGATGAAGAAAAAGAGGGCAAGAAATTCTCTGATTTGCCAAAAGAATGGGTCTGCCCAGTTTGCGGCGCCCCTAAAACCAGTTTCGTGCTTCTAACCGATAAGAGCGGGGCGGAAGCTGTGAAGGGAGGCAGAACTGTTTCCGAGGTTTTGGTTGAGCAGTTGGCTGAGTGGGGTGTGACTTATGTTTTTGGTGTGCCAGGTACCTCGACGCTGGGGGTTGTGGATGCGGTGCGGAAAAACAGCCGAGTCAAGTACATCCAGGTGAGGCATGAGGAGGTCGCGGCGTTTCATGGCGTCGGCTTACGGTAAACTGACGGGGCACGTTGCGGCTTGTCTGTCTGTTTCAGGACCCGGCACAACAAATCTTGCCACAGGCTTATACGATGCACAGTTGGATTGCTCGCCGGTCTTGGTCCTGTCAGGCATGATTGCCAGACAATACATCGGTCCGGGTTCGATTCAGGAGATTGACCAATACAGTTTCTTTGAGCCCATCTGTGTGTTCAACAAAATCCTAATGAAAGAAGACCAAACCACGATGCTGGCGACTTTGGCGGTGAAAACGGCGCTGCTGGACCGAGGCGTAAGCAACATCGGCATCCCAAACGACATGCAGAAACTCCCTTACGACGCTCAAATTCGACCCTTCGAGGGTAGAATGCCTAACCTCGCGTTTGGCGTGGAGGAAACGGTAATTGAGAAAGCCGCACAAGTCATTGATCGATCGGAGAGACCTGTGATTGTTGCGGGTTTTGGCTGTCGAGGACAAGGAAACAACCTGCTCAAGCTTGCGACGAAAATCTCTGCGCCCATCGTCACCACCTTTAGGGCGAAAGGCACGGTGGATGAGGATCATCCGCTGTTGGCGGGTTGCCATGGAGGTATCGGCTCTACCGCGGCTGGCTGAACTCGTGGACAAAGCTGATTTGATGGTGGTGATTGGCTCCTCCTTCAGCGATTTAACTCAGCTGCCTCAGAAGCGCATGGTGCAAATTGACATAAACATGAAGAACATCGCCAAAAAGTACCCCGTTGAAGTGGGTTTGCTTGGCAACAGCGCCGTCCTGATTCCGAAGCTCATCCGGAAAGTCCAGGAGAAAAAGAACCCGGCTTACCTGAACGAAATCTCCCGCCTAAAAGAAGCCTGGAGCAAGCAGTTAGCCAAAGAAGCAGATGCCTCCGCTGTGCCCATCCGTGCCCCGTACATCATGAAGGTTCTTAACGACAAGGTGGCCTCGGACGCGGTTTTCTCTTTGGACACGGGGGAAAACTGCTGGTGGTTTGGACGAAACTTCCAGATGAAGAAAACCCAGAAGATGGTGATGAGCGGGTTGCTTGCGTCGATGGGTTTTGGTTTGCCAGGAGGCTTGGCAGCAGCGCTCGCGTACCCAGGCAGGCAAATAGTGTGCGTTACGGGCGATGGAGGCTTCACGCAGGTCATGGGAGACTTCGCGACCGCCCTCAAATATCAATTGCCAGTCAAGGTCTTTCTCATAAACAACAAACGGTTAGGCATGATTATGCAGGAGCAGAAGGTTGAAGGCTACCCCAGCAGCCAAACGGAACTCTACGACTACAACTTCGCGGACTTCGCGGAACATGCAGGCGGCGTAGGAATCAAGGTGACCGAGCCAAACCAGCTTGAAGCGGCAGTGGATAAAGCGTTGGCGTCGACCAAAGCCACCGTGGTGGACATCGACACGGACCCGAGGCGGTTCCTGTAGGCAGAGACCAAACCTACACACGTGCGCTTGATGTTGTCTAATAGGTTGCGGCCACTTTATACCTTGAAAATTATGATTTCTTGCTGACTGATGTTGTACTTGTTGCGACCTAGGAATATTGCTTATATGCTTTCCAGGGAACGCTTGTTCAACGTAAGAGGTTGCCATTTATTGAATGCTTCAGACGGTATTAGGGAGATTAGACGTTGAGTTCAAAGTGTTCTTGCCTGTGCTGAGCGTGCAGATTGGTGCGCCGTTTGTGAACGAATCGCACTTTCGATTCAGGACAGCCACCAAACTCTGCGTCTAGTTTATGGAGAACATATAAATGGTGATACATCGAAGGTGTTACTACTAGGGG
>CAWIYU010000013.1:0-6854 GCA_963840395.1 Candidatus Bathyarchaeota archaeon | reverse complement strand
CTCTGTAGAGGTGAAGGTCAGTTCCACAGATGCTGCCCTCCCTGAATTTCACCAGAACGTTTCTACCTTTAACTTTTGGCTCGGGAACTTGGTCCATCTTAATGTTTTTTGGTCCATGATAAATGGCTGCTTTCAAAAACAGAACTCTCCTAAAACATGTTGAAGGAGAGTCAACTATTAACTTTGTGCAGCCTCGTTCTTGTGAAGAGGAGCCGTTTCCTGTTTGGAACAATTTATGGTGTTGTTGCATCTTTCTTGCTTTCTGTGGGATAACGCAGGCTTTGGACAGGCGAGTCCTCGGTGCAATTAAATGCCTGCTTTTCCTTCTCCTTGTATTTTTTCTGGTCTTCTTTTGCAGAGCTTTCTTTGAAGCTCAACTCTACGCTTGCTTCGATTTTTCGTATCGTACGGCCTATTCTGCGCTCGCCCTTAGTGACATTAGGTCGCAAGTTTTCCACCACCTTGCAGGATAACTTTCCGGGGATATAACTTGAACTCTTGAATTGAAGGAAAAATGTTGAAAGTTGCGGTAACCTATTAGCTGCCTAGCGCACTAAAGGAATGGTGCGATACGGATGAACTTTGAAGAATATACAAATGACAAGCTTTGGTTGATTCTCGTTGAGACTGTCCACGCTAACGTGATGTACCCGACCCATAAGGCCTACACGCGAGATGTTTTGTTGCGAGAGAAACCAGATATTTCGACCGCTGAATTAGCTGCGAAGCTCAACATGCCTTTGGGTGAAGCCATAGTAATACTCTACGAGCTTTCTGAACAAACAAAAAGCCCGACCTAGAGAACCTGCACACTTGACGCTTTAAATGCTATGAAAACCTCAGCCTCCAGATTAAGGGCCATCTCAACAAACGACCGCTTAGTTATTTGGACTATAAAGGGCCTGCCGACATCAATTGTAAGCTTGACTAGAGATCCCGATTCTGCTATAGAGGAGATTTTGCCTTTAAACACGTTTCTTGCGCTAGACTCCAACGCGTTTTTTGAGAGGATAATGTCTTGTGGACTAACGAACAACGAGACTTCTCCACGCTTCTGAGAGGTTACCTCGATGCCTACTCCGTTGCCTAAATCAACAATCGCCGTGCCTGAACCCGTATCAGCTGCTGTTCCCTTGAAAGTGTTCCCGACAGCCGCAAAGCTAGCTAAATTCTTTGAAAGCTTTCCAAAAATCTCGCTAGGCTCTGCCAATCTCTGTTATTCTTCCGTCATTCATTAGTGCGATTCGGGTAGGCAGTGTTTCAGCCTGGAACATGTTGTGTGTTGCCAAAACGATGGTGGTTTTGAATGTGCGGTTTATTGCTGCAATTACTTCCTCAACAATGGAGGCATTTTTAGGGTCCAAATTTGCCGTAGGCTCATCCAAAAGCAAAAGTTTAGTTCTGAGGGCAAGAGCACGAGCAATTGCGACACGCTGTTGTTCTCCGCCAGAAAGTTTCTTTGCAGGGCGTTTCTCAAAGCCCTCCAGTTTAACTATTCTGAGAGCTTCTTTTACCTTTTCGTCAATAATAACTCTGGGGATTTTCCTTAGTTTTAAGCCATAACCGACGTTGTTGTAGACTGAAGTATCGAAGAATGTCGTTTTCTGGAAGACAAGTGTACTTTGCATGCGCATTCTCTCAGTGTTCTTAACAGTGACTACTTCGTCCTGAAACCGCACTTCGCCACCCGTAAGATTTTCAATGAAAGCCAAAATTCTGAGCAAAGTCGTTTTTCCCGATCCGTTGGGTCCAAGTAGAGCAAGGATTTCGCCCTCGTGGACTTGAAGGCTGACGTTTTCTAGGACGGTTTTGGTTTCATATGCTTTGGTTGCATTCTTAAGTTCAGCGGTTAAAGCCATCTTTTCATTATCTCCTCTTCTTCTATTGTGGCGCTCTCCACACTGTAAAAAGCATCTTGGCTTTGCGAGCGGCAATTATTACTATGTTTATCCCGAACACTATTGCCATAAGCAGTATTCCCAAGGCTATAGCGAAGTCAAGGTCGCCCCGAGCTGTGTAACGAGAAATCGCAGTTGTTAGAACATCTGTTAAGCCTGCGATGTTACCTCCAACCAGCAGCGCCACGCCTAATTCGGCTATTGCGCGGTTAAAACTCGCGATGTTGGACAGGAGAACGCCGTTGACTGCTTCCTTCAACACGGCGAGGGATGCTTGTGATTCTGAGGCTCCCAAAGTTTTAGCCAGGTTCATTATTTCGGGGTCTACTGCTTCTATGGCTGTTATCATTATGCTGATTAGGATTGGCGTCACCAGGATGGCTTCACCAAGAATTATGGCGGCTGGTGTATAAAGCAGCCCAAGAAAACCAAGTGGTCCGCCTTTGGAGAATATGAGGAATAGAACAAGTCCCAAGACAACTGTTGGAATACCGATTAGAGAACTAAAGAAAGTCTTGACTATGGTTTTGCCACGGAAGTTTCTGAGACCGATTAACATTGCAATGGGCGTACCCCACAAAGAGGCTAGGATAACAGCTATTCCGGAAAAAAGGAGGGTACGGGAGACCACGCCGTATATCGTGGGATCGCCCGTGATGATGAGTCGGAAAGCTTCGACGATGCCGCCGAGTATATCAACCAAAGAGGTTTTCCTCTAAGGATACAACCCGGGGAAACCATTTCTGTATTGCTGTGGGCATTCTGAACCGTCGAAAAAGGCTGAGCTCTGAATCCAGCTGGCTATGGGCTGCGGCGCGTTGTCCTTAAGAGGTTGAACGGCGCCGAAGAAGAGACTTTGGCCGTAGGTTTCTTTGCCGTAGTTGGTTATGAACTGTTGTGTTTCAGGTGAAACTAGGTATTTTATGAATTCCATTGCATCGTTGTAGTTGATTTGGTCATGGACTGTTTTGTTTGCAGCAATGGTTTCTTTCACTGCCATGGCGCTGTAGACGTTAAGCAGAGATTTCTCCTCAGTTATTAGAGCGGGTAATGATATTATGCCATCAGTGTAAAACTTTAGGTATGTACCTATGTCCGCCAGAGTGTAAGCTGATTTTTGATTAGCGACGTTCAGCGTGTCACCCATGCCTGATCCAGTGCTTGCGTACCATGGTTTAGCAGATACAAGTGTGTAGTTATAACCGGCGGCACTCCAAAGGGTTTTTTCTTTAGAGTGTGTGCCAGAGTTGTCTCCACGTGAAACCCATATTTTGGTTTGACCGGATTGGTCAGCTAAGCTATCTCCATAGGCGACTATGCTTTTCAAGGCTTCAGTTGCGTTCTTTCCAGTGATTCCAGCTGGGTCAGTCTGCGGTCCTGCAACAGTGAAAAAGTTATAGGCAATTATTTTTCTGTTTACACCGTAGCCCTCTTCAAGGAAGGTTTTCTCCACTGATGGAGCATGCACGAGAATGACGTCTGCGTCACCGTTCTCAGCATGCTGTATGGCTATACCCGTTCCAGAAGATATGATGTTAATGTCCACACTGTGTGTTGCTTCGTAGTTTTTTTCTATTTCGTCCAGCAAGCCAGTGTCGTATAGACTAGTTGTTGTGGATATTATGAGTCTTCTTTTTGCGAAGTTATTGAAATAGACCAATGTACCCGCAACAACTACGACTGTTGCTAATGCCGCAACGATTATTAGTTTTTGCCAAGTTTGCATTTTCAAACCCCGTTATGCGTCTCGTTTCATATCGGCTAATATTTATAAACATTACGCACAACATATTACCAGCAGATGTCCACCCACAAGAAACATCAGCCCTCATGCAAAGTTTGGCTGGAATGCAATGGAAAACCGGTGCTGGGTAAGGGTGGAGCAGAAATTCTTGAAGGCATAAACAGCGAAAAATCGCTCACGAGAGCCGCCCAAAAAGTGGGCATGTCATACAGGTACGTTTGGAACTATATTCAGAAAATCGAGAAAGCCGTTGGTGAACCCATCGTGGAAACGTATAAAGGCGGAAAAATGGGCGGAGGAGGAGCGCAACTTACTGAACTGGGCAAAAGCCTTCTCGCTGAGTATCGACAACTGGAAGGATACTTGAACAGGGTGTTGGTTGAAGGCAAGTTATCGGAGGTGAAAAGCGTGAAATTGAGTGCAAGAAACAGTTTTAAGGGAAAAGTTGTCTCCGTAGAAAAAGGTGTCATAACCGCAAAAGTCAAGATCGAAGTAAGAGTTCCCACTATCATCACGGCGGTTATCACCAAAGAAGCAGTCGAGGATTTAGACATAAAAGTGGGCGACGAAGTCACGGGTATAGTGAAGTCTACCGAGGTTATAGTAGGCAAATAACAAAAAATAAAGTTTTTTGGTTTTTAACCCGGTTTACTCCACTACATAGCGGTAGGCGATGTGTTCGCCCGCTGTGGAGCTTTTTCTGATGATCCGCAAAACGTCGCCGGGTTTCGCACCGATAGCTTTGACGGCTGGGTCGGTTGAACCGATTTGGGGCATCTGATACGGCTTAACTTTGTACTTTACTAGAAGCGCCTGGCGCTCTTTCTCGGTTAAGATTTCGTGTCTTGGAACCAGGGCGTGTTCGAATATGTCGAAAACTGGGAATGACTTCAGGAGTAACTCGACTTTCTTTTTCTTGGCCCCTTGCTTTACGGCGTGTGTGTAGCGGCCTTCTGTGATGACTATGGCGCGGTCAATTTCTTTTTCTTTCATGACCTTGTAAAGTTGGTTCATTGCAACTATGCCCACGGTGGCTTGGTCTAGGATGCACCAGATTAGGGCTTTTTCTTTGTCTTCTGGAATTTGGATAGTGTAGCCGAAGGCGCCCTCGAACTTTTCTTTCTCAATCAGCTTGTACTTGCGCAGTTTGATGAGGACTTCCGCCTTGCGCTCTTCCACAGTTTCTCCTTTAATACTCACGCTACAAACCTCAAGTTTAGAATACTTCCGAATGCTAAACAAATCCTTAACCCTTAAACTTTTCTCTCAGAATAATCGTCAGGTTCGCACCAACCGAAAAACCGGTAGCTGGACCACTTGCTCCAGTTCCAGGAACCAATGCTTATCCATTTGACCCCACCACAGGTCCAGGTTACGTCTGGCACTGCCACATAATCGACCACGAAGACAACGAAATGATGCGACCATACCGCCCAGTTTAACCAGTCTAGGTCAAGAAAACATCAATAATAGGAGGAACAAAAACCTCCCTATCTTCCTTTTTCTTCAACTTCAAAAAGTCTTGTTTTCTAAATGAATTAGGCTGAATCAGCTATCTTTCTTTGGGGTTTTTCTTAATCCAACCTCAAACCCAAAACCCTAAAAAATTTGCCCCAACCTTCTCGGATGTAGCTTGTTCTATTGAATCTTTACTCTTTTCCTTCGCAATTCGGCAACAACCAGAACTGCAACCACTAAAACACCAACAATTGCTGATGCAGCAACGTAGCCTAGTGGAAATGCGGGTATGTTTTGATTAGAAGTTGATGCCTTATAATTTGCGGAAATAGTTCCCTCCTTAGAAACCTTCAAAATATCCTTCTGTGAAGCAGACAACCCAGAAGTCGACGAAAACAGCAATTTATCTCCTGAATTCAAGTTAAGCTCAGAAGCAAATGTGAAACTGTGAGTGTTACCCGCCCGCCAAACAAATGACTTTGGCAAATCATTTACCAGAAAGTCAATGGAGTCTACTTCGAGCACTTTGCCCTCAAAACCTTCAACACCTCCCACCTTAAAGGTGACCAAAAAAGAAGGTGAATCTGAAAGAGATGCATACTTCAAATCATGTCTCGTGTACCCACAGTAGCTCATGTGTGCTGTTCCAGTTGAATCCAATGCGAGAGAAGTGGGAAAGCCCCAGACAATTTTGAGATCGCCGGGGGCGACTCTTATTTGGTCAACAATTTGTAAGTTCCACATTGCACCAGTCCAACTAGCATACATCAAATTTCCGTTTGCATTATCTTCGTAGCTTATGTGAGGATTTCCATGAGGATCCAAAACAAGGGACGAATGTAAGCTCACATGTTTGTTTCGATCAACGATTTGAATGTCCCATGTTGAACCAGTCCAACTTGCATACTTCAAATTTCCATTAGGATCGTCATCATAGCTTATGTGAGGCTTTCCGTATGAATCCAAAGCAAGCGACGATTCCCTGCCCACTTCTTTGGCCGAGTCAACGATCATTACGTTCCATGTTGAACCAGTCCAACGAGCGCATTTTAAACCGACCATAGGATCAAAGTAGCTTAGGCAGGGTCTTCCATCGGAGTCCAAAGCAAGAGACGGGTCAGCAACCTGTTCAGTCACTGGATCGACAGTCTCTAAGGTCCATATTAAACCAGCCCAACTAGCATACTCCAAATTGCCTGCCGGATCCACATATCCAATGTGTGGAGCTCCGCTGGCGTCCAGTTCAAGAGAAGGATCGGAAATCCCACTGCTATTCTGGGCGAATTGAACGGTCTGTATGTTCCATTCTGAGCCAGCCCAGCTAGCGTACATCAAATAGGCATCTGTCAAGTTAGAATATGTGTAGCATATATGGGGATTATCGTCTGAATCCAAAGCAATGGAAGGACTCGCGCCTCCATTTACGTCAACGGTCTGAATGTTGAATTTTGACCCTGTCCAGCTAGCGTACATCAAATAAGTATCCGCCACATTCGAATATGTGTAGCATATATGGGGATTCCCTTTGGAGTCTAAAGCAAGAGAAGACTCGGTCCCGGAGTCCCCGACTGAGTCAACTAATTGAACACTTGTGAACGAATTTGCTTTGGTTTGGGTAATCATGCAACATAAGGGCAGAAACACCAACATAACAGAAAAAATTGTACATACTATGGAAAAAAGCTTCATTCAATTCCCTTCCTATCTGAAATGCCACATGCTAAATGACTTTCTGAGCGGCTGAACAGAGATAG
>CAWIYU010000012.1:0-370475 GCA_963840395.1 Candidatus Bathyarchaeota archaeon | reverse complement strand
TAGGTTCTATTGTTGGAGTAGGGTTTGGTGAAGGAGATGTTTTTTGTCAAGATTTCTTGTGTAAAGAAAAACTGGCAGAACCAGAATGTTAAAACTGCTGCTTCGTGCTGCGTGCGTGGCTTGCTACGTTGCCAAGATACCAACAAAGCAGGACCTCATCAAAAACAGGCTTGTACTTGACAAAATGCTCGTTAGATAGAAAGGTCAGGTCTTCTTTCCACTGCTCGCTTATCTCCGCTTTCATCTGTTCGGGCGTTAGGTTAATGTTGTTTCTTTCGTACGAGGCGAGAATGAAGAGTAACCCCAGCCATTGCCGATAGTATTTGTCTCGTTCGCTGATCTGAGCTAGCAACTTTGCCGAAACTGAGAGTATGCGTTCAAAGTTGCCGTCTGCGTCTCCCATGTCTCTATGGATTGGTCCTCGTCGAGCTCTAACATCCATGGCGAAAATGCCCTGGCGCACTTCAGCTTCATACGTCTTTTGCAGTACCCGGTAGATTTGTAGGACCATGCGTGTTTGCTGGAATTTTGGTTTATAAGGGAACCGGAGAATGCGGTCCAGGAACCTGACGGGAATGTTGATTAGCCATTTGAGGGCTCGGAGTTCCCATTCTGGGTTCAAGGTTAGGCGAATCTCCAGGTTGTGAGTGTTATGCGTACGGCTGCTATTTCGTAGTCTCCAGCTGGGACCTTTTGCACTTCCCGGTTGCTGATGTAACTGTCGAAGGTTGTGCTGTTGAGTTGGGGGTCCGCTTCCAATGCGTCTTCAGCTGCCTTGGTCAGCGCAATCACTGCGTCCTCGTTCCCGTCTGAATCCGAGCTCTTCTTGACTATTACAATGTGAAAGCTGTCCTGGACCTTCATTGATGCAGCCTCTGGAACTCTGGGTCCACCTGCCCACTCAACAATCCCAAACGGACTCGTCGGGTAACGAGCAGGAGCCGGCTCCGCCTTCAACCAAGTCCTAACGGAAGATAACCTTGCAGCTGCAGCCAACTTGGCAAGGAGTGCAGCCTTAATCGATGCGACGTCTTGAGTCAACGCTGACCCCTCCAAATAGTAACATACATGTGCCTAAGCACCTGCTTCATGGCATCTCTTGTCCGCTTCACAAAAAAGCGCCCAGCCGTTCCCGGATGGAAAACGTATTTCGCAAAAATCGGGTTTCCCCAAGGCCCATACCACCGGAGCACGGCAGCGTTTTTGGCAAAGATGGCGTGGGCTCTTGTGCCCTGGTCAACAAACCGGGCGCAGGGAGCGGAAGCGTAGACCTGGAAGCCATTGGGCGTGAAGATCCGCGTAACGCTCTCCCGGAGAAAGCCTGTCTTGACTGGGACTATTCCACGCATAAACCCCATCGTTTCCTGGCTGCCTTGGTCCTTCCAAAGCGCAAGGACCCGAGCTTCACGCTCCGGTTCCCCCTTCAAGAATGCAAAAACCCGCTCGTAATGAGCAACAACCCGGACTTTTACCGCCATTAAGTTGCCAACCCAACCCCATAAGCTATTGATTGGTTAGTGATTGGCGCCGTCTTTGTTCCAGGAGGAGTCGCACCCGGATAATTAGTGGAAATGTACTCGTTAAGGAGCTGCATTCCGATTGTGTAGAAGCTGTGCTGTTTCTCGTCTGGGACGTCTTTTTGTTTGTGAAGGCCTGCAGCTAGGTAGTTGCTGATGTCGTGAATGATGTCATCGGGAACAGCAACTGGAACAGAGACTCCGCAGCGCTCCAGCGCATTGTTTATGATGTTGTCGGCTGCCTTGATCTCGTTATCGAGCTGGGTGTCAAAAGCTATTTCTGTGAGCGTTATTTGGCAGAGATTCTTGACGGTGTTCAAAACTCCGTAGCGGTCAGCAGCTGGACTGTAAGTCTCATAAGCCAATCGCCATCCGAATTCATGCGCCGCCGCTCCATCAGCAGCAGAGATGTTTATGCGGAAGTTGACGGCTCCAATAGTGTCAATCCACCAGCTCCTGCCCCCCAAGTTATCGTGCGGAGTGATGATGAGTTGGTCCACGGTTGGGGTAGTTGCGGACCCATGCGCTACGTTGACAAGAGTTTGCCCGATCGCGATGGTAGCGACTTGTTCAGCCATGACGTAAACCTCGCTGAGATTTCGCTCTAAACAATTAAAAGCCTTATTGCACAAGAAAAACGGATATGCTATCCATCAGCTACAATGTACCACACCGTGCCATGCGCACGCTGAGAAATCCTTCTAAACACTGAAAAAAATACGTCAGGCGCGTTATTCTACAAGTAACCGCTTCCAAATGCCTTCGGTTCCCTTTCTGATCTCTAATGCAACAAACAAGACCAGCAGAGACAGAAGCGATAGCGGAATAATCACAGAGGCTAAAGCCCAGTCATTCATGAGTACGAAGGCATCATAAGAACTGTAAGTGAATGGATAAAGTAACGGATTATATTGATGATGTGTGGAGTCAATTAGTACATGGGAAAGACTGCCCACAAAACAAACCGCAGCCAGGCTCCAAGAAAAGCGGCATCTGTTTTTGACAGTTTTGTAATCTATCTTGAAGAGATAAGAAACCACTGGAGCATATGCATATGCAACGAGAATCACAGACAACAAAGTTGCTATTGTGATAGTACCCAAGAGACTGTGCAGGACTAATCTGGAATATTGGCCAGATGTGGCAACAAAGAGGAACGGAATTTCTAGGTCGGGAGCCATTGTGCTTACAAGCAAAGCTGGGAGGCTCAGTTGGGGTCTGAATTGTCTTGCCAGATAGGCTACGCTGCTATGTATTGGTGTGTAAGGCCATTCGATTCTCAGAGCACTAGTTTAGCCAAATCAATATAAGTTCTCGGTTGGTGTGCGGCGAACAGATGAAAGACCTATTGCAGGGCAACTTTTTGCTTACGAATTTGCATGAGTCCTTTCTTTATGACTTCCTGCAGCAGGTCGCTCTGAGTTGGAATAGGCGTGTTTTCTTTTTCGGCTTGTGCCTGGTACTCTTTGACAGCTAAGCCAAAATCAACGGCGACCGCAGCGTCCACAGTGCCTGCAACACGGATCCGAGTCATAGCTTAGGTTTCCTAGCGTAGCCTGGCTTTTTTGCCGCCGCCTTGGGTTTTTGGGGTGTGGCAGCTTGGGGGAGTCTGAAGAACTGGTGCAGGGGAAACGGTTGGCTCAGGTTCTCTTGTCAAAGCAGGTGGCTCGATTTTGGCGAATAGGTCAGGGTTGAAGCGGTCTGCTTGTTCCTTGGTCAGCTCGATTTCGTCTCCGGGAAGAAACCGTTTCCCAGCTAAACGAAAACTGTTCACTTTTGGAAGAAGCCTAAACCGCAATGTCCCATTCGCCCTTGGAGTATTTTTTAGCTGTTTCATCCCTTTAAGCACTTGACATTACAGAAAAAAGAAGAGAATTGGGTGTTTAGACGGTTATTCCGGTGATTTCGCATATGCTTGTGGGTCGCTTTACGAATGGTGCTGCTACTTCCCAGACTTTGCCGAGTGTGTTCATGTCTGCGTCTTGCCAGTTGTAGACGCTGATTTCTTGGCCTACGCCGAGGACGAAGTTCATTGGTCCGGGTTCGACGACGAGGGCGCTTGTGACTGCGGCGTTGCTGGCGTATAGGTTGTCGCTAACGTAGATGTCTCGCAGGTAACCCGAGCTTTTGAGGACTTGCAGTGCGGTCATTGATGTGTTGGCGATTAGGAGTCGGCAGTCTGCCATGGCGTCGCTTCGGCATATCATGTCGTAGGGTCCGTTGTGACCGTCCGCTTCGAGTTCCGCGATGGCGTCGCTTACGTCTTTGATGATGTTGGTTGCCGTGCTCCAGGCTCCAGCTGAAGCTTCAGTGTTGCGACCCGTCGCTGTTGATAACCCTTCGATTCCGAGTGCTCTCCAACCCGTGTATTCTCCGGTTAGCAGCAGCTTATCTTCTTCTTCTGCCACTTGGACGGCTGCGTTCTGAGGCTCCGAAACATCGATTGGCATACCGCTTCTGCGGCTAGCGATGATGTCTCGGAACAGGAGCTTGTATTCCTTGTGGATCATGGGCACTTTTACGGTTGCTGCGGTTTTCTTTGTTCGGTCGAAGCTGCCGTTGAGGCCGTCCATGTCGATTTGGGCTTGCGCTCATGTCGCTCAGGCTATAGCTGGTCCACTCTTTGACTCCGACGTCGGCTAAGCGGACGACTGGGAACAGGTTTCGCGCAACGAGTTTCTGTCGCACTGCTTCTATGACTTGGGTCTCGATGTACTGTAGGTCTGTGTCGAGGAGCTGTGCGGTGTCTGCTCCAACTCTACTCATGCTAAATTGTGTCATTTTCTATGTCTCCTAAGATGCTGCCAGTGGTTGTACGCTCTTGTGTACTTCCACGAGAACATTCGCTATTGCTGTTGAGTCTGCGAGGACTTCAGCGCCTATCGCTATGACGTCGCCTTGGCTGCCCATCGCGCCCACTGCCATTAAGGCTGCTAAGCCATCGGCCGCTGTTACGAGGGGAGTTCCTTGGGTGATGTTTCCTGCGTTTGCGACTCTGCGAACCATCAGTTTACCGTATCCGCCCGTGACCACTCGGCATGTGTCGCCGACTGCGTACGCGGTTGTTATTGCGCCGTCTGGGGCTTCGATTAGCCAGCCTATGACTCCCGTGGCTTTGGCTCCTGCTTCTTTGACGTCTCCAGCGACTGTGTCGAGGATAACAGCGGTTCCAGGAAGCATTTTGGCGGGTGTCGCGTTCGCTCCAACCTCAAATTCCTCAATTATGAGCCCGTTGTCTTCAGCAATTATCGAGTTGTTTGGGTGCGCTCTATCCTGCCCCATTACGCTCTACCTCGCTTGATTCGTTCACTGTACAGGTCAAGTAGGCCTTCGTTTGGTTGATCCGCCGAGAACAAAATGCTCTTTGGGTTAGGGCGTTTGATTTGCTCTGCGAGCTTCACTACGCTTTCGAGTTCGTCGTTGCCCATTTTGTGCAGCTGTGACTCCGGAATCTGCGTTAGCGCTCGAGCCTTGTTGAGGTAGCCAGCGCGTACCTGGGCGTAAATAACAGAATTCGCCTGGTCACGCTCGCTCTTGGCGACTGTGAGTTCTGCGGCTATCACCTTGTTTTCGGCTTCTAAGACGTTGATTTTGTCCAGCGCCTGCTCCATGCTCATTCGGACTGGTGGAAGCAGGGTTTGTTCCCCAGCGGGTGGGGGGTTACTTGTTGGGTTTTCAGGCAATTTGATTTCATCTCTAATGATTTCGGGTATCGCGAGAAACGCTTAAAAATGCTATTGCATAAAAAAAGAGGCACCCTTAATTCCCATCTCGGAGGTCATCTGTTCCAGATTCTGGTTTTCCCAGTTTTTCTTTTGTCAAGAAATCTTTACAAAAACCGCTTTAAGCAAAGTTAAACCAATAGTTACATGATGCCCTTGAAGAAGAAGACACTCACATTGGCAATGCTAGTGGTGCTTCTGGTTTCAGCGTTAGCCATAGCCATTTCTGTTGATTTGGCACAGGCAAATCCAGGGTTGATTGTATCTGGTGTTCCCAGAGTCCAGTTGCTTTCTCCCCAATCAACGCTCTACTACGAAAACACAATCACTTTATCATTCTACGGAAACCCAATTTACTGGGGCACTTTAGAATATTCCAAATTCAAATACTGGCTGGATGGAGAACTGAAGGGAACCCTTGACGCCGCACTCAAGGCAACTGAAGCTTTCTCCGTCGACCTAACGGAGGTCAAAGATGGGCAACACACCGTGGAAGTTACAGCAATAGTAACAGTGAAGTCATTAACTGAACTTACTGGCGGAGTAAAAGCAAGCGTTCTTTGGGCACCTTCTATAGAGACTTCTTCTGGAAAGCTAAACTTCACCATAGACACTACCGCCCCAAGTATCTCAATTATTTCGTTACAAAACAGAACATTTGAAACAGGTAATGTCCCCCTAAACTTCACTACAACTGAATCAGTTTCTCAGCTTTCCTACAGCTTAGATGAGAACAGCAATGTTACTTTTGCTGATGACGTAGTTGTGGCTCACATTTATGGCAAAGACAATTACTACTTTGTGCTTAATGGTTTAGAGGAAGGCTCTCACAGCCTAAAGATTTACGCTAAGGATGCAGCTGGATACGCAGGAGAATCTGAAACCTACTATTTCACTGTAAACACTCAGCCAACACCCACACCAACCCCATCCACTAATCCAACACCTTCCCCCACTCCTTCTCCAACAATCCAGCCAACACTAGAACCTACTCAGACAGCTACCCCAACAAATGAAGATACTCAAACTTTGGATTTAACGCCAATACTAGTTCTAAGTGGAATTGCAGCGATTGCTGCTGCTGTTGGTGCACTAGTTTACTTCAGGAGGAGGGGAAAGTGAGAAGGCATCTTCACGGCTTAGGTGCAGTTTGTGTGTGTTTGATGTTGCTGTCTTTGTTTTTGGTGCTTCAAACCAAAGCAGCCCCAACATGGAGTATTCAGACAGTTGATTCAGCAGGATACTTCGGCGGCTACACTTCTTTGGCTTTGGATTCTTCTGGCAACCCACACATAAGCTACAATACGAATTGGGATTTGAAGTATGCTGTATGGACTGGGTCACGTTGGAGCATGCAGAAAGTGGATTCAGGAGGAAGCAGCTTCTCTTCTTTGGCTTTGGATTCTTCCGGCAACCCCCACATAAGCTACTATGATGCACCGAATGGGGCTCTAAAATATGCCGTTAGGACTGGATCAGCCTGGAGCATTAAAACAGTGGATCCAATTGGAGACGTCGGCAGGTACACTTCTTTGGCTTTGGATTCTTCCGGCAACCCCCACATAAGCTACTTTGACTCTACGAATGTGGCTTTGAAATATGCTGCTTGGACTGGATCAGCCTGGAGCATTAAAACGGTGGATTCAGGGGGAGGCATCTGCACTTCTCTGGCTCTGGATTCTTCAAACAATCCACGCATAAGCTACCAAGGGAATTGGAATTTGAAGTATGCTGCTTGGACTGGATCAGGCTGGAGCATTCAAACTGTGGATCTAACTGGAAACGTCGGCTGGGGTTCCTCTATAGCTTTGGATTCTTCTGGCAACCCACGCATCAGCTACGGTGACCGTACGAATGGGGCTTTAAAGTATGCTGTTAAGACTGGATCAGCCTGGAGCAAACAGACTGTGGATTCAGTGAGAGGCAGCGACTCTTCTTTGGCTTTGGATTCTTCTGGCAACCCGCACATCAGCTACGTTACGGATTGGGATTTGAAGTATGCTGTATGGACTGGGTCACGTTGGAGCATCCAGACTTTGGATTCAGGAGAAAGCAGATTCACTTCTTTGACTTTGGATTCATTTGGCAACCCCCACATAAGCTACTACGATGCTACGAATTGGAATGGGGATGTGAAGTATGCTTCAAAAAACCCAGCACCTACTTTCACTCTAATTCCTACTCCGATGTCTACTCTGGCTGCAACTCCAACACCGGCATCAACTGCCACGCCAACACCCACTCCAACTCGAAGCCCGTCACCCTCACCCACCGCGACACCTTCCCCCACACCGGAGCCTACTCAAACTCCAACGGCTAACCATAACCAAGATTGGATCCCATACGTGACAATTGCAGCTGTAATTTTGATTGTTTTGGGCGCAATAGTCTACCTTAAGAGGAGAAAGGGATAGCTGTGGAAAAGAAAACATTCATGGCAGTAATTGTTGTGTGGACACTGTTGTTTCTGATGGTGCCTGTTGTTAATCCTGTGAAGGCACAGTTTCTTGGGAGCGTTTACATAAATTCAGACGGTTCAGTGGCTGGAACAAACAATATCACGCGTGAAGGCGACGTCTACACTTTGACCGGCAACATTTCAGGTGGCATTCAAATTCAGAAGAGCCATATCGTGCTTGATGGCGCAGGATACGCGGTCTTGGGAGACGGCGACGGAAGAGGAATTGACCTTTCAAACGGAAGGGGACAGGATTCATCGCGACCCGAGGTTGACAACGTGACTGTGAAGAACCTCAAAATCGTAGACTTCTACTACGGCGTAGACAACGCTAACACAAACAACAACACGTTCATCGGAAACTACGTAGAAAACTGCCTAAACAGCTTCTGGATAGTTGGCAGCAAAAACAACCTCATAACCTTCAACACCCTAAAAAACGCGAGCATAGCTATCAACTACGCGGGAACCAGCACCCTATCAAAGAACAACTTCATAGACTCGATGGTTTTTGTTTTTCTGTCTTTTCCACCCATTGTTGAAGGCAACTACTGGAGCGACTACACAGCAAGATACCCTAACGCTTCAGAAATAGGAAACACGGGAGTTGGAGATACCCCATACGTTTTTTGGACACAGCAAAACGGCAACGAAACCGTCACCTATCAGGACAATCATCCCTCAATCCGCCCCATCAACATAGCCAACCCGCCACTTCCAACCCCTGCCCCCTCCGTAACACCGACGCCTACATCCAGCTCTGCGTTGACTGTTAGCTTGTCTGAATCAGCAAGTGCACTGAATTACGGAAGCACAGTAAACTTTACGGTGACAGCTGATTGGGGAACAAAGCCCTACACCTACGTTTGGTACCTGGATAATCAGTCAGTGCAAACCAGCGATTCTCCGTATTATTCGACAAGTACTCAGGCGGTTGGCAGCCACCACGTCTACGTTCAGGTCACTGACGCTGCCAGCAATTCAGCGCAAACGCTCACGGTTGAATTCAACGTCTTGCCAGTTTCGAGTTTTTCACCTTCCCCTTCATCGACAACACAACCAACTATGCAACCTTCTCCAACATCGGGCAAGACTCAAACCGGAGATTTCACGGCAGTGGCAATTCTGGTTGGCATAGCGATTGTGGTTGCTGTAATTGCGGGTGCAATAGTTTACTTCAGGAGGAGGGGAAAGTGAGTCAACATCTTCATGGTTTAGGTGCAGTTTGTGTGTGTTTGATGTTGCTGTCTTTGCTTTTGGTGCTTCAAACCAAAGCAGCCCCAACATGGAGTATTCAGACTGTGGATGATTCAGCGGGATTCTTAGGCGGATACACTTCTTTGGCTGTGGATTCTTCTGGCAACCCACACATCAGTTACGTCACGAATCGAGCTTTGAAGTATGCTGTCTGGTCTGGATCACGCTGGAGTATTCAAACGGTGGATTCAACTGGAAACGTCGGTTATTTGTCTTACACTTCTTTGGCTTTGGACTCTTCCAACAACCCACACATCAGCTACCGTGACGCTACGAATGGGGATTTGATGTATGCTGATAGGGCTGGGTCAGGCTGGAGCATTCAAACGGTGGATCCAATTGGAGACGTCGGCAGATGCACTTCTTTGGCTGTGGATTCTTTCGGCAACCCACGCATAAGCTACTTTGACTCAACGAAAGGGGCTTTGAAGTATGCTGTTGGGAGTGGATCACGTTGGAGCATTCAGACTGTGGATTCAGAGGGAGGCAGCGACTCTTCTTTGGCTCTGGATTCTTCAAACAATCCACACATAAGCTACCAATCGAATTGGAATTTGAAGTATGCTGCTTGGACTGAATCAGGCTGGAGCATTCAAACAGTGGATCTAACTGGAAACGTCGGCTGGGGCTCTTCTTTGGCTTTAGATTCTTCCGGCAACCCACGCATCAGCTACGGTGACCGCAAGAATGGGGCTTTAAAGTATGCTGTTAAGACTGGATCAGCCTGGAGCATTCAAACAGTGGATCTAACTGGAAACGTCGGCTGGGACACTTCTTTGGCTTTAGATTCCTCCAACAACCCACACATAAGCTACCGGGGGAGTGGGGGTCTGAAGTATGCTGTTTGGGCTGGATCACGCTGGAGCATTCAAACGGTGGAAATAGGGCAAATCAGCTACACTTCTTTGGCTGTGGATTCTTCTGGCAACCCACACATAATCTACTATGACCGTACGGATTGGGATGGGGCTGTTATGTATGCTTCTGGAAACCCCGCATATACTTTCACTCCAACGCCTACTCCAACACCGGCATCAATTGCTACGCCAACACCCACTCCAACCTTAAGCCCATCACCATCACCCACTACGACACCTTCCCCAACACTTGAGCTTACTCAAACAGCTACTCCAACAAACGGTGATAATCAAACTTTGGATTTAACGCCAGTACTAGCTCTAAGCGGAATTGTTATAGTTGCTGTTGCTGTGGGTGCACTGGTTTACTTTAAGAGGAGAAAGGGGTAGCTGTGAAAGGAAGATGTGTATATGAGACAATGGAACCTGAAGATGCCAAAATAGAGGGATAAAACTCGAACAACAACATGAACAATGGGCTTACTTGGACCAAAATTGGCTTCTTGGTAGCTGTAACGATTGGTTGCACAATGCTTCCCACAGCAGGTGGATCGGATTCAGGTAATAACTACTACCAAGCACGTGATTTTCTGGAGGATATAGCGCAGCTGGACTTGACAAAATATGACGTTACCTTAGAAAACAGTTTTGTGCGTTATTGGGATTGGCTTGGTGGTCTTGCCCAAACGAATGAAGGCTATGCGGTATCAGATACTGGAAATGGTGGAACAAGCGTTTTAACAGCAAACTTTAGATTCATAAATGGCACCCTTACCGCCTGTTCTTTGAGCAAAATTCAAGGATCGATACAGTACCGGGAAAAAGCATCTTCAAATGTGGAGGCGGTTGTAGCCTTCTTGACAAAATATCAATCGTGGACAGGCGACTTAAGTATTAATTCTATGAAAAACGTGTTAAACGACATTGACGCTTCAAACAATGCCACTTTAACAGCCGATAATATAAGACTCGAAGTGACCAACAACAAATTTGGGACTACTTTTAGCTGGCGACAAACCTACAATGGTGCCATGTATAGTGGACTTAGGGCATCATTCGAAAATGGTGGATTATACGCTTTCAGCGATGACCGAAGCTACTACAAAATAGGCAGTACCGACGTTAAAGTTGCCCGCGATGATGCCATCAGTATTGCAAATAGCAAACTCAGTAATTTTTCATATTTTTACGCAGATGAAGAGGTCAAAGACTTTAGCGTTGCAAACGGCAACATGAGTGCTGTTCTGAATACTCGAGGGAGAACTAATCCTCTGGAATGGTATCCATATTGGACGGTGGATTTTCCGCTAACGAAGGTCTATCCTGGCTCCGTTGCATTCATTGAAGTGTTGGTTTGGGCTGATACTGGTGAAGCGTTTGAGATTCGTCCAATGGGTTATGGCGGATTAAGTGGCGACTCCAACGACATACCCACTGCTACACCCTCGCCTATCGAAATATCACCTGCTTTGTCGTCTACCCCAATAACGACACCATCACCTTCTTCATCTGCAGCAATAGACCCTACTTTAGAGCCTGCTCAGACTGCTAGTCCAACTCCAATTGGAGAACCAATCATGGTGGCATATGCTCCCCAAATAGCAGTTAGCATAGTTGTTTTGATTGCTGCGGTAGCTGTGGGTGCGCTGGTTTACTTTAAGAAACGTAAAAGTTAGACGGCTTTGGAATTCGCCAGCTTCTTTAGTGTGTTGATTAGTTTGCTGGTTTTTTCGTTTGTGTGTGTTAGGGTGACTGTGGGTTTTTGCAGTGGAACTTGAGGGGTTACGATTGGAATTGGAATTGCCGGTGCTAGCGGAGCCGCTGCTTCTGGGGCTGCAGGAAGATTCTCGTCCACTTCAAAATCCGCTGAGTCGCATCCTAGCCCGATATAAGGTGCTCGCATGCGCCCAACTGGGACGCCCACTGCTACGTGGTTTATGAGTAGGTTCTCCTGGGTGTAGTCGAAGTGTTCGCCTTGCCACTCGCCCATTTTGTCGACGGTGTCGTAGGTGAATCCAACTGAAACGTCTCGGCGCCTGCCACTTTTGATATCTTCAATGAAGGCCTTCGAAAGCGTCTTCTTGAAAAGGTGCACGTTTGCCCGGACAGCGGGGCTCTTCTTTCCAGCAGGATTAACAGCGTCTGCGTCCAGGTGCACATCTGTTAATTCGCCTTTGATTTGACGCTTCCGATCAGTGACTATGCTAATGAGCGGCTCCGGATGCCTTTCAGCTGTCACCCAAGCTTTATTGAAGGTAAAAAGAGCCTCCTGAAGCTCTTGGGCACTCCGGTATGCTTTTCCCTTGGGATAAGGCAAAACGGCCTCTCGAGCCAGAATTGCAGGCACGACAAGTTCGTCTTCTGTCTCTGAAATTGCTTTTGTTGCGTCGACTTCGCCGTTGATAAACCCGATTGTCGCCATTTGAATCCGACTGAGGCTATCGGCATGTATGCTTAAAGCGTTTATTGCACGGAGTTAGTGCCCGGTTTCAAAAAGACCACAGAAAAGTAGATTGTGGCAACTTTTTGCAGTCACACATATTGATATTTAACGCTAGGTAAGGTACTCTTGTTGAGTTGACTTTTTGTTGGTTAAGTGTCCTGATTGCGGCAAAGAAATAGAGAAGCCTGATAGGTCACTTAAGAACCATTTTTTCCACGTTGAAGCATACACTTGTAATGGTTGCGGTAAACATTTCAAATTACTAAAATAAACTATTAAGTTGTAGGGTTAGAAAACAAGTACGTAACCGTTTTCTTCTCTCATAGATAAGTTGTGCTTTCCGAAAACATTTTCTAAACATTGCCTTGAAACATCGTCTAAGTCGCACTTTATGCGTATCTGATAGCCTACTGCACCCGCCGCTTGTTTGGCATCCAGAGAAACCGAATTCATAATAACCGTCTCTTTGCATTCATCGTAGATATCATGCATCACTGCTAACGCTTCTTGTCTATCCAAATATCCCATCAATCCCTTTCACTTGTCTACGGAACTTCCATTTATAATTACTGTAATTTCCAAAAAACAAGAGACATAGGAACTAATTTCAGAAAACAGATACTCCCCGGATATTTGATAATCTGAACTCAAAACGCCTATTGCATGGCAAGGCTATTGAGAGCGTATTCTTCGGCAGCCGCGAAAACATCGACTCTGCTCTTCAATGCGGTCTCCAAGTCCACTTTCAGGTCCCGGAGTCCTTGCGCTGAAATCCGCTGAAGCTTCAAAAAAGTCTCTTCGTCCACGTCTAAACCCAGACAATAGGTTCTCCTGCGAGCCAACGCCACAGTCCTCAACCTCCCTTTTTGGCGGTTTTGCGTTTAAGGCTTATTGCATAAGTCGCTTCCTCACCATTTTCAAGAAGGTCAAAAACGCCCTAACCAGAGAGAATTCAACGGTTTAGGTCTGTGGGTTTAAGGTAGCTTCCATTTATGCTTTGAGAGACCGTTATCTTGAATGAATATGGGGTGTCTGTGACCGGAACATAATATCCTTTGCACTCAACGTTTTGCCCTAACGATAGGCTGGGAGTATCTAAATTATCATAACCTATAATGACGCTACTCCAACCATTCAGAGTATCATCAGCATAGGAGACGGCATTCCACCTTGTCAACCCATCTTCAGCCCATACAACCTCAGTTATGTTGAGGTGAATATAGAAGCGAAATATGTGGTAACTGTTAAAGCCGAAGCCGTCACTTCTACGGTTTGTCTCAACCGCGGTGACTATGCCTATTACAGCAAGGTTAGAGTTTTCGTGGACGGCGTCTTGTGGATACATGTGAGAATAAATTAGGACCTCAAACATCACAAGTGTCATAACAACTGCGAATAGGATTGTGGCAATGAGTAAGAGTCGTCTACGCTTGCTCAAGTTCCACCAACCACGAATGCTCGTCTAAGTTCAACTTATCACGCTACACGTCTAATAGTTCTTTCTGATTTTGTATTAATCATAAATCGCTTTCTCGTCCACTGATCAATGATGGAATCAATTCGCGGATTTTATTCCAGGGTAAATCCCACCACTTGAGCTCCAAGAAATAGGCAATGCGCTCCGGACTAAAACGGTACTTTATGAGCTTCGCTGGGTTCCCACCAACAATGGCGTAGGGCTCAACGTCTTTTGTGACAACAGCTCCAGCTCCAACGACGGCGCCATCGCCAATAGTGACGCCAGAAAGAATAATGGCGCTGTGTCCAATCCAGACGTCGTTGCCAATGTTGACGTCACCTTTAGTTCTGACTGTGGGTCCCAGCTCATGAAACCGAATTAAGAGGTTGTCGAACGGGTAAGTTGAGCCGAGCTTATAGTTGTGCTCGCCACCCAGCAAGATCCTCACGTTATCCGCGAAGCTGCAGAACTTCCCAACATGCAACTTGCCCAGGGTCCCTTCACAGATAACGATTTGTGGACAACCAAACGTCCAGTCCCCAATGTCAAAGTCCTTGTACTCAGGTTGCTTATTCGTGATTTTCAAGATTTTTAGGTCTCCTGCTGCAAATCTTGTAGACTGCACTTGTCCTGAAGCAGGCAGGCACGCAGGGTTTCTCGTCGAGCCTGCAAATTCTGTAGTAGCTCACTTCATGCCCAACGTCAGGGCAGATCTTTAGGCGCCCTATTTGCTGGAACCCCCAAAGCCCAATGGCAGCTCAAACCAAAAGCGGCTCGCACCCTGCTCCTTTGCGCGCTGTTCTGTCTGGATGATGTCGTAGAAATGTGGACACCCTGGATGCCTGGGCAAGTCAGGCATAAACTGTCCTCGGTGATAGACGACTCCAACGTGGTTTATGCACCATTGGCAGCTGGTGAGCTTCAGGCTCCCAGAGATTCGAAAGTCCGTTGCTCCGTAAGCAGTAGCCAAGATCTTGACGGACCCGTTAAACGTCGCAAGTTGCACGTCGTCGGCTAGCATGCCGAAGCGGTCAAGAATTCCGCTGGGAGTCTGCCAATAATCAACCGCGACCCCATCAGCTGCAGGCTCAGTCATTCTTAGTCGCCAGCCTTCTGAGAGTTCTTGTAGACGGCCTCAGCATCATCCAGCATCGAAGCTAGGTCCTCTAAGAAGCGTGTATGCTGGGCGTCCAGCTTTTTTTGCATCTCCGGTGGCACAGCGACGACTCCAGGAAAGCCGGTCCGGTGCTTAATCCATAAGAGCGCTTGCTCCTGCTCGAGACGGCTGTACTCAACAATCATGTTTTTGCCACGTTGAAACGCTGAGTCCCGGCCGATTTTGCCTTCCAGGACCTGTTGCCCGAGCTCGCGCATAAGCGTTGGCAAGGTGCGGCTTATGCTCTTTTCTTCGGCGGACTCGGGTCGATCTTTTTTTTCAGCTGCCGACCCGGGGGCTTCGCTAGCATCTGCGCCCTGAGCTGCTGGGTTGCCGTCTTCTTTTTCTGGGGCCGGAGAAGCTTGAGCTCCAGCTTTCCCTTCAGTGGGACCCGTAGCGCTTGGCTCCGCTAGACTAGGCGAAGCTTCAGGTTTGCGCAGCCCGACAACTTCACGCTCCAGCGCCATCCTTGAGGGGTGGCAGCTTGTAGCGGTCCTTGCGGACTTCATCAACCGTTTTGAACTGCAGCTCGATCTGAGCAGTTTGAGCGTTCAAGTAGTCGAGCTCGGCTTTCTCTTTTGCAGTGGGCTCATAGTTGGGTTTCCAAACGATCTTGTACTCAACCGGAGCGTCTTCGGTTGCCTTGCCCAAGTACAGAAGGATCTTGTCGATCAGTTGCCTCAAGACGGGTTCGAAGGCGGTTTGTTCGTCGCTTATGACTTTGAAGTAGTTGCGTTCGTTGATTTCGCTTCCAGTGATGGCGCCAGCTTGGCGAGCCTTTAAGGACTGGTTCGGGAATTCCTGAGCCCATGCTCAACGTCTCGAGCGCTATTTGGTAGTAGTTGAGGGGGTTTAGGCTGGATTGCTGGAAGCCTTTGAACTCCAGCTGCTGTTGTTCGTTGTGCACGAAGTATTTCATGCCGCTCAGGTTGTCAAATTGCCCGGATGCGATGAAGGCGTCGATGGCTGCTTGGTCTGCGTCGGGTCCTTTGAGGGTGACATCTGGGAACCCAGAGCCGTAGCGGATCATGGTCATGTAGATTCCCCAACGCATGTAACGGTAACCCGTGATGTCGTCGTAGAGCGCCTGCAAAACACTCCAACCCTTGTATCGGTGGTCAACCAGAAGAGTGCTGCAGAGAAGCGCCCGGCTATAGTGGACTTCGACTTGGTTGCTTGCGAGTCCTGCGCTTTTCTTCATGAAATAGGTCTTGGGGTAGCCGTCCCTGTCATCTTCAGGGTCGTCAACTTCCACGATCCGGTTGATTTCCAGCTTGCTGTAGGGCTCGATGTAGCGGATCTTCGCTTCTGATTCAATCATCTCGGTTTTGAGTTGCGGCTCCGAGTCATCATACCCCAGCAGGAGAAGGCTATAACCGAAGAGCCGAGACAGCGCCAAGAGCTTAATGAGCTTCGTTTTTGCCTGGAGCCGGTCCAGCTCCTTTTGGACCTCCTCGTTTAGGGTCTTGTCTTCTTTGACGGGTTCAATGGTGAACCAGTTGTCCAGGGTATCTCTGGCGACTCCAAAGACTATGCGGAAGGCAGCTGGCTCGCGCTGCACAGCAAACAGGAGCTCCCGATCGTCAATTTTGCCGCC
Source organism: Candidatus Bathyarchaeota archaeon (assembly GCA_963840395.1). Taxonomy (GTDB): domain Archaea; phylum Thermoproteota; class Bathyarchaeia; order Bathyarchaeales; family Bathycorpusculaceae; genus JADGNF01. The sequence goes on along the minus strand of CAWIYU010000012.1, from coordinate 354,009 downwards.
AAACAACCCTCGGCTACTAGGCGCCCTAATTGTCGCGTGCGGAACCTGCTCGTGGTAAGTGGATTCTCCAGTGTCGGCTCCCAAACGACGCTTCAGCCCAACCCAAAACCCAGAATGCCCCCGCAGCATCTCTTCAGATCAGCCTCAGCAGCAAATTCAAAACAAAACTCACACCCGCAAGAAGCATCGAAATAATCAACCCCACAATAAGCTGGTTCGCCCTATCCATCTTCTTGCCCAAATCCCTAATCAGGTCCTCGTGGTTGCCGCATCGCTCATCCATCCGCTGCGCATACTGAGCAAAAACATCCTTACGAACAAAAGGCGAGTTGTCGCCTGGAACTTCTGAGATGCCGTTGCGATGCGCCATGCAAACGGAAGGCGCAACCGTTTGGGGAGGCTTCTTTCTTAAGGAAATTTTCAGCATGGACTGGTCACCCAAACCTCAAGCGCTGCGCTTATGAGATTTATGCAACGCCTCAACCGCTCAAACTTTTGTTGTGTCAAGAAACCTTTACAAAAAATATCTTAAGCAGGGCTAAACCCATAGTCATATGGTGCCTATGAATAAGAAAACGTTCAGGGCAGCATTTACAGTCTTAACAGTAGTTGGGTTGGTTGCTGCCTTTTCGTTGCTGCCAGCTCATTCCGCTGACACGCAAACCAATTCTGAAGGGGGCTTATCTTGGTCTTCTCGTCGAAACGACCCAGAAAACACAGGTTTCAACCAAGGACCAGCCCCAGACACAAACCAAACACTATGGACTACAAGTATGGGACCAAAAAGTGAGGGGGTTGGCGGCGGCTACGTTCCAAGTGCTGCTGTCGGCTATGGAAAAATCTTTGTTGGCAGCAGAGACGGCGTTTTACACGCTATGGATGCCCGCACTGGAGATGTTATTTGGAATCAAGCTCTCTCTATTGGCGATCTTTTTGGTCCAGCTGTCGCTTACAACAGAGTATATGTTGTTTCCGACGCAAACGAGCTCTTTGCTCTAGACGAGGAAAAAGGCGACGTTATTTGGACAAAGAATATTCCTGCTTCGCCCTCAATCAATGTGGCTAATAACCGACTGTTTATCGCTGCCTTCAACGGTTCATTCTACTGCGTTAACGCAACTTCAGGCGCATCGCTGTGGACCCGCAGCTTTGTTGGCGCTGGAACATACATAATTACTCATCCTGCAGTAGCGGACAATCGTGTGTTTCTGGGAGCATTGTGTCTAAACGAAACAGATGGCTCCACACTTTGGAATACGACTCTGAACGGACAACAAGGTATTGGAAGCCGCAACTTTCCTGTTGTGGCAGATGGCAAGGTGTTTATCGGCATTAACGATACAATGTTTTGCTTAGATGCGTCTTCCGGTTCAGTTATGTGGAATTACACGATAGGAGGCGAGGTTTTCCGAGCTCCACCAGCAATAGCGTACGGCAAGCTCTTCGTACCTTCAACCGACGGATTCTTCTATTGCCTCGATGCCCAAAATGGGACAGTCTTATGGAAGAAATCAGACGTAGGCGGAATCATCCGTATCGGATACGGAAGTACCTCTGCTGGTGCCGCGGTTGCAGACGGCAAAATCTACCTCCCACACCCAGACTGGGCAATCACCTGCTTGAACGCCACCAACGGAGAAATCATGTGGAAGTTTTTGACTGAAGGTCCACCTGCACCCCCAATCGTAGCTAGCGACACCGTTTTTGCCACACTGGTACATGACCCCCAAATTTATGCCATCGGAAAGCCATCAGCAACCCCTTCGGGTTTTCAAGTAGATGCATTGTTGTTAGCTGCAGTGGCTGTTTTGGCTGTGTTGGCTATCACTGTGGGAGTGCTGGTTTATTTCAGGAGGAGACGCTGAATGGCTGCTGGGAAGAAAACATTCACGGCATCAATATTCCTCTTCGCCGTCCTTGTTTCATTAGCGCTTGGAATACAGTTTGTTGAGGTGGCCACAGCGAACTTTATCCCTCCCTCTGTTCCTTCCCCAGCCATCACCATAACAAGAGACGGAAGCGTCGTGCCCCAAACCGCACCAATCACTAGAGTTAACGACGTCTACACTTTCACAGACAATATAGTAGGATCCACAATCGTGGTTCAACTCAACAACTTGGTGATTGACGGGGCCGGATACACGCTGCAAGGAAACGGCAACTCCACCGGAGTCTTCCTTCAAGACACCCAAAACGTAACCGTAAGAAACCTTACAATCAAAGGCTTCTCTCGCGGAGTCTGGTTCACATGGGGATTTGCACCTGATCAGGGCGCAAAAAACAACATCATAACAAACAACACCATAACGAATAATACGCGTGGAATTGACTGCGCCCTCTTCACTCGCAACAACACCATAACAGAAAACACCATAACCAACAGCGAATACGGAGTATATGTAGCGTACTCTCCCAACAATGTGCTGAGAAACAACCGCCTAAGCGGGAATCAGTACAATCTGTGGGTTGATTGTCTTCTTTCGAATCAGGGCTCCGGCTTCATTAACGACATTGATACCTCTAACACTGTGAACGGGAAACCCGTCTACTACTGGGTCGGCGAAAAGAACAGAGTTGTGCCTTCTGACGCGGGATATGTGGCGCTAGTAAGGTGTCTCAACATAACTGTTCAAGGCTCAACCCTTTCACATAACGGCCAAGGCGTTCTGCTGGTTGAAACGAACAATTCCAAAATTACAGGTAACTACATCAGTGAAAACAACTATGGCGTGGCTCTTTTCGGCATGAACTCCCCGTGCACCAACAACGTCGTTTCCCAAAACACAATGAGCAACAACACACAGGACATCTTCACTTACCTTGAAGACTCAACCAACACAATCGGGGACAACTCACCAGACATCCCAATTCCCACATCTACTCCAAGTTTCTCACCTTCATTTACTCCCCAACCAACTCTAACGCCCGCATCAAGCCCCTCCCCCAGTCCATCACCCTCACCTGTTCCAACTGTAACAATAGAACCTACACAGCAACCAAGTCCAACACCAGAAACCTCAGATACACCCAAGCCTACTGAGGTGCCTGGTCGGTTTCGGTTTTCTTGGGTTGAGGTGGCTTTGGCGGTTGCCGTTTTGGCGGTTGGGGGCGTGGCAGCTTTCTTTTTGAGGCGCAGCCAGAAACGCGAAGCAGCGGTCGAAAACACAGGTAGCTGAAGAGCCGAGTAGAGTCTGGTGCGAGTAGGTTTTTGTTGTGTCAAAGAATCTTTACAAACAAGCTTTTAGCCCAAGACCGTCAATCTTCTCTTGGTAGCTATGAGCAAGCGCCAAAGAAGCCTACATCTGTGGTGGAAGCAACGGACAGAAAACATGCAGTCATAATAGTTCTATTCATATCCACAACATTAGCTTCAACCAATTTCATGCCTGGGTGCGCATCTACCCCCGATTCCTGGACAACGAAAGCACCCATGCTTCAGCCAACAAGCATCAACTCCATTGGGATCGCCACGCTAAATGGAAAAATATACGCCGCAGCCCCAGCAGGCACTGCAGCCGCATACATAGAAGTTTATGATCCTTCCGTGGATACTTGGACCCAGAAATCCACAATACCGAGCGACTTTCATTTGCATGCCTTTAAAAGCACTATGGCTGCTTGCCAAGGTAAATTGTACATTATTGACGGCTCAAGAGGTCTAACCGTTTCATACGACCCTGCGACTGACTCTTGGGAAAACAGAACCTCTATGCTCATCGAATTGGATTCTACCATGAGTGGCATGCAGGCTAACGTTGTAGGCGGGAAAATTTACGTTATAGGCGGCAAGTTCGCATATTCCTGGACAACGTTTGATAAGATTTTGCAGACGAATGAAGTTTATGACCCAATGGCCGACGAATGGTCTGAATTGGCGCCAATCCCAATTGGAGTAACAGATTACGCTTCGACTGTGATGGATGACAAGATTTACATTATTGGAGGAGTCAAAACAACCGAAACTACGGCTCTATACAACTTAACGAAACGTAGTACATATACGAACCTTGTCCAAGTATATGATACTAAAACTGACCAGTGGACCAACGAAACACCTTTGCCAACCAAGATGTCTGCTATGGCAGCAAGCGCAACCACTGGTGCGCAGGCGCCCAAACGCATTTACGTGGTCGGCGGAATACCTGCCAACGAAGCTGGTGACCCTTTATACGGTGAGCATGAGTTGTACCTTCTCGTTAATTGGATGCAATCCTATAACCCAGAAACTCAGAACTGGTCCAACGTAACCTCGATGCCTACTGCTAGGCGTGAGCTGTGCTTGTTGAACTTGAATGATAAGCTTTACGCTTTAGGCGGGGCATATGCAAACGGAATGTACACCACCGCAAATGAAGTTTACACTCCAGCGGATTACGGGACAGCTGTTCTTGAGCAGTCGCCCACAATCCACGAGTCCCCTTCCTCAACTAATTCTCCTTCACCATCGGCAACCGCTTCCGGATTCCCCGTGGATGCTTCCTGGATAGTTGCTGTGGCAGTCGTTGTGGCCGCTGTTGCTGTGGGTGCCCTGGTTATCCTTAGGAGGAGATGGTGAGGCCTATGTGCAAGAGAGCCTTTGTTTCAGCAGTGTTATTCGCAATAGTTCTGTTGGCAGCCGTGTTTTCAGCAATGCCTATTCAGCCTGTCCGAGCGCAGACGGTTGTGGCGACGATAACTGTTGGCAGCGACCCGCACGGTATAGCTATCACACCCAACGGGGAATACGTGTACATTGCAAATTTCGGAAGCGCATCGGTTTCAGTTATTAGCACAGCAACGAACACTGTGACGGCAAACATAGCCATTGGATCGGTTCCTCACAATATGGCAGTAACGCCCAACGGAGAGTACGTCTACGTCACCACAGCAAGTTCGGTGTCGGTTATTGACACAGCTACAAATACCGTGAGCGCGACTATAGCCGGCTTAAGCTCTATGGGCGTGGCTGTAACGCCTAACGGCGAGTACGTCTATGTCACAAATAATGGAAATATCTGGAATAATTTCGCTGGAAATGTATCGGTGATTAACCCAATAACGAATACCGTGACGGCGACAATAACTGGCTTTGTTGGCCCGTTGGATGTGGCTATATCGCCCGACGGCGAATACGCGTACGTTGCAAATTACCAAGGCGGCTACGTGTCGGTTATTAACACAACCACAAATACCGTAGCAGCGACAGTACCCGTTGGACGCTTTCCAATTAGTGTGGCGGTAACACCTAATGGCGAATTTGTCTATGCTACAAATTTACTCGGCGAATCGGTCTCGGTGATTAGCACGGCAACGAACACGGTGACAGCGACGGTCCCTGTTGGATACCATCCATTTGATGTGGCGGTAAATCCTAACGGAGAATACGCGTACGTTGTAAATGGGGAATACGCTTACCCTGAAAATGACCTCGGTTCGGTGTCGGTTATTAGCACAGCTACCCACACTGTGACGGCGAATATAACTGTTGGAGCGCTTCCTAACGGTGTGGCTGTATCGCCTAACGGAGAATACGTCTACGTCACAAACGAAGTTAGCAATGCGGTCTCGGTGATAAACACGGGTGTTCCTCCCTTTATTCCACAGCCCACTCCGAAACCGACGCCATATCCATTGCCGACACCAACACCAAGCCCGACCACAACTCCAATGCCCACTCCTATTCTAACGCCGTCTCCAACAAGTTCGACCCCAACTCCCTCACCCAAAACAAGCACATCTTCCAGTCCATCACCCTCAATTGCCCCAACTGTAACAATAGAACCAACACAGCAACCGAGTCCAACACCAGAAAACTCAGATACACCACAGCCAACAGAAATCCCTGGTCAGTTTCGGTTTTCTTGGGTTGAGGTGGCTTTGGCGGTTGCCGTTTTGGCGGTTGGGGGCGCGGCAGCTTTCTTTTTGAGGCGCAGCAAGAAACCCAAAGCAGCGATCGAAAACACAGGTAGCTGAAGAGACGGGAAAGAGTTTGGTGCGAGCACGTTTTTGTTTTGTCAAGAAATCTTTACAAAAAACATCTTAAGCAAAGTTAAACCAATAGTTACAAGAGTGCCTATGAATAGGAAAGCATTCATGGCAACAACAGTAATTTTTGTTTTACTAGCTGTTGGATTGCAGCCTATCAACATTACATATGCAGCTTCTAATGTCCTTGCAGAACCACCAATAATAGTAATGCAGTCCCCAGAAAACAAAACCTACAACACAAACAGCCTCACTTTATCCTTCAACGTGACCACTGGAAACGCTATAGATCCTTACATAATGCAGGAGCCAGACTTTCTAGAAGCGTTGAGCATCAGTGAAGTAAGCTACAAATCAGATTGGCAGAAAAACAAGACAATCCTTTACGAAGATACACCATTTAACAAGAAGCTTAAGGTCTTGACATTTTTTATTAACTTAGAAGAGGTCCCTGAAGGAAATCATAGTCTGCTAATTCAAGGAACAGAAATGCTCCCAGACCCGTACTTTTTTCTCATGCCCACTCGATACACTAGTAGTGTCTTTGTTAGTTTCATAATTGATACTATTCCACCAAGCATCTCAAAGCTATCAATAGAAAATAGAACATATCATTCATCTGAGATTCCTTTAAGTTTCAGTGTTGATGACTCAACTTCTTGGATAGGATACAGTTTGGACAATCAAACCAACGTAACTATAACTGGAGACTCCACATTAGGAGGTTTAGCAGAAGGAAATCATAGCATAGTCATTTATGCCAATGATAGAGCTGGCAACATGGGCAAATCTGAAACAATTTTCTTTAACATAGCACTACCAACACCTGTCCGTCACCTTCTCCAACAATAGAACCAACCCTAGAGCCTACTCAGACAGCTACACCGACAAACGGTGATAATCAAACTTTGGATTTAACGCCAATACTAACTCTAAGCTGTATTGTGGTGATTGCTGTTGCCGTGGGTGCCCTGGTCATTCTTAAGAGGAGACGTTGAAGGCTGTTCTTCCGGGTTATCCGAATCTGAAGGCTCGCAGCGGAGCCGAAGACTTCAACGGAAGCCCATAACGGACGGCGTCTACTGCGTGGTCTCTTTCTTTGATTTCGATTTTGTATTCGAGTAGTTCGCTGATGAGGTTTATGCAGTGGTTGGAGATGTAGATTCGGGGTTTTCCGTCGCCTGTTTTCACAAAGCGGGCACCTAATTCTCGCAGGCCATCCTCACGTTTAAATTCGTAAGGCTCAGCGTCAAAGCTCCGGATGCCTTTCTCTGGGAGTCCGCGTCGGAATTTGGCGATGGATTCAGGCTCGGACTTGTCGCAAACGACGTGTCCAGCGCCGTAAACTTTGCGGAAATTGTATTTCCCTATTCATGTAAAAAAGGGAATTGGTCCCGGGAGATGTCCCCAAACCGCCGAAGCTACCTCACCTCGGCCACTTTTGGGAAGTCTCCGCATCCTTGGCGATGTGGATTCTTTGTCATTTACGTTTCCTCAGGAATATTAAGTTTCCTTGACTGCAAGTCGCTTCGAATCCGTTCAAGCGCAACTCAATTTCTTCTACGACCCCGGACTCCGGACGACGTAAGATCTAAAGTTCCGGTTGCTTCAGTAGCAAAATTTTCGGTCGTGCAATCTCAGGCTATACTTCCACTTTTTGGCTGAAAAATCGATGAAAAGCTGTATTTGACCCAAGTTTTTGAAGCCCAGTTCATGAAAGAACTCAATTGCGTTTGCATTTCTCGCAACAGGCATCACATTTAGATATTTTGCTCCTTTCTTCCGAGCTTCGTCAATGGCTTTCTCCACGAGCAACCGTCCTATGCCCTGACCTCTCCAAGCCTTGCTTACAACTACGGGTTCCAACTCAGCTTCTTCTTTTCCCAATTCAAGCCCCACTAACCCAACCACTGTATAATCGGCAACTGCCACCCAGATTTGGTCAGCTCCTATTTTAGCTAGAAGTTTTTCAAAAAAGATGCCTGGTTGCTTTCCACCAATGGAAGTGTCAGAGTAGATTTCCCGGTGCCGTTCTACGAGCTCCTGCCACAGTCTTCTGCACTGATTCAAATCGACATTATGGTATTTTCTTACATGCACTGATCCTTTCATGAGCTTTCTTCCAATTAATTCCGCAGTAATTTTAGCTATGAACCGATCAGATTAATCAGGTTTCTGCTTGACCATTTCCTCAAAGTTTTTGTCTCTTACCAGTTGAACTTATAGGATCTATTTCTTGGGCGTATCCTTTGAAGTAATATCCAGATCGAAAATCATGGCTTTACGAGGTTCAATTTTTTGGTAAGCCTTGAAGGGAAGATAAATCAGACATTTTTCTCCTATTGTGTAAAAGCGCTAAAAAGACCGGTCCTAAGCGAATTACCAATGTCCTAGAGAGATAAGACAAAGTGAAGGCGATGGGGAAGATTGGGACGCTACGGATTTGTCAAATGCCGTTCTGCGAAAGCTCTGCAACCCAAACAGAGGTTATCTTCCGCGGGCAAGCCACAAATGTCACAGCTTCTCTTGGTCAATCGTTCAAATTCCATACTGCTAGGGTTCTTGTTCTGGAGGGTAAAAAGGGAACCTCGAAATGGGTATTGGAGAAAGGGGAGACTTGGGTAAAAGTGAATGTGATTTTCCAAGGTAATTATCAAGGTGTGATCATTCAGAAAGCATTTGGGCAGCTTAGGAATTTCGACCCGTTCTTTGCCTTTTTGAGAATTATGGGTGGCGGATAAGGGTCGGTTAGCTAGGCGCGGAGGAGAAAAATCCTGAGGAAGAAGAGGGACAGGAAGTTTTCCACGTTTTCGTTAACGCCTAATCCGCCAAGCATAAGTGGTCTTGGAATCTGAACTTGTTAGGCTGAAAAATGTTAATAACAATTTGTTGTCTCATCGACACAACAACCAACTGCATAAGCAAGGAGCAAGACAAAATCCGACAATAACAAAAAGCGCCTTTAAGAAAGTTCGTAGAACTCATCTAGAAATTCGATTCTCGACCTAAATGCTTTTATCCATCTCTCTTGGTTTTCGATAAAATCAATAGAGGTGTAATATAAATGGTTAAAATATTGGTTGATAACGGCCTATGCACTGGCTGCGAGACATGCGTAAACACCTGTCCAATGAGCGTTTATGAAATGAAAGACGGCAAGTCCACACCCGCCAAAGTTGACGAGTGCCTCATTTGCCGCGCATGTGAAGGTCAATGCCCACAAGGCGCAATACAAGTCGTAGAGTAACTTTCTATCGCACTCAAGGAATTCAAAGAGGACAATTCAGCAACGGCAGGGCATAAGAATAAAAAGCGTCTTCCTTTTCCAAGGAACTAATGTTGACGCGTAAGACGTTTGAAATCTCAAGCCCGCAAAACCTTGTTCAAAAAGGCCTCAAACACATAAAAACCTCTCCAAACTGCGTCAAATTCCTGCAATACCCTGCAAAAAATACGCCCAAAACACGACGCATTCACAAAACCAAACCCAAATCAACCAATTTCAGCCCAGCCTACCCCACCCAAAATTGCAACTCTATTACAAATTAAGAAACACCTAATTCTCAACCCCTCGAAATCATTGAGCACAGACTTTCTTTCCACAAGTTTCCAGAAAAACTAATAGAGGGTTCCCACACTTCTTTTAGATGAGGCTTATGGCAGGGTTTTTTGGAACCAGAGCTGTTCTTCAAACAGACATTGATTTGATACTTCAAGTAACAGTGGCTGCAATTTTGGTCGTGGGCTTTCTTTACAATAGGACACCCGGCAAAGTCAGAGAACACGGAATCATAATGGGCGCTGCAACCTTGATGCAAGGAGTGACGTTTCTAATCTTCATGGAACCCGTGTTCTTCACCTATCTAAGCGTCTTTTTGACCAAACTTAATTCTTGGACCCTCTCTTTTCTAATACATGGCGTTACCGGGGCATTTACCATAGCCTTAGGTTTGGGGTTGGTTATTTCATTGGCGACTAACGCTTCCAACCTTGGACCCTGCTACAAAAGAAAACGACTCATGTACGCGACCTCCGCTCTTTGGTTTATTTCGGTTGCCTTCGGCGTGGCAGGATACATCTTTGCCTACATTTTGCCTCCCTAATTCCTGCCATACCACGAATTTCCAATCGAAAAGACAGCGAACTTGATTTGACGTTTCTATGTTTGGGCAGACCCTAGTGATTTTATATAATACCTGCAGAATAGTGAATAGTAATCACGTTTTCTGAGTGACTGAGCATGAAGAAACTTTCTCTCGCACTATTAATGGGGCTATCGTTCCTTGTTGTTTCCAGCGTACTTGCGCCAGTTGAAAGCCAACAAGCGGAACTTCTGAATCCTTTAACAATTCCAAAATGGGTAAACCAGCTTGACGGACCCTTACCCGTCTACGTGCCCGCAAATATCACCGATAGCGCGGGCAACGTAATCCGCCAAGACTACGCCGTTAACATCACAGAGTTTTACCAACAGATGCTGCCAGCCACTAATATCAACGGAGACCCAACTGGGTTAGCGCCCACCAAAGTCTGGGGCTACGGCGGTCTTGCTAAAGATGCCGAGACAGGACAGTATCTGGGTTTTGTGGCGGGTACGCCTGGGCCTTCTTTTGACGCGACTAGAAACTTACCGATTCAAGTGAAGTGGACAAATGATTTGGTTGACGGCTCTGGCAAACCTTTGTCCTCGTTTTTCGCTGTGGACCCAACTCTTCACTGGGCAAACCCTGGAACGATGACCATGCCAACGTCACCACTCAATGCGCCCGCGTTTCCGCCCGGTTACCCTGAAGCGCAGAGCCCGGTTGCTACCGTTACACATCTGCACGGGGGAGAGGTTCCTTCGGCATACGACGGAAATCCCGAAGCTTGGTTCACCGCAAATGGGCTGCACGGATCCGGATACAACACAGTTACGCCAACCGATCCAAACGCCGCCGTCTACAAATACCCAAACACCCAAGAACCCACTACCCTCTGGTACCACGATCACGCTCTTGGACTTACCCGAATAAACATCCTCTCAGGACTCGTAGGTTTCTATATTTTGCAGGACCCCGCCGACCAAATTGCCCCTCTACTACCCAACGGAAAATACGACATTCCCTTATGCATCCAAGACAGAACCTTCCTGACTGATGGGTCTCTATATTATCCAAGCGTGGGCAACAACCCCGAAACTCATCCGTACTGGCAGGATACATTTCTTGGCAACACAATCTTGGTAAACGGGAAGGTCTGGCCAAACTTGAATGTGGCGCAAGGGCTCTATCGATTTAGGCTTCTAGATGCTTCAAACAGCCGCTTCTACCTGTTCAGTTTCTCAAATGGAATGGAGTTCGTCCAGATTGGAAGCGACGGCGGCTACCTAAAAACGCAAGCTCCCATTAAATCTCTGCTTATGGGTCCCGCTGAACGTGCCGATATACTTGTGGACTTCTCCAATGTAGAACCTGGAACAAAAATTGTGCTACAGAACACCGCGTTGACGAGCACAAATGAAACCGATAAACAAACCATCGGGCAGATCATGCAAATCACTGTTGCAGCAGCTAATGGGTTCACACCACAAACCTTGCCTTCGGAGCTGAATCCAAGTCTCGCGGGGTCATTCCCAACTTTAGGCAACGTCACCAGGCAGAGAACTCTAACGCTAACAGAGGCAACTGGTTCAAACGGGATACTAGCTATGTACCTTGATGGTCAAGAATGGAGCGCACCCATCTCCGAAAACCCAGAGTTGGGAGCGACGGAGGACTGGGTAATCGCTAATCCTACCATCTCGGCGCATCCAATACACCTGCACCTGGTACAGTTCCAGATAGTGAGCAGACAACTTTTCAATGACACAGCATACAATACTGATTGGATAGCCCTCAATGGTCAGCCCCCGATCAACCACTCCACGGTAAACTTGCCATCCCTAACACCCTATCTCATCGGGCAAGCAACTTCACCGGCAGCTAATGAGCAAGGTTGGAAGGACACCGCGATCATGTTCGCAGGAGAAATTACTACCATACGAGTCCGTTTTGCACAGCAAGATGGTTCAGGTTTTTCATTCGATGCGACTGCAGCTCCAAGCTACATTTGGCACTGTCACCTGCTTGAACACGAAGACAACGAGATGATGCGTCCATACGCGCTCACACCGCCTAAAAGTTCAACATTTGGGCTTTCAGTTGAAACTATGGTGATAATCGCGGTGATAATAGTCGCTGCTGTTGCCATCGCGGTCGTAGCCTGGAGCCGCAGTTCCACTCGAACCATAAAGAAGTAGATCACATCACGGTCGTGCATCGAGAACTTCGATAGTAGCGGGCCTTCCTATAACTCAGGATAGAGAAAAAAGAAACTTGGGCGAAAATACGCCCTACGCTATCTTCTTTTTGGCTTGTTTCAACGCTGCCGCGCTCAAAACCACCGCGATCACTACCAGCACCACGATCACTGCGAGGACAACTAAAAGCGTCGTTTGCAGCCTGTTTATTGCGTCTACAACAGACTCCGCGCTGCCAACTCTCACCGTTGCAGTTGCGGAGGAAGATGCCAAGCCGTCACCCTCGTAGACCACGTTTATTTCGTAATCACCATCGATGGGCGCTGTCCAGCTGTAGGTAAAATTACCATTGGCGTCCGTTGTGAGCACCGTCACGTTTGTCCATTCGACTCTTGGCACGATTCTCTGCTGGAATACTACGTTCGCAAGGACAACCGCTGCTCCTGACGCATCTGTAAGCTTGCCATTTACAGTTATTGCCTCTCCCGTCGCTACGGTTTGTGGCGCTGAAAGCGAGATAGAGCTAGCGGGTTTTGGCGGGGATGGACCGAATGCGTATAGATACTGGTCTCGGGAAGCAACGAAAAGTTTGCCGTTCGCGACTACCGAGCTTCCGATGATGGCGCCACCTGTTCGATAACTCCAGACAAGGTCGCCTGTGGCCGCATCAAGAGCATACACAAACGTGTCTTCTGACCCGACGAAGACTTTTTGGTCTGCAACAACGATGGGTGCGTATACTGGTCCAACTTCGTGGGTCCAGACAGCGCTTGTACCCTCAGTTTTGCTTACGGCATAGACTTTTCCGGTGGAGGTAGCCGCGTAAACGTTGTTGTATGCGACTGCTATGCTATTGGTCACGTAACCTTCAATGGGGAAGACCCATGCCAAGGCGCCGTCGTTTGCCCTAATTCGGAAAACGCGGTTTGGATTGGCGTTTCCAGCTGTAAAGTTGTATTCGCCTATAAACAAGTCATCGCTAAACGCCACTCCCGAGAACATTCCGCCTCCGATGTCTGAGTACCCAAACGGAGTTGCGGGGTTGTCTTTGCTTATCCAGTTCAGCGTTTTGGTGGTTATGTCCCCGCTAAAAGCGTAGTATTTTCCGTCCGTCTGGTTGCGCGCTACCCCATAGACAAGACCGTTGTTGTAAGCGTTGTAAAATGAAGAGGCAACGACGTTCCAACGGTCGATTTCTTGTCCTGTAATCGGATCCAAGGTGGCTATGCCGTTATAGACGTCGATATACATTTTGCCATTGACAATAATTGGCGGTTGACCGAAGGTGCCTGTGTCTGATGCAAACCATTCGTTCTGTGGAACCTTGTAAATCCACACAATGTTGCCAGTCTGTGCGTCAAGAGCAATCCATTCATCGCCAAAAGCACGAGACACCGGATCGTAGGGTAATGAACCGCCTTGAGTGTATATTTTGCCGTCGTAATAAGTGATTGAGTTTGCTGTGTTGTTCAGGTTGCGGTGCCAAATTTGGGTACCGTCTGCCTCATTTATTGCGTAAACATCTCCCGTGCCTAGACAGCCTTGGTAGACGACTCCGTCGACGACGGCGCATGCGAACTCTCCCGGAGGCGCATTCATTTGAAACTTCCAAAGCAGGTTTGATGTGTTAGGCGCTGAGCTGTCAGAATAGTAAGTTCTCTGAAGGTTCTCACCGGGAACGGTCACGTCAAAAGCTGAGATCCCAGATGTTAGGGGAAACATCGCGGTTGTCATCATCAGGAAGAGAAACAAGACAGCAACCAATTTTGTTTTGTTCGATATATTATTTAGTACAAATCGTCCATTCAAATTGATTCACAATCCTAGAAGAAGGCTAATTCTGCCTTGATACATTGTCTTCTTGATAGTTCTTAAGGCTTTTGGAAAAACCGATTAGACTGCGGCTTTCGCATACAAGGGTTTTCTTCTACGGAGGACGAGAAGCAGCGCCAGCGCTACAAGAACAACCGCTGCAAGCACAATGGCTGTTATCCATGAAACTCCAACTATGTAGTTGACTCTTTGCTTGACGTAATTAAACTCGTCTTTGGACACTTCTAAATCAAGTTGGTTCAATTCTGGGGCATTCGAGTAAATGCTAATTGATGCCTTGCCGTACTGGTCTGTAGATGTATTATATGTTCGGTTCGAGAAAGTTCCTGTCTGTTTTAGCGCAATTGCTGCGCCACCAATAGGCTCGCCGTTAAAGTTGACTTCTATCCTGAGCGTGTTTGTCAGTAGCAAGTCATCCAATCTGCTCGTCACGTTGACAACAATTCTGTCTTCTCTAGTAAAAACAGTGTAACCGCCTTCCCTTAGGGGGATGTAGGAGTCTTCGTACCTGCCCACCGGATTTGGGGCATCAAAGCTCACCATTTTACCAGGAACTTGAAATCGCAGATACTGCCCAGACAATCCAACATCTGCGCCAACAGTCTCATCGGTCACATTTGCGAATAGCCGGTGAATAATCGAAGATTCGTCGCTTCCTATTACTTCATGCGAGAACGTCAGCCCACTCTGGTTCTGCCAGTAATAATACAAAGCATCAATGCCTAGACTATAGGTTTCATTAGATAGGTTCCTTACTCCGAATGCTGTTGCAAGCACCGTTACCAGTAACGGGTTGGTGTTTGGATCCCAAACGGCCATATTCACCAACTCAAAGGGATACAGGTGGGGATATAGAGATGGCGTCAAGTTCGTGTACGCTGCGGCTGCAACGAAACTCCATCCGCTTACCTCTGGAACGTCAAAGAGAAACTGTTGTCCTGGACCCAAAACAACTTCTCTGTGGTCGAGTTTGAACGCTGAAACATAACAGAAGCTGTTGGGCGGAAAAAATTTCTGCTCCTCCTCCACTCTCAGAAGAAAATGTGTTCCTTGAATCCTTTGGGGTGCGGGAAGCTGGAATGACGCGTAAGTTGGAAGGAACTCTAGCCTAACAGAGGTACTGTTGCCATTAAGGTTAGAAAAATTGACCTCGGATTGGTTAATCTCAAGATATTTCAATGCAGCAAATATACCCCACCTTACGAACACTCTATTTGCCGCAGGTCCGCTCGTGAAATCTATTGTGTGCAAGTTTCCAACGATATTATCAACAGTATAGGAGTTCTGTTCATAGTTTCTTACGATTCTAAGGAAAAGTTCTTGTCTAACAGCCGTAGGGTTAGCCAGGGTGAAGGTTCTGTTGGAAGTCCATGCTCCTAGCCCTCCAAAGTAGTCGTAGGATTTAATGAATAAGTCAGAGCTTAACTCTCTAAGGAAGGACGGATTAGTTGAATTTGCTTGAACTACAACGTTCACAAATTTTAAGCCATCAAGCTCTTCCGCGGCGCTGTATGTCAGTGATTGCTGCGGATTGAGAAATACATGTTCATCTTGAGGCTCGCTTCTAAGGCATTGAATTTGGACAAGATGTTCGGAATTGCTTGAGGCGATTTTTGCCTCGGAGAAACTGTCGAATTGGCAGGTGCTTAGGAAAAGAAGGAAAAACAGTATGTAAGCTAGCAGGCGAGCACTCCGCTTCATAAATATTCCTCACGCCTGATTAAACCATACTTGCTCGGTGAGCTATTCTCGTAGACAAGTAAGGAGGACTTTTCTTTCTTCAGCATTTGGAAAAGATTTTTTGTTGTCTTTTCATTCCCCAAAATGTTCCAACCTAAGTGGGTGCGTTTATTGCGTCTCTCAATGAAAGATATATTTAGACAAAATTTAACCTTACGCCAAAAATAAGTTCTGTGGTCTTGAAAAGATGGAAAGTTTTTTATTTTGTTGAACCTATTCTTCTCTAGAGAATGGTTATAGCAGGTTTTTCCATGAAAGATAATGAGACGCTTGTCAGAAGTGGGATTTTTATCGTGCTTTCACTTTGGCTAATTTGGTCAATTTATTGGGCCTTAAAACTATACGTTTCACTCCCCGACATGTTCGCCGTACCCGACCCCTTTGCACCACTGTATTTCAGCTCAACGTTATCCGTGCCCTTCTTGTTTGTTGGATTGACAGTCAGGGCGGTAGGTGTAGCTGTGGCAATATTTGCAGCCTACAGTTTTTACCGCAAAGGTTGGACTCCTGCAGTGCGAAATATTGTTGGAGCCGTCATCGTTTTGGAGGTGGTCTACTTAATATCAATACTTCCAACAGCATGGGTAGGTCCAGATGTAGGCGACTTTGTCCTGATTCCCGAAGCGACCATACCCTCCTTGTTTGAAGCAATACTTGTGTCCATCCCGCTCATAATATTGGCTGCAAGATTGAGGTGGCAAGGCAAGCCTGGGACAACCACAAAATGGGCGGCCATTTCCGGTTTCATGTACATCCTCGCCCTGTTCGTCAGATTCAGTGGTCAATGGATTGCAACATTTATCCAAACCGAGAGATACACGACTTTCTTCGGCGGTTTTCCCGCGCACGGCTTAAGCTACGTCTTGGACTACCCTTTGAACATGCTGAGTTTCATATTAACCGTTGTAGGTTTGCCGTTACTCGCGATTTACCTCCTTGCAGTTTCCATCCCAGCCTGGCGGAAAACCGGGGTTAGATTGGACGCGCGCAAGATAGGCTTGGTGTTAACACTTCTAGGCGTCTATTTCATGGTTGCCTTCTTTCTGCTTTACGCCTTGCCTACCTATGTTGGCGAGAAATCAATATGGAGTTCATTCTTTACAGGGCACAACGTGGACCTTTGGATGCTCGCTTTGCCAATAATTGGAATACCCTTGATGTATTTTTCCCCCCGAAATGATGAAAAACCGATAGAATAGCTTGAAGAGACCTCTACAAAGCCATTCTTGTTGAAAATATAGAATCTTCCAGGCTATCTGAAGCAGACAAATTCGTTCTATAGGCAGCGCTTCATTGACGCCCAGCTAACACGCCAGTTTACAATGATGTTCTTCGTTTTGCCTGAGAATATAACCCAAAGGATAACAGCGTTAAGACAAGGAATAGTCCGCCTATTAGGGCAAAGGGCAATCGGAGAACCGGCTGGGCGGCTAAAACATTCAAAAGAGAACCGCCCGGCGCCCCTACTTCAGAGTAGCCAATTGTGACTCCGAAGGTGAGAACAATGAAAACTGCTCCAACTAATTCTGTCAAAGCTGTAAACAATGTCAATATATTCAAAGTTTATGCCTCTCAGAAACTTGCCTATAATTTACTTTGTTTTTACACATATATAAGCTCTCGGTGATGCGGAGATCTCTAGGGCTCTCTACGTTGCTGTCGCAACGTCTCCCCCAAAGTCTTGTGACACTTGGTGCACTCAAACATATTGTATCCGCATGCGGGACAGAACAGCTGTTTTTCGTCCAGGCTTTTCAATAACGCCAGAAGGGCTGCTCTATTTTGGGCCGCAAGGAGATTTTCAACCGGAGGAACTGCGGTCTCTTGTGGATTGCTGACTTGGTCTATTGGAGACACTATTTCCCGGTAAACCTTTGTGATGCTTGCCTTTCCCTCACGAAGCTTCTGCTTCTCGTCCTCGCTGGCTTTTTCCATAATTTTCTTTCCACGTTCAAACGTTCTAGTTGACAAGCCGGCTTTTTTCGCGACCACTTCCGCCGCCTTACCAGCAAATTCGGGGATAGCGTCTTCTGGCGCCAACCCCAACTGAATATTCCGCCCGATTTTTCCAGCTTCGACCTTTCTTCTTTTCGCCAAAGCCTTTTCAATCTCTAGAAGAGGTACAGCTAGCTCCACAAGTTGGAAGTTGTTTAGGTGGCGCCTTCTGAGGTTTGCTTCTATGACAAATTTCTTTTCAAGCATCTTGTCTTCGAATTTTCGGACCTCAAAATCGGGTTCTATCCCGAGCTCCATGCAGGCTCTAAACCTGTGGTGTCCATCCAGCACCACTAAATCTTCGTTAGCTATAATAGGATAATGTTGTCCTTCTTCTTTTATGGACGCTTTGAGTTGCGTGAACTCCTCCTCGGTCATTCGGGGAAGTAGTTTCTCGTATTCCGAACTCGTCCGCAAACTCATGGTGTAGTTACCTTATAGCATCTTTTGTTTTCAATTATTTAAAATCGAGGTTAAAACCTCTCATCCGTAGCCTGCAACTTGAGAAGGTTTCTATTCCCTTTCTTTGTCTTTCGAATTTACTTTTTCTGATTTCAGCTGTTTGACAAGAGCCAACAGGAAAGAGTCGATTCTCTCTCGTGTCTTTCCAAAATCAACTATTCCCGTGATTGTAGTGACTGGAGTTTCAGCTGCAACAGTGATTCTTGTGGTGTTTGCTCCAACTACTATCGCGTTTACCGTTAGTATTGAGGGGTATGCCATGAAATTTGATTTCGTTTTCGCTTTCACTTGGTACTTCGCTTCGATTGTTTCTTCCGTTTTCCATTCTAGACTGCTTACGGCTTTGGGAATGGCTGCCCACACCTGACTGATTGGGTAGTCTATTTCCACGATCTCCTTCTCTTTGCGCAAGTAAGCCATGATTCCACGTTCAATTCCTCGGGCAACTTGTATTTAAAACGTTCATTTTTGTCCCTCGGAATGCCCTTGTTGAGATTGAAAACAAGAGAATAACTATGGTAATTTTGTCTTCGTATTTCGTTTCGAGAAGAACAACAAGGTGAGGGCAAAAGCCGCGACAGCTCCGATAGTAGCGATCCAGAACCACCCTTCTGCCCACAAGGGGTTGGACTTTGGTGTCGATACAGTATTGCTTATTGAGAGCTCGTCTATAGTGCTGATGGAGTCATGTCCGATATAGCATTCTGTTCCACTGGCAATCAGGCTCGTTGGGTTCTGTGTTCCAGAAAGGACATCCACTTCTTGCCGGACGTCATCTATGTAGATTTGCATGCCTTCAGACAAGCTGCGGGTGAAAGAGACGTGGATCCACTGATTTAGGGGAACCGCCTTTTTTGTATCTATCTCGTTGAAGACTGCTCTGTCATCGAGGATAAAGCCTCGCAGCACCCCCAGAGCCGGTGAACTGTTATTCTCGGGTGCAATGCCATTTATGGCAAATCCCCAGACACGGATAGGGTACGTATCAGTTGTCCGGACACACTCCACGAAAATGTTATTGTAAGCGACGTTCTTGTATTCTTGAACATTGATCCACGCATCGATTGTGATTTCCCTTTGGATATTCAAGGTTGAAGAGGGATTGGCAAAGCCATAGCTTGTTCCGTTGAAACTTGCAGCTTTGCCTTCTTTACCATCAACCAGCATGGACAGTGGATTATCGCCGGATAGAATTGCATAATTGCTATCCACTGAATCAGGCGTAACTCCGACCTGAGATGCTTCGTCAAAGTGCCACAGCGCGACCATACCCGTGACTGCTTTAGGTGCTTCGGGCAACGAGGGCAGTGTGCCTTGAGCTAAGGTGACTTGGTTCATCAGCGGATACCTATCTATATTTTCAGCGAACACGATGTACGGTGAGTCTCCGATTCCATCGGCGTTGGCATCAGCACCATTGTAGTTACTCCAGTAGTTGCCTTCTGAACCGTTGTCCCAGGCCTGCGAAAAACTAATCGAACGTGAGGTAATGGGTAAGGTATTGTTCAAGAAATTGTTATGGTAAAGGGTGTTGTTGCTGGGCGCTGCAAAATCTGATGAGAAATCAATACCCCGTTTGTTTTGCTCAAAAATGTTCGATGCAACAATACAGTTGGATGCTCCAAAGTAAACGCCAGATCCAGTGTTGGCCGTAAAATTGTTTCCAAAGATAACCGAGTAGGAGGCACCTAAACCCAGACCTAGCCCGTTGCGTACGAACACGTTTCCAAAAATTACGTTTGAAGAGCCATCTATCGCTGCGCCCGACTGGACGTTACCGGTCATGACGTTATTTGAAATTGTGTTTTGGTTTCCTCCACAGATTTTGATACCGTTCTTACCGATATTAATTACGTTGTTTCCAGAAATTGTGGTAGAGACGGTTACTGAACTGAAAACCCCATAATAAGTGCCCACTAAACTATTGCCAGATATGGTGCAGTTGTTTCCAAAGAGCATGACAGCCGTAGCGCCGTTTGAAGCAGGAGTGTAGTTGAGGCTTTGAATAGTGAATCCTTCAAGAGATATGTCATTTGCAGAAAGCGTGAAAACACCTTTGCCTCCACGTTCCACACCTCCTTTGCCGATGACAACAGCGGCGTAAGGAACTTCGCTTCTAATTGTTAGAGCTTTTTCGACCGTTGGGTTTTCGTAGTAGATGCCTGCTCTAACGAGTATGATATCGCCTGCCGAGGCATTTCCAACCGCTGCCCCTATCGTTGCATACTTGTCGGGTACGATTATGGTTTCAGATGTAGCCTTGACAGGTTGAATATGCAAGAGGACTGACGAGAATGGTTGAATCGCAATTAATGCTAAAACAACGATGAAGACGGCATTTATACCCATTTTCTTCATTATTCTACCCTCTTCCACACGTACCGTTTAAAGGAGAAAAGCCCCATTTAGCTCTTCCTTGAGAACAGCACCGTTCCGCAAGAAGAACACGAACGAAATAGAAGCAAGGTCCTTGAAGATGCCTTACTTAAATCTTGATCACTATGATCTCAGCGGCTTTTGACGACGAGCTTTCAATATTCCAAGCGAAGAACTGCAAAACGAAACGCAATGCAACGCTAAGGAAGGAGCTGGCTGAGCAATACCGTACCGGCGAGTTTGGCAAGCTATAAATACGCTCTCCCGAACTATTCGGGGAGACGTCAGGTGAAAGGTTTTGAGGATTGGTTTTTTCGTTTGGGAATATCCCCCTTCGCTCGTCGGAGGATTGGGAACCTACGCAGAGTACGTTTCGCAGGAGTACGTGGATATCGGTCACGATGTCTCCGTTTTCACGTTGAACCCCGGCAACCTTCGAACCCGGGAAATCCTACGCGGCGTAGAAGTTCACCGTCCTCTGGTGGCAGATGCAAGCAACGTTTTCCCCTTCTTCGTCGTGGATGACCTCAAAAAATGGGGAACCAACATCAAACTTTTCAACGATATTTTTATCTACAATATCCTAAGTGCCACCAAATTCATAAACGGCTTGCTCAAGAAAGAAAAGTACAATTTTGACGTCGTCTGCGTGCACGATTGGCTGAGCAGTATCTCCGGCTTGGTTATCAAGAACGAAACGAAAATACCCGTTGTCTTCCACGCCCACAGCACAGAATGGGGTAGAAGTGGCGGTCAAGGATCCGAAGTCGTTGGGCACTTTGAGACCGCAATGGCTCAGAATTCAGACCGCATAGTCACTGTAAGCTATGCGATGCAGCAGGACCTAATAAAACACGGTTGGCCTCAATCAAAAATCAGCGTGGTCTGGAACGGAGTGGACGCAAACCGCTACGACCCCCGCAAAGTCCGGAAAGAAGATGTCGAATCAATACGATCCAAATATGGTATACCCAAAGACTGGAACATGGTCTTATTCGTGGGTAGACTCGCTTGGGTTAAGGGCGTTCGCAACATACTGCAAGCTATGCCAACTATTCTCAAAGAGTTCCCCAACACAAAACTCGTCATTTTAGGCAAGGGCGAAGAACAAAGAGATATCGTAGAAACCGCAGACAGGCTCAACATTCGGAACAACGTCGTGTACCGTTTTGACTTCGTCCCGGAAAGCGAACGAATACTGTACTACGCAGCTTCGGATCTATGCGTATTTCCCTCAACCTACGAGCCCTTTGGTATAGTAAGCCTAGAAGCCATGGCCATGGAGAAACCAGTTGTTGTCGGAGCGCGAGGCGTCGTCGGATTCCGGGAACAGGTTGTGAATTCAGGGGTAGACCAAAACGGGATACACGTCAACGGCGAAGATACCGCAGACATTGCATGGGGAATAAAGGAGACTCTTCGCAATCCCGAAAAAGCTCGAAATTGGGGCGAAAATGGACGCAAGCGGGTCCTCGAATTCTTCACTTGGCGAAAAGTAGCAGACGAAACGCTAAAAATATACGAGTCAACTATTCCATAGTCTTCAAGAATTCTTGATGCTTTTTCTGCCTAGGTAAAGTAGTCTTAAGCAGGACCTTTCTGCGCCGAGCTCCATAGGCTTAACTTAGACGTACTTAAGACCCAAATTATTGGCCAAGAGAGACGAAACGCAAAACTTTCTATATTGCCAACATATCGTTGAGCTTCAAAAGTGACATGTCTATTGCTTTACTTTTTGTACACACTTCTTCCAGAGGAATGCTTGACACCTTTCCGTTCAAGAGACTGACCACTCTATTTCCGTCCCTAGATGCCAAAAGGTCGACGGCTCTTTCCGCAAACAAGCTCGCGAGGAGTCTGCTTCGAGCGGTGGGGGTGCCACCTCTTTGCACATAACCCAGAATTGTCAATCTAACTTCCGAACCCGTTTTGTCTTCAATTTCTTTGGCGACTTCGCTGACTTTGCCGCAGCCTTCGGCGGCTACGATTATGCCTGCTTTTTTGCCTTTACGAGCGTTATCCTTCAGAGTCTCAACAACTCTGTCTAGGCTGCATTTGTTCTCCGGTAATAGAATGATCTCTGCGCCGACCGTAATGCCTACTGTTAGCGCTAAGAAACCTCTTTGTCTTCCCATGACTTCCACTATGAATATGCGTTCGTGGCTGATTGCAGTGTCGCGGATCTTGTCAATCTCATTAACTGCAGTGTTTACGGCAGTGTCGAACCCTATGGTTTCTTCTGTGCCATAAATGTCGTTGTCGATGGTTGCGGGTATGCCAGCCATTTGTGTGTCGGAATACTTGCTGAGCTCCAAGGCTCCTCGGAACGAGCCGTCACCGCCAATTACCACTAAACCGCAAATCTGATGTTCCTTTAGCGTTTTCGCAGCCTTTAGGAGGCCTTCTTGAGTGCGAAACTCTGGGCATCGAGCAGTATGCAAAATCGTTCCTCCCAATTGGATAATGCCGCCCACACTTCGAGGTGTCAGGTGTCTAAAACTGTGGGTAATTAACCCTTCCCAGCCTCGTTCAAAGCCAACTACCTGCAATCCCTTTGAATGCGCAACACGTGTAATCGCACGGATGGCTGCATTCATGCCAGGCGCATCCCCGCCCGTCGTGACCACGCCTATTGTTCTTGACTGAGTCAAACTTTACACTCCTAGGCTTGAAGACAATTCCACTATAGCTTACCGAGCGTGGGAAAATAAACTTGACGTATTCAACAAAGCTGAGCAAATCTTTTCTGGAAGAGCCACCATAAACTATGCGCCGGTGAAACATTGAAAACCCCTTACATTATTGTTCTGGTTACTACAGCCAACAAGAAAGAAGCGAAAGGCATCGCCCAAAAACTTCTGGAACAGAGACTGATAGCCTGCGCCAACATCATAGGTCCCATTTCATCACATTATCACTGGAACGCAAAATTGGAGAGCACAGAGGAATTCTTGGTTTTGATGAAGTCGCGGTCGGATTTGTTTGAGAAGTTGTCCCTGCAAGTGAAAATATTGCACAGTTATGAGATTCCTGAGATTTTGGCGTTGCCTGTTATTGCGGGTTCAAAGGATTATCTTGATTGGTTAAGCGCTTTCTTAAAGTGACAAATGTACGTTTATGTACAAATAAGCCTTAAATAATACGTCGGCGTATGCATGTGAACCATAGGAGCGCACAGACAATGGGGTATCGCCTTTGGTACGCAAACGCCAGACACAGTAACTTCAACTAATCTAGCGGAACCTCTGAACTTCAAAAAAATTAGTCTCCAAAATTCTCCCGTTGAAATCTTTTCCAAACTCTACCAACATTATGAGACCGCGTACCTTCTTGAATCAATTGAAGGGCCCAAAAAACTCGCCCAGTTCTCTTTCATAGGTTTTGACCCGAGACTTACTATACAAATAAGGAATGGCACCGCCACAACCTTCAATGAAGAAACAGGCGAAGAAACCATAGAAAAAGTTGTCGATCCGCTACTAACCATCAAAAGCGCCTTTGCGGAAAGAAAAACCGCCAACAAGGATTTTCGTTTCGCGGGAGGTGCTGTCGGCTATATCAGTTACGACGCAGTTCGGTACTTTGAGAAACTGCCCCAAAGGTCAAATGACGACCTTGGTTTTCCCGAAGTGGAGATGGGTATCTTCGATGACGGTATCGTGTTCGACCACAAACAGAGGCGGGCGCACTATTACTACTACAACGTAAACCGACTGTCCGAAATTGAACGACTCATAAAGAAGCCTCCAGAATCAAACACGCTGACCGCCAATTCGCCTAAAGCGAACATCACCCAAAAACGGTACGAGCAAGCCGTAGAAAGAGCCAAAGACTACATTACACAAGGCGATATCTTCCAAGCTGTCCTTAGCAAACGATTCGACTTCAACATCCAAGGCGACTTGACGCAGTTCTACAAATCACTCCGCGCAATTAATCCTTCACCATACATGTATTTCTACAAAGCGGGCGACAGGCAAATCGTGGGTTCCAGCCCGGAAATGCTTGCCCGCGTCGAAAACCGCACCGTCGAAACTTTCCCCATAGCAGGTACTTGTTCCAATACAGCAAACGCGGTTGAGAACAGGCGGCTAGCCAAAGATTTGCTCGCAGACCCAAAGGAACGCGCCGAACACGTCATGCTAGTAGATTTAGCTCGAAATGACGTGGGCAAAGTCTCGCGCTACGGCAGCGTCCGCCTGCCAGAGTTCATGCAAGTCCACCGCTATAGCCACGTCCAACACATAGTTTCCCGGGTGGTAGGCGACCTTGAAGAAAAATACGACTGTTATGATGCACTGCGTGCAGTCTTTCCTGCAGGCACAGTTACAGGTGCGCCCAAGGTTCGATCGATGGAAATCATCGAAGAGCTGGAAGCCACACGACGAGGACCTTACGCAGGCGCAGTAGGCTACCTTAGCTACAATGGCAACATGGATTTTGCCATAACTATCCGAACACTTTTCGCCAACCGAGACAAAGCCAGCATTCAAGCGGGAGCGGGAATCGTAGCAGACTCAATTCCGCAGCGTGAGTGGTTCGAAACCGAGCACAAAGCAAGCGCATTGATGAAGGCGCTGCAAGATTGCGGAGGTGAACCCGATTGAAGGTCTTGGTCATAGATAACTACGACTCGTTTGTCTATAACTTAGTGCAGTACATCGGGGAACTCGGGTGCGAAGTTGTTGTTCACCGAAACGACCAAGTCGCCCTCAAGCAACTGCAACTCTTGAATCCTGACCGAATAGTAATCTCGCCTGGTCCGGGCAACCCCGAAGATGAACGGTTTTTCGGCGTCTGCAAAGGGATTCTGCAGCAGATCAGCCCGAAGGTTCCCACATTGGGCGTCTGTCTTGGGCATCAAGGAATAATTAGTATCTTTGGCGGTAAGGTGGTTTCCGCCAAAAAGTTGATGCATGGAAAAACGAGCAGAATAAAACACGACGGCAAAGGAATATTTAGGGGAGTCGAAAACCCGTTCACCGCGACCCGTTACAACTCGCTAGCGGGCGACAGAGATACCATTCCAGCATGCTTAGAAATATCAGCTGTCTCGATGGACGAAGGCGAAGTCATGGGCGTCCGTCACAGACAATTTCCAATAGACGGCGTGCAGTTCCATCCTGAATCAATACTGTGCGAAGACGGCAAACTCATAATCAAGAACTTCTTGGTAGGCAATCGAATATGATTCAAGAGAACATCCAGAGCTTGGTTGAGAGAGTAAGCCTCAGCTACCAAGAATCTCGACAAGCTATGAACGAAATCATGTCTGGAAAAGCCACGAACGCGCAAATTGCTGCATTCCTAACTGCACTGCGAATGAAGGGTGAAACCGTTGATGAGCTCGCCTCTTTCGCTGCGGTCATGAGAGAACACTGCCACACCATTCATCCTCGCGTCCGCGGCAGGCTTGTGGACACATGCGGGACAGGAGGTGACCGAATTAAAACCTTCAACGTGAGTACGGGAGCAGCGTTTGTTATCGCTGGCGCAGGTGTGTTCGTGGCGAAGCATGGGAACCGTTCAGTAACCAGCAGAAGCGGCAGCGCCGACGTGTTGGAGCATCTTGGGTTGAATTTGAGCATGCCGCCTTCAAATGTTGAAAAATCTATCGAGCAAGTTGGAGTTGGCTTCATGTTTGCGCCCACGTTCCACCCTGCGATGAAGCACGCCATTGTGCCGCGCAAGGAAGTTGGAATACGGACCGTGTTCAACCTTCTTGGGCCGCTATCTAACCCGGCGTGTGCAGAAGCGCAGCTACTTGGCGTTTACGGTGCAGAGCTGACGTTACCCCTTGCTATCGCACTCAAAAATCTCGGTTGTCAAGAAGCAATCGTAGTCCATGGTTTAGACGGATTAGATGAGATATCCACAACGGGAGGCACCGTCGTTTCGAGGCTAAAGGACGGCGAGGTCACCACCCAAGAAATGCATCCTGAGGATTTCGGTGTAAAACAAGCAAACATAAATGCGTTAACGGGAGGCCCCCCTGATGTAAACGCTGAAGTCCTATTTCGAGTCCTGAGTGGAAACTATCCGGAAGATGATCCGAAGACCGAAATTGTTCTTGTCAACAGCGCTGCGGGCATTATTCTGGGCGAAAAAGCCGAGGAATTCAAAACAGGAATGGACTGTGCTAAAGAATCTATCCGTAGCGGCGCCGCGTACAAGAAGCTTAGAGAGTTAGTCAAAGTCTCAGGTGGCAGCTTGGAGAAGCTTGAGGAGTTGGAGCGCAAATATGTCTGATTTTTTGGATGTGCTTGCAGCTGACGCGAAGACGACCGTCAGCAATGGGTACTATGAAGAATTGA
This sequence comes from Candidatus Bathyarchaeota archaeon, assembly GCA_963840395.1. Lineage (GTDB taxonomy): Archaea > Thermoproteota > Bathyarchaeia > Bathyarchaeales > Bathycorpusculaceae > JADGNF01. The sequence goes on along the minus strand of CAWIYU010000012.1, from coordinate 327,045 downwards.
CTGCTCTCAAACCCGTTCAAAATAGCCTTCGTGCGGCGATTATGCAAGCGAAGACGACGCCTATAATTGCTGAAGTCAAAAACGCTTCGCCTTCACGAGGCATCATTAGGAATGAGTTTGACCCGACCAAAATCTCGCAGGCTATGGTTAGAGGCGGGGCAGCAGGGATATCCGTTCTGACTGAACCCAAGCACTTCAACGGTTCTTTAAGCAACATCATGTTGGTCCGAGGAAGCGTGAGTGTCCCAATTCTAATGAAGGACGTGGTTGTGGACTCAACACAGATTGATGCCGCTTCGAAAGTAGCCGCCAACGCCGTGCTGCTAATTCAAGCGGTTTTTGACAGAGGCTACTGCAATTGTACTCTGAACGAAATGGTGGCGAAGGCTCATTCGAAGAACCTCGAAGTGTTGCTGGAAACGCACAATATGGCCGAATTCGAGCGAGCTGCAAAAACCCAGGCTAACATCATAGGGATCAATAACCGAAACCTCGGAACACTTGAAGTCGACCTAAACGTGACCAAGAATATTTTGGCTAGTTGTCGCTGCAAAGACAAGGTTGTGGTGAGCGAAAGCGGAATCAACACACAAACAGATGTGCGTTTGTTACGAGACAGCGGAGCTCAAGGATTCCTTATTGGCTCCGCAATTATGTTAGCGGATAATGTTGAAAAAAAAGTAAGGGAGCTCGTGAATGCCTAATGTCCGAAAAGAAACCTGAGAAAGAAAGAAGCAGCGAAAGAAGAGCGAAAATGGAGACCCATAAACTCAGCAGCTACCCTCTGAAAGGAAAATATGGAAAATACGGCGGTGTATTCGTTCCCGAAGTGCTCGTTCAAGCCGTAACCGAATTGGAAGCAGCCTACAGGAAAGCTCATACTGACACTGGGTTCGCGGAAGAATTGAACTATTACTTGAGAGAATACGCAGGCAGACCCACACCCCTGTATTTCGCCGAGAACTTGACGCGCAAAGTGGGCGGAGCAAAAATCTACCTCAAACGGGAGGATTTGGCCCATGGCGGAGCCCACAAGATTAACAATACGTTGGGGCAGGCGTTATTGGCCAAACGGATGGGTAAAACCAGGCTTATTGCAGAGACAGGCGCAGGTCAACACGGCGTCGCAACGGCTATGGCCGCTGCAGTGCTTGGGTTGAAATCGGAAATTTACATGGGTACAGATGACATGACTAGGCAACGACTTAACGTTTTTCGAATGAAGCTGTTGGGCGCTGAGGTTCACCCAGTGAAAGGAGGCAGCAGAACGATGAAGGATGCCATCAACGAAGCCTTCCGAGACTGGGTCACGAACCTCGAAAACACTCATTATTTGATCGGGTCCGTGGTCGGTCCTCACCCCTACCCCATGATGGTTCGCGATTTCCAAAGCGTTATCGGAACCGAACTCAAAGCAGAATTCCTCCGCAAAGAAGGGTGCTTGCCCGATGCGCTTGTAGCCTGCGTGGGCGGCGGTAGTAACGCAGCTGGAACATTTTATCCCTTCGAAGACGATGCCGACGTGAAGCTCTTCGGAGTGGAGGCTGCGGGGCAGGGAATCGGCACAGGCAAGCATGCCGCGTCAATTGGTGCTGGAGCGGAAGGCGTGTTCCACGGCATGCTAACTTACGTTCTCCAAGATGCCGAAGGCCAAATCCAGAATACGCACAGCGTATCAGCCGGCTTGGATTACCCGGGCGTCGGACCCGAACACTCTTTCCTAAACGCGGTTGGAAGAGCTCAGTATGTTTCCGCGACCGACTCAGAGGCGGTTAATGCTTTTCTGGTACTATCACAGACAGAAGGAATCATTCCTGCGTTGGAATCTTCTCATGCGCTGGCTTTCGGTATGAAGCTAGCGGAGAAGATGGAAAAGGGCGAGGCTGTTGTGGTGACGCTGTCAGGACGCGGGGACAAGGACGTTGAATCCGTCGCAAAATTCATTGGGGCAACGATATGAGGGGCATTGCTAAGGTTTTTGAAAAACTGGGGATAAATGGTGAAGGCGCCCTAATTGGGTACGTAATGTGCGGCGACCCCGCCCCAAAACACACAGCAGCGATTGCCGAAGCGTTAATCAAGGGAGGTATTGACGTCTTGGAGCTCGGATTGCCCTTCTCTGACCCAATAGCCGATGGACCTACCATTCAGGAGGCGAGCGCAAGAGCGCTCAGCGCGGGAACCACGCCCAGTGTTGTGCTTGAAACGGTGCGTACAGTCAAGGAGAAACATGATATACCCGTTGTGGTCATGACATATTACAACCCCGTTTTTAAGATGGGCTTGGAAACCTTCTTCGATTCTGCCAGCAGCTGCGGCGTCGACGGAGTAATAGTTCCTGACCTACCTATTGAGGAATCAACGGATTTTCGAAAAGTAGCAGCCGCCACCGGCGTTGATACAATTTTTCTCGCCGCCCCATCTACCACAAACGAAAGACTGTCAAAAATCATAGAGTGCAGTCACGGTTTTCTATACCTGGTTTCCCATTTCGGAGTGACCGGTGCAAAAACCACCGTCGAAGGCTCCACAATCAACCTAATCAAGAAGGTTACGCCTTTCACGGCGAAGCGGGTTCCATTGGCCGTCGGATTTGGAGTTTCTCAACCTCAACACGTCAAGCGCATAATCGAGGCAGGCGCAGATGGGGTAATTGTGGGTAGCGCCTTCGTCAACATCGTTGCCAAGAACCTCAGAAGCGAACAACTTGCAACAAAAGAGCTCGCTCGAGTTGCTGGGGAGCTAAAAAAAGCTACGTTGAAGTAGTCTTAACCCATATTTTGCTAGGGTTCGGCTGGAGAGCAGACCTGGTAAATCTTATTTACTTCAATCGTGACATAGTGACGGGAGGCTTATCAACTTTGACAAACAGACCAACAGCGGAGGACCAAACAAGAGCAGAATTGACCCTGAAGATTCAGGCGTTAGAAGGAGAGTACCTGACTATTAGACGGTACCTTTCAGGTGCAGAAGTCGACCCGCTAGAAATCGTTACATGTCTTCACGTCTTCAAGGATGGATTGGACAGAATTAGCGCACAAATCCTCACGTTGTACGAGTTGAGGGGCCAGCGAACAAAAATAACTTGGGAGCCTCTCCTAAGAAACTTGACAAATGCCCTTGACACTTTGCGTGGCTCCAGAAGTAATACCCCTCGTCCCGCCATCCAGGCTGCGTTAGACATGTCCGAGCCCAACATTGAAGAGGTAATGGCTTACCTACGCAAGCTTAAAGCATCCGTGAAGTAACCCTTCCGTCAGATTTAGCCCGAAATTTGCGTGATGGTGAAGGTGGCATTTTCTGTTAGGCCCCAATGGGGATTTCTTGTATGATGAAGCGATTCCCTTGGTCCACACGAAGAACCTTCAGGGCTTGCGGAAGAAAGCGCCCCAACTCATCGCCACAGCCATAATCCCAGTGAAACTTGCAGTTGTTGTGCTGGAGATACTTGAAGACGTTTTAGTCGAGGGGACTTCAGTCACAAGCGGGCCGCTCGGCTCTTTGCTGAGCGCTGTCGTCGTCTTCACCCAAAACGTAGCTACAACGGTTTCATCATGGGGCTATCTAGGAGTCTCTCCTAATTTACTTAGGATACGTTTTGGGCTCAAGCTGGATGCAGGTGGCAGGCGTCTTCCGGGACTTAATAATCTCCGTGTTGATTGCTGCAGCCGCTGGATTAACAATGTTTGGGGTTTGGCAGCACCGCAAAGCCACCCGAAATCCACAGTAATCTCGAGGCTACATATTCCAACTGCATCGCCAACCTCTAGAACCAGTTAAACGCTAACGTACCCCACAAGTTGACGACGACACCAACAACTAACAGCAGTTTATGGTACCAACGTAAACTCGGGCTCATCCCTCTAATCGCCAGCACAAACAGGAACGGGTAAAAATCCATTGCGTAGCGGTAGCCAAAACCCCAGCCTGAAAGCCCTTTGGTGAAAATCACAAAAGCAATGGCGAAAATGGCTGCCCAAGCTGCCCAGGTGACATATTCTCGGATTTTGGACCGCAAAGCGAAGATGAATGCAGGTGTTGTGAACCAAATTGCGATACCCTCTATTGGTGCGTGCATGAAAGGCGCCGTGAGGTTGAACGTGGGCAAGCCGGCGAGGAAGGGACCGAGGTTCTCTGGAATATACTGTAGGTTGAAGAGTCCGTGGCTGAACCAAGGTTCGTTGAGGATTCCTGGAATCATCCAGTAAGCTACGTCGAAAAAGGCTTGGAACCGCACGTAGTTATAAGCCATGTCGAAGACGACGAAGACTCCTGCGCCGAGGGCTAAAAGTAGAAGTGGCTTTAGCGCGTCGCGGATTTTACCTGCCCAATTTTGGGGTTGTTGTCGCGCGACTATTAACCCCGCAAAGAAGAAGATACCTAGTATCGTGGGTAACCTGCACCAGAAAGAAGCTCCAACAAGCAAACCTATGATTAGCGGGCGCGATTTGTTGAATGTTTCATGGATTGCGAGGAGCAGGAAGAATGCGGATATAACTTGAGCGATGAGCCACACCGAACCGTTGCTGGTTAACCACCAGAAGAGGGTGCCAAACCCGAAGAGCACCGCAAACCAAAGGTTTGCTGTTTGACTTTTCGGCGCATAGGAATCCGGCTTTTTGGCGGCGTCTTTGGCGACGAAGAAAGCTGCAACGACTGTTAAGCTACCGAAGAACACGGAAACCAGCGTCTGGTTAAGGTTTATACCGAATGTCGCGACGAGTGGCGTCATAAGGAACGCGGGTAGCGGCGGATAAACCACGTAGAAGCCGGGTCCAGATGGGTTGGGCACGAGCTCGTTGAGCCATGACGGATTATCAAGTAGGTAAAGCCTACCGTGCAAGAACGCGTCTGAGAGCCGAACATAATAGTTGTAGGGAGTCGGGTGCCCTTCGCCGGTTATGCTGTAGACGGTGAAGGCGACCGCGAACAGGAAAAGGCAAAGCAGAATGGTCTTCTTGCGCGCCCAAAGATTGTCCAGCATCTGCATTTCTGCTTCTTCTCTCGGGTATTCTTCTCGTTCTCATTCGACTTAAAACTTTTGTCAACTCTCAAGAAGGAATCATCATAGGGACGGGTTTAGGGGTGCGCATCAAAATCCGCTAGAGTCCGCTGCGGCTTCTCCTTCGCAAAAAGTGTATACGATACCTTCGTTCCCTCAACATGTGCAAAAGATGTCAAGTCATGGTTTATAATGCTGGTCTCCGTTAAAATGTGTTTCACAGCTATGCCTCTCGCAACGAGCGCATCCGCTAGCAAGTTGCGATGGCAGCGCCAGGGAAGGGCTTCAGCACACATGACAGCAATTTTGTTTCCTCGAATGAGTGCAACGAGCTGCAACAGGTTTTCCGCGAACTCTTTGGTTTGCATGTAGTCCGCGTAACCGCGAAAGGATTTGTTTTCCCAACCGAGATTAAGCGAGCTAGGGCTAGGTCTGCGCAATCCTCCGAGCTCGGGCATATGAATGTATTTGACGCCTGCAGCTTTGAGATTGTCGGGCAGTGTATCCTTGTTAAATTGGGGGTTATGACGGCTACGGGGCACGGAACGCACATCAACAACCAAACCTACGGCGTAAGTTTTGAGCAGGGCTACGAACTCGTCAAGCGACCGCGTAGAATGCCCCAATGAAAAAACCACAGACTGGATCTTAATGCTCAAGGAGAGTCAACCCAACTGAAAATTGCTTAATGCTTCCAACTAATTAAGCTAACTCGACGGGGTGCGTTAGACAAATGAAACGAAAGGAGAACGCACGCATAATAAAACAGCTTCTTGGAGACTGACTTAGAAAAATCGGGTAGACTTCTTCTATGGCGGAAGTCTATTTGTTTGTTCACCATGCATTCCCCAATTTGACTTGGGTACATCATGGATTATTATTTGCACTTGCTCTGCTGTCACTCCGATTTCTTCAAAAGCCCTCGTAATTCCTCTGATTAACATCGCTTTTTGGTCGTCTGTTTTCCCAGCCCATGTTTCAACTATAACCACTGGCATTGTCGCTTTTCACCTCCACCGCTTATGAAGATCTAACCCAGTACCAATCTTGTTGCATCCTTTAACGTTTCCTCTATTCCGAATACGGAATATTTCGAAAACCGCAAGTTCAGTCTTAAAGCTAGAACCAGAACGAATTAGCAACCAAAAGGTCAATGGAGAAGGCTTCAGTATGATGCGAACAAGAGGCTATCCAGCATTGCTTCTAGTCCTCATGGGGTTCATGGACTGCTTAACCACAGTAATTGGAATGCTCTATTTTGGGGCAGTCGAACTCAACCCATTGATTGTTGGGATGGTCAGCACGAACTTGTCCGCTTTTGTAATCTTGAAACTCATAACAACTGTTTCTATTTGTTTGCTCTTTATGCAAACAGAAAAAATCCTCATGAAAACCTCAAACAAAACGATCAAGGCTTTCAATTATACCAGCAAGCTCCTCAAAGTCGGGTACATAGGCATAATCGCCTTTCTAGTAATAGTCGTCGCCAACAACCTCGCAGTCATAGCAAGCACAATTTAGCATCAAAAACAGAATCCCTTTTAGACACCAAGCACAAACACATGCCATGCCTCAAAATATGCCTCCACAAGCCAACTTTAAACCCTTAGTCGTTCAGTTAATTCTTGATAAACGCACCGAGAATGCCTTGGCACTACTTTCGGAGAATTATGGTGTAGGCATTCCTACGCTTAAGGTCGGTTTGCCCAAAGGTCACGTGAGGAACGCTTTCGGAACCTATAACGCTAAAACCGAGACCATATGCGTATTGGATAGCGAGGTTTTCGGCAATCCCTTTGTGATTCTACACGAGTTCTATCATCACCTGCGCACTAAAGGCGTGGATAAGTTGCACCGTGGAACTGAAAAGAATGCTGACAAATTTGCCATTGAATTTCTCAAGGAATATCAATTGGAAGCCGAAAAAGCCATGCATCTTAACGGTCTTCGTTTCCGTGCTCAGTAATTTGTATAGTCATGTTGTCGCCGTTGGAATCGTAAACCGCAACACACCTTGCACCTTCAAACGGGAAACCCACAATCATAAGAATCCTCCCAAAAAAATAGTTCATATCCACATGGCTCGGCGAGATATTTCCAGAGGGGTGACTGTGCACTGTGCCCACGAGACTGAAATCTCCAGGCAGCATATAAGGATTAAAATGAGCGAATCCTTCACCGTGAACCGCAAACGGAGCCAAGACCAAATCAGAAACGCAAATGACTCCTTTGCGCTTTTTACCACGTAACAGTAGAAAGCTTTCACGTGGGTAGAGCTGTTTTGCACCCGCATAAATTGCCTGGAGAATTTCAGCGGGAACCTGCACCCCTGTCGCATTCGGCATGAAACCCCAGAATAAGGTTTAGGTTAATTACCCTGTTGGCTAGGGCTTTGAATTAACTTCGATGCAACCTTCGCCAAAAATGCAACAGGCTCCTTTAAGTGCAGGAGGAACGAAGGTAATCTACCCCGCAATCTCCCAGAGCATCTGAGAAGCTGCGCGATTTTTCAGCTTCATCCTTTACTTAATTTATGTTGATTGCTTGTATGCCTGGATTTCTGAGCTATCTGGTCCTAAAAAGACGAACATTGGCGCATTTTGGCTAGAATTTAGGATACTCTAATTTCAAGCGGGTTACTACTTCTTCACTGCGATTAATAACCTTGCCTGATAGAGTCCTGTCTGGCAACCCCGCAAAACCCATAAATACATCGGACGCCGAAAACTTGTATCACAGACGCAAACGTGGGCCGGTCGTCTAGCCTGGTTAGGACATCTGCTTGACGTGCAGAAGGTCGCCGGTCCGAATCCGGTCCGGCCCACCACCATAAATTTTCCACACTTGTGTTTCCTGCCTTTTTTGGAAACCTTATGAACAATGCTTAAAACGCTTAATGATACAGTTTTGAGGATTTTGCCTTGTTTAGAAGAGAAAGAATTTAGGGTATGACTGCATAGGTTCAAGGTGTGACTATTATGGATAAGAAATGTCCAGTCTGCAAGAAAGTCTATGTAACCTTTGACGCCAAAAAGAAATACTGTAGCGACGCCTGCGCCAAAAAAGCCAATAAGTCAAAGTAAAACGTTTCCAACGACTCCTTTTCTTCGAGTTGTTGTTGGCTAGCTTGCATAACTGTTAAAGTTTGTATCTTTCTACGTCGAGTTGAGAACCGCATTTTGGCGTTACGAAATAGAAGATTTCTTTGCAGCGACTACAGCGAAACTCTTGATTTTTGCCTCTCTCAACAGCATTTGAGTTACATTTTGGGCATCGAATATCGACAGTGGGCATTCTTATTTCCTACACTCTGGTATCGTAAAGCCCTATCGTATTAAACATTGCTTGCTTGAGGCAATCGGTAAGGTTTTTGAGGGTCTCTGCTTTTATTACCTACCAAGGTTGAACATTTTGTCTAAAAGAGCCAAGAAAGCCGAAGGTCTAGAACAACACAAAAAGCTGCAGCGAGAAAAAGACCAGAAACGAAAAGAAAAAAAACAGGTTTCTCTTCCAGCAAAACACGCCAAAGGCAAGAAATGATTTCTTTTAGGATAAAGGAAGTTTACTAGTTTTCTACACTCATTTTTTCTCTCAGAAAATTCAAGTGGGAACTAGAACCTTCAAGTTGTTGTAGCGGATAAGTTAAAAACGTGAATAGAACATTTCAGACAAACCGCGTTTACCCATCTTCGTCAGCGATATTTTGGATGTGATTCTATTAATCGATTATTTAAACCAGAGAAATTGCCTTGCGAGAAAGATGTCTCCTCTATCCCTTCTATCTCGACACTGAAAGTAAAAGCTACACCATCTTTTCGCGACTAACATAAATAGAAGCGAACATGCTTTCTGGGCAAATGTGCAGACATCAAAATGAGTAGTGCAGGAGAAAACCGAACATGCATCTGGAAGAGATGAAGAAAGAAATAGAGACTTTGGTTGTCACAAAAGGCTTCTATAATAAGCCGGAAGACATTCCCAAGAAACTGCTTTTTGCTTTCATAGAACTTGGCGAAGCCAGCGACGCCTGGAAGAAGGGTTCGCCTGAAGCGAAAATCGCTGAGGAACTTGTAGATGTCATATTCTATGTCCTCGACGCAAGCCGCTTGGCTTGTCCCACCGTGGATATGGATGAAATGTTCAAATGGAAGCTGGAGAAAAATCTTGGCAGACCGTACCAGTATGGCGAGGGCCACCGGTGCAAGTAACATGCCGTCTCTGGCTTTGTTCTCTAAGGGTTTTTATCTTTGAGCATGTAAATTCTGCCTTGAGGATTGCGGTTGCGGTTTGACTATCCTGCAGACATAATCTTTGGCTGCTCAAAATGTGGTTTATGCTGCGGAGACACAGCAAAAAAAGTGCGCCATATACTTCTTCTGAAATCCGACGCTGAAAGGATAGCCAAACTAATGAATCAGGCAGTTGACACATTTGCAGTTCAAACTCATGGCAAACTGCCATACCTTTACGAGATTCGTAAAGGATTAGAAGGAAAATGCGTTTTTCTACAAAACAACCAGTGTACAGTTTACGAGGCTAGACCACTAATTTGCAGGTTCTACCCTTTTGAGCTCTCAACCGATCCGGAAGGTGTCTGCACTTTTAGAGTTACGGATGAGTGCGTGGGGGTTTGCAGAGCAACGGCTGGAGTAGGAAAGAAGTTGGAGGTAGACTATTTCAGGGTGCTTCTTGAGTTGGCGCGGGTTGAGCTGAAAGATAGGTCCCGTTGAAATCCCGTTTTTTGTGGGTTTACGAGTATTTTTAGGTTTCGGCTCATGAGTGGTCTCTTTTGTTTGTAGCGATAGCCGCATTGGCACTCGAAGCCAGTGATTTTGCCGTTCTTGATTGTTAGGGGGTGCATTTTTTGACTTCTACACATAGAGTCTAGCTTGTGGAGTTTCCATAGTATTGTGGCGTCTTTGTGGGTTATGATTGAGCTGCGTTTGGCGGTTGCGAGAAAAATCACCGCTGCAGTCGTTGCCGCGCAGGCGGTTACTATTTGGGGTAGGATGGTGTTTATCACGTATTTTTGCCTCTGTTGTAGCTCTGTGGAGCACAACTACAATATGTCTGATTCAGACACATTGCTCATAAACAGTATCTGGCATCGTACGATTTAAAGATTATGTATATGTGTACATCACGACAGACTACAACAAATCCAAGTCTAAAATTGTCGGAGCAAGTCTTGCTTCTCTAACATGTAACCGCAGTAGTGACACTTGAGCAGCAATGGCTCCTCACTTTCCACTGAAAACTTGGGTTCTACGGGTTCGTTACTGTTGCTTATGCATGTTGGGTTTATGCATTTGACAGTGTCTTCAATTATTCTTGGAAGCTTTACTTCTTGCTTCTCTACCACGATGTAGTTGCGTACGATGTTTATGGTTGCTCTAGGTGCTATTAGTGCTATGCGGTTGACTTCTTGGCGGTTTACTGCTCTGCCTTCGATCTTTAGTATGTCTTTAGTGCGGAATTGCTTGCTTGGCACGTTTATGGCTATGGTTATGACTTGGCGTTCGTGTCCTGTTATTCCCAAGATCTTGACTACGTCTAAAGCGTAGCCGCCGCTAATGTGGTCGATGACCGTACCGTCCTTGATCTTTGACACCCGGACCTCTTTGTTGTCTGCGCTCACTGCGCTAACCGCCAGTATAATTCATGTTTGGCGCGGGAATAAATAATTGTCGCTAATATCAGGTGACTGAGTTTCCATGGTCGGATTGTAGCATACTTTCGAAACGTAACAAATAAGCCAAATCGCATCCCAGGCTAACGCGAATGCGAACCATTCAAACATTCACCATTGCTCCTACAACAAGTTGAACGTACTTTCACAAATGGACCTAATCTCATGAAAAGCTGCTTAAGCCAAAAAACACCAGTCGAGGCGCTAAACTCTTTCGCTAATTCCAAGCCCGATTAGGCTCAAGAATCACTTTCAGCGATTCCCCGGCAGCTGCTACAAGCCTGAACCCCTCCGCTGCCTCCTTAAGGCTGAGCCTATGAGTAATCATGTCTTTAACGTTGAGCTTCTTGGCTTTCAACAGGTCCAAAGATTCTAATAGGTCCCGCGGGGCAGCACCGTAACTAGTTTTGAGGGTTATTTCGTTGCGCCAAAAATCTGTGATGGGTACAGGTATTCGCACAGTTGGGTCGGGAACGGCGAAGAACAGGACGGTTCCACCTTTATCCACGCATTCTAGAGCGGACAATGCCGCGGGTGTGGCGCCTGTGCAGACGATGACCTGATCCGCCAAACGTCCGCCGCTTAGCTCTTTCAACTTTTGAGCTACATTTTCTTTTGCGTTTATTGTGTGGTGGGCTCCGAATTTCTTTGCCTGTGAAAGTCTAAACGGATTGACGTCAGACACCACAATGTTCGAGACGCCTTTCGTCCTTGCGAGCTGTAAATGTAAGATGCCTGCTAAGCCGCCTCCGATGATGAGCACCGTGTCGTCTTTTTGGATTTCTGAAAGTTGTTGTCCTCTGACGACGCAAGCTAAGGGTTCAATAAAGGTGCCTTCTTCAAAAGAGATGTTGTCAGGTAAGCGGTAAACTCCTTGTTCTACGTTAATTTTTGGTACACGGATATATTGGGAGAAGCCACCTGGATAGTAGTTAGTTGTGTGCAGCGTTTCGCAGGCTGTGTGATGCCCGCGAAGGCAGTAACGGCACTTGTTACATGGAACGTGGTGGGAGACGAAGACTCGGTCCCCTACATTGTAGCTGGATACGTTTTTTCCCACTTCGGCAATGATTCCTGTTGCCTCGTGCCCTAAGACCTTAGGTGCTTTCGGGACCCTATACCATTCAGTTACGTCGCTTCCGCATATTCCAGATGCCATGACCTTGAGCAGAAATTCGCCCTCGGATACTTTGGGCGTTGGCATTTCTTGTACTCGTACATCACGGTTGTTGTAGTACATGGCGACTAGCATCGTGGTCACCTAAAAGAAGAAGGGATTATGCCTTTCCGGCAACAACTTGCTCGTAAAGATCGTTCGCTTCTTTGGCGTTGAAGTTTTCGTGAACTATGGCTCTGATGCCGCGGATGGCTGCAAGTGGATTTGAAGTTTGCCAAACGTTCCTTCCCAAGTTGACGCCTATGGCACCTTTCTGGATGCCGTCGTACACGAAGTCGAAAACCTCACGCTGCGTCTCGGTTTTAGGTCCACCTGCAATCACTACAGGCACCGGGCATCCATCTACAACTTTCTCAAAGTCTTCTTCGCAGTAGTAGGTTTTGACTACGCGTGCGCCGATTTCAGCGGAAATTCGGGCGACCAACGCCAAGTACCGTGCTTCTCGTTTCTCAAGTTCTCTGCCTACACTGGTGACTGCCATAACTGGTATGCCATAGTCTTCGCACTCGTCTACAAGTTTGCCTAGGTTGGTTAGGCTTTTGTTCTCGCCTTTGGTTCCTACGAAAACGGACATCGAAACCGCTGAGGCGTTGAGCCTGATGACTTCTTGAACGGAGGTTACTATGCTTTCATTCGATAGGTCATCGCCAACTACACTCACGGCGCCCGATACGCGCAGTATGATGGGCTTGGGCATCGATGGGTCTATGCAGTTGCGTAATACTCCTCGGGTTAACATCAACGCGTCCGCGTATTGCCAGATGTTTTTTATGGTTTTTGCAGGCTTTTCAAGGCCGTGAGTTGGTCCTTGAAAGTATCCGTGGTCTATTGGCAGGAATAGTGCTTTGCCATCTCTTTGGATAAGTTGTGATAATCTGTTTTTCATTCCCCATTCCATACATTATCGCTCCAACGTGTCTTTTTGCTTAATGATTAAATAACCTTTCTCAATCAGCCAGTGGTGAAACTGCCAGGTTGAATAGCGGCATGCCTTGCTACATGTTTGCCTGATTAATTCGTAGGCTTCGGGTTTGTCTTTTAGTACGTTCAGCGTTGTTTGTACGGGGCAGTTTACGTCGTTGCAGAATTCTCTAGCCTTATACTCTGCATATCCTTCAAGTGTCATGTCACATCGGTATAATGTCCCGGCGGACAGTTATAAAACTGTTCAGTTCGCTGCTAATGGGCGTTCGTTCTGCTGTTAAGACTGCTCTTTATCCGCCAGGCTTAATCCTTGCTCAAGAACCTTCGTGCCGGAGCCTCCACGATTCCTAACACTGCTCAAGGTTGGGATTCTGGGAGTTTGAAGGTTTTTCTTTATACTTCTAGCCCGATCTGGTGTGGATGCGTTTAATTGCCCGTTTCTCCACGCTGAGAGGTATGGTCAAGCTTTACCTTCTGGGCGGAGAAAACGTTTCGAAGCGGGATGCCAAGGAAGTTAACGCGTTGGCTTTCCAAGACGCAGGCGGATCACCAGCGGTTCTTGTTTTTCCGTGGGCAAGGCCGTCATTTGATGTAAGGTACAGCCGCAGAAAGAGAGTGGCAGCTTACTTCAAAAGCTTGGGGGCAGTTTCTGTCGAATTCTCGGAATTCTGCGATCCCCATTGTGACCTTGTGTCTAAGGTTGTGGGTGCGGATTTAGTTTACTTGACAGGCGGGCAGGTAAGCACATTGCTCAGCCGCTTGCGCAAATCTGGAATCGACAAGCTTGTGCAAAACTATGGGGGAGTTGTTGTTGGCAGAAGTGCTGGCGCCGTGATCTTTGGCAAGAACTGCTTGGTTACCAATAGGTACAGCAGGCGTTTGAGATTAGTTAAAGGCTTGGGGCTTATTGATTTTAGCATTAAGGCTCATTATGAACCTTCCAAGGATAACCTGTTGAGGAAGTTGTCAAAGAAGGAGAAGATATATGCTATTCCTAAAGGTGCGGCAGTAATCTGTGATGGCGCCAATTTGTCTTTTGTAGGCAGAGTTTTCCTGTTTGAGAATGGACAAAAAAATTGCGTCAACTGACGACTGCGAGGGTATCGTCGATTTGCCTTTGAGACAGGGTGGGCATGTGTCGGAAAATTAATCATTTTCGAGTAATTTTGGGGGGACGGCTCGGACACTCGCTTTTGAAGCGGTGTAGGAAGTGCTTTGAGTTCGAGTTTTAGTGGCTTTTTTCTTTGTGGGTATATTTCCTTTTTTGCTATCGGGATGGGAAAACTATTTACCCCAAACGTCAAAGAATAGTAATGCATGTTAGAGTGTGAGTTTTGATGCGTCGAAAGGATTACCTTCAGAATCCCGTAGAGCATATGAAAATAGATGCTCCCCTCACTGTTGACCAACTTATCCGGCAGTTTGGCAACTCTGGCTCCTTTGGTGCTGGGCGGGTTGCCACGGCATGTGATATTTTTGAGAAAATGCTTAGAGATAAGGAATGCACCGTGTTTCTTGCAATTTCAGGCGCCATCGTTCCGGCTGGATTGCGCACATTGATCACTGATCTTGTCCGCAAACGACTCATCGATGTACTAGTTTGTACTGGAGCTAGTATGGTTCATGATGCGATTGAGGCTTTAGGCAGCAGGCACTACAAGGGTAGTTGGATCGATGATGACCACGAGTTGTATAAGTACCATATTTTCCGAATTTATGATGTTCTTGTTACTGAAGAGGCGTATGTTCGTTTAGATCACAAGTTGTCTGAGATGTATCGGCAAATCGCCGATGAACGTAAAGGTGAAGCGCTTTCAAGCAGAGAGTTTGCCTGGGAATTGGGAAAACGTTTGGAGGACAAGAACTCGATTCTCCGTGCTGCTTACGAGATGAATGTTCCTGTTTTTATGCCGGCTGTGAGGGATTCAGAGTTTGGCTTTATTCATTGGCTTCACTCAACGCAGAAAGGGGTAGAGAACGTGTTGACAGTGGATGCTTTTAAGGAGGTTCCTGAGATCTGTGGCATTTGCAGGCGATCTCCAAAGAACGGAATGGTTGTGCTCGGGGGAGGAGTTCCTAGAAATTCTGTTCAGTCCGCGGCGTTGGCGTCTAAGAAGGGGCTGGATTATGCGGTGGTAGTTACGATGGACCGTCCGGAAACGGGTGGATTGTCGGGATCTACACTCAAGGAGACGGTTAGCTGGGGAAAAGTGAAGGGTGAAGCAGACAACATTATGGTAATTGGCGACGTCATGGTGGTTTTTCCATTGATGGCAGCCTCTGTTATGGAGAGGTTGGGTTCTGGATACGTTCGCAACCCGGTTATCGCCCGTTTGGGGAGCAAGTAAAGATGAAAGCGAAGATATGGGTTGAGAGGTTCTGTGGCAATTGTGATAGTCACAACTGCTATGACTACCCATCCAAGGTATTCTGCAGCACACGCTACTCGGAAGGCAAAGACCCAATCGTAGATGCGCTTTGGAACTGCAGCAAATACAACCGTGTAAGCCAAGAATGCTACTGCGTACGCGAGGCGCAAATGGCAAAAGACTCTGCGGCTAGTCAACGTTAAGGTTATTACTGAGATCTTTCCTTTTCAATGGCACATCACGTTTTGGAGCCCGGTGGTGTAGTGGCCAAGCATAGGGGCCTCTGGAGCCCTTGACAAGAGTTCGAATCTCTTCCGGGCTACCACCTTCAGCATTTATACAATATTAGCGAACGGGGGTTCGCCATTCCCATTTTCTTTTCAAACATAATTTTAAAGCCGGTATTCAACTTGGCTTTTTAGACGCTATCCTTTCCACCTTTACAATTGCCCTGCTGACACCAGCAAGAGGAGGCAACAGATGTGATAGGGTTTGTTCGGCTGTGCATCGCCTAACTATCCCCTTAGAACTAGTCTCAAACCAACCATTTTTGTCTCTTTGAAAAGATTGCAGTACTCTTCCGTCTTTATTGAGAAATTTTATTATGCATTCATCGTTCCTCATGAACTCACCATCTGAGGTCCGCTTCCTCTAGCTCGCACGCATTTGTGCGTAGCTAAAAATTTAAGGCTTGGGTTTGGGCTCAAATTTAGTCAATTCAATGTCCACACGCGCTAAAATGTGTGTGGTACCAAATTTTGGTCTCGCGTAGCTCAATCTATGAAGTCCAAACAAATCCCAAACGCGAAGTATCAATGCTTGTTCTGTACTCTAAGGCGCTTAGGCCTTACGACTACAAAATAAACGGCGACTGCAATCACGACTGCTGCAACAATCGGGATAACCATAAGCCAGAATCCAACAGTCACCCAAATCGACGGAGGTAACTGACTCAAAGCAACCGCTTCTGATTTTGAGGCATCTAAAATCACGTCAGTCATGTTTGCCGTGGTCGAAATTTCGCTAAGCCAGTAAACTCCACTGTAGTGAACTTCGATGTCATAGGTTCCTTTAGGCAGTTTGAAAACCGCTTGGCCAGTCTGATTAGTTATTGATAGCCCGTAACCCGCGCCTGTCTGAGTGTAAGCTATCACGTAAGCATTGCTAACCGCGCTTCCATCATTTCCCAAAACATCAACCACCAATCGATAGACCTCAGTCTTAATTACATATGGTCCATTCGAATTAACCTCAATCGTAGCCTGCTTCACCAAAACGTCTTTCCATACTATCGTAAACCCATAGGTCGCACTAGGAAGACCAGAGAAGTTAATTGTCCCATCCACCGACGTGTAACGGGGCAAAACATCATTTGTGCCATTGGGCCATTGAACGTAGACTTGGGCATTAAGCAAGGGGTCGCCAACGTCGTCAATTATTCGGAAAACCGGATTGTGGTAGATAATTACACCTATAGAAAACGAGGTGGCAAAGTGCTCGATGAACGGCGCGGCAGCTCCTGTATCCAAACTCTTGTAGTAACCGTTGTTATCCATAACAGACACCATTACAGTATAGCTTCCTTGAGGAACATTGGACGAATAAGGGTATTTTGTCTCAAACATGAGCGAAAAATCAGTAGCCCGCTGGCCATCCGAGGTACGAGACATAGCAACGTCTTCGAGAATAGCATCACCCGCGGGATCCAAAATAGTCACATTGACCCGATTGATATCATATGCCCCAAACGGATCCGTCACATTCGCTCTGAGCATGACTATTCGCTGACTCTGACTCCAGTTATAATTAAACAGACTAGTCTCATTGTTATCGTAAGTGTAAGTTTTGACTTCTATTGGTCTAGCACAGTCTTTTGCTGGAAGCACAACTCTGCTGGGGTAGAGTTCCGAATCATACCATATCCTTGTGTCAGCTGAAGAACCAGAATTAACCGCTACACCGACAAACAGAGTTGTTCCAGAGCTAAGAGTGTGACTTAAAGACGTCGACAAATTGTAATTACCAATTGGTACGTCGATGTATTCACCTATGCTACTTGTAACTACAGGGCTAATTGGCCCAGAGTCCCAAAGTGTGTTGCCACCCGTAGTTATTTCCTTGAATTGAAGAGTGAAACCAGCAGGTTTGTAGGCAGAACCATTTACCCATAGATATACTTGCCAAGAGCCATCTATTGTTACGGGTCCAGCAAGGTTTGGATAGAGGTAGAAGTCGACCTCAATTTTTGGAAGCCCATATTGCTTTCCAATGTATAGGCGCTGTGATAGGCTCTGGCGTGTTGTATTTTATTGCCTTGGGAAACCCTTCTTACAGTCTTGCAGTCAATGGTTTGGGGCAAAACGGTTTCGCATTGGCTTCACCTTCAGGTTACTCGCCGCTGAAATTGTCTTAACGTTCATATTCTTGCTGGTTATCCACGGGTCAACAAGCGAGAAGGTACCCAAAGGGTTTGCAGGCATCTCAATAGGTTTGAGTCTGGTGCTGATACATCTTGTTGGAATTCCAATATCAGGGACTTCTGTTAATCCCGCAAGAAGTTTAGGTCCAGCGGTTATTGTCGGCGGTATTGCGTTGGATCAATTATGGTTGTTCTGGATAGCTCCAATAATTGGTGGGCTCTTGGCTGCGGCGGTATGGAAACTGTTTGAATAGTTGAGATAACGTGCAGTAAAATCCATTTTTATTTTGCAGAAAAGAAAAAAAGAGGGTGATTTCTGTGGTGGTTTTATTCCATGCCCCATTTTTTGGAGATTTTTACTATGAGGAATATTACTAGGGCGACGATGATGAAGGTTATTAGTGCTACGAGGAATGGTCCGGCTCCGAATAGTTGTCCTGTGTAGCCTATTGGTGGGTTTCCGGTTGCGTCGAGGGTTGTTTCTGGGACGGGGATTTTCCATGTGGCTAGGTTTCCTAGTCCTGGTATTGCTAGTCCGATAGCGGGCAACAGTAGGTCTTTGACTAGTGATTGTACTAGTCCTCCTAGGTAGACGCCCATGATGAAGGCTATGGCGAGTCCGAGTACTTTGTATTTGCCTAGGAAGTCCTTGAATTCGTTCCAGAGTCCTTTTGGTGCTGGGGGGGTTGGTGGTGCTGGTTTTGGTTCTAGTAGTTGGCGTATTTGTTCGAGTTTCTCTAGCATTTTCTGATCTGAAGACATAAGATCACGTTGCCCTATCTGTTTTTTAAAGTTAATAAAACTATGCAAAGACAAGGAATAAGGATGCAACCAAGAGTTGCATTTGCATATTTTTTCAAATGTGGCGACCTCAAAACGTTTCTATTCATTCAATTATGCGGCAACAAATGGAAACCGTTAAATAAATACGGCTTCTTAACAGCACTGGGAGATACAAATGAAAGGTTATGTTGTGAATCTGGAAAAAGAGACAAGGAAAAACAATGATTTTCGTCACGTACTCTACACAGGGAAGTACAGTCAACTAGTATTGATGAGCCTGAAGCCTATGGAGGAAATTGGCGCGGAAACACATCACGATGTGGACCAGTTCTTTAGATTTGAAAAAGGCGAAGGAAAAGTAACCATAGACGGTGTAGAACATCTTGTAAAAGATGGAGACGGGGCAATAGTTCCCGCAGGAGCTAAACACAACGTTGCAAATGTCTCCAAGAGCATAGATCTCAAGCTTTACACGATTTACTCCCCGCCCGAACACCAAGACGGTACAGTTCGACACACAAAGAAAGATGCCATGACTAGAGAAGAACACTTTGATGGAAAGACAACTGAGAAATAATTGCTCTTTGACCAACTTCTTTTGGTGTTAGTTAATTTTTGTTTTCCTAACACCTTAGACTTGAATTGATTCTTAGGAATCAAAACACGGTTAACATTCAGGTACCTTTGACAGAGAACCGCTAGAGAGAAAATCTTGCTGCCACATGGAAATAGGGAAGAGAAGGGTGAGAAGAAAAGTTTATGAAGAAAATCCTAAAGGCTTTGCGGTCTCGTTGGAGTCAAATCAACTCCTGCATGTGCTGTCGATAGGTCTATTGTTAACAGGTCTTGGCTTGCTGCTTCGGGCAATTCCGTTTTGGCGAGTTCTGGATTTCTTCCGCTAGAGGTGATGTCGCTGTTCGAGGTTATCATTCGCCTGATGAAGTCAGCCTTGATGCTGAATTTCTTGTATGCTGAAAAATACTCCAAGAACCTCTCAGCTTCCTCATTTTCAAATACTTCAAATGTTTTCGTCATGTTCAATTTCCTTCGTCACAAGACGCAAATGCCTATTAATTCTCACGATATGATAATGTTTGTTAACATGCGTGTATAGCTGTGACTACTAAAAAGACAATGCTTAAGTGCTCAGAAAACAGCTAAGTGAAAATAAATTCGCAAAGGGGCAGTTCTCGGAACCACCGAATTTAGTCAAATGTATCTAAAATATTGCGATTTAATGGATTCTTATCAGACGTTTGTATTTTGGTCTTTTGGCGGGAAACTGTGTTTTTCGGGCGCAGCTGAATCCGCTGCTTGAAATATGAGAGTACGAGCTATGGTTAATTTTATATCTGAATTCGAAGAATAGTTGATATGGGCTGACTCAACAAATGGAAAAAATTGCTGAAGGAATTAGTGACTATGGTGATTTTAAGGCTATATTGTTTAAAGCATCTGATGGTCGTCATTTTGTGCGGTATGTGCCTCTAAAGAGTTCTGAAAAACCCCGTGTTGAGTGGCTTTCCGGCGATGACTACTTAGAATGGCTTAGAGGTTTGAGTACTCGAGCTTAGAGTGTTTGTCGAAAAAAGGAAAATCGTTGCCCCGCTAGATTGCGTGGGCTTTACAAGTACTTAATCTGTCATGTAGGCAATGTCGTCCCACGGGTGTCTGTAGAGTCCCTGCTTGAGCCGCTTCTGGTCGAGAAAGTGAGCCGTCATGCCAATGGTCCTGCCGACCACAAACAGGCCGTTTAATGCACCCATTTTTATGTATTCATCGGCCTCGCTCTTTGGCATCTCGTTCCTGAGCATGTCGACAAAACAAATTCCGATACAACCGTCAACGTTCAGAATTAGGTTGTCTTTTTTGGCCGTTGTGACTTTCTCCACTTCCAAAGCGAAGTCCAAGAGTGGAGTAGTTTTGAAATGCTTTTTGGCGTATTCCTTTATGATGGTTACCCGCATGTCGGGATTATGAATGCTTTTAATTAGGTGTCCGATGCCTTGGATGTTCTCGCCCTTTTTCTTCATTTCCTCAACGAACTGAGTAGGGGTTAAACCTCTGTCATACGCGTCTGAGAACATCTGTGCAGCGCCATCGATTGCGCCTCCGAACCTTGGTCCGATGGTTAGCATGCCGCTTGCAACTGAGGAAATCAGATCTTTTCCTGCTCTTGCGGCGACAATGGCGTTGTGGGTGCCAGATACTGCAGGCCCGTGGTCTGCCGTGACCATTATAGTCATTTCGATGAACTTTGTAGCGTAAATTGGGAACTGGCGTTTGAACCATAGGATGCTGAGTACCCCGCCGATTCCTACGTCTTTTTTGACGGCCTCAGAAATTGGCATTTTTCCGTAGAGCAGTTCTTCTCCCCGGTCGTCTGATATTGTGCAGATGAAGTTGGATGGTTTTCTTATGAGTCCTTCTTTCAGTGCCTTTGCGTAGTCAATCGGGATCTTTGGTAACGGGGGTTCGGGCTTTGGTTTAATGGTACCTTTTTTGACTAGGGTTTCGTATGTCGCTTTTATCATTAGGTCGTAATCATCGTACGAGTGGGGAACTATGGCTCCTGCGCATCTAAGAGCTGCGTTCTTTGCGTCAGCGGTTTCGACCTCTGAACATGCTTTTGCGCCTGCGTGGCCGAATTGAACTTCGGTTTTGAAGGCTTTGGAGCAGGTTCCGGTTACCCAAATTACTAGCGGCTTTGTTATTTTTTTGTTTTTGAGTGCCTCGGCAATCTCGTATTCGCCGCTGCCACCTACTTCGCCCAAGCAAACCAGCATCTTTATCTCTGGTATGTTTTCGAACCTGAGCAAGTGATCCAGAAGTGTGGAGCCTGGGTAAGTGTCTCCACCGATGGCTATGCCTTCGTAAAGACCGTTCGTGTTTCTGGCGATAATGTTGTATGCCTCGTTGCTTAAGCCTCCGGATTTCGATACGAATCCAACGGAGCCAGGTCTATGTAGTTTGGAGTCGATTATGTTTTCGATTGTGCCGCCAGCGTTGCCGATTTTGAAGCAGCCGGCTTTTATACCGCCAACGGTTGCCGGTCCAATGATGATTTTTCCGAGTGCTTTGGCCTTTGCAGTGAGTAGTTTTGTTCGTCTCTCTGGCACTCCCTCCGCGATTACAACAATGGTTCGAATCTGAGGTATTGCCAGGGCTTCCTCTGTTGATGAGGTTGCGGACCTGAAGGATGCAAAGTTTATCATGACGTCAACATTTGGGTGCTTCTGTGCGGCGTGGTCAATTGTCTTGTATATCGGTACTAGGATCTCACGTTTGCCAAAGAAGAACTTTGAAAAACTGTCTGAGCCGGTGGGGTTGATTATTGCTGCGACTGAGGGCGTTTCGCGACCTGACGCGTAGTCAAAATCCAACATCCTCTGTGTCGCCATGACTTGGTTATTGTAGATGAAGGATTGGGTGTTTCGGTTAAACAGCTCATATGGATTTGACTGGATGGCTAGCTTTGCTTTTGCCAATTTAGTTTCCTCCCTTGAGGGCTATGGAGACAATCTTGGTCATGTGGGTTTCTGGACCATAGACTTCAATGGGCACTCCCAACTCCTCGCCGAGTTCCCTCATCTTGCATAGTCCTTCTTGGTAGTTAGGCCCACCTCTGCGAACGTAGATTTTGACTTTGTTCTCTTGAAGTTTCTTTTGGAACTCTTTGAGGGCTTTAATTATTCCCTTGAAGGTGTTGGCTACGTCGGTAAAGTTGGCTATGCCGCCGCCTATGAGTAGGAACTTTCCTTTTGGGTTCGCATTGCGGGTCATTAGATCGAGTATTGTTTTGGCATAGAGATAGGTGAATTCTTCGTTTGGGTCTCCGGAGTATTCGCCGTAGTTAGCCATCTCTGTCATGTACCCAAGATCTGTGATCGTGTCCGCGTAAATGACTGAGGCACCGCCGCCGGCTACCATTGTCCAAACTCTTCCTTCGGGGTTGAGGATAGTGAGTTTAAGAGACGCTCCCGTTTGGGAGTCCAAGTTCTCGATGTATGATTCTTCTTTGGTTGCGTTGCGCCCGAAAGGCACGGGGAATTCAACGCTGCCCCACTTTTGTCCGTTCTCGAACTCGGCAGTGCTGTCTAATTTGGCTGCGAGATCTAAGGGGATAACTGATTCCTTTGTTACTACAATCGGGTTCATTTCTAGGTACGTGAAGTCTAGGTCTGCGTAGAATTTGAACAGAGCTTCGATGAAATTTGAGAGATGATTTTTGCGGTCAGCTTTGACTCTTCCAAGAAGCTTCTTCTCGATCTCCGCTGCTGAAGGGAATTTGCCGATGGGTACTTCCAAGCGTGACGCTTTTGAGTCCACGTCCCCGACATTTACCCCGCCTTCGGGGTAGAACATAATGATGTCGCCATCTTTGGTTGACATTATTGCTAGATAGCATTCATCCGAATCTCTGTGTGGTGTCATTGGCTCTACGATGAAGTGTGTGAGCTGTCCAACTATCCCTTTGTCATTGGGTTTTCCTTCTGCATCAAACGTGCCGTGAATGGTTATCGGTTCCTTGGACTTTTCTTTTATCCACTCCTTGACCTGCTTGTAGTCTGCGCCTACAAGGATGAGCTTGTTCTTACCTCTGCGCTTGATTAGCTGGTCGGGTTTTACGACCAACTTCTCACTAGTCAGCCATTTGTTTTGAATTGGAAGCTTCGTCAAGTCAGTGTCTGGTCCGACTGTGACAATTTTATCTGAGATTTCGAATTTCTCTTTAGAGTAATTATTGAAAAGACGGGCAAGCATGCGCTTGCTGTCAGCTTCCCTAATTGCTTTATGCGCCATTTTTTCGTCCTTCTATTCAAGCTTCTTCTTGAGGCGCTTGGCCACTTCGGCGATAAATTCTTCGGTGTGTACCTTCCTATTCTTAGGGTCAGGCGTGGCCACAACCATCAAATCGCCGGTCATAATGCCGTTTTCAACGGTTTCGAGAGCCGCTTCTTCTAGTTTCTTTGCGAATTCCACCACTTCTGGCGTGTGGTCCAGCTCACCCCTCTTTTTAAGGCAGCCGGTCCATGCGAAAATTAATGCCATGGAGTTGCTCGAGGTTTTTTCACCTTTCATGTGTTTGTAGTAGTGTTTTTGGACTGTGCCGTGAGAAGCCTCGAACTCGTAATATCCCTGAGGGCTAACGAGAACGGAGGTCATCATTGCTAAGCTACCATATGCCGATCCAAGCATGTCACTCATAACGTCGCCGTCGTAGTTCTTGCAAGCCCATAGCATACCTCCTTCGGTCTTCATTATCCTGGCTACGGCGTCGTCAATCAGCGTGAAGAAATAATTTAGTCCGGCTTCTTCATATTTTTTCTTCCAATTGTTTTGGAATTCTTCTTCGAATATCTTGCGGAATTGGCCGTCATAAGTCTTGGATATCGTGTCCTTGACGCCTAGCCACACATGGAGTTTTTGGTCAAAGCCGTATGTAAAGCAGGCTCTGGCGAAGCTAACTATCGACTCGTCGGTGTTGTGAATCCCCTGGATTACTCCAGGCCCCTTGAAGTCCTGAATAGTTCCGCGCCATAGTTCTTTGCAGGCACTGTTCGTGAATACTAATTCGGCTTTTCCCGTCTCGGGGACTCTGTACTCGCAGTTTTTGTAGACATCGCCGTAGGCGTGCCTTCCGATGTGAATTGGTTTTTTCCACGACCTGACTGCGGGTAAAATGTTCTTTACCAGAATTGGTGCCCTAAAGACAGTGCCGTCTAATGCAGCTCTGATTGTTCCGTTGGGGCTCTTCCACTCTTGCTTCAAGTTGTACTCTTTTACGCGGTTTTTGTCTGGTGTGATGGTCGCGCATTTCACGCCGACGCCATACTTCTTTATCGCCTCCGCCGCTTCGAGCGTTATCTTGTCGTCCGTTTCGTCCCTTTTTTTCAGTTGGAGGTCGTAGTAGGCAACTTTCATGGTAAGGTAAGGTAAGAGGAGCTGTTCTTTGACCATTTGCCACATTATCCTGGTCATTTCGTCTCCGTCTATCTCGACGATTGTTGATTTTACGTTTATTTTTGGCATTCAGATTCCTCCTGAAGTGTTACTTCACTGTGTACGAGAGTAAGCCGCCCTCGTAGAGTATGTCTTTTTGTCTTTGGGATAGGTTGAATAATAGTTCGATTTTTAGGTTCTTGTTCTTGTTGACTAAGATGACCGGTTCGTTATTTTGTAGTTTCTTTTTGATGTCTGGTATTTCGATCTCGTCTCCTTGGTCTATTTTGTCGTAGTCGGACATATTCTTGAAGGATAGCGATATTATGCCAAAGTTCACGAGGTTTGCTGCGTGAATTCGTTCTATTGATTTGGCTATGATTGCCTTTACGCCTAGGTACATCGGGCAGAGTGCAGCATGTTCTCGGGAGCTTCCTTGGCCGTAGGATTCGCCTGCTACTATAACTGTATGCAAGCCTTTTTTCTTGTTTTCCATCGCTCTTTTTGGGAAGGATGGGTCAATAGGTTCAAACACGTATTCTGAGTACTTGGGAACGTTGGATCTGTATTTGAGTCTGGCTCCGGCTGGCATTATATGGTCGGTTGTGATTTTGTCGCCGACCTTTATCCCTACGGTGCCTTCTATTTGGTCGGGCATTTTGTCGTTAACTGGTGGTGTGCCAATGTTGGGTCCTCTGACTATCTCCATGTCTCTGTCTGCGTCTTTGGGGAAGACGAACATGGAGTCGTCTCTGAGGAATTTGGTTGGCATATTCACCTTTGGGTATTCAATGCCGGATTTGCGTGGGTCAGTGATTTTTCCGGTGATTGCTGAAACCGCCGCAACTTCCGGGCTCACAAGGTAAACTTGAGCGTCTGCAGTGCCGCTTCTTCCCTCAAAGTTCCTGTTGCTTGTCCTGAGCGATACGCCTCTTGACTTTGGACTTTGGCTGTTGCCAATGCAGAATCCGCACGCTGCCTCCTGGAGTCTGGCGCCAGAATCCAGTAGGTCAACGAGGTAGCCGTCTCTTGCTGCCATTTGCAGAACCTGTCTTGAACCTGGCGCAACTCCGAATGATACGTCTGGATGTACTTTTTTTCCTTTCATGATCCTGGCTGCGGTGGCTATTTCTTTGTAAGATGAGTTTGTGCAGGAGCCAAGCATTACTTGGTCTACTTTCATTTCTTTCAGGTCGCTGACTCGTACTATGTTACCTGGGCTGTGGGGCGCCGCTGCAAGGGGTTCCAACTCGCCGAGGTCAAGATCAATGACTTTGTCATACTCTGCATCTTCGTCAGCTTTCATTTCGACCCAGTCCGTCTCTCTGCCTTGGGCTTTGAGGAATTTTCTGGTTTCTTCGTCCGAGGGAAATATCGAGGTGGTGACGCCCATTTCTGCCCCCATGTTTGTGATTGTTGCTCTCTCTGGGACGGTGAGGCTGCCCACGCCGGATCCTGCATATTCTATAACGACGCCGACGTTGCCTTTGACGGTGAATATTTCAAGCATTTTTAGGGCTGCATCTTTGGCGCTTACCCAGGGTTGAAGTTTGCCTTTCAGGTTTATTTTGTAGACTCTTGGGCATGCTATGTAGAATTCTCCCCCACCCATGGCTACGGCGACATCTAGTCCGCCAGCGCCAATGGCTATCATGCCGATGCCGCCGCCTGTCGTTGTGTGGCTGTCTGATCCGAGGAGGGTTTTTCCTGGTTTGCCGAATCTCTCCAGGTGGACCTGGTGACATATTCCGTTTCCTGCTTTCGAGTAAATTATGCCATATTTGGCGGCAACTGTTTGCAGGTATCTGTGGTCGTCTGCGTTTTCGAATCCCACTTGGACGGTGTTGTGGTCTACGTAGCTTACCGAAAGTTCTGTTTTAACCTGTTTGAGACCCATTGCTTCGAACTGCAGGTACGCCATGGTTCCTGTGGCGTCTTGAGTGAGGGTTTGATCAATTTTGATGGCTATCTCGTTGCCAGGGATGTATTTGCCTATAACTAGATGTTTTTCCAGTATCTTTCTAGTAAGCGATTTGCCCATAATACTTCCACAACCTTGGAATGCCATTGTCTTTCCAGTTCATATAAACGTTGTCGATTTACACGGATGCTACAATGAAGCAGCATTTCCTCAGGCGTGGAAGAAGACGAAACAGGATAGCTGGCGAATTTTTCTTCTTTTTTGCCCTCTATTTTTTCTCAAGATGCATTGAAGCGTGCGTCTCGAGTTTTTTCCTGAGATGGTAGAGTTCAATTATTTCCCAGGTTGTGTTTGATACCTTCAAGTTTGAGCCGTCGAAGTAATCAACGTATTTTATTTCGTTTTCGGGCTCTGCAACCCCGGCTGCTTCCATCAAGAAAACTTTGTGATCGTTGATGAAGGAGGGATATTCGAAGAGGTACTGGCATTTAACTGCGGCCAAGCCTGTCTCCTCTCTGAGCTCCCTTACAGCTGCGTCTCTCCGGCTCTCGTTGCTTTCGGCTCCGCCTCCGGGCAAAAAGAATGTTCTGTTATCGCGACTGACCACTAGAATTCCTTCTGGAGTGTCGACTATCGCTGTGCCCCTTCGGCGTTTTCTAAACATTCTCTGTTCGCCTTACAATTGCATTTCTTCCATGCTTAATAGTCGTTTTCTACAATTTCGTCGAAATCTCCATTAAGATTAACTGATTGCCTTCAATATCTTCCGAGTTCAATTTGATGACAATTTGTGAAAATCAAATGCTGACCGCTGCCTCTGTGGATGCCCGGGGGCGCAAGAAAAGGGGGGTTAGGTGGCTGAGAACGCTGCAATGAAACGGACGCTGCCGAGGTACATTATCGAATCGTCGGGTCCTAAATACCTAATAGCAGTTGCATAGAAAGTGGTCTTGCTGCCTGAAGTTACAGGGTATGCTGCCTGCGCTGTCATGTCAAACATTACCCATTCATTTGTTGGGCCAGTAAAAGTTCTTCCATGGTAGCTTATGTCAAGGTTGTTCCAGTTGGGAGAAGTCGGGGAGGTTCCAAGATATAGCCCGCACGAATTGTTGTTGTACATTTGAACGTAGCCAATGTGTAATGTAACAATGACAACGCCATTTGCAGGAGCGGTAATGGTAACGTTGGAAATTGGTGTTGGATTAACAGTTGCATTGACAAAGAGAATGCTGGAGGAATTAACTGTGGTGACTCCCGGCGGACCTTGAATGCCTTGGGCTCCAATTGCTCCAGTAGCACCCGTGGCTCCAGTGGCTCCCGTCGATCCCGCAAGTCCTTGAGGCCCCTGAGCTCCAGTGGCTCCCGTTGCTCCGGTTGGTCCTGGGGCTCCAGTTGCCCCTGTTGCTCCTGTGGCTCCGGTCGGTCCCTGTGGTCCAGTTGCGCCCGTTGCTCCTGTGGCTCCCATGTCACCTTTGTCGCCTTGAGGTCCTTGTGGTCCAACGGCTAGCTGCGTTGAGACCAACGCTGAAACAACACCTGCAACTACAATCGATCCAATTAGGGCAATAATTACGGCTGTTAATGCATTTTTCTCCAATATTTCACCCAGTTCGATATCATACAACTCAACTTAAATCATTTTGCATCAACTTTTGCTGTCTCTGTACCTTGACGAGATGGTTGCGTTCCTGAAACAAACCTTAATCGATGTAATTTGATGGTAGTCTAGTTGTCGCTTACTTCGTCTTCGGAACAAAGTTCTTTAATCGCTTCAAAATATCCTCCGATATCCTAGGAGTGGGTTTTGAAGGTGGCCGGGCTTTCTAAGAATCAGAAGAAGATCTTGGAACTGTTGTCAATTAAACCTGAAATGAATACAAAGGAGATTGCGGAGATGCTGTTCACAAAAACCGTGAAATACAAATCAAAGGAATACGCATCCGTTCACCGTAGCCTCATTTCATTGGAAAAACAAAACTGCATTCGCCGCGTTCAAGTTCAACTTCATTGGCGTCTTGCTTCGACTCAACCGCAAGCTATCGCTGAACGGCTTTAATTTCGCCTCTGTCCTGCGAGAAATTTGTTAATTGCGTTTATTTTTATACGTGGAAATGTCTGCCGCAACAATCGCAAATGTAGGCTTCAACAGAGAAAAAATGATTACTCAGTGACCTAACGAGTTTCTCAACTTCTTTTCCGCACTTTGGGCACTGAGCCAAGAACCGAAGCCTCTCAGGCTCGTGAACACACAAAAACTGAATATGAGTCTATGTGACTGCAAGGAAACTACAACGAACTTCTTTTTCCCAAATTTTTTGTTGTATTGGCCCTTTTTGTGTTAGGAGTGCGAATGTGCTATAAGGCGCGATGTACCTAGGACCGGGAATGGAACCTAATCAGCAGAGAAGCCAAATCAAGCCGGGCATCCGCGTAAATATCGTTTTGAAGCAAGACCAGCGAAGTGGAAAATTAACTGAGGCGTCGTCAAGGATCTCCTCACCAACAGCTCGACTCATCCGCACGGCATCAAGGTTCGGCTTATCGACGGCAAAGTTGGAAGAGTGCAATCAATAGTAAAATAATGAGCTTCTTGGCTGATTTCAAAGTGGAATTGTTGAGTCTAAGAACAGCTTCGAGCGTCTTTGGCATGTCGAGAAGTTGGTCGAGAGGAATGGTCGGGAGCAGTGAGTCTGGATGTGTGTCTTGGTTTTGTTTGAGGTTAATGTTTTGATCGGGGGCGGGGAATTGGCGGGCCCTTCCTATCGAGGGTCAGTTTGGAGGCGCCTTAGGAAGTTGGAGCATCGTTTGCGAGTGGATGATTCAGAGGTTGTTGATGTAATTGTTTTCTTAATTTCGGATAGCAGTTTGTGGGCTTTGTTCACCTTATTAGCTATCCAAAAGGAGTGGAGAGGATAGACGTAATGCCTTGCACGGCTGATGAATCCGTTCAGGCTATGAGGAATAAGTATGAACGTGAAGGGCAAAGACTTGTGGAAAGGGTGAAGAGTTGTCTTTTCCAGATTTCCTTAAGGCCTACGAGTATCTGGGTCCCAGGTCGCTCGCTGAGCAAAGAAAAGCGATTATAGATAAGTTAAGGGCTGAAGCAAGAGAGCCACCTTTAGGAGTCCAGTTTTGGACCAATCCTGGGAGTCAATGACGTAATTGACAATGTCCCATGAATCCAAAGAGTTTAACGCAACCGTTGGGCAACTATTGCAGAGATGTTACAGTCATACAGTCACATAAACTTAAACAGACGAACAAATTATTGTAGGATGAGGTGATTGTATTGCTTTTTATGATAGTTGCTAAACATACGATTGAGAATTGCCCTGGAGGCGTTGTGAGACCCGACAAAGAATTCATAAAAAAGACTGAGGAGAGCATGAAGAAGTCTGGAGTTAAGCTGTTAGATGGATATATGGATGCGCCGGGTCATGTTTTCTATTTTGTTCTCGAAGCTGATGATAACGCCGCTCTCAACATTGCTGTTGAACCGCTAAGGCTTGTGGGAGAAGTGACGATAGCTCCAGTAATGAAGTTCTTTAAAGAGGGCCATGACTGGGGTAAGAAAATAGGAATTCAAGAGTAAGTATTTGGAAAACTCAGGAAAGAACAACCTTAAGGTTTGCTTCGTAATCGCGTGAGTGTTAGATGACGGCAAAATACCTATCTCATTTCCATATTATGGATTAGCGCGCTAGGGTGTTGCTGACTATAGGCGTTTTCGACGGCTCAGCAAAGACCAGAAAACAGCGCCGAAAACTGGAAGGAGTGTCAGAATGGACAATACGGTGTTGAGCCCCGGGCTCAGTCCCATTGGGAAATTGGCTGTATCAATGAACTCGCGAACGGAATATTCCCAAACAGCAAGGTAGGCAATTGTGGCTGATACGATGATGGCGCTTACGCTTACGCGGCGTGTGTTTCGGATCTCAAGGAGGTCTATGTGTGCGCGATGAGTTTCGGCGCGAACTGAGATGTGTTCTCCCAATTCATCAATGGCATCTTCTATCATTAGGTTTAGGTTTGGGTTGATTGATTGCACTTGATGTTCAAAGTAGTCGTATTCATGGGAAAGGTCGAGCACTAAGAGTTTTGCCTGTTGGAGTTGTGTGTACTCTTTCCAGAGTTGTTGTTCGTCTTCATGAGATTCTCTTGTCAGTGCAGGTTCAAGTTTGAACGTGAGTTCACGCAGCGAAAGCAAGAATTTTGTCAACTTGTCTCCCAGGGTTTTTTCGCTGCTCTGAAATTTAGCTATTTCCTCCATGATGGCGCCGTAGTTTACGTGAATTATATCAGCTTCGTTCATGTTCTGATTTCTTCATTTTAATTCAAGAGATCTGTCGAAACAAGGAACATCTTGGTTGTAAAATTCATGTTTAGTCGTACTTATAAGGACTGAGCGCGTCCTGTAGGCTTTCCGATTCTACGCCATCCTTCAACAATGTAAGCTTACTCATGGAGCAGTTAGGGCGTCACCAAGATTCCGACTATTTTCAGAAGGGCATTCAGGGTCGGTACCTCTACTTGGAAGACATTAAAAAGGGTTTGGAGTGCACCTTAAGAGATGTGCATGCTGCTAGGCAAAGCCTTAGATTGTAGCGTGACGCGAGACAAAGCAGACAAACGGACAAAAACATACATTTATTCTGTTGAAGATTTGTTAATTTTCGCAATAGGCAAAGTTTACATTTACATCCTGTTTGAGTGATCCATAGTTCATATTGATGTTTCATAACTGACTTATTATCAGACTCATTAGTTGTTTTGGCCGGAGTTTAGCTATTGCAAACTTCCAATAATCACTGTGAAGTAGTTGTTGACGATCCTGATTTGGAACCTTCAAACGGTAGGGGCGTCATTCGAGTTTTGCTTGTTGACGACGACGCTTCAATACGGGAAATTTCCAAATTGATTCTTTCGAATTTGAATAACTTTGAAATTGACCAAGCTTGTTGTGTGGATGAAGCTTTCAAGAAACTGGCAAGTGGGCATTTTGATATCATAGTTTCTGATTATGATATGCCTACAAAAGATGGTCTTCAATTTCTTAAAGAGTTGCGTGAACGGAGTAATGAAATTCCTTTCATTTTGTTTACCGGCAAAGGCAGAGAAGAAGTTGCCATCACAGCTTTAAACCTTGGAGCAGATGGATACCTCAACAAACAAGGCGACCCCGAAACCGTTTACGGCGAATTAAGTCACAGCATTGAAATGTCAGTTGATAGATACAAGTTAAAACTAGCTTTAGTGGAAAGTGAAAAACGCTACCGGTCTATCACTGAAAAATCTGTTTTCGGTATCTATGTAATCCAAGATGCGAAGATGGCTTATGTAAATCCAAGTTTTGCAAGAACATTCGGGTATTTACCCGAAGAAATAATTGACAAGCTCACGCCCAGAGATTTGATACACCCCGATGATATTCAAGCAGTAATGAGAAGATTGGAAGAGAGGCTGGACGGCAAAATTGAAACGGGAAATGTTGTATACAAAGCGGTGAAAAAAGATGGTTCTGTAATCCACATCGAAGTCTATGGAACGACAATTGTATATCAAGGCAAACCAGCCGTAATCGGCACATTAGTAGATGTTACTCAGCGCAAAAAAGCGGAAACATTATTGAAGGAAAGTGAGTCGAGGTTTAGGGGTTTTGCGGATTCTTTGCCAGAAATTATTTTTGATACAGACATTACTGGCAAATTAGTTTATGCAAACGAGAGAGCTTTTGAGATAACTGGTTACTCGAAGGATGATTTTGATAAAGGTCTTTGTGCTTTCGATTTTATTTTTCAGGAAGACCGGCAGAGAGCTAGGAAGGATTTTCGGAGAGCATTTGAAAATGATCCATCTGGCAAGAATGAATATGCTCTTGTTCGAAAAGATGGCAGCACCTTCCCAGTTATGATTGTAGCAAAACCGATCGTTGTAGAAAACGCAACTATTGGTCTAAGAGGCATAATTATCGATATTTCTGAACGTCGAAAAGCTGAGAATGCCTTGAAGGAAAACGAGGAAAGGTCTAGAGCAATTGTGGCCAACGCTCCAATTGGGATCGCGACTTCAGATTCTGACAAACACTTCTTGAGCGCGAACGAAGCCTTCTGCAGAATAATAGGGTACACAGAGGAGGAACTGCAAAAGCTAACCTTCAAGGATATAACCCATTCTTCAGACCTCAAAGAAAGCATATTGAAATTGCAGGAACTTGAAAACGGCAGTGCATCTTCTTTTGCGTTCGAGAAGCGGTATGTTAGAAAAGACGGAATTGTCATTTATGGGAAAATCATGGTTAGCGCGGTGCGAGATCAAAATGGCAAACCCAGCCTTTTCATTGCTGAACTAGAGGATGTTACTGAACGCAAGAAAGCCGAAGAGCGACGAAAAGTTTTGGAAAGAAAAGTTACGGATTATTCGAATAATTTGAAATATTTGGTTGATTTGAGAACTGCCCAGCTAAAGGATGCTAATGAGCGGCTTGTCAAGTCTGAACGTTTAGCAGCAATAGGCGAACTAGCTGGGATGGTTGGGCATGATCTGCGTAATCCGTTGACAAGTATAAAAAACGCAGCTTACTTCTTAAAAAAGAAAGGTTCAACGGTCTCTGAGGCTCAGGTTAAAGAAATGCTTGAAATCATCGACAAATCCGTTGTCTATTCAGACAAGATAATCAATGATCTGCTAGAGTATTCGAGAGAGATACATCTGGAACCAATTAGATGCAAGGCACGCACTCTTTTGGATGAGGCCCTGCAAATGGTTCAGATTCCACGCCGAATAAAAATTGAAAACCAGGTTTACGAAGAGACTTGGATTTGGGTCAACGTTGACAAGATGTTGCGGGTTTTTGTAAACCTTATCAAGAATGCAGTTGACGCAATGCCTGAGAAAGGAACACTTGAAATCAGATGCTGCCAGACAAGGGACTGTGTAGAGATCGCTTTCGCTGATACCGGCACCGGGATATCTGAAGACACTCTGCCCAAGCTTTTCTTGCCCTTGTTCACGACGAAGGCGCAGGGTATGGGATTTGGCTTAGCCATATGTAAACGCATCGTAGAGGCGCATGGGGGCACCATAACGGTCGAAACAACGGAAAACATGGGAACAACTTTCATAGTAACGTTGCCACTAAAACCTAAGGCGGATGTTGAAGACTAAGACATAATGGCTCTTTAGAGTTCACCGTTTTTCTAATTTCAAAAAGTTTTTTTCCCGTCACTGCATTTGTTTTGGACTATTGGGACGCCAAACGCTGAAATTTCTTGATTCAAGTGAAATTCATGGATTTTAACCAAAATGGAAAAAAGGCACATATGCTACTTACATGAGGGGAAGGGTATGAATAAGAATACGCTCACTCGTCATAGTTGTTCGGCTGAATGGGTAAAGGCGGAACTCAAAAAGTTTACTCAGGTAACTGATCTACAGCAGGTAAAAAAGATAAAATTGTATATGGGTGTTAGCAAACTCACCGAGAGCTTCAAAACATTTTTTGTGCCCACTGGAGTTGCGGCGCCTGAAGAGGTCTGGGCCAGCCAAACTAACCCATATTGTGAGTGGGCAGAAATATTTCATATTAAGATTTTGAGCCGAAACGATTGGCAACTGTTTGACTGCCCCGTCTGTGGACACGAAATCATGTTGCGAACCCAACACGATATAGGAACGGAGATAAAGCAAACCCCGCCGACAGGCGATTGCGAGTACTGCAAAACGAAATTCCCAAACCAAACAATTCGCAAGCCACAGTTTGGCAGAAGAAACGCCGAATACAGGGCAGCCACCACAATAGCCTAGCGGTGTAGTGTTCATACCTTCTCAATGAAAAGAGGCGGAAGGTTTTATCCGATAGTAACTGGTGTCGACTTTCGTTTCGTTCCACACTTGCTACATTTTTCCACTAAGGGATACACACTTGCTTTGTTGCTGTATTTGATTGGGCATTCCGGGTCAGGATACATAGTTCCCTTTTCTGCTGAGCTTTCCCTCTTTATTGGGGCAAATTCGTGAGTTGGCTTGTTTAGGGTCTCCAAGAGTTTTGCGTTGTCTGCAAGCTGGGGCTTGAGTTCTTCGAATTTAGCCAATTGGGCTTTGTCAAAATTTTCCAGCTGAGATTGGATTGATCTTAGGGTGCAGAGTGCGGCTTTTAGTTGATTGACCTGAGCTGCCGCTTCCATTATGGGGCCGTATTTTTTTAGGGCTCTGTTAATGCTTTCGCTGTCAGCTGAAATTGATGATAGGTGATCTCTGATTTTTGCATAAGTGCTAACTTGTCTGGTCAGTTTGTTGTTTCTTTCTGCTAATTCTTCTATTTGGAGTTTGTATTGCGCGAATTCCTGTTCATAGTTTTCAGGACTTTCGGTGCACGAAGGTTGTTTGTCTGCCATTTCTTTTGTTGCGGTCAGAAGTTTTGTGGCTTCTTGCTCGACACCGCCAATTTGCTTTTTGTCAGGCATTTCGTAGTTTTGCCATTCTTCTTCAAGTGATTTCATCTTACTCACAGCGCTCGCCCTTTGCTTTGCTTTTCGTTCCCGGCTTATTGCTTCTTGCAATTGCCTTGTAACACGCTCGGTTTCGGCTTTAGCTAAATCTTCAATTGCCTGTTTTCCTCTCGGAGTCAATTCAAAACCAATGTTGCCTTGCAGGTAAATTTTGCGTATCAAGTTTTTCGAGCTTAGCCTGTTGATAATCACTTCTACTTGTTCGACGCTGACACCAATTTTAGTGCTGATTCGAATGACAGCCAGTTTTTCTGTTTTGTCCATTATGCCTTTCTTTGAAAGATAATCTATGATAGCATTGTCCGTTGACGTTTTGCTTGTCTCGCTGGTACTCGTATTGCACATCCTCAGTTAGAATGTCAGTGAGGAGTTAAATAAATAAACTAGAGCACATGCGCGAAGATAAAAAGAATCTGTAATTCATAAAATCTAATAAATTAATTCGTGCATTGAGATTATGTGTAATTTGCCAAATATGAACGTCCAGAATCTGGGAGAACGTTCGCGGAACAGGAAGAAAGTTGCGAAGAAGACCGAAGCAAAAAAGCTAAGGGCAATTGTGCTTAAGCCACAACTATGTGAAAACTTGATTTAGCGTAAATATCCCGGTCTATCAATGAACTGAGATTTGAAACAAAAGAATTAAGAGGAAAAAAACTGGGTAAGTGCCAAGTCATCTAAGACCCGGGCTTGCCTTAACAGAAAGTATCATTAACATCAACGAATAGTTGGACTGTTACTAACGAATTGGCATTTTGAAGGGAGAAAATGTTCTTAGCCTCAAAAGAGAGAAAACATAGTTTTGCTAAGATTGCTGGGGTATCTGGGATATTTGGAACTATTTTAACTATGATCATGATCTTGTCCGCTACCATTCTTTCCTCTTGGTTCAGATGGGACACCAATGCTCTGAGCGAACTGGGAGTGGGCGAGCAAGCCGCATTGTTTAACAGCGCCGTGTTTCTCGGAGGTGTTCTCAGCGTCTTTTTTGTGCTGGGATTTTGGCATTATTTTGACAAGGAAAGACGAATAAGAGCTGGGATCATATCAGTTTTACTGGGCAGCTTGTTTTTGGCATTTGTTGGAATTTTCACAATCGATTATCTTTCATTGCACGGAATGGTGGCTTTTGGCTACTTTGTTCTTGTTCCACTTGGAATGTTACAGATAGGTTTTGGAACAAATGAAAGCGCGATCAAAAAGCTTAGCATTGGCTGTGGGCTTTCAGCCCTGTTGTCAATTTTGGTTTTGCCTACAATAGTATTTGGGCTATCTTTGAAAATTGGCTTTGCTGTACCTGAAGAAGCCGAAGCACTGAGTATTGCAGTATGGACGCTTTTCATGGGAGCCAAACTCATTAGATCGGGAAAAAGTTAGCGCGCAGTATATAGTGCTTGCCTTGGAAGCCACGTTTGCGTTGCTAGTCATATTACTTGGCCGCCGTTTGGGCTTATGACTTGGCCTACAATGAAGTTTGCGTCGTCGGAAGCTAAGTAAGCAACCAAAGATGCGATCTCGCGTGGCTTGCCCAATCGGCCTATGGGGATTTGGGTTAGCAGTTCTTTTAGCATTTCATCTGTCATTCCTGCATTCGACAGCAAGGGGGTTTCTATGTATCCGGGGGCAATTGCGTTAACATTTATGCCTTGGGCGATCACTTCTCTCGCCACCGCGTGCGTGTACCCCATTATTCCGCCTTTTGCAGCCGAATAATGCGCTGCGCCCAAGCAGCCTGTGATCCCGCATATTGAGGCTATGTTTATGATTTTGCCAGACTTCTTCTTCTGCATAATTTTCAGGGCTTCACGGGTGCAATTCATCGTGCCATAGAGATGGACCGCTATCATCTTATTCCAAACATCATCCTTCATTTCAGCCGCCGATGCGAAGTTGCCGATTCCAGCATTGTTTACCAGTATGTCTAAAGTGGAGAATTCGTTGACGACCCGCCAAAACATGTCTTTAACGGCTATGTTGCTTGAAACGTCAGCTTCTACCGCTATCGCTCGTCTACCCAGTGCCTTTATCTCTTTTGATACAGCTTGAGCTTCAGCCGGGTTAACAACATAGTTTATGGCAACGTCTGCGCCTTCTTCAGCCAAATAGAGCGCAACTGCTTTGCCGATTCCGGAGTTTGCTCCAGTAACCAAAGCAACTTTTCCAGACAATTTCATATTCCCAAAACCTACTAGATACAAAGAAACCGGTTATCGATAAATGCTTCGGATTCTTATCTGAGAGCTTGGATTTCAACGTGCTTCAATTGAAAAATAATTAAAAAAGGGAAGGAACAACAAATATTGAAGATTAAGGTTTGAGTGAACCCTCTTATTCGCCCCAATCTTCGCCTTCAATCGTAAGCTCTTGAAGATCTAAGCATTCACCTCCTCCATTTATTTTCTTAACTTCCAGTTCAAGTCCACAGCCTGGACAACTCAGAATTTCCCCTTTTTCAATGTCGCGGGGAACATCTAATTCCGAGTCACAGTCTGGACATTTAGCTTTGTTAGCCACATTCTGTAAATTTGAGTTTAGTTGGTTAATCATTATTTCTTCACTTTTTTGGAATGACACTTTAATGAAACTTCAGAGCTATTAAGTATTGTGACTTCTATGTAACAAAATTTACCATTATTGTTCTATTTGGTACAAATGTTGCATCTAGGTTACATTTGCCTGGCGAAATTTTGCGAGCTTAAGTAAAACCAACAAACCAAAGAAGCTATCCTTTTGCTGAAAGGTCATACTAATGATTCAGTTTTAGGTGCAAGTTGTGATCTGATGTCGCTGGTGTTTGATGTTCCAACCGTTTCTGTTCTGATAGCGTCAGCAAGCGTAATCACAGGAGCTATCTACTACATGTTAGAAGCCAGTCACGAACGCAGAGTACGACGAACGGAAAGTATACTAAGGCTTTCTCCTTGGTTTGGCTTGGTGGGTGGGAACTTTAAGAAGACATTGTTCAAGTGTGCTCCCTCGAGTATACCAATTACGAGGATTATATGCAAAAATACGCCGGAAAGCCCGAACACGTGACGTTTAAGCTTTTGGGCAACTACTTTGAGGGCATTTGGCTTCTTGTTTTCTCGAAAGCTGGTGGAACTTGCCATAGTGTATGATTTCTGGGGGACATCTTGCAGTCGACTTGGGAGGAGCACGAACAACTCACAAAAGATATGCGCAAAAATTCTGGTCAACCGCGGATGTTTGAATACGGGAGTACCTATATAAAGAATTGAAGAAAATAAAATCTTAACGGCTCAGGCCTTGATACTATCTAAGAAACAACCGAAATAGAGAAAGCAGAGCAACAATCGTGTTTTGCTAGCTGGCTTTCTTAGAAATCGCGAGCCTGCACAAGTGTAGATGTTCTTCTTTGACCATGCGAACTCCGTGGACGCAAGAAAGGATGGAATCCCCAGCTGTCAATTAACCTTGCCGCTTCATCCTCGTTCTCTGAACTCTCGATAAATCCGTGCTTTAGGTAGACATGCGCAAACTCTTCAGCTATAACCGCTAGCTTCTGAGCCTGTGTAAGCTTCTTCATATTGTCTGAATCAAAGATTACGACGTATTTCTGAAAGTAGACTGGCTTCACCACTTCAAATGGCTTCGGCTCGTGCTCGCTCTTATCGCTCACAATTTTTTTCTTCTCAAGATGAGTTTCATGTTTCGCTACGCACGTAAAACGAACACCCTCAGCGAGCGCATAAGAGCTTTTTCGCATCACAACAATATGGTCGAGCGAGGAATCTATCTTTTCCAACGCCTCCTCAGGTATCTGCATTAAAACCTCGGTAATCAGCCGGTAGTATTCAGGGTCATTGAAAACAGAGTTTTCTAGGATAGCTCTGACGAAGCCACTCTTTTCCTCCAGTGAATACGCCAAATTCCTTCTCCCCTCAGTCAATAGGTGAATTGCAACTATAATAAATATTGGCGTTCTGATTCGAGCACGATATCAGAAATCATCACAAACCTCATAGAACAGACAACGCCAAGTGAACTTAGGTGTGCTATTGCATGGAAAAGCTGAGAATAGCATGGATAGACTTAAAACACTGCATGACGAATGAGACCCAGTGCACAAGATCATTTGTGCAGATAGTAAAAGGAGTTGAAAAAATAAATGTATAATCGAGAATCACATAAGGCAACATGCGCCGACTGCGGAAAAGAATGCGACGTTCCTTTCAAGCCAGACGGTAGCAGGCCAGTGTATTGCCGCGAATGTTACGCGAAACGAAGACCACCACGCCGATATTAAGCTTATAAATAAGCTTTATTGGTTTTCAAAAACCTTTTTATTTTTTCTTCACATCAATCTTTGATTAGTTGTTCATTGTAGAGTACTAAAGAAATAGCTATACAGGTTCAATGACAATTAACCTGGTTAATGGGACTTGGATGAAAGTGGAAGAAACCGAAGAGCTTTTGGAAATGTCTGATGGCTTCAAAATTTTCTCTAGGCACTGGAAAGCCACCTGCAAAACCAGACGTGACGGTGATGTTCCTGGCAGCTCCGAAATCCAACTCGGCAACTCTGGCTGAAGAGTTTGAAATGTTCGTAACGCGCAGGACAGCTTCATAATCTACGAGCTTGAAGCTAACGCCACCGTAAGTTTCGCTTACGTTTTCATGAACCTGGAAGCTTGCATATACGAGATTAATGTTGAAATCTGCTTTTGGTTCATCTTAATGTCCATAAGGTGAAACGAATATTTTGTCGTATAGCATAGGTGAGGCAAAGGCGATTCCTGCTGAGAATGCTATGACCGCGACCAAGACCAAGTTGGTGGCAAACCTCATCTTACTCAACTACTTCTGGTATGAGATGTAGCTCCTATTAACTCTAATTCACGAACGCTAATGGTCTACCCCTAGAATGAAGGACCAAGACAGTGAATGGCTAATTTTGTATGTTCTGTAAGCATCTTTGCTTTGCGCGCACTTCCCTCTTTCACTCTTTAGATGCCTATGAAAATCTGCAATATTGGTTATCATAGTTTTTGAACAATTAGTCTTTGTACAGCATTTTGGTTTTCAGAACATTTGGCATCTTCAGTACCCATTTTCGCTCTATCCTTCATTTGTCTTCTCGGACAACCAACAGGATATGAACCCCAAGATTTGCTCACACCCTCTTGCGTTTCGCATTATCTAGTCTTTCCTGATCTTCTCCATTTTTCCCACAAAAGAAGTATTTTAGTCATCATTTGTTTTGATTTTTCGACCAAATTGAACCTTTCAATGCATATGATTAGAGAAATATACAAAAAGGTCCAACCGACAAAATATAGTTCACCATAAACACTGTGAAAAACCTGGGCAGCAGCTGATCCTTGATTTAGCAGAATTATGAAGAAACTGAAAATCCTTAACACGTTGGCTAGGTATGTTCCAATTGCTCCAATAATAAAGTAAATCATTTTTCGAAAGCTCGAAATGCCTGATTTCTGAAACAGCAAGAGAATGATTATCGTATAAAGGAATAGACTTTGAACTCCTGCGCATGGCCAATTGACCCCTGCGGACAATGGGTAATTGTTAGAATATACCCTTATGATTGGCGAGGATTGCGGTCCCGAGGAATAGAGTAGACTAGCTTGGTAACCGAAGATCTCAAGCAAGGCGGTTGCACATGCCGCTGTGGGAAGAGCCATCATTTGAAGAGGTCTAAGCACTCCATACGGATAGATTGTATCGATTATGTAGACTGTACTCATTCCTGCAATGAGAGCCAATGCGATGGAGAATGCCTTTAGACCTGCTTTTCCGTAAGCCAATATTATGGTGACTGCAAAGGAAATCGTGAAAATGAAATATTCGAATGAAAGTGGCCAGTCTCCTCTAAGAAAGTTTGACCAATTAGGAAAATTAGTTCTCCAGTATTCACCTCGTAGCGCTTCGCCAATTCCTATGACAGTCTTATCTAGACCCAAAAAGTTAACACTTATAACGTAAGCCAAGGGAATACTTGCACAAACAAGAATCGCAAAAACACTGAGGCGTTTTCGTTTTTCACTTTCCACGCTTTTTCTTGACAAACCCGCAAAACTTGCGAAGAATTCTAAGATGAAAATTGCCAGAAAGAACAACAGGTATAATCGTCCTTTCCAAGTATATTCAAAATAGAACCCTCCGTCATTGAAGTGGGCGATGCTTTCAATGTTGAAGTAGTCCAGTATCATCAACAAGGCAATTGCAGTGACAAAACATCCTAACAAAGCGATATGTAACCAAGATTTTTTCAGCAACTCAAATCTCGGATGAATGCAATGTCACCTTACCTGATTTTGCTTTCAACTAGAGGTTAGGCACCATCCAGCCTAATATGACAAAAACCTGTCGCACTATTATCATTATCTATCATACTGTCAGAACTGCAGAAATCGCTGAATCCTAAGTGAAGAAGAGTGTCTCGCCAGAGGTCCGTTCAATGTCATCTGGCTGTTGTTCCTGACAATAGAAAGAAATAGAAAAAGATAGGAGAGTAGGCTCTGCTTTTCGCCAAACTTGGCGTGTGTGTGTCGTTTCTACATTCTTTCCAAGGCTAAAGCTTCCGGTTTGATCGCCTGCGGATGCCGTAGTACCCAACCAAGACTGCAAAAGTAGAAAGTAGCATCATGACTCCCAGCCCTAACCCCTCCGGAATTGTCGTAAGTTCTGCATGATTCAACCCGTAAGTGTCGGGGACATCCCGCGGTGTAGGCGGCCACGCAGTGAGTGTTGTAGTACTTGCGTCGTATACTGCCACTCTAATCCAATCGTCTATTGCCATACTCAAAGCAAGCTTGTCTATTTTGATTTCACATATCCAGTGTGTTGTGGCTGACAACTTAGACGAATCCAACGAATCAACTACTTGAACGCCAGTCGTCGCAGAAGCGGCCCATCCGCTTCCAGTTCCTGCGTAAACATTCAATGTTTTGTGTCCCACGTAGTCTATCCTAATGTCACCAGCTTGAGGAGCACTGCCCCCGCTCGCATCTCCGTCAATACACATTTGCCAATAATCGCCGGTATCGTTGGTGTTATCGTTGAAGATTTCGATGAGGAAGTATTCGAAGACACTATCGGTGAAAAACCATTTGTTTCTGAAATGAAAACTGCCATTGTAGACACCAGCATAAACATCGTCCCACTCTGTGGTGGTGGTCCACTTTCCATCCATAGTTGGTTCCGTTATTCCCCCATAATTAGTGGACTCGTATCCCGCTTTGTATGCTTTAACTGGTCCTATTTGCATTGACATAAGCAGACTGCATAATGCCATTAAACTAAAAACTGCCAATACCGCTCTTTTCATTTCTCATAAATCTCCTTGATGAGTCAAGTGTTCTATTATATGGGTCGCCTTAAAAATTTTTCCACTGCTTAGAATTGATGATTGAAATGCTATAAATGATAATCACTGAGCGCAGGAGGATGACATTTAAGTCAACCAAAGAAAGAAGAAGATGTAGCAAGCGCTGTATCTGGTAAGCGCATTTGTGAATTCTTGTAGGTACCTGTTGAGTCTATTTAGTGCCTGAGGGCTCATTGAGCAAGAAAATGACACGAGATCAGAGTTTGAAAGCATTAAATAATGTAAAGAACCTAAGAAAATGTTTTATTGACTTGCCTTCATAGGTAACCTGGGCAGTTGACTCTTGTCTACCGATGTTACAATAGGAATTTGCGCCTATAACGAAGGCAAGAACATAGGGGGTCTCCTGAGCAACATTCTTTACGAACAAGAGCTCCCTGGCAATTTTGAAATTCTCGTTGTTTGCTCAGGTTGCACCGACAACACGGTAGATATAGTGGAAAGGTTTTCAAAACAATGTCATAAGATCCACTATATTGTTGAGGAGGAAAGAAATGGAAAAGCTTCAGCCGTAAACCGCATCCTATCCGTTGCAAAAGGTAGCAATATATTATTCATATCCGCTGACACTTTGCCAAATGAAGGGTGCTTCCGCAAACTTCTTTTGAAGATGCAACCTAACGTGGGGCTTGTTAGCGGCAATCCCGTTCCGGTAAACAGTTACAATTCTTTGGTTGGAAGAATGGTTCATTTCCTGTGGGATTTTCACGGTACGGTTTTTAGTCAACTGAATGACGCTGGACTTGCTCGGCATGCAACTGAAATTTTCTGCGTCCGCAAGAACATTGTCGACAAAATACCGTCTGAAACAATAAACGATGATGCGTACATAGCTTTAATTACAAAGAAAAAAGGGTGGCTAATAAAATATGAGCCTAAATCTCAAGTTTCGATTTGCGGTCCTCAAACATTTGCTGATTACTTTAAACAGAGGCGAAGAGTCTTATTTGGTCATCAGCAAGTTAGAAAATTGACTGGAGAATCGCCTCAGCATCTTCTCTATCTTCTGCCTCTTCATCCAATTCAAGTAACGAAGTTGATTTTGCTGCAATTCAGGAAGAAAAGCGTCTTCGTACTTCTTCCTTTTTTATTGGTAGAGCTTGCTTTGAATGCCGCTGCGATTTTTGATTACATGCTCGGAAAAAACCATGTTAAGTGGAGCGTTTCAAATTCTACAAAAACATTGAACTATGACAATTCCGCAAATGAACTTGCTTCTGAAAAAGATTAACCTTCTCTTCAAGCGGAAACGATAGAATGCAGGATTCAGTGCGCAAAAAGTAACGGATCAATCATAATTTCTGACCTTTTGGTTCTCTCGGAGTTGCATGTTTTTACTTTGTATTCAACATCTTTGCTTCATTCCGTAGCAAGGGTTGATATATCATTACTATGTTGCTTGGGGTTCTTTTTCTAGAGGTATGCTCGAAACAACAGCGTATCTTTCCTGTTCAATAGCAGTTGCACGGCTCAGCAAGTAACTCTTCATTAACTTCCCTCTTTGAAAACATTGGACAGAAAATACGTGATGACCGTTTTTATTGTAAGCGCTCTCTGAATACTCGTCAACTCTTTTCTTCTGAGATCTAAGTTGATCGATTTTCCTTTTTTTGACAACAAAAGAGCTTAACTCCTATGTTGAATATTCGAATCAAATATCCTCCAAAAAAGAAGAAATTCGAAAATAATTTGGTTAACATATACGCAATGGAAAATCTTAAATTTGCACCGCCACAATAGGTGATTCAGGGAAGAATTCAGGGAAAAGAAATGACAAACAAAACAAAAGTTTTTGTGACAGCATTCGCAACTTTTCTTGTACTCTCTTTGACTCTGGTGTCCCTTGCGTTAGGAGCGGGGGCAATAACCTTGACGCCGTCAACCCAAGCGACAGGCGGCTCCGTATCTGTTGGGGGCACAGGTTTTGGGTCAACAAAGGCAGTTGCCATAGGATTTGGAGCAGAAGTGGCAGGCACGGATGCAAACATGGCTTACAGTGGCACGGGTATGGGTCCATACTCGGGCAGAGTTTCCAATTATCCAATCAAACCAGGCTCCTTCGTTTTGACATCAGA
Organism: Candidatus Bathyarchaeota archaeon; assembly: GCA_963840395.1. Lineage (GTDB taxonomy): Archaea > Thermoproteota > Bathyarchaeia > Bathyarchaeales > Bathycorpusculaceae > JADGNF01. Next base: position 282,867 of record CAWIYU010000012.1, on the reverse strand, counting down.
CACCAGTTCAGGCGCTGGTATAGTATCAACATATACCGACAATGGAGATGGGACCACGACTTGGTCATATGATGGCACCACTATGGGCACAATAAACTATGTAACCGGAGCTTGGAGCCGGTCTACGACGGTAGACGTCACCGGCATAGCTACAAACTACAGTGCAATCTATACTCGATACCAGTTTAATGTGACCTCTGCTGCTGGGGTGACCACAGATGCCTCAGGCGCTTTCACTACCCCTATAACCGTTCCAGCTGTCGCGGACGGAAACTATGTCGTCACTGCAGTAGATACTTCTGGAAACAAGGGGACTTCAACACTCATAGTAATAGGCGTCATTCCAGAAAACTTGTCCGTCGGAGTCATGATGTTGGCGTCGACAGTTGCAGTTGTTGCCGGCGCACTCTATCTTAGGAAACGGCCAAGATCCGAAAATCACAGCTAGGGTAACAGCAGTAACTTGAACCCAATTCATCCTCTCTCTTTTTTATTTTGTAGGCGCGATTTCTAACGTTAGGCCCAGGACCCAATTTTAATCTGACAAACCGATACTTCAAGGTGTTTTGAGGAAAAAAATGCGGCTAGGCAGGTGATAAGATTCAAACCATATGGATTATGAGTGAACATGGAAATAACAGATGTTGTAATAGAACCAGTGTAATAATAGAATTAATAACAGTTGGGATCGAGTATAGGCGCGCTTGGGTGGAGTCTTTCCAAAAGCCATAAAAAACTGGAATGCATTCTTAACCTGATTTGCAATGGCTATCAAGACTCTTTGGGTTATTTTCGCCGGCTTGGTGTTTCTGTCGGCTACTGTCTGCGTAGTTTGGGGTCAAAGTTCTTCATTGGGGGTTAAGGCGGGTGACACCTTTGTTTATTCTTACGGCAGAACGTGGCAGTCTAATCAGACCGGCGTGGAGCCACCGTCCTCCATCGGAGGCCAGGCCGACCTACAGTTCATTGCAACCGCAATCATGAGCGTTGATGGCGCGTCAGTCACAGCCAACACGAGCTACTGTTTCAGCACCGGCATCTACATGGAAGTTGCCACGTCCGAATACGGCGGCGGATATGTGCCCTTCTATATTCCACCAGACCTAGGAGTGGGTGATATTGTTCCCAGCACAAACATGGAAAGCGGTCCCGTTGCCGCATGCTACATAAACGAAACCACTAACCAAACCTTCGGTAATCAAACCCGCACCGCCGGCCACCTGCAAATAGAGTTCCCCGTTGAAGGCTTCGTGAATGTGTCCTGTAATGCTTACTGGGACCAAGCGACAGGGGTCATGACTCAAGTTACTTACAGTTACAGCAATCAGACCGGCGATACAGCCACAAATTGGTCGGTAGACGTGAAGCTCTTTGAGACGAGTCTGTTCGCCATTTCTGACTCGCAGTCACCCTTGCCGTCGCCATCGCCGTCTCCATCCATCCCAGAGTTTAGTTATGTCACAGTCGTCATTATTGTGATTTTGGCAACAGTCGTCATCATTGTTGGTCTGAAGCGAAAAGTGAGCTCTTTCTGAATACTTTTTGTTAAGGACACGCCGAAGGGACAAAGGTAAAAATGTCGGTGGACCCAGAAATGATTGCTTGGATAACCTACAACACAAGTTTCAACTTATGCCAGAAATGTCTCTTGAGAAAACATGAAACTAATGAAATAGCCAAAAAGTAACTCCCTCTCTTTTCTTTATGTGAAGCTAGAAGAGAATATCCCTCTTTTTGCCCCTTATTTTACCTATTGATATATACTGCTGGATTGGCTGAGCACTTGTTTGGCTCTTTTTCAAAATTCGTGAACTTATAAACTGCGGAAAATTATAAACGGGGAGAATTAAATTGAGTATAAAATTACTTAATGAATTTTCCCTGCATTGCTATCTGAGCTCTGAACATTTTCAGTTGTCGTGCCAACTGAAAACGAGAGAGGGGACTAAAATTTAATCCAAAAGAAGGGTCCCCAAACACACGCTTAGATTCTCCATTAATGTTGTAGCTGACAAGCTATCACACATGTTTATTATTCTTCAACATAAAATTAAAGCAACTAAAGGCTGGAATCAATAGAGCCAAAAACTCGACTGAGACCATTCTATAAAGCGCCTTTTGTTCAAGGGTCAGTCATTTTGAAAAAGAAGAAATTACCGAGCGCTTCAGAGGAAGAATTCATTCTAAATGAGAACGAAGCTTACACGCTGCCGCTGGAAGAACTGAGTAAAAAACTGAATACCAATTTTGAACACGGTCTAACCCACCAAGATGCTGACATCAAACTCCTACATGTTGGACCAAACACAGTTCCAAAAGTGGCAGTTAACCGTCTAAAAATTTACCTTGCGCCTTTACAGAACTGGCTCATTGCCGTCTACTTAATTGTGAGCACAGTTCTGGCTTTTCTTGCCTTATTCATCTTGCCGCAACTGTGGTTTCAACTGGCCGTATGGCTACCAATCATATCCGGAAACATCGTCGTAATAATAGTCCAATCCATAAGAGCAGAAAGCGGACTCAACGCTCTACAAAAACTCTCAAACCCGAAAAGCAGCGTCAAACGTGACAATAAAGTCATTGCGATCCCATCCGAAAACTTGGTTCCAGGCGACATCATCCTTCTCAAACAAGGAGACATAATTCCAGCAGATGCAAGAATAGTCTCTTGTCAGAACCTCAGAGCCAATGAAGCAATTCTAACCGGCGAATCAGCAGATGTCGAAAAAACTCATATTGAGTCTTTGGACGAGAAAGAAAAACCAGTTCTTCAGAATCGAAACAGCTTGTTTCTTGGGACATCCGTAGTTACCGGAAATGCAACTGCTCTGGTTGTAGAAACAGGAAAAAACACTCAGATAGGCAAAATGGCAGGAAAGCTGAAAATTCAGGCTCCGGAAATATCTCTTAGAAAAAGGATAAACGCACTGGCAAAAAACCTTTCCTACATAGTTCTAATTTACTTGGGTTTTTCGATAACGTACAGCGCCGCCAATTTGTACCTAACGGGCAATTTGTCAAACATCGTTTCACTGGCACAGGACATCGCAAAAAGCCTCATAACCGCGCTAAACATCATGCCAGTGAGTATTCCACTTCTTGTCACAATCGTACTGTTAGCGGGCGCTCTCTACATGGTCAAGAGCAACGTAATCATTCGCAACCTAAATTCGATCGAAAGCGCAGGTCGCGTATCTGTTCTCTGCACAGATAAAACAGGAACAATTACCCAAAATAAGATGACGGCAAAATGGGTCTACACCCCCAACAGAGAAGGAGAGGAAAAACTATTCCATATCACCTGTCCAGATTCCATTTATAAAGGCAAAATCATCGAGATAAAAATTGATCAAGATTTCAATAGAGCGGTATTAAGCCCCCTAGAATACGTAGAATCAACTTCAGCAAAAATTGTGGAAGAAAGCTCTCTTGAATATCTTCTTGCTGCAGCTTTGCTCAACAATGATAGACCTACCTTTGAAGACAACGAAGGAAAAACGAAGGCCTGCCAAATCGATACAAGCCACAAAGTCACGAGCGACGCAACAGACATAGCAATGTTGTGTCTATTCGAAAGAGCAATCCTCGAGCCAGAATACTACGAAGAAAGGTTCGAACTTATCCAAAGCTGGCCTCTTGACCCAAAGTCTAAGCTCATAACAAAAGTCTTCAAGGATACCAAAACAAACCGCTTCATCTTTTTTGTTAAAGGCGCAACGGAAACGCTCCTGGCAAAATGCGATCAAGTTCTGTGCAAAGGAAACAAGGCTATTGTTTTTAACCCAGAGTACAAGAATCATGTGATTAAAAGAGCAGAAAACTTTTCTGAGTTGGGAATGAGAATTGTTTCATTTGCCCTACGGGAAGTAGACACTTTCGACCAGGGTATCCTACGAGAACTCTGCGAGAACTGCCTAACCTTCATAGGATTTGTCGCAATTACCGATCCACCGAGGGAAGGAGTTCGAACCGCGGTTTCTGAGCTCAGAGGTGCGGGAATAAAACCAGTCATGATAACAGGTGACAGTCTGGCGACCGCAAAAAGTATCGCTAGAGAAATTGGGCTGATAGAGGGCAATCAGCAAGTGGTAGAAGGGTCTCAAATTAAAAACCTTTCAGACCAGGGCTTCTTGAATATCGCTGTTTTCGCCAGGACTTCCCCAGACGAAAAAAAAGCCATAGTTGCACGTTATAGAAACCTAAATTGCGTGGTGGCTATGACCGGTGACGGAGTAAACGACGCTCAAGCAATTTTAGCAGCAGATGTGGGCATAGCCATGGGAGCCACCGGCACGGATGTAGCCAGACAAGCAGCAGGTATCGTGCTCGCTGACGATTCATTCAATTCAATCGTGACAGGAATTCGAGAAGGCAGAGGCGTCTTTGAAAAAATCCAAAACATCGTGTTTTTCTACATCGCCATAAGCATAGCAGAAGCACTTGTCTTCTTCGGCTCATCGTTTGTTCAAGGCTTCCTCCTTCTGCAAACATGGCAGCTAATCTACATAGCCATAACGCAATTTGCTCCATCAATCGCACTCGTAACAGACAAACTAAGTCGGGATGTGATGAAAGATAAACCCAGAAGTAAGGAAGGCTTAATCAGCGGAAAACGAAGAACAGCTCTCATTGTATTCGCTTTATCCTTGGCACTAATGCTCACCATCGCTTACCTCTTAGCTTTGTATGGTATTACGCCGGTTTTCGACGCAAACAGGGCGGGTCACGTGCTTGGCTCAGACGCGCTCGAATCAGTTAGCACTATCCTTTGGGAGCAGGCAAAAGCCCGAACGATGCTACTTTCAGTTGCAATAATAGCCCAAAGCGCCCTAATCCTATCCCTAAGACGACTAAACAAACCCATCTACAAATCCTTAAAAGAAGATTGGAACTGGAAAATATGGCCCCTTATCCTTTCAATTCCCATATTTCACGCAGTGCTAATGTATGTACCGCATATTCAGTATGCCTTTTCGGCGGTTGGTATAAGGTTCGAAATTATCCAGCTTGCGCCCGTCGACTGGCTAATGGTGCTTGCGTTGGGCTTAGCCCCAATTGCACTGCTGGAACTTACGAAAATCTTCATGGCAAAAAGAGAGCAGGCAAAGTTGAAATCTGTTTTGCTATAACGACCAAAAGTTAAATCGCGTACAATTAGCACGTTTTTGATAATTGATAATGGTAACCCCTAAAGGATAGCTCATACTGCTACCCTTTTCCACATTCAACTCTTTGAAGGCATTGACAGGAAACCAAAGCCATTCGGAAAGATAACGAAGCTTAGACCTTATTCAGAATCGTGGATTGCTTTAGGCGAGTAGTTGATCCATGAATCCGGATTTTGAAATATGACTATTGGAGTATTGTCAGATTTGGCTGTATTATCGACGATAATGTCTCTTATGTCAGCCAAAATTTCCCTGTGGTGCTCCTCATCTTTAATTATGCTTTCAAAGACTTTCTTGATGCTTTCTAAATTAATGTTATACAGCTGGTTTATCTCTTTGGATAAGAGTTTCAGAGTCCTCATTTGCACAAAAATATAGTATTCTTCTCCGATGCTGCTTTCCAAAGCATTGAGCTTTGGTAATAGGTCCATGAAACTCAGCTTGTCCTTTCCTTTCTTCTTTTCGGCTTTACTGAGAAAATAGTTGACTGTGCCCCAAATTGCTCCAAGGTTCTTTTTGCAGTCATCAACTTTATCTTTGGTATCTGATATGCTACTGGCTACGCCCTTGAGGAGAATAGAATGCTTTGAGCTATCTTGGGAAATAGATAGGAAGAGTGTTTTTATTAGAGGCATTTCAACTCTGTCAGAAAGACTTCCGTATACAAGAGCAATATTTTCTTCCAATATGCTGAGGCAGCTGATGTATTTGGCCATTGCCTTCGGATCATTCATCGTGGTCAATTGAGATCTTCCATGTTCAAGTTTACTAAGGGTTGATAAATGGCTTATGAACCCCAAATTCATTATATGTTTAATGCCGTGTTCTGCTTTTGCTCATTTTGTCGTTAGGGGCTTGTGGCTGTGTAAACTATGTTGTTGCCTTTTGACGTTGTGAGTTTGACCTGGTACTCAACGCCAGAATTCAACGTTAGACCTTGTTTTGCTAGGGTAATCGATTGGGTAGCTCCCTTTGGAATAGATGTTTGAGAGGGAAGATTCACAATTTGACCGTTTATGTAACATGCTGTTAACGTTATGTCTGAATTGCCTGTGTTTTTGAAAGTGGCAATTATTTGGCTAGTGGAAATCGAGAACTCAAGGTTCGTGATTATACCTTGTTCTGCGACCTCCAGAAATTCCATCGACTGAGAGCCAAGGCTGAGCACCGTTGAAAACAAATCTGGGACGTCATATGTGTATTCTCGCTGGGTCGATGAGACAAATGTGAACCTGCACAATAGTGAGTACATTGTTGAATTAAGTTCGGCTATTTCTTCTTCTGTTGGAGGAGATGACATAGGAGATAATGCTGAAAGGAACGCATGGAAATAGCAGGGCAAATTCACGTTAATGACTCCTTCTGACCCAGCCTTCAAAGACAGCGTTCCGAACCACGCATTATCAGTATTTGCCAATCCCGGATAGCTCTGGTTTGAATACCCGTTCACTTCGATGCTTGAAATTTGAATGTTAGTTATTCCAGAATTCTTCACATTAAAAGTTACAATACCCTCAGAAACAAGCGAGCTTAGAGAGTGACTTTCAATTGTTAGTTTCTCAGAACTCAACGGATTGAAGATCCCCAAAACAGAAGTAGTGCAAACAACTAGCGCAACACATAGAATCGCTGCGAGAGCAATTCCGCAAAAAGGTCTCCCAGATGTTTTTCTTTCAGGTGCCTTATGTTCTTCCGTTGAAACAGGGGCTTTTGGATTATTTGCATGGGGTTTTGAACCGCTAATTTTAGCTCTTGCGTCAAGATACTGTTCGAGTGATATTTTGTTTTCACTTAAGAGGCGCTCAAGTTCTTGGTTCTTGAATTCATCTTCTAACATGACGGTTCCTGATCTTCGAAAGGTATTGCTTTTGCGAACTAGTCCTATTTGCATTTTGTAGATTGAATTCCATAAAAAGCGTTATGAATTGTAAATTCATTGGCGATGGCCGTAGCCTTCGTGCTGAGTAGAAAGCGAACTCCCAAAACAACCATTTCCCAAACCCTCAGAGTCATAATCTTTGGTTTAGAAATAGGACTGCTCAAGAAATTCTTGCAGAGCATTATATTTTTGGCGTTTGTTATCGGCTTGTGTCTTTGTGTTGTTCAAATTGGCTGTTAAATAGAATTTTCCAATAAGTAAATAAGCTTAGAAAGTTTCAGAAACATAGGTGAAACTAGACTGGCAGACACCATTCTTGAAAAACAAATAAGTCAAGTTTTTTGAGTGCAAACAACTTGGCGAACAATGCAAGCATGGATAACAGCTCAGTTCAGATAAACCAAGCAAGTCAAAGAGCAGGAAATAGATGCCAAAACTTAGCTTCCTTCTCTTTTTTCTCTCCTACTTCTTCATTATTCTAATTATTGTCCTTGGTTCAGCTCTTAGACTTTCCTGTCCGCTGGGTCAAGTTTTGGCTTGCCTTCTTTTTCCATAATGCAAGAGCGCCCGCAAACCGCTTGGTCAGTGGATCCGAGCATCAGTTCTGGTCGTCGAGCGCCTAATTCTTTGCAGTAAAGTCCAGAGAAGGAAAAGAATCACGTCTTTGCTGCCCTTGTATCTTGCTAAGACTTGACATTCGCGAATAGTCGGATATTTACGATATAACGCGGATACGGGCTTTTCCAAATTGAATGTCCTAAACCATTCGAAAAATTCTCTTGCACCTTGTATTTCATTCCCAGTTCCTGTCTCATTTTTTAAGATGTCCGCAACGCTATTCTGCATATCTTTCCATTCCCCGAGAAGTAAAGATTGATCTGGGGTTAGCCCACCGTATCTAAGGCGGGCTTTGATCAACTTGAATGCATCTTCGGGCTTTATTAGTGAAAAGCTCCTTGCTGGATCAATACCCTCCAATGCTAATTCTGCTATCGTTCTTAGACATTTCTCGCATTCACAGCAATTGAGAGTCGGAATCGCTGTGGGATTTGCAGAGAATTTGGAGGTTGAGGTGCAAACAATCAGTTTGTCACTGTAACGAGGATTACTTTTTAGGATGCGCACTTTTTCAAGTCGAGTTAATTCATGGTTGTCATAAAACACTTTTGTGTTGCCTAAAGAGACATCAGCGTGACCGAACAATAGTGATCCATCTGGTGCCCAGATATTGTTGCTATCAGACGAGGCGACCAGAAGCGTTCCAAACTGAGGCCAGAGCAGAGGGCTTGCCACACCGACGTGAATCAAACCATGAGAAACTGCTAAATTCCAATTGAATCCCGCCGGGCGAAATCCCGCTGGGAGGAAATTTCTATCCAACAACTCCATATTGAGTAGTTCATTTGCATTTGTTTCGACAAAATGAATTCTCAGTCCTTCTTGATCAGCGAAGTCTTGAAGTTTTTCCTTTAACAGATTCCAGTATCTACTTTCGCTAATGGGAACTCCAACTCCCCATATAGAAATCAAAACAGGCTTCTGCTCCTTGTGCTGCAAATACGACGTCAACGAATCAAGACCCCCCGAAAACAGCAGAGCAACTCGCTTACCTGAAGAAGCATCAGAAACAACATGGTCTACATGTATTTCTGTTGAGAACGAAAATCGGGGAAACCATTTTATGAATTGTGATTCCACATTCTTAAGAGATCTTAGAAAGCAAGCATCTGTACTATCCAAATAGACATCGGCACCTACAGCCCATGCGACGGGGGCAACAACCGAAAGCGCTGGAATGGACAGGATGCTCTTATTGATTTTCTCTATGTTCTGATCAAACGTCAAAAAAAGACGATCCCCATTGAAGTATCTTCTGACTTCCTCCGAAAAGCAAAACTTGACAAAAAGCTTATTTTCAACGGTCTGCAAGTCATCTACTCTAATGAACTCTTTGTTCAAAGCTTCGCCACCATCATCCTCAAACATGCTTTGTAGCAGTCAATTCGATCGATTGTAACCTTGAGCCCTACACCTGAGCAGACGAATATAATCACACAGACTCCCAGCTGCAGCACACATGCGCCTCGGCTCAAATATCGCATTTCGAGTCCTAATATGCGTTACTCCTCCAACGAAGTCTGTCAAAATACGATATTTCAGAATTCTTCGTTGAATGTAAATATAGGGCGTGTCTGAGTTCCGACAATAAACTGGAGTGGACTAACGAATATTCCCTTAAGAAATACCAAAGATATTCTGCGCACGCTCTTATGTTTGTAGTGGTTGATCTCGGCGGCGAATCTACTTTTTCTCTCCCTTAGGCGGGATATTTCCCGTTCTCATCTGTTTCTTTTTTTGTTCCTTCTCTCGCTGTATTCTCTTTTGACGCTCAAAATCTGTATTCTTCTGTTTCCGTTTTGAAACGCTCATTTGTCCACCTTAACATGGAACTAAACAATACGCATTCTAAAACATTGCCCTTCATAGAACTACTACAATCAATTCGCAGTTTCCATCGCACGTAAAATACTTCTTTTGGTTTCAAAAAAAGAGAGAAAATGGAGAGCACTGAATTTAGAAACCCAGTGCTAATATTCCAATGCCAATTGCCGCAAGTATCACAACTATGATGACAAAGATTATTACGGCTATCACTGCTATTACGAACGCTTTCAGCCATCCGCAGTCGAAAAAGTGCTTAACCAACGCAAGCCAAACAATGAACATTATTATTGCTGATACCAAGCCCCCAACCAAAGCCCCCACGATTGCACCTATGACTGTTACTAAAACGACGATCCAGATTGCGTCAGTAAACTTTGCTTTCTCTTTTCCCACCAGCAATCTTCCAGCTATCCAAAGTATCGGCGCGACAATTATTATTCCTACGACAATTTGTATCAATATAGCGACTAAATCCATGCTTTTTCCCTGTTTCCTATTTGGTCACTTCGCTTTTTAAATTTAATGTGTTAGAAAATATGCCTGGAAGCAAATATGGGGAAAAGATGAAGACATTTCAGGGTTCAAGTTTGCAGCAAGCTTTTCCAAATCAAATGATTAACCATGTTCCCACGAACATCAGTGTTATGGCTACGATTTTTAAAGATATGCTCTTTTTGCTGATATCTTCTTTGAGGACTTTTGGCAAAAACAGGCTAAGAAACAAGACATAGAAGAAGACGTAGAAAGGCTGCAACGCCGAGAACGCGGAAGCTAAAGGTGCCTCAACCAGAGATAACGCAACCAACGAACATAAAGTTCCTATAACGTACGTTCCTTCCCCAACAAAAGTCACCAAAAAAACTTTTCCCCCAACAGAAGTAACTACATCTACAAGTTTTCTGCGAAAACTCGAACGGAAAAGCAAAACCACCACCCCACAAAAAGTACCTACGATGTTCCAGAAAAACAAAGACCAAAAATCCAAATAAATCAAAAGAGCTTTGTCCACAATTGTGTAAACCGCATATATCAACCCAAATGGTATCATGAACTTCACTGCAAGTGAAAATGCTTTCCCAACAGAACTTTTGTAGGAAATCAACGTTGCCGCAAACACCACCAAACCAATACCCACGTAACTCTGCACCCCAAGAACCTCATTGAGAAAAACAACCGACAAGAAAATTACAAACAGAGGTATAAGCTGAAACAAAGTAACCACTCTCGAAACATCTTCAATTAACATCGCCTGGGAAAAGAACCAAAAACCCACCAAAGGGAGCAAACCTACCAACAAAGCAAACACAGAAAACGGAACAATAGCCGCAATTGGAGTAAACAAGGAAATCGCAAAAGCAAAAATCACATCCGCAATGGTAATGATGGCGATGGCTGGATAATAACTCTTGAACTTTTTAGCGATGAGGAATTTCACGAATATGCTGTCCAAAGCCCAAAAAGCAGGAGCCAGCAACGCAAAGACGTACCATTCCATAGCCATAAGCTCATCTTGACAACAAAGTGTACCTTTCTAAATTAGGCTTTGCCAACTTCAACCGTTACCCGATTGACAAAGATCAGAAATTTATTCATTTAACAGCTAAATTGCATCCTGGAAATAGAAAAGGACATACTTGGCAAATCTTTTAACCAGCCCCAATAATAGTCTTCAGAAACAGGGAGTTGGGTGGAAACAGGGGTCGAACTTGGTCACGCCAGCGGAAAAGAACTGCTAGAATTCATAGAAAATGTTAAACCAAAAACCCAATTCCGGTACACACAGAAAAACCCTAAATGTTTACCAACAAAATGGGAAATGTCACATTGCCCACATCAAGCGAAACCATTTTAATCTAACATAAACCTGCGTTTAAACTCTCATTCAAAACCTTCGAATAAGCAAGCATTATATTCAATGGTATTCGTGCGACTTCTGGTCCGAAACCGGTTCGTGCCCTCGGCTCTTCTTTCTGGCGTTGCCAGCTATTGCTCGAGCCTTATTATCGGCCTTATCAATGCCACCTTTATGTCTCTCTTTCTCATTGACAGTCATATTGCCTGTTTTCTCAGAAATCTTTTCATTCCCTTTTTCGTTGCTCATAAAATCCCTAAAATCCTGCTCACACCGAGTTTAATAAACCCGCGTCCTCCAAAAGACTTCAATAGTTTTTGCGGAAAGACCTGACAGGTTCCCAAGAGGCACAGTAAGATCTTCCTTATCGTTTGGCAGGAAAAAACAAAAGGACGAATCCAATAGGTTGCTTTCCACAAACGTTAAATTGGATATAACGTTAAGAGTACTAAAAATCTTCTCAGAAAGCTAGAGTTGAAAGCATGAGGATAATCTCCAAAGAGGATTTTCAGACCTTCGTAAACGCGTTAATACAAGATGATTCTTGGAATGTAATCGGCGTCAAAGCAAGGGGAAACAAATTCGCTTTTGCCCCCTTGGAGTCTGCCACTGAGCTTCGACTCGACTATGACGTCACATTGCTGCCTCCGAAAAAATACTTTTTCCCCCAACGAGAAACACTATTCACGTATGACTTAGCCAATGGTTTTTCAACAAAGAATCCGGAAGAAATCAAACCCATGGTAATCATAGGGGTTCACCCATATGACATTGTAGCCCTACTTCACATGGACGAAATATTCAGAGAGACCAAATCCGACCCCTACTATTTCAAAAAACGGGAAATGTCAATAATAATCGGGATCAACATCCAAAAAATGTCAAAATGGAATTTCTCAGCATTCATGGGCTGCGCCGCCATCGACTACGGCTATGACCTAATGCTCACAGACCTCGGCAACAGATACGCCATAAACATCGGCTCACGAAAAGGAGAGGACCTCCTAGCAAAATACTCAAAGGGCGTAACACTTGCATTAGCACGCGATATCCAAATCGCTGGGCAGAAGAAACGCGAAGTAATGAACATGTCCCAGCAAAAATTCGAATTTCCACCGGAACTGATTCCCGAACTGTTAAGAGATAGCTACGGAAAGAGCGGTTTTTGGGAGAACCATTCTGAGAAATGCCTAGCCTGCGGCTCATGCGTACTAGTTTGCCCAACCTGTTACTGTTTTGACGTGAAAGACAACCCCGACCTGACCCTAGAACATGGCGAAAGAATAAGAACATGGGACGGATGCCTGCTGGAAGACTTTGCAAAAATAGCCTCAGGGGAAAACTTCCGCGCCACTAGACCCACAAGGTATAGACACCGATACTTCAAAAAGGGAAAATACCTGTTCGACAGGTTTGGCTTCATCTCCTGCGTAGGATGCGGAAGATGCTCTTCCAACTGTCTTCCAGACATAGCAAACCCCGTAAACCTCTTCAATGACATGTACAAAGAGAACCAAAACACCGGGTCAATAATGGCTACTTCCACGGTTCAACCCGACGTAAATATCCAAACCGAAGGAAACATTGACTACGTTCCAAAACTAGCAACAATCATTAGAAAAGAACCAATGACAAACAACGAAACCTTGTTTGAACTCAGATTAGACGACGGATCAGAACTAGGTCACAAATCAGGACAATTCGTTGAAGTCTCAGTCTTCGGAATAGGGGAGGCACCGATATCCCTGTCATCATCGCCCACAAAGAAGAAAACCTTTGAACTTTGCGTCCGCAAGCTAGGAAATGTAACCTCCAAACTACATAAACTCAATGTCGGAGACCGAGTAGGAATCAGAGGACCATTCGGAAACGGATTCGACGCTGACTCAATTAAAGGCAAAGACCTCTTGTTCATAGCAGGCGGGCTAGGAATAGCTCCTCTAAGATCGCTATTCAACTATGTTCTCGATAACAGAAAAGACTACGGCTACATTTCCTTACTTTACGGATGCAAAGAACCAAAAGAACTCCTTTTCGGAGATGAACTCTCTTTGCTAGCATCCAGAGAGGACGTCGAATTCAAATCCACAGTAAATTGGTGCCCTGAAAACGAAAACTGGACAGGCAACATAGGCGTAATAACTACGCTAATCCCACAAGTCGATTTTGACCCAGAAAAAACCATCGCAATACTCTGCGGACCCCCAGTCATGTACAAATTCGTAATTGCCGATCTTAAAGGTCGAAACGTCCCAGACGACCACATTATAATGTCCCTTGAGCGAAGAATGAAATGCGGCGTGGGAAAATGTGGACACTGCCAAATCAACCACATATACGTCTGCAAAGACGGTCCAGTTTTCAACTATTCTAATATCAAAGGCGTCCCGGAGGCACTATAATGAAAACTAAAGTTGCATTCTTCGATTTTGCAGGCTGCGAAGGAGACCAACTTCAAGTAGCCAACCTTGAAGAAGATCTCCTAGTACTCCTCGGACAAGTGGAGATCGTAAGCTTCAGAGAGGTCATGAAAGAACACAGCGACAACTACGACATAGCTTTCATCGAAGGATCATGCACCCGACTTCAAGACGAAGACAGACTCAAACAAATCCGAAAAAACGCAAAAACAGTAGTCGCAATCGGATCATGCGCTGCAATAGGAGGAATAAACTCTCTAAGAAACTACAAGGACCTTGACGCAGTCAAGATAGCTGTGTATGGTGAAAACGCAAAGCTTTTCGACACATACGCTGCACGACCCATAGATGCTGTAATACCGGTAGACGCATATGTTTACGGATGTCCTATAGACAGAGACGATTTCTTACACGTAGTCAAGTCCCTCTTGTTGGGCAAGAAGCCTGAAACGCAGACGTATCCAGTTTGCGTGGAGTGCAAGAAGAACGAAAATGTTTGCGCATTTGAACGCGGACAATTCTGCGTTGGAACAGTCACCAGAGCTGGATGCAACTCTTGCTGTGTAAACGAAGGAACAATCTGTTGGGGTTGCCGCGGACTCGTAGATAATCCAAACGAAAACTCCCACAAAGAAGTCCTGATAAAGTATGGTCTCACGGTTGACGATGCAATAGGCAAGTTTCGGTTATATTTCGGTTGGCAGGAGGCAAAAAGATGAGCAAAACAAGCTTCGACGTGGAAGTACATCACGTCACAAGAGTTGAAGGACACGGAAACATCTACGTGAACGTAAAGAAAGGCATCATAGAGAAATGCGAATGGAGCATTCCAGAAGCACCAAGGTTTTTTGAAGCCATGGTCGTTGGAAGATCTTGGAGCGAACTTCACCACATAACCTCTCGAATATGCGGCATCTGCTCAATCGGCCATTCCCTAGCTTCGCTAAAAGCCACAGAAACGGCTTTAGGCATAACAATAAGTGAGCAAGACCTAAAATTAAGGAAACTAGCGCTACACGCAGAAAACCTCCAAAGTCACATTCTACATTTGGGATTCTTAGTCCTACCTGACCTAATGGGCGTCGGCTCAGTTGTGCCTCTAGCATCCACCAACCTGCCCGAACTCAAGATAGTTTTACAGCTTCATAGAACCGCAAATGAAATGTCAAATCTAATTTGTGGGAGGACAACGCATCCCCAAAGACTGATTCCTGGGGGTTTTTCCAAAATTCCCTCAATGAGAGAACTGACCACTTTGAGAAAAAAACTGCTGGACTCGATTCCAAATCTTCAAGTTATAGCTGGATTATTCAAGAGCATAGCAGGAAAACTTCCTAATTTTAGAAGAGAAACAGAATTCATAGCCTTGACTGACCCAAGTGAATATGCACTTTACGACGGCAACATTGCATCTTCTGATACAGGCACTGCTCCAGTAAAAGAATACCTTGCCATAACAAGCGAATACATTGTCCCAAGATCAACAGCCAAATGGGCAAAACACGTACGTGAGAGCTACATGGTAGGCGCACTAGGCAAGACTGAACTTAAACTATAGGAGACTTAGCCCGCTTGCCAGTGAAAACGCGGAAATGTTCAATCTGATTCCAATGTGCTACAATCCATTTATGAACAGCATCGCCCAACTTGTTGAAGTAGTCAACAGCCTGGAAGACTCGGTGCGCCTAATCAATGAACTTGAAGCAACGGGATTAAAAACTCAACCAGATTACAACAAACCAGAAATAAAAATAAAAGCAGGCAGTGGTGTCGGCGCAGTTGAGGTGCCAAGGGGAATACTATTCCACGACTACACATACAATGCCAAAGGAATATGCACAAAAGCTAATTGCATTATTCCAACAAACCAAAATCACGGCAATATCGAGCTAGATATGAAAGCTTTGCTACCGCAGATTCTGGATAAACCACAAAAAGACATCGAACTAACACTAGAAATGCTGGTGCGTGCCTACGACCCCTGCATATCCTGCTCAACACACGCCATTAGAGTAATCTTCACATAGCTCCGCACAAAATCTATACGCGTCTGGCAGAACGTCGAACTCATTCAGCCCGATAATAAATTAGATTTCATCCTGTGAGGAACAAAGTTGGAACCCGAGAATCTAAACTGCTTCTTTAATCCACGAACAATAGCGGTAATAGGCGCAAGCAATCAAGAAGACTCAATAGGAGCTAAAATATTACACAACTTAATCGAATTTCATAAAGACTCAGTTTTCCCAATCAATCCTTTTCGACCGACAGTCCAAGGAATTATGGCGTACCCAAGTATCAGCTGTGTCCCTTCAAAAGTAGATCTAGCGATTGTCGCAACCCCAGCCCACACCATACCTCAGATTATTGAAGAATGTGGAAAAGCAAAGGTTCAAAACATAATAATTGTCTCCGCAGGTTTAGGTCAAACTGACGAAGATGGTCAGGAACTAACCCGGCAAATCCTTGAACACAAAAAGACCTATCAAATGCGAATTATTGGACCAAACAGTTTGGGAATAATAAGACCAAAAACAAATTTGTACGCAACTTTCGCTGAAAAAAAAGCGATGCCCGGAAAAATAGCATTAATCTCGCAGAGCGCAGCGGTTTGCGGTTTGATTCTAGATTGGTCATTTGAAACTCAAGTGGGACTCAGTGGAGTGGTCTCAACCGGTTCTGCACTTGACGTCGACTTAGGTGACCTAATTGACTACTTCGGAGCGGATCCCCAGACCCGAAGCATTATGCTTTACATTGAATCGATTAAGGATATCCGAAGCTTCATGAGCGCAGCAAGAGGCTTTACAAGAACTAAACCCATAATCGTAGTTAAAGCTGGACGCTTCAAGCAAAATCGCGATTCAAAACTGCCCTACAACAACAATTTCATTTCTGAAGACGCCCTTTACGACGCAGCCTTCAGACGCGTAGGCGTAGTTAGGGTTGAAACTTTAAATGGACTTTTTGATTGCGCTAACGCTCTGTCGAACCAGCCAAATCCCAAAGAAGATAACCTTACAATAATAACAAATGCCAGCGGGCCAGGACTATTGGCTGTCGATCAACTTATTGCTAGAGGTGGTAGACTGTCTGCGATAGGCAATTCTTCCGCTGAGAAGCTCGAACAAATCTTGCCTCACTACTGCAATATTTCAAATCCCATAGACGTTCTCGAGGAAGCAAAACCGGAACGATTTAGAAAAGTAGTACAGACTTGCTTAGATGATCTCTCAATCAGCAACCTTCTAATTACATACGCCCCCATCGGAGCAACCAACTCTTCCATCATTTCAAACATAATAATTGAACTGGCAAAACAGACAAGAAAAAACCTCTTCGTTTCCTTAGTGGGTGAAGACAATATTTGCCAAGAGGCCAGACGATCCCTGCAGCGAAACGGAATTCCGGCATTCAGAACCCCAGAGGACGCCGTTAACACATTCATGTACATGTACACCTACACACAAAACTTGAAGTTGCTATACCAAACTCCAGAAGAGCTCCCCTTAAATGTGAATACTCCAATCCACCTCAAAGCCATAATAAGGCGAGCTTTCTGTGAAGGAAGAAAAATCCTAAATTTGCTCGAGTCCCTAACCTTCTTGGAAGCCTACAAAATTCCAACAATCGCTACACGCATTTCCTTAACTGCTGAAGATGCCACCGCAGCTGCTTCAGAATTAGGCTATCCGGTAGTTATGAAACCTCTTTTGTGTCCGATGAAATACACTTATTCAGATAAAGAACTGACGAAAGAAGCTTGTTCCCCCTTTGAGGTCGCGTCCATATTCAATAGTCTATTAGAGGAAACTAAGAACCTCAATACCCCAGCCGATTTCCAAGGAATGGCAATTCAACCTAAAATTCGCGAAAACGGTTATCGGGCTTTTGCAGGATCAAGAAAAGATGCGAAATTTGGAGCCGCAATATATTTTGGAATAGATGGAAATGCTCCTATCTTTTTCAAGGACATAGGTGTTGGCTTTCCACCTTTAAATCAAATGCTTGCTAGACAAATCTTGGGAAGCGCCACGGACATTCAACATATACAGACGATTCAAAGAACCAATGCACTTCAAACGGGAACATTGGAGCAACTGTTAGTTAATTTTTCTCAGCTGATAACAGATTTTCCGGAGTTTCTTGAAATGGACATAAACCCAATAATTGCTGATGAGAAAAACGCCTTTGCAGTTGGCGCTCAAATAACTATTGACAGAGAAAGAATCATCAGAGAAGTCGCAGATCATCATGAACACATGATAATAGCCCCTTACCCGCGGGAGTACATTGCTAAACGAACGTTAAAAAATGGCGCACAAGTGAAGCTACGACCAATAAAATCCGAGGATGAAACACGCTTCAACGAGCTCTTTGAGTCCTTATCAGAAGAGAGCATCCGGTTCAGGTTTTTTGAGGTCATTAAGGAAATGTCACATGACACATTAACCAGATACTGTAATCTCGATTACGACAGAGAAATCGCAATAGTCGGTGAAATCGAAAACGAACGAAAAATAATAGGTGCCGTAAGACTAGTTCTAGATTCGGGAAGGAAAAACGGGGAATTCGCCATCATGGTCGGAGATTCATGGCATGGATTGGGATTGGGATCAAAACTTATGGATTTCATTGTTGATATTGCAAGGAACATGAAACTGGAAACTATCTACAGCTATGTCACACGCACCAACATCAAAATGATTAACATGTGCAGCAATAAAGGATTTGAAATTAAGCCAATTGACGAATATACTATTAACATGTCCAAGAATATTTCTCATCAGCTAGAATAATTGAAACTTTCAAATCTGCTTCTCATGTAAAGTTAAAACTTTGCCCATTTGTTCTTCAATGTGTGAAATTCGGTTTTAACATGCTACCACGCCTTGTTAACTTCGTTTCTAATCTAAAAACATATATCTGCAGTGTTGTTATGATTATAAGGGATTGACATGCCGAGAGCGTTTATTCTGTTCAATGTCGAGTCGGGATCGGAAGATAAAGTACTTGCCGAACTAAAAAGAATTGAAGGAATTCAAGAAGTCTACGTCTCTTACGGAGTCTACGACATAATTGCCAAACTGAAAGCAGAGAACATGCAGATGCTAAAAGACACTGTCACACACAAAATGCGAACAATCAAGAACGTACGATCAACGTTAACATTAATAATGACAGAAGAATAATCTCGCAACCTGCAAAAATCCAAACTGCGTTCCTTCTCGTTCCCTCAGCAATTCCTGCTGGTTTTCTGACAAAAGTAAACTTAGTGTTGCCGCATGCCGACTATAAGTCTAAGTCATTCAAAAACTTCCAGAATTCCTCAATCGACCTAATTACCCGGATCTCCATATAAGTCAATCTCGCATCTGCATTAGCACTCTTCGCTTCTCTAAAAAACCCAACAGTGTGAGGCAAATTCTCTTCAAACTCTGGGACCTCCAAAAGGTCAGCCAAACAAACCTGAGCCCGCAAATTTCCCTTTTTTCGATCTGCGAAAGAGACGGTGTAATAGAGGTATTTTCTTCCCTTATTTCCTGAAATTGGAAATGAGATTATCCAATCCATCTCCTGAAAATGAAACTTTTTAATTCTTTCCTTCAAGACTAATCATCCTGCTTTGAAGACTGTTAGTAATTAGAGAATTTATGATTAATTAAAGTTAAAATTGCCAATAACAGAAAAGCATATACAATAAGAACTTCAACGACAACTAACCTGTTAGGCAGGCAAAGCCTTATGGTCGATGACGAGCATCTTGACTTCCTAATTAAGGAATTTGTTAACATTTATGGTAAGATGACTGATATCTGCCTAGACGTTTTCTTGGAACCACCCCTATGGTTTATGCCCATCCAGAGCAACCAAGCAAAAAAGGAAGCTGCCCACTATTTTCTCCTAGCAGCTTCACTCAACGAAACCGAAGTCACAGGAAATTCAAGAAACGTTCGAATACTACTTGATGATTTCCATGACGTTTTCGGATCCAGATTCTTCGACATAAAGGATCCCAAAATGCTCGAAGAAGAAACCACAAAATGCCAAAACACCTTCCAATTCTTCGACCAAATGGGTCCAAGAGTGAACGAAATCCCTAAGACAGTCGCCGACGTCAACACCTTCATCCAAGAAACAGCTCATGGAGACCTAATCGAGCACGCCAAAGAAATGACGTTAACAGGAAGAAAACCAATCGACCTTTTTGAAGAACTCTGCACAATAAAATGCGACCCACAGCACAAAGGCAAGTTCTGGATATACATCCGATGGATGGTTAGAAAGCAGCCTGATCTAGGACTGTTCGACTTCAAACCCCAAGACCTTACAGTTCCCCTCACAAACCCAACCTTGCGCCTCGTTGCAGCTAGAAAGCTCATAGACAACACCCTAACACAAATTCTAAAGTCAAAAGAAGAAACCACAAAACTATGGAACAACAATCAAACCGCAGATACAATCCAAAAAGCACTAAACAAATATGCCCAATCCATGTTTCCGGAAGACCCAGCAAAAGTAGACTTCCCATTCTACATCCTTGGTAGATGGCTCACGGGATTTAGTCTCGACAAAGAATTCTTGGAAAAAAGCCTTCACTTTTTCCTCGACAAATACCACAAAATCGGAACCTGGCCAATACGCTACCTAGTCGAGAGGCGACATTTCACAAAATATTCTTGTGATTACAACATAGGCGCCCAGAGCCAACTGGAACTCCCAGTAGTAGACTTCTTGATTAAGAACAACATCAAATCTGAGTTTGAGCCGCTTCAGTTTTGGTGGGTAAAAGAGCACGGAATAGTGGCTATCAATCCTCCTTACACCCCCGACTTCCTGTTGTCTCTAAAATTCAAGGAGAAGAAAGTCCTGCTTGAACCCCATGGAGTATGGGATGACCTCAAAGATTACCTGGGTAAGCTTCACGTTTTCCGAAAGAACTATGGCGAGTTCTTTCACCTTATCCTAATTGTGCCCAAAACCTTCGTTATCTATATCAAAAAAACAGACCCAAAACAAGAAGCATACGACCACCTGTGGACAATTGATGAATTTCCAAGAAAGATGCGAGAATTCCAAACAACATGTTCAACATATTAGGTACACAAACACTACAACAGAAGAAATAAGACCAGCCAACAACTTATCATCACTGAACAAAAATTCTAACAAAATTCCGCTAAACAACGGACGGGAGCTTAATCGAATGGTTAAAGAAAACCAAAATAAGAAACCACAAATCAAAGTGACAAAGAATGGCCCTTACCTCGTTATCGGCAAAATCCCAATCGCAGAACAAATAATCGTCTCCAACGAAATAGGGATCCCCATAAAATGGCAAAAGGGCAAAGATCATCCTTCACAAGAAGCGTGCACCCTCTGCCGATGCGGGCAATCAAAGACCAAACCCTTCTGCGATGGAACCCACACGAGAATCGGCTTTGATGGCACCGAAACCCCAAACAGAGAACCGTACATGAAACAGGCCAAAGTTATAGACGGCCCACAGCTTAAACTAACTGACGTTGAAGATCTCTGCGCTTCAGCCCGCTTCTGCCACAGGGCTGGCGAAATCTGGGACCTAATCCCAAGATCAGATAACTCGACTGCTAGACAAGCTGCAATCGAAGAAGCCTGCGACTGCCCATCAGGTCGTTTGATCGTCTGGGATAAAAAAACCGACAAGCCAATCGAACCAAACTTAAGAAAAGCAATCGGTCTAATCGAAGACCCAAAACTCGAATGCAGTGGCCCAATTTGGGTACAAGGCGCCATCCAGGTCACATCCGCAGAGGGCACCCCCTACGAAGTCCGAAACCGCGTTACACTTTGCCGATGCGGCAAATCCACCATCAAACCATTTTGCGACAGCAGCCACTTTCCTGAACACCGATACAAAGAACTAATGGCTCGGAAAAAGAAAACAAATGAGTAACTGACGAAAAATCAGCAGAAAGAAAAATAGGGAAGAGTAGTTTATTCTTCCTCTTCACAGTCGTCGCATTCGCATTCTTCGCAATCTTCTTCTTCGAATCCAAACTGATGCTTAACCATTTGCAAAACCCACAATTACCCCTTACTCCGATCACTTAAAGCTTTTGACCCCACCCGAAGTCAACAGAGATTTGCGGCGCTGAGACTCTTCATTGAGCATGCAAATTTATTTCGCGCTCTCCACATCTTCCTTTGAACGTAAATGGCAAACTTGGCAGTTGTCGGGGCAGGCGTCGGCGGATGTTCCGCTGCGTACTTTGCACGCAAATATCTTCCCATAAACAGACTAACAATCTATGAAGCGCAAGACAGGGTAGGCGGCAGAATCTTAACCCGCGAAAAACATGGAATCAATTTTGAACTTGGTGCGTCTTTCTTCAACAGCACCAACCAGACAATAGTTGAAATCGTTAAAGCTGAAAAGCTGAAAGTGCGTTATGCCGAGGAACGTTTTGACTTCGCGGTATGGGACGCCTCCAAACTAATATTTAGGTCAAACAAAAAACCTGCCATTACAAGCCTCAAAATCTTACAGCAGTACAAGCTAAGCATTATTCGAACCCTTTTCCTCCTAAAAAAAGCAAGGAGCCAAGTCGCAAGACTGTACGAGCAAGAAAGAAAAAATCCAGCCAATATGGAAAATCTCTTTGACTTGGCAGGACTTAAAGAATGGTGCTCAATGACTTTCGAAGAACTTCTCACCGAAAAAGGGGCAAGCAGAACATTCATTGACGAAGTTGCTTCGCCAATCACAAGAACAATTTATTCTCAGAACGCTGATATTGGCGGGCTTGCGGGAATTTCTTCGTTATTAGGTGTGTACGGGGCGCCGATTTACCGCTTTGACGGAGGCAACAGCAGTTTTCCCACTCATCTGGCAGAAGCGTCTAATGCCGAAGTGAAGCTACAAAAGAAAGTCGCGCTAATCGAAAAAACATCTCACGGTTACAAAGTTCACGCTGGGGATGAAGCAGAAATTTTTGACGGAGTAATCATTGCTACACCTTTAGAACTTGCAAGCATAGACCTCGGTGGCGTCGCAAAACTGAGTGGGGAGCCACCACTCTATCAACCTGTCTGCACCAAAATAATGAGGGGTATTCTCAACCCAGCATACTTTGGTCTTAACGCAGCAACAGAACCACCTTCAGTAATTCTAACCACCAAAGACGCTGATCCAATAAAGCACTGCAGCATCCAGAAAATCGGAAAATCCGAGTCTCTGGTAACCTTTTCTTCAACTGAACCGATGGAGGAGGAAGCTTTCAAGGGCGTCTTCAAAAAAGGTTTAACCCCGGTTCTGCAGCATAGCTGGAAGGCTGCCTACCCCATATTCAAGCCCATAAATAAGATACCTCCAACACGCCTTGATGAGCGGCTAATGTACACGGGTTCCGTTGAATCAGCAGTCTCAAGCATGGAAACCGCAGCGCTGTCCGCGTTGAACGCAGTAAAAATGATGAAGACCGACTTAGCATAAAAACCCATTGAATCTGAGGAGAAGCTAATTACCCTATTACATTGCTTCGTAAAAATAAAAAAAGAGCCGTGACCTCTGTTATTGGCTATTACTTTAACTTAACCATTAATATCCTTCCAGATATAACTGCTAGCAATATATAGCATGTTTAACTATGTATATAGTGTGAATATTATGTCTAAACAAGTAAAAAGCAAAAACAAGCAAATAGTTGCAAAAGCAACTCCAGTGAAGGAAATACCCGAAGGAAGAAAACTGGCGAAAATTCCCGAATATGACGCAGTATTCAAACAAATCATTGAGAGCCCAGAGAAAATGTTCAAAATTGAAGTTGAAGGAAAATCTGTAAGGTCAATGTACGCGCCATTCACATTCAGAGTGAAACAATACAACAAGAAACCAGATAGAAAATTCAATGTAGCACTCAGAATCCGTAACAAAGAAGTCTACATCGTCAAGCAGGACAAGAAAGAATAAAATATCTCACGTGCTTTGTACTGCAAAATGCAACCATGAACTTTGAGAGGTCTAAGTTTAGGGCGTTCCTGCAGGCAGAAAACCTTATTTCTCCAACATGACAAGTTCTAATGAAAGAGTTTTCGCAACAGCGGAGAACTAAGGTTTGTTTCAAAAACAAAACCAAGCAAAAATGCAAAAGAAAGCTAGAGTAGATGCAAATAATGTCTGAACATAAACCTGAATGGCCGGAATATGGCGACCTGGCCATCGCCACAATAGAAAGCGTGATGGATTACGGAGCATACGCTAACCTCGACGAATACAACAAACGAGGCTTTCTTCACATCTCCGAAATCTCAAGTGCCCGAATAAGAAACGTCCGCGACTTCGTTCGCGAAAAACAAAAAATGGTCCTAAAAGTCCTCCGCGTTGACGTCGAAAAAGGTCACATAGACCTGTCATTAAGACGCGTCACAAAACGCGAAAGGATTGAAAAAATCAAAGCCTGGAAAAAGGACCGCAAAGGCGAAGTCCTACTCCGCGCCGTAGCTGAAAAAGTTGGTTTGCCACTACCTGAAGTATACGAAAAAGCCGGAATTAAGCTAGAAGAAAAATACGGCTTATACGAAGGGTTTGAAAGAGCAATCAAAGAAGGCGTAGAAGCCTTAACCAAACTTGAAATACCTGAAGACATCGCCAATGCAATCGCCCAAGTTGCAGAAGAACGCATAAAGATCAAAATGGTAAGCGTTAGGGGAGTACTTGAAATCCGCTGCTCGAAACCCAACGGAGTCAAATGCATACAAGAAGCCTTCGCAGATGCCAAGAAAGCGCATAAAGCCAAAGACGCCAAAATCGAATTCTACGTAATCGCAGCTCCTCGATACAGCATCGAAGCATCAGCTGACAACTGGAAACGCGCTGAAGAAATTTTGGAAAAAGTGGGCCAAAATGTTGTCACTAATATAACCAAAGCAGGTGGCACTGGCTCTTTCAAGAGAGAGAAGTAACACGGTGAACACATGAGAGATACGAGCGACAAGACAATTTGGGGTCAAGTAGAAAAATTGGGCAAAGGCACCAAGGCAAACTATGATCCCGACAAAAAAACCATAACATTCGCTTTCAACAGAGACCCCCATACAACAAGCGAGCAACTAAGAGCACTACGCGAACGCCTTATGAAAGAGCTGAAAGATTTAGGCTACAACAGTCGAATGAAGTACAATGGAGAAGTGGTCATTGATGGCGTGGAACCAGAAGAAGTAGCTCTTGTCAAGAAAAACCATAAGCTTACAATTCAGCTAAACAAGAAGCAGCTGCCTGAAGACAAAGAAAATGGCTCATCAACGAAACCCTCTTAGTTTTGTGAATTCCCTTTATGAACAGTTTTTTGTACCTATTTGCTCAGAACAATTGAAAAGATACACAATAGAACCTTTATCGGTGAGACGGATTTGGAACCTACACCCGCAACACTGAAGGCTATCCAGAAGGCGGTGGACGATTGGATTTGTCAATTTGAGGAAGGTTATTGGCCCCCTCTTTCAATGCTTGCCGCTCTCGTCGAGGAGACTGGGGAACTCTCAAGAGAAATCAACGACAAGGAGGGTTACAAGAAGAAGCGTAATTCGGATGAGGCTGAAATAGAGTTGGAACTTGCTGACGTACTATTCAGCCTGGTCTGCATAGCAAACTACTATCACATAGACTTGGAAGCAGCCTTCAGAACTTCGCTCGAGAAATACACAAAACGCGACATGAATAGATGGACAAGAAAGAAAAATGAGATAAGCTAAAATCGATAATTGCTTCATTCCCCAATTTAGTGGTCAGACAGATCTTCGGGCAACTCCTTTTAACTAGACCTAGCTACTTAACACCAATACCTAGCATTTATTCGATCATTATGGTTCGAGGATTTGGCTAGAAGGGGACCAGTCAGTTGAGCGGCGACAACTACAACAAAGAACACGAAGAGAAAGATAAAGCAGCCAGCGGCGAAAGTTGCGAATCTCACTTTCTAGATGCCTCAGGAATCGCCGAGTTCATACGCTTCGATTGTTGCCCACGATACTTCAAACTCAAATTCGACAAAGACAACGAAGAAAATAGCCGAAAGTGGCCTGAAGCCTTCAAACCATTGAGTCCACTGCTCTATGGAGCGGGCAGAGAACTTGAAGCAACAAAGGTCGCGGCGTTAAAAGAGAAAGCAGCAGACTATCTTGACTTAACCTGCAATGACACGCGAGTAATGGGATGGGAGAAAGCATCGCAAAAATCTCTGGAAGATATACAGCAAGTTATTGAAACCCAGCTTTCAATCCCATGTGACCCAAACGATAAACCCATATTGCTCTACCAAGTACCCATGAAGGGAAAAGTGGGAGTCTGGAATATCAAGGGCCGTGCAGACCTAATCGCAATCTGGCCTTTCACGAGCGGGAAAGTGAAAATTCGGATTTTCGAAATCAAAGCGTCATGGAAGGAACAAACAGCTCATCGAATCCAAGTCGCGATTTACGCGCTGCTACTTTCAAAAGGATTAACAAACATTTCAAAAAGCATCGACCTAGAAGGCGGAGTAATCAACAAGGAATCAGACTTGCAGAAGCTAGACCCAGAAAGTCTTCCAAAATTTAGACTTGGACCGATAATCCAAGACGTAGAACGACTCCTGAGCAAAGAGGGCGAGCTCTACAGAATTCATAACACTCCACTACCAGATGTTGAATATCAACTCAGCTGGAGATGCGACAACTGCGGATTTAACGAATGCTGCATTGTTTGCGCCGTAGAAAAAGAAAGCATAGCGCTCCTTAACCTCAGCCGCGGTGAACAACAAGCGCTAAGAAAGCACGGTATCAAGCGGCTGGAAGATCTCGCCCGCCTGAAGTTAGTGCCAGACACGAACTCCCAGCGTCCCTATCATTTCAAAGAAATCCCCGCCAGAGATCCAGAAAAGGTCAAAGCGCTATCTACTGATCTTGTCATCGGACCTAAACTTGACCGGATAATTCAACGCGCTCAGTTCATGCTTAACGGGATAAGACCTAACAGCCCCTTCGTAAACAAAACCCGAGTAATGCCTTGGTTAACGGGTACTGGATACGGAGGTTTACCAGAAGACAGTGGCTTGGAAGGCGCAGACATGGCACTTTCGTTCAGGCCCGACGGTATGATCCGCGTTTACTTCCACGTCGAATGGGACTATATGCTTGATATCCTCTCGATGGTCAGCGCCAGAACCAGCTGCACAAGATACCCTGGAGAACCAATTAGCGTATCTAGAATAGTTGGCTTTCTTCCAGATACTCGAGAAGAATGTGCGGAAGAAGAACGGAAAATGCTTGAGGCTTTCTTCGACGAATTAACCAAGGCGATTAAGCAAATTGCTATCGAAGTAGGAAGCCCGGACGAAGCCCCCATCCACCTCTACTTCTATACCCAACACGAACGCGATATGCTCATGGAAGCGGTTCGCAGACAGCCCTCTTTAATGAGTGCCCGCGCAGTAAGAGACCTCTTGGGTCTCAGGCAAGCAATCGACCAACCCATGTTTTCTATAGTTCAAAACGAAATCATGCTTAGAAAAGCTGTCGGGTACCACAGCACCGGACTGCTTCCCGTCCTCGACCAAAGCGGCTACTTTGACTGGAATCAATGGGCAGCCAAACGTCGTGATGGATCGCTGGTGGATCTGCGGGCGGTTTTCCGCGACGGACTCTTCAACTACACCTTGCCATATTGCAGGAACCAAGACGGATCAATTTCTTTCATTATCGGATACGATGATAAGAGGCGCAAAGAGGGTCATTATCCTGCCCGTGCTCGATTCGGGAACCAAATCCCCATTGAATACATGTGGGCGGCGAAAGGACGCATAGATAACAACCAGGAAAAAGGCTACGCTAGGGTGCTTCTTGAAAAGCGCATGTGGTGTGATTACCCGCAGAGAACAAGACGCATCAGTGACGAAGAATTAACTCTAGTCGGAACGAAACTCTGCCAAGCTCTTGAACATGTAGAACGCTCGCTGACAATACGGAACAGGCGCTTGGGCAAGAAACCCATAGCTGTCCCCAAAATCGCAGAGTTCACGCTAGGACCTGCATCGCTGGAAAGAAGCTGCAGAGAATTCCTCGACCTGGAGTATTTTGCAAAACGCCAAGAACTATACCAACACTACGCACTGCTTCCATATCAAAGAGTAGCTTCTGGCAGATCCGTAATCTTCGAGTGTACTGGTACAGAGAAGACAGAGCAAGAGTTCATAGTAAGAGGACGCTTAACCTTCGAGGGCATCGGTTTGCCAAACGCAGATTGCATAGCCAACGCATGTAGACTCAAGGGGTCCGACGGCTCCAGTTCGGGTGACTGGATGCTAATAACCGAGGTCAAACGGAACGAGCAAGGTCTGTTCGAAGAAAACCAAGAGCGGTCCCCGTCAGAGATTGAAAAGTCCGCCCGCGTAATCGTTGACAACGTTGACCTACGCAAAATGGAGCTAACCGTTAAAGTCATAAGCTGGCCAAGTGGAAAAAACAGAAAGTACAGCCCCTGGCACAACCTTCCTACAGACGACCCAAATAAAGCGAACAACAAGTACCTGCAGCTTTTCGAGGCAGGACGAACCTACATTCTGGATGAACTGGCAGATGACGTAATCTCTGATAGAGCCGCCAAATGCTTAGACTACACCAGCACAAACACATTGTACTGTTTACTAGAGGGCTTCATAACGGGCAAGAATAAGCCCTCAACACACATTGCGCTGCCAAGGGCTCCTGCAAAACCATTTCTAAGCTGGGTTGAAAATAGACCATTTCCACCCAAACCTGAACAGAAGGACTTCATTGAACGCGTTTTCAGCAAAGACCCCATCGTCTTGCTCCAAGGTCCTCCGGGGACCGGCAAAACTGAATCCCTGCAATTAGCGGTCCTGGCACATGCAGCAGCTCACCAGTCATCCAGATGTCGCGTTTTGATGGTCGCTCCAACTCACAAGGCAATTCAAGAATTTGTAAGCAAACTAGCTGAGTCATGGGTCGCCTACTGCAAACAAAGCAAAGGAGACCTGGCAAATCTTCGAATCTACAGGGTCCTAAGCAACAACTCATCTTCCGCTGCGCCCATCAAGGGCATCAGATACCTAAACTACAACGAAGACAAAGACGCTGTGATCGAGCTGAAAGAATCCTTGGCAAACCAGGAGAAACTCGTATCCAACTCTGCGGATGCATGGCCTCTGATCTTATGCTCTACCCCACCAGGTATGTATGGACTCATGAAAAAGATCGGGGAAGGCGAACCACCCTGGGGCGAAGGCTTCTTTGACCTGCTAGTGGTGGATGAAGCAAGTATGATGCGGCTCCCTGAACTGATTCTCTCAGGAGCCTTCATTAGCAAAAATGCCCAGTTTCTCGTCGCAGGTGACCATCGGCAGCTCCCACCGATTCAATCACACAACTGGGAAAGAGAAGACCGGCGTACCATCGAAGAGATGGCTTCGTTCCTTTCAGCACAAGACTTTCTGAGGCTACTGCGCCAAGAAGATCTCGGCATGGAACATGTAAAGTGCAAGCACAAAGCAGACATAACTGCCGAGAGACTCAGCGAAAGCCACCGATGCCACGAAGTAATCGCTGGATTCTTGAGAGAATGGGTCTATCTCAAAGACGGAATCGATTTTCGTTCCGACCAGAAGCAAACATTGCCTGCTGGAAAACCCCAGACAGAAGGTTTGAGCGTCGCATTGAAACCCGAGAACGTGTTTGTGTTGATTGTGCATG
Source organism: Candidatus Bathyarchaeota archaeon (assembly GCA_963840395.1). Taxonomy (GTDB): domain Archaea; phylum Thermoproteota; class Bathyarchaeia; order Bathyarchaeales; family Bathycorpusculaceae; genus JADGNF01. Next base: position 253,377 of record CAWIYU010000012.1, on the reverse strand, counting down.
GCGAAAACGAGAGTTTCCAGTCAAACGCGGTGGAAGCCAAAATCATAGATGCCTTGGTGCGAAATGCCACAACAGAAAATGTGGGTGTAGTTACACCTCACAACGCCCAGAGAGGACTAATTAAGAATTTGCTGTCGAACGGCTTTGGAAAAGTTCGCGTGGACACCGTGGAGCGTTTCCAAGGCGGCGAAGCAGACTTTATAATAATATCTTCCACCGTGAGCGATCCCGACTATGTTCGTGGAGAAAGTGATTTTCTGCTTAACCTAAACCGGATAAACGTGGCGATTTCCAGAATGAAAAAGAAGCTGGTAGTTGTTGCGAGTAAGTCAATTTTCCAGTTCATGCCTCAGGACGCAAGAGACTATGATAAAGCACTTCTTTGGCGGGGAATCGCGCAGACGGTGGGTTTTATTGCGAACTCGAACCCAAAGTGGAAAGGCGACTTGTCCGACTTCACGGGGCTTCCTGGCTCCCCAGTTGAAGTAGAAGTTTTTGTAAAATCAGGTTAGCATTGAAAATCTCCTTTGGGGCTAGTGATTCAGGACAGTCGCTTTGATTATCGTTTCTCAGATTTGTTGCCTAAATCTTTTTAGGTTAACTGATAACGTAATGTTGTATCTGAAACTCCTCTGCATAAAATGCTTGTGTGTAAAAGATGGCTTATCTAAAAACCCGCGAAGTAGCCGCCATAGCTTTAGGGGCAGCGCTTTGGGGAGTCTTAAACTCAATCTTCTCGCCCATGGCCTTCAGTCTAACCGGCTTGCCCATCCTATGCGATCTCATAGGCTTCACAGTTCTAACCATCTCAGCGTGGTGGATACGCAAACTGGGTGCATTAACAGCCATCGGACTCATAGCAACAGCGATAAATTTTGTAATAAACCCTCAAGCTGTCATCTTTCTGGGTTTTACAGCCGCAACTGTAGTATTCGACGTATCTTCAAAGATGGCTGGGTATTCAAGATCCTTCAAAAACACAAAAACCACAATGGCAACTGCAATCTTGGTTTCTGTGCTTTCGGCTGCTGTCGCCGGTTCAATAATCGGCGTCTTCTTCATGACTGGTCCAGCACTAGCGGTCGTGGGAGGTGTAGCAGGTTGGGCAGCATTACACGCGGTGGGAGGCCTAGTAGGCGGGACGATAGGTGGCATCTTAGTAAACATGCTGATTTTACGCAAGGCGGCAAACGCAGTGCCTTAATCTTTGTGCCTGCATTCTGTTTCAAGCCAGAAAGGCTTTCCTGAAAGAAAACCAGTCAAGAACGCCGCAAACCCTGCATTGTAGATGTAATGTTCTGTTATGTCTTCGCCTACCAACACCAGAAAATCCTTTCGAATCTCTTTCGCGATGAGACCTGCAACTCCGACTTCCCTACCGCCTGAACCAACCTTTGCCCTTAAGAATTCGGCAGCATCCGTAAACCTTCTACGCAACTCAACCATCCATCGTCCATCTTGAATAAAAGGTCCAGCCACAACATCAGCACTATCCAAATACTTATCAAGGAAACTTTCACATTCCTTCCCAAACTCCAGTGGCGGACCCAAATGGTTTCTGACACCAGACAGGTGCTGCCGTTCTAGCTCAAAAACGAAGACAGTCACTTCGGAGTTGCCTTCACTCCAAATTGCATTTCGCAGAACATTGAAATCGGCAAGTTCAAACTGCTTTCTCAGTGCTTTTTGGGTACGATACAGCTGACCCCAGAGAACATCAGGCACAGCGTCGATCTTGCCTAAAGTCAGAAAAACCACTGAGGATCCCCTAGATCTTAACGTCTCACGCAAATCTTCTATGCTAAGCGGATGAGTCAGCAAGGGATAAAACAGGTCAGTAGTAGGCTCTTTCAAGAAAGCCCAACTCGCAGCAGCAAACGTGTGAAGCTTCTGGGCTTGGACAGCCGAAGCTACGTTCCTTGCTTTATCAACAGGGTCCACCACTATGAGGGGTTCAGGGAAAAGAAGTTCCAAATCCCCTAGCCGTTTATTATAGTAACCCTCGACATCGACGACCCGTTGTGGCACATGTTGCGCGAAAGTCTCAAGAACCTTGTTGAACGACCCGTAGTATAGCACCAATAGCTCGCATAAATAACCGCTGAACCCGCCAACTTTTATTTCTGCCCCGTAAACATTTATGCCCTTCATGAACCGTTTCAAGAGACGAACCTCTGATCGCAAATTCTTTCCGAGATGTGCATTAATGTAGTCTGTATGGAAGGGGGTTCTGTCAGTTGCGCTTAACCACTCGCCAGGTTTAACGTCGTAGCATGGAACAATGTTAACTCGAACATCGTCAACAAACGCCTCTAAGTAAGGGTGGTCTGCGAACCGCTCAGTCTGCTTTGAACCCTCCGTCGCTTTCCGAGCAATCTTCAGCGCCCACTCCCCCAACGTCTTCCTTGGTATCGACACGGGCAAACGCATGAAAACGTCAACATCGGGGTCTTCTCTGAGCCATGTGTCCTTGGCCAGAGAGCCTTCAACGCGAACCACAGCGTCTACGCCCAATTCCTCACAGACAGCTGAAACTTCAAGCTCCAGGTTACTGGCTATCTTTTCAATTTTCGTTCTATCTGCTGGCGTTGGAGTAATTTTCTCCAAAACTACACGAATGACCTTTACGATTTCTTTGTTCATGACGCTTCCTTCCGTTGTCTACTTTGGACAATACTCCTTCAAAGTCGTGTAGATAGGTCCCTTAGGAGTTAACTCACTGCGCTTAAGCCGAAGGCAATCTGCCTCAACTGACCCGAAATCGCATTTCGCATTATTGGTGACAAAATCTGCAAGTTGCGGCTTGTTTCTTGCTGAACGCACACGAGCGATTGTGAGATGAGGGCTGAAGCCGTTGCGTTCGGGAGCAAAACCCAAATTCAGTAGCCGAGGTTCAATCTGGTTAAAAATGTTTTGAAGCTGCTCTGCTCCCTGAGCTATTCCAGCCCAGAGAACTCGAGGATAACTTAAGCTTGGAAAAACGCCTAACCCCATAAACTGCACAGGAAAAGGCTTGAACTGGGTTTTTTGCATCTCAATATGAATCTTGTCAGCCATGCTCAATGTGAGGTCGCCCAGGAAGCGGATCGTCATGTGGATATTTTCAGGCTCAACAAGCTTAAGATCCGCGCCCGTTTGCAGGGCAAGCTTCTGCATTTCAGTCAATCTCTTCCTGACTGCGAGGTCTCCTATTTCAAAAGCTAAGAAACCTCTAACGAACTGGGACATTTACGGTATCCTCAAACAATCCCTTTAGATCACCATGCATAAATGCTTTATCGACATCACGAGGTGACCCAAAACGAGAAAGTGATCTATCCACCTCTTACCTCTTTCAGGAGGTAGTATATCGACCGATCAACGCTGAACTTAAATGCCGTTTGCCTTCATTATCCAAAAGCTGCAAACGCTTTTAAATCGTGAAGGCGCTCCTACAATAGAGCGTGAATAAAGGTGGGCACGTTGAACGTTGGAAAAATAATCATCGGACTAACCGGCATGCCTGGCTCAGGGAAATCACTGGTCGTTGAAGCTTCCCGAGAATTAGGCTACGACGTTGTAACTATGGGTGACGTTATACGCGAGGAAACCGCAAAACGAGGGCTGGAACCCATCCCCTCAAACGTAGGCAAAGTCATGCTGGAACTCAGAAAAATAGGCGGGGATGCAGTGGTTGCCGAAAAATGCATCCCAAAAATTACGCAAAAAACCAGCCAGAGAATAATCGTCGATGGTTTGCGAAGCTTCATTGAAGCAAACGTGTTCAAAAAACGTTTGTCCAACTTTGTTCTAGTAACCGTGCATTCCTCGCCTCAAACAAGGTTTACACGTCTCTCAACCCGCGGCAGAAGCGACGATCCTAAAACTTGGGAAGTTTTCCACGAACGGGATATGCGGGAGCTGAGCGTAGGAATAGGAAATGCTATCGCGCTAGCCGAACATGTTATAATCAACGACGGCACCAAAGAAGCTCTAAATGTCCGAGTAGCAGAAATCTTGCAGATGGTAGAAGGGAAATGAGTCAAACAACAGTCCAAATAGAAGTAGATGTTAACCCAACCGAATCTGAAGAGAACGTCAGAAAAGCCGTTTGGAACCTATTCGGCGACATAACCATAGATATTAACCCCACTCAGAAAGGCAACGTTTTAATAGCAAACATCAAAGGACAGGAACCGCTCAGCACACTTCGAAACGTGCTACGCAGAGATCACATCCGCGACGCTTCCAGAAAAGCCCTCTACCGTGGGTTACGAGATAATACACTTACGATTTACCTGAACAAGCAGGCCGCGTTCGCGGGTCACGTCTCCTTCTCTGAGGCAGAGGCGGAATCTCCGCTTGGACCAATAAGAGTCACCATCAAATCTGAAGCCCCACAGCAACTTATCGATTGGTTTGCTCCTAGAACTCGCGAACCTTGAGCGTGAACGTTTGATTGAGAAAGCCTCCGTGACAGAACGTGGAGCAGTCCTGCTAGGCAAATCAGTTGCCTGCGACGCCTACCACGAGAACAGGCCCCTAAGGATAGTTACACATGCGCATGCAGATCACATGGGAGGCTTACGGTGGAGTTTAAGAGAATGCCAAAAAGTTCTCATGACCAAAGCGACCCGAGACTTAATCGACGTGCTCGAAGGTACACTCGGATCGAGAATCGATGACATTGAAACTTTGGAGTATGGAAAGCCATTGAGGTTCGATGGCGAAAAAGTAACATTTTTCAAGGCAGAACACATTTTGGGCGCTGCCCAGGTCCTCGTAGAATCCGAAGAGGGTGAACGCGTGGCTTGGACTGGAGACTTCAAGCTCGACGGGACTTCCCCAGTTATCGACTGCGACACCCTCGTAGTAGAATCTACATATGGCAGCCCTATGTGCAGACGCTCTTTTGACGTCGACGTTCGTAAACTCTTGGTTCATATGGTTGAGCAGCGGCTTAAAAGCGGCGTAGTCTACGTTTTTGGCTATCATGGCAAACTACAAGAAGTAATGCAGATTCTCCACGATTCAGACGTTTCAGTGCCCTATGTCATGCCCGAGAAGGTCTATGAGGTTTCAAAGGTTTGCGAACGTCATGGTATGCGTCTTGGTTGTTTAACTCTGTCTTCGCAGAAAGAAGCTAAGATATTGCTGGAGGAAAATCTTCCATGCGTGGCTTTCTACCACATGAACAGCCGCGGCAGCGTTGGTTTAGCAAGCGAACGAATCTGTGTCAGTGGCTGGGAATTCCGAAAGCCTTGTAGATGCATAGGAGAAAAAGAACACATGATCGCGCTGAGCGATCACTCCGACTTCGACGGACTAATCGAGTATGTGCGTCAAGCTCACCCTAAAAGGGTAATCACGGACAACCATGGCGGTGGACACGGGGAAACTTTAGCGAAGGAAATCAAGCGACGCCTGAACATCCCTGCGATTGCCATGCCCTGCAAAAGCTACCAAGCAACATTCTCATAACTTTCTGAAGCTCGGGTTAAAGTTAAGACTTAAAAGCACACACGGAATATGATAAAAGTCTGGTAGAACTGCATGACTAAATCCTCAGCAATTTCAGGATTCTACAAACTCACACCAAAAGAACGCCTATCAAAAGTAAAGGAATTTGCTGACTTAACTGAAGAGGAAGCGGCAGTTCTGTCGAACACGGGCGCTTTACCCATGGACGTTGCTGATCATATGATAGAAAACGTCGTCGGCGCCTTTCCCCTGCCACTTGGCATCGGTGTAAACTTCCAAATAAACGGCAAAGACTACCTTATTCCGATGGCAATCGAGGAGCCCTCGGTTGTTGCAGCTGCGAGCTATGCAGCAAAAATGGTTCGGGACAGCGGAGGCTTCCACACAAGCAGCACAACGCCTATGATGATTGGGCAAATTCAAGTCGTAGGAATAAGAGATCCCTTTGCCGCGAGACAACGCGTGCTGGGTGCAAAAGGGGAACTTCTCAAGAAAGCCAACGACCAAGACCCGATCTTGATTAGCTTCGGCGGAGGAGCCAAAGACTTGGAGGCAAAAGTTATCCAGACAAAACAGGGCGAAATGCTCATAGTAGAAATGCACGTTGACTGCCGTGATGCCATGGGAGCAAACGCAGTCAACACGATGGCGGAAGCCGTGGCACCTATGATTGAAGCTCTGACTGGAGGGCACGTTTTGCTGAGAATAATAACAAACCTCGCCGCTAAGCGATTAGCACGTGCATGGTGTGCGGTATCAAAAGAATCCGTGGGGGGAGAAGACGTAGTCGATGGCATTGTAAACGCGTCAGCCTTCGCCGCAGCAGATCCATATCGAGGGGCCACCCATAACAAAGGTGCAATGAACGGTATAATCGCCGTGGTTGTCGCCACAGGAAATGACCACCGTGCCATTGAAGCAGGCGGACATGCCTACGCGGCGCGAAATGGAGCTTACACCACCTTATCTCAGTGGGAGAAAAGCGAAAACGGCGGGCTTGTCGGCTCAATCGAGTTGCCAATGGCGGTCGGTCTGATTGGCGGCGCCGTAAAAACACATCCAACTGCCAGAGTTGCGATGAAACTCCTAAATGTAAAATCTGCGAACGAGTTCGGCGAAGTCCTCGCCGCAGTTGGCTTGGCCCAGAATCTAGGGGCGCTGAGGGCATTAGCCAGTGAAGGAATCCAGCGAGGTCACATGAGGCTACACGCCAGAAACATTGCCATTCAGGCAGGCGCTACAAACAAGACTATTGACTTGGTTGCCGAGCAGATGGTCAAAGAACGTAAGATTCGAGTAGACCGCGCCAAGAAGATTCTGGCTGAACTCAGCGGCCACAAAAGTCAGTAAACCTCCTATGCATTTTCCATTTCGTTCTTTGTGCTGTGCCTGCGCTAAATCCGTAACTCATCCACCTCATCTCGGAGCGGAACAGAAATCATTACTTTCCTGTTCAGTTTTTCCTTACCGAAGTTTACCTGAACCTTCCCAGTTTTCCGATCCGAGTGAAAGGCAGTCAACTCTGCTGCCATGGCGATTGCTGCCTTAGTTTTGGGTCCTTGCAAAAGCGTCGTTGGACTGCCGAAGTCAGGCACCTCAAAGCAGTAGTCAGTCTTACTCTTTTCATGTAGTAAAACGTCATTTTCAGCTTGGTTTCTGCCCACTATTATCTTGTTTTCGCCTAGCCTGAAGTGTCTGCCCACCCTGAGGAGGTCAACGTCGTTTCGTTTAATGTGTTTCTTATGTTTGAATAAATCTCGGAGCTTCTTGGCGAATTCATGTTCCGTCAGCAAGCAGCCGCCTGCAGCACAAGCATAATCTGTAATGTTGAATTCCCGTGTGAGCTCAATCTGTGGCTTTCGTGATCTACCGTGGAAGTCTCGAAGGGCTTTTTCCATGACGTAACCTTTTTCTTCGGCTTCAGTTTTTGAAAGAAGCTTCGCGGATAGGGGTCGAAGCAGTTTTCCTTCTAAACCAGCTTCCCTATCTATTAGGTCAAGTTGTGGTCGTTGCTGAGACATGGGCCGCTGACCAAGAACTTCACCTGTGAATATGAATTTTGCTCCAATAACCTTCGCGAATTTTTTCGCCTTCTTCAACATGAAAATTCGACAGTCCACGCATGGGTTCATGTTTTTGCCGTAGCCAAACTTCGGGTTCCGAACCATGCGCAGGTAGTCCGTGCCCGTGCTTACAATTTTCAGCGAAATGTCTAGCGTTTTAGCTGCTTCTTCCGCAGCTTTTCCGCATTGGCAGAAGGGCGTGATAAAAGTTAAAGCTTCAACTTCTAACCCAGTCTCCAACAAAAGTTTTGCGGCTAGCATGCTGTCTAAGCCGCCTGACAAAAGCCCCAAAGCTTTCATACTAAATCACACGTGAACCAAAAAGGAAAAAAGAGTTGAGTTAAACCTTCCGCTTCCCGTGAGACTAAAGGGATGGCGGAGAAGTCTCCGTTGGTTCCTGAAACAGAATCGTACTGAGGTAACGTTCGCCAGTGTCTGGAAGAACAACTACGACTAGTTTGCCTGCGTTTTCAGGTCTCTTGGCAATTTCCAAACCTGCATAGACGGCTGCTCCAGAAGAGATTCCAGAAAGTATGCCTTCTTTTCTCGCGAGCAACCTCGCGGTTTGGAAAGCGTCTTCGTCTTTCACCTTTATTATTTCGTCGACGAGGTCGAGTTTTAGTACGTCTGGAACAAAGCCCGCCCCGATTCCTTGAATCTTGTGAGGTCCCTTTTTGCCTCCACTCAGAACGGGCGAGTATGCTGGCTCTACTGCCACTATTTTTATCTCTGGCTTTAGCGGTTTAATGTATTGGGCAATACCTGTTACAGTTCCTCCAGTGCCAACTCCTGCAACAACAACGTCTACTTTGCCTTTGGTGTCTTCCCAAATTTCCGGTCCTGTGGTTTCTCTGTGAATTTTCGGGTTCGCCAAGTTTTTGAATTGTTGTGGGACGAAAGAATTTGGAGTCTGTGCCGCCAGATCTTCGGCTTTCTTTATGGCGCCGCCCATACCTTCAGAACCTGGGGTCAAAACTAGTTCTGCCCCGTAAGCCCTAAGAAGAGTGCGCCTTTCAACGCTCATTGTCTCAGGCATAGTTAAGATTATTCTGTAACCTTTTACGGCTGCGACCATGGCTAAGCCTATGCCAGTGTTTCCGCTTGTTGGTTCGATTATCACGGTACCCGCTTTTACGATGCCTTGTTTTTCTGCCTCAGAAATCATGCTAAGGCAAATGCGGTCTTTGACGCTTCCTCCTGGATTGCGTGATTCTAGTTTTACGACAACTGTGGCTTTTGAATTCCCCGTTAGACGGTTTAAACGCACCAGAGGGGTCTTTCCGATTGTTTCCAAGATGTTATTTTGAATTCTTGCCATCTATTCACCTGTCAAATTATAACATTGTTATAATTCGCGGAGGGTTATAAATCTCTTGCTGTCTCAAAAGCAAAGACACAACAGTCTGAGAAAATACTATATGACGTAGTCTTCCCGTGACTGGTTTGATTTCACTCTGCAAAAAGATGGGCAGAGTTTGCAGAAATCAATCCCCACTTCTTCCGGGCGAGCGTCATTTCTGGCAAGACGGTTAGCAGTTTCAATGGCTACAGCGCGAAGTTGAGGCAAAACATCGCCGAATTTCTCCGTTCCTTTTAGAGCTCTCTTCGAGTTTACGTATTGGCTTATTGCTGCTTGGGTTGTTCCAAGCTTCTGCGCTGCCTCAATCTGCGTCAAGTGATGCGCAGTTATGAGTTCTTTGGCCACGAGGGATCTAAAAACCGGGAGCACGTATCTTCCTATAGTTTCGCATCGGGCGCTCATTCTAATTCACAGATTATAACACACTTATACTTATAAACTGTTTTTCCAAAACTGAATTTGTTCAGCCTCCTTATAACATTCTGAGCAAATCAGCTTTGGTAATTATTCCAGCAACGTTCCCCTTCTTTGCTACCAACACGGCAGAATAGGTCTGCAGAAGACTCGAAATCAGCGACAGTGGAGCATCATCGCTAACCTGTGGAAACGCTTCCTCCATAATGCTTTCAGTTTGCAGCTTTGAAATCTGATCCAAGTCCTTGCCCTCAAGAATTTGCCGCAAAATGGTTTTTTCTGAAACGCTACCCACAGACCGTTTTCCGTTGAAAACTGGAATTTGAGAGTATCCGTAATCTTTCATCAATTTAACCACTTTTGAAACTGGTTCATTATTTTGTATGCTGATTATTTTATTCGGCACTACCTTTTGTTCTTGAATTATTGTCTTTGCTTCCAGACGGTCAAGGACGTCGAAGATCATTTTTACTTTGGTGTAGGAGGATTCAATTCTTCCAGTTTCAAGTTTTGCAATTAGAGACTGGCTCACGCCTGCGAGTTTGGCGAGTTCGGTTTGTTTTAGACCTAATTGCCGGCGCTTCTTGGCGATGTCTTCTATTGTGGGAAACATTGTAATTCGTTGAAGCTTAACGTTTTATATTCTTTTTGGAATAAAATGAGCAAAAAGGCATATAACGCCGTTATTAGATGTTGTTAATAACAAAAATCTCATCCTCATCGAAAAAGGAGACTAAAAAGTTGACAGAAAGAAGAAGATTGGACACCCTTGCCATCCACGTTGGACAAGAAACACCAGAACCCACAACTGGCTCAAGAGCAGTTCCAATTTACCAAACATCATCATACGTCTTCAAGAGCACGGAACACGCCGCGAACCTTTTCGCTCTCAAAAAATTAGGAAATATATACACTCGGCTGATGAACCCAACTACAGATATTTTTGAAAAGCGAATTGCTAGCATAGAAGGCGGCACAGGCGCATTAGCTGTGGCATCAGGCCAAGCCGCAGAAGCACTTGCATTGTTGTCAATTACTCAGGTCGGCGACGAAATTGTAGCGGCAAACAACCTATACGGCGGAACCTATCAACTGCTACACTACACCTTTCCAAAACTGGGCAGAAAAACAGTATTCGTTGAATCATCCAATCCAAACGAATTCAAGAAAGCAATAACGTCAAGAACGCGTGCAATTTTCGCAGAAACAATCGGCAACCCCAAACTCAACGTTCCTGATTTTGAAGTGCTGTCGCAAATTGCGCACGAAGCTGAAATTCCTTTGGTAGTGGACAACACGGTAGGTGTTGGTCTAGTTCGGCCTATTGACTACGGCGCCGACATCATCGTGGCGTCTGCGACAAAATACATCGGCGGACACGGCACTAGCCTAGGCGGAGTTATAATTGATAGTGGCAAATTCAACTGGAGTAACGGAAAATTTCCAGAATTTACGGATCCCGATCCAAGTTACCACGGGATTAGATATTGGGATACATTCGGAAATTTCCCTGACTTAGGAAATGTGGCTTTCGTTTTCAAAGTACGAGTCCAACTGCTCCGTGACCTAGGCCCAGCAGTGAGCCCGTTCAACTCTTGGCTTTTCATCCAGGGACTCGAAACACTGTGCCTAAGACAAGAAAAGCACTCTTCAAACGCACTCAAAGTCGCCACCTTCCTTAGGAATCACAAGGCAGTTAACTGGGTGAACTATCCAGGATTAACAGAAAATCCAAATCACAAAGTAGCTGCAAAATATCTCAAACGGGGTTACGGCGGCTTAGTGGGATTTGGCATAGAGGGCGGGCTGAAATCGGGTAAGAAATTCATTGAGAGCGTCAACCTACTCTCACACTTGGCAAATATCGGCGACACCAAAAGCCTCGTAATCCATCCAGCGTCAACAACACATCAACAGCTAACGGACCAAGAACAAGCGGCAACTGGAGTCACAGAAGACTACATACGTCTCTCCATAGGCATCGAAGATCCCCAAGACATCATAGAAGACATAGACCAAGCGCTCAACGCAGCAACAGCGTAGCAATACTCTCCTGTTTCCATGGAGGCCAGAAATATCGGAACCAATTCGAATACTCTAAGAAATGTGGAGAAAATGCGCTTCACTTTCGCAAATCCACCGGATGAACTGATTCTTGAATCCGGAGAAAAACTGGGACCCGTGACTCTTGAGTACGAGACTTACGGAGCGCTAAATGAGCAAAAATCAAACGCGATTCTTATTCTTCATGCACTAAGCGGCGACGCCCATGCTGCGGGCTTAGGCAAAGATGAGGAAACAATAGGCTGGTGGGATAATCTGATTGGACCTGGAAAAGGAATCAATACAGACAAGTATTTTGTAATATGCAGCAATGTCCTTGGAGGCTGCAGAGGCTCGACCGGCCCATCTTCAATTAATCCGGATACCCGGAAGCCATACGGCACAGATTTTCCGTTAATTACAATCGGCGACATGGTCCAAGCTCAAAAACATCTCATCGAACATTTAGAAATTAGCAAGCTGTTTGCGGTTGTCGGCGGCTCAATGGGAGGCATGCAAGTCCTGCAGTGGCTGATTTCGTATCCCGACAAAATTAAGGCTGCAATCCCAATCGCCACAACAATGAAGCATACACCCCAACAAATTGCCTTCAACGAGGTTGGAAGACAAGCTGTGATGGCTGATCCTAACTGGAAAAACGGTAACTACTACAGCGACGGGGCGCCTGATAAAGGTCTAGCAGTAGCCAGAATGATTGGCCACATTACCTACATGAGCGACGCCTCAATGACCGAAAAATTTGGAAGGCGCACCAGAACAGAAAAAAACCAGGCCAAATTTAGTGCAGACTTCGAGGTGGAAGGCTACCTCCGCTATAGGGGAGACAACTTCGTAAAACGGTTTGACGCAAACAGCTACCTATACATAACTAAGGCGGTAGACCTTTTCAACATCCTAAATGGCTACAGAATTAGTGACGTCTTCGGAGGCCTCAAAGCCAAAGTTTTCGTTGTCTCTTTCAAATCCGATTGGCTCTACCCGACGTACCAAGCCTTGGAAATCGTCAAAGCATGCAAACTCGCCGGGGTGGACGCAAGTTACTGTGAAATGAACAGCACCTACGGACATGACGCATTCCTACTTGAGACTGAGCAGGAAACACGACTTATCCGAGATTTCCTTAAAACGGTTTCCAACGGAAACGGAACTGGTGTTTAGAACTCATGACACAATCCATAGATAAAATTGAGGAGGAAACGATTTCCAGCTGGGTCATTCGTGGCTCAACAGTCCTCGACTTAGGTTGCGGGGATGGCGAACTCCTTTTACGTCTAGTAACAGAAAAGAAGGTACGAGCTCAAGGAATAGAACTCAGTGAGCAAGCCATACACAAATGCGTTTCAGCAGGACTAAGTGTATTTCAACAAGACATTGACACAGGGTTAACGGAGTACGGGGACAGAAGCTTCGATTATGTAATCTTGAACCAAACTTTGCAGCAGGTCAAAAAACCAGACTTTGCTATCAGAGAAGCCCTGCGGGTAGGCGGTCAGGTAATCGTGGGAATTCCCAATTTCTGCTATATCACTGACCGATTTCAGATTTTCTTCAGAGGTAGAGTTCCAGTGACGCGCTCGTTACCTTACCAGTGGTACGATACGCCTAACCTGAATTTCTTGAGCATCGCCGACTTCCTCGATTATTGCAAGAAAATAAAAATCCGAGTAGGTCAATCATCGTACTTTGCTAAGAACAAGACGATTAGATTCCTGCCGAGCTTGTTTGCAGAAATTGGGGTCTTTAAACTCACGAAATCGACTAGCTCGAACAGGGGAGCTTAGAAAAGGGTTAGGCGCAGATTGTTTTTTTACTTGGGCTTTGCATTATTGATTTTGCTTCTGAATGATTACTGTGTTGGACTACGGCTAATTCGCCAGCCTTTCCAAGTCTCAACTGTTTTTCTCCCTTAAAGGTTGAGACTGACGCGTTGCATATTTGAATTGAATCGCCGGGATGAACGGAATGAACCTGCTGATCCCAAAGACACAGTTTCACTTTGCCAGTTTCATCTTCTATTATTGCGTTGGCTAAAAGAGCGTTGCTCCCAAATTGAGTATGCACCATTCGTGGCTCTTCAACTTGCAGCACTTTTGCATCTAAGTTTACTCGTTTCATGCCATGACGCAGTTTGCTGATGGGTGTGGAGATAGGTTCCGTCGGATTTTGTTTTGAAATTTGCTTTTGGATTTTATCGCTGTCCATCCAATGATCAAAAGACAAGTTTTTCTCCTTAAGAGTCTCCTCAGGGACTCGGAACTGCACTATCACATTGTTATCTTGTTTAACTAGGAATATGGCTTCTTTATCAACGCTTCCGCGATACTCAACGATTAGAGTCTGGCATCTGGCTTTCTTGTGTTCTCTCGCTGTTACTAACGCCTGAAAGAGTTCTGCAGGAAAAAGACCATACTGTACTGAGAGAGACGCAAGATGTTCACTTATTGCCAGTTTCTTATGTTTCAAGTGATCCCCTTATATCCTTGTTCGTCAGAGTCGTCTCGAAAAAGATGTCTTAATTTTCCCTTTCTTGAAGAATCCGACTATATATACTATTTGCATTCCAAGGTATATTAGGTTAATGCATCAGAAAACGGTTTCATTCCATTCCTTTCCGATTGCACAGCCGAATACGCAAATCATTTTGGATGAGCTTGGATAAAAAGATGCGATAATCCCTGCAAAAAATGAAAATTGCGAAAGGAAATTGGTTATTCAATTGCGTTTACTGGACGTTTTCGACCTTCATGACCTCAGGGATTTTCTTTTTGAGGTAGTTCTCGATCCCTTGCTTAAGGGTCATTGTCGACATTGGGCAACCCGCGCAGTGACCTTGAAGCCTTACTTTCACGGTGCCCTTCTCGAAGGCTACGAACTCTACGTCTCCTCCGTCGGCTTGAAGTTGGGGTCTGATTTCGTCTAGGCCTTTACGTATTTTCTTCTCAACAGATTCTGACATCAGATATCACATCATTTAAGGAACTGCAAACTAACAGTGGTTAAATTCTTAAAAGCATTCCGCTCCAAACCATTGTTTCTGGTAACCAGATTTCATTATTCCTAAGATAATTGATCCATTGATGTGAAATTCATAATGGGTTGTTCAGAATAGACTATGTTAAAATCAGAAGAATTATGGAAAGAGAAATGCAGGTTGAGTCTAAGCCTTAAGGATGTTCGCGGTCCATTGAGGCGATGTCTTGATCGCAGCGTGGCTTTTCACCGTTTAGACCACACTACTCACGGCCTCGATGCAACATCGCATGTCCAGCCCATCGAGGCAAAGTCTTGATCGCGAATCGATTTTTCGCTGTTTTAATCGACTCGCTCCGTGCCTCAATGCATCGCAGTTAAAGCGTGCTCCTCAACCTGCAAATTATACATAGGGTAGGTATCGATATAACTACTTCTGAACAAAAATTAGGCAATTAGCACGACGGTTTTTCCCACGATGACCAGTTTTCTATCTTATCACCCTTGTTTGGACCTAAACTAATTCCGAGAAGGTTCAGGACGGAAGTTGGTTTTTCACATGAAAAGGGCAATTGTACATGTAAAGCGTAAGTCTTAACGAAAAGCTCCAATAAAACTGCTTACCGCACTTTCTCTCTGATTATTTTTGTAAGGTCACATATGCAAAACTAGGTCCATTTTGGCTAAACCAGTTCGTCGATTGCCAGCCTTATTATGCGCAGGCGAGTTTTAGAGAGCACATTTACATTTGTCGTGGGTAAGCCTTCTTCATTAGCATTTGCTTCAAGGAGGTTTTGGACAAAGAGTTGAGCGGCCTTTCCCAGCTCTTCAGTCGGAAGGTCGCTGCCTTCGAAGACGCCAGGGCAATCGCAGTCGACCGGCAAGTCTACTTCAATGAGGTTTTTCTCGTAATTCCAATCAGTGACTACGAAGGGAACCAACCGACAAATAACCGGCTTAACGTCCTGTACTGAGCATTGATTGCTTTCATTTAAAAATAGGCATCCCCCACTTTTTCCAGTTCGGATTAGCCTGGGCTCTGTCAAGTCGGTCGCTTCCAAAAAGTTAGTGAACCCTAGGTCTTGGATGCGGTTTTCTTCCTCAATTGTGACGTCGGCGGATTGTTCTCTACAACAGCGTCCGCAGCTTTTGCATTTGAAACCTATGTTATCCGGGAGAATGACGTTCTCGAATCTCAAGAGCTTTACCATTATAAAGTAGAAAAAAATAGGTTATTTAAGCGCTTACTTGACAATTAAAGATTCTCAATAAGAAAGTCTAGAAAACTGGATTTGTGGATAATCTCCGGAACGCTGAATTAAAAACAGGGCAAGAGTCGAACGAATCAGAGCTGCACTATCGTGTAACTCGAGCAACAATTAGCATGACAATTGAACCCGCAAAGAAGATGGAGCCAAATACGCCTATTACAATTCTAAAAGCTAGTTCCCCATGAAGAACTGTGTGTGGGTGGGTGCCTAAACCCAAAATGTACGCTATGCAAACAACTGCAAACATTAGGGCTCCAAACAGTTGAGTTGGCAAGAGGTATTTGTTGAATTTCTGGCCTTCCACGTTATATCGCTCCCAAAGGTTAACTCATTTTGCTGAGTTTAAAAGATTTGCTGTTTTCGCTTCTGCAAAAACGTTATTAACGCTAGCCCGACTATAATTTTGTGTTGGGAAAGGGAGACATGCGCAGAGAAAATCTTGCAATTAAAGCTGGCTTGCTCATAGTTGCTGTTTCTTGGTTCGTATTTACCCTTTTCGAATTCATAAGCGGTCTTTCAAATTTTTCAAGCAATATGCGATGGTACATTGCGCTTACCGAGATTTTGGGCTCTGTCGGACTGGGCTTTCGCAGCGCCGCAGGCTTTATAGCGGTAGTGGCTGTTTCCTCATTCTTTTTCTTCAAGAACATTGGCAAACTTGAGGCGTTTATGGCAGTAAAACTGGTCTTGTTGTTGGAGGCTCTTTACTATGGCGTTACGTTTATTCCTTCAGCTCTTTGGGGGGTAGGCGAAAATCCTTTTTCAAACCAGTACGGTCAATTAACAGGCAATTTAGTTGCCAATTTTCTGCCCTGCCTACTTGAAGGCTTACTAATCCCAATTGTTCTAATAATCCTGTATTCAAAGCTAAATCTTAACAAACCTAAAACTGGTGCGATTAAATGGGCATTGATCTCCGGGACCGCATATGTTTTGGTTTTCTGGTTCAATAACACATGCAATTGGATTTATGCTGTTATGTACAAGGGAATCCCATACGTAATGGAACCGCTTAATATGTTTAGTTTCTTATTCACAGCCTTTGGCTTACTTACGCTAGCCCTCTATGCAAGTTATTTCACCAAAAAATCACTCAATGTTTCTTCATGGCGGGAGCTAAACATTAGCACGATCGGTTCCGTAGTCACGCTTCTCGGTCTGTACTTTGCCGGAGTCTACCTTCTTTGGATAATCGCTGGCAGTGTTGGAGGCTGGAGCCCATGGTACGCCTGGTTCCTTGGACACAACGTAGACATCTGGGTGATGATACTGCCGGCGGTAGGTTTACCAATGCTTTTTTTCCAAATGAACCCACGTCAAGAATAGACGCAATATAAAAAACTCGAAAATTACGAAAACATCGGAGAAATCAATATTTCGTCTGCAAATTCAATTAGTTTCACTCTTTTGAAAGTCTGAGGTCTAAATGTTTTTTGTGACTCTCTTTAATCTTTCAAGTTGGGCGGTGGTCATTTCTGTTCTTCTATCTTCTATAATGCCGAGGAATTCTTTCTTGTTTTTGGGGTCGATTGCGGGCAGGATGCTTTTGACGTGCATTGGAAAATCACGCGGGATACATGTTTTCAGTTGTGTGATAAGAATGGGGAAGATTTTTTGCCTGAAGGTATTGTCTGCAGCTGCAAGTTTAGCTAATGTCTTTATGCCCCATACAACGGTAATAAGTGTACCTTTGTCAACGGCTGCCATTACATCGTCAATTTTGGCGTAGATTTCCAAGGGTTTTTTGTCTGCAATTGTAGCAAGAGCAATCATAGCGCCCCAGACTATGCGGTTGTTCTTGCTTTTAAGCAACCCCAAAAAATCAGAAACGTAAATAGCGATAAGGTCAGGTTTAAGATAACCGATTTCATATAGAACCTTGAGGCAGTCACTTTGTACACTCTTGTTTTTATGCTGAAGGTTCTGGGCAATTTCGGCTATACCTACTTTGTCTTCGTTTTTGGCAAGCTCTCTGGCAAGCTGCTGGTTTGGAACTTCATCAAGCCTGTTTTGGAAGAAAGCAATTCTATCCAGTATCGACATGCCAAATAACTCCAATGAAGAATTAATTCATTGGAAGTATTTTTGTTTTTCAATAAACCCTTGGCAATCTACAGATTTTGACGAGAAAATGGCTCTTCTACATCTTTACAAACAGGAATTCAATAGACAAGCAAGCATATTCCTTTATTCAGTTCATCACAAACATCGGTGAATTAAGAGTTCCTTGAAACCCAACTCACTTACCGTGTTGCATAATTTTTTGGCGATAAGCTGGCAAAAGGGCTATGCAGGTGTAAAAATGAATTGAACTGTAATGTGGCGCGGGATGTGGGAATTGAACCCACGCGGCCTTTCGACCACAGACTTAGCAGGCCTGCCCCATACCAGGCTTGGGGAATCCCGCACGCCAAACCGACTTCAGCCTTTCCAATACATTCATGCTCAATTAAAGTTTTCTGGGAAAATCTCAACGCAGTTCCTTTTCTTTGGTTGTCCCTTTGGATTTTTGTTTTGTTGGTAAGAAGAGTTCGGTACAGACACTGGCCCCTTTAACTTTGCCCTTGCAGACTTTCTCCATGGCAAACTTTTTGTTTGGGTGACCCGCGACCATTTCTCTGTTGGGCAGAACCAAGGTTCCTCCATCCTCGTAAGACGAGAAAATGATTACCTTTTCCACATTGTGTGCTTCGAGCAGTTTTCCGCAGAACCAAAATGGCCTTCCCTCCAGGTAGGGCAAAACGAAGATTCTAACAAGTTCTTCCTTTGAAAGGTTAAACCGTATCGCGGATTTCTGAGGGTCTTGTGCTTCCTCCAAGTAGACATGGTATTTTGGCGGCACCAAGATATTCACCTTTTCCTAATTGGACAAATTTGGCGGGAACTGTGTTCTCATTTACGGGAGTTTAGGTTTAAGATTTTGCCGAGTAATTCGACCACTCGGTCAGAGGCTTCCATGTCTGGGAACTCCAAATCATCTTCCTTTGGTTCGGTTCCGGCGAAAAGGCAGATTGCTTTCATACCTTTGACCTTCGCTGAGCCGAAAACTAGCCCTGAGAAGCCCATAAATGGTCCTTTGTAGCCAATTCCAATACCGAATTTCTCTTTCATCTCATCTATGGCTTTTTGGCTGGTAGCTGCGCAGCAAATATTCTTCACTTTGGATCCGTAACCCGCCACGACAATCATCTTCTTTACATCAGCTTCCACAAGGAAGTCAACAACTTTCTTCGCGACCGTATACTGTCCTTCAAAATTCGCGTGGTACCCCTTCGCAAAAATCAAAGAAGGGTTCTGGCACGCGTAAAACTGAACCTTGGGCAAATCAACGCTTCCGCGTTCGATGATGACTCCTCCCATGCCCGGTAGGGAAGGGTGGGCAGCGTAAGAAGGAGTAGTTTGGTGAATAGCCGGCAGGTGTTTAGAGTATAGTTCTGCTGTCAGCTGGGATTTCGTCTGAGCTATTAAACTATCAACCACTAGTTTTCCTATGCTCCGCAAGCCAGGGGAACCAACCAACGCTATGGGTTCGCGCAAATCTATCGAGCCGATCCGTTTCATCCAGATATCGTTTTCCATGGGGCTTCCGTCTCAAGTAACGTAGCTGGGCTTTTTGCCCGACTGCGTCATTTCTTCTCTTACTCGACGTTCAATTTCAGCCATCTTTGCAAATGCCTCATCCATCTCAATGGCTTGCTTCTCCATAGGCTCCATGTCCACTTTCAAGCCCAACATCTTGGTGAGAACTATCAACGCGGCTTTTGCAGCGCGGGGATCAATTACGTATTCCCCTGTCGGTGCTTGATAACCATGGGTTTCGGCTAGCAAAGAAAAACCATCAACGTTTTTCTTTTTTGCGAGCCCGATAACTAACCCGTTTTCGCCGCCGATTAAACCATGGTCCAACACCTGTGCACCTCTAGTCTTTGCCTCTTCAAGCAATTGGGCGGACGTAGCTGCCACGTACACGTTTGGAACATCAAACTGTCTATCTGTGACTAAAGCCGCCACCGAGCAAACTCTTTTCACGCCATTCTCAATCGCCCAATCAAGAAGCTTCTCTGCAACTTCGTACTGGCCTTCAGGCGAAAAAGCTTGTGCGTTACCGGACAAGAACACAATACCTCGCCCAGCTTCATCTTTGTAAAAGTGCAATTCATTACGCAGCAGATCTAGTAATCCGTCTTCTTTTATTATGACATAAGGTGGAAAGTAACGAGAGTAAACTTCACCTACCAACTCGGCTTTCAACTGCTGAATAAGATAATCCACTGAGAGCTTTCCGATGTACGCTATGCCCGGCAACCCGACAACTAGTGTTAGTTCGTTGGATTTGAAAGGTTTAACAATCTTTATCTCGGCGTTCATGATTTAGAAAAATCACATGCCTATTATTAAGCTGAATGCCTCAACAATTTCGAACATTTAAGGCTAGTACAGCTTTATCGCAACAGGGTTTTTGGTTTCGGAAAAACTTTATCCATAACTGACTGATACTCTAGTCATGAGCCTGGAGCCTAATCAAAAAGCGGCTTGAAGGCAATCTAATTCCTAAGGTGAACTTGTTTGAAGAAAAACATAGATTTGAACATAAACAGCAAAGACGTCCTTATAATTGCAGATATACAGAAAGATTTTCTCCCGGGAGGCGCTTTGCCCGTGGAAGAAGGCGACCTTATTATTCCCGCCTTAAACGAATACGGGAAAATCTTCAGCAAAGCCAACGCCAAAATAGTCGCGTCAAGAGACTGGCACCCTCAAAACCACGTATCCTTCACTGATCAAGGAGGACCATGGCCACCCCATTGTGTTCAGGAAACTGAAGGCGCCGCATTCAGTCCAGACCTCAGACTTCCAAAAGAAACAATTGTGGTTTCCAAGGCTACTAACCCGGATAAGGAAGCATATTCGGTTTTTGAAGGCACAAACCTTGGCGAACAATTGCAGTTACAAAGCATTAAACGAATCTTCATAGGCGGACTAGCCACTGACTATTGCGTAGTGAACTCGGTTCTTGACGCCCGAAAAATGGGTTTTGAAGTTGTGGTTCTTGCCGATGCGACTCGAGGCATTAACGTTAAACCAGATGATGTAAACAAGGCACTAGAAAGAATGCGATTAAGTGGAGCCATACCTGTGGCTCTGGAAGATTTTCCTGAACCAGAGACTCTTACAGGCATCGAGAGCTCAGCTGAAGTTGTAGCTGACAAACCTCTTGGAAAATACTATGTCAAGAAGAAAGCGCGCATGCGATCTAAAGGCTCTTACAAGCGCGTACGTACTGAACACGGCTGAAAAACTCATGCGGTTGAAGCGTGAATTAAAACCTTCATAAATTAGCATCTAAAAAGCGAATACGAAAGCATCAACAGTACGGCCCCAAACATAGAAATTGTATTTCTGGTTAGCTAGTCACTTGAAAAGCGACTAACTTCTCCGAAGTATGTCGAAGCTTATATAATCATGAAGAAATACCCACCAAGAAACACATGTTAAGATAGCTCCAAGCTGAATTCATACCTAAAAGAATTTTTCTGAATTACCTCAAGCTATTCTCAGTTCTTTTTAGACCTGAATAATGGACCGTTTCGGTTAAAGGCATAAAGAATGGACAAATTGTTCTGCCTTGGCAGTTTAATTGCTTGACCCGCACCTTGTTCTGTGAAAGATATGTACCGGCAGGAATCTTCAAACTCCGTCAAACGGCTAAAATCTTTTGAAATAAGGGTGTCGTTTAGTTGTTTGCAACTCGAAAAATGTTCGAATGGTCACTATTTACATTAAAAAGTTAATTTTAACGAAAAAGGAATAACTTTTTTAAATCAAACGAGTAAAGTTGAGGTAGTCTTGCCACGATTATCTGATACGAATTGCGAATGACGGTGCTTTAACAAAAATTGAGTGAGTGTAAAATTGGCGGAGATGGTTTTGTTTAGCGCAAAGGCTATTCAAGAGAACTTGAACATTCAGTACGCGAGGCAACAGTGGATGGCTCGAAGCATGGATAGTTCAGCTGAATCCAAGGAGAATTTTTCGGCGATGCTTTTGTATACATATGTATCCAAATCTTGCTGCAGATGGCGCCAAGAACATATTCGAACCCCTAACACGGCTGTTTCTTGCTATCTTAATGTATACTTCTGGAGGACGTCTAATGTCAGTTGAGAGAAAACTGTTAATTTCACTCCTAAAACTGACAAAAGATGGTGCAGTTAATCAAAAAAATGTCAAAGAAGACGCAGGATTGCCATCATCCGTTGCGTCAGCCTTGCTAGATAAACTGCAAAGCGAAAACCTTACTTATACGAGGAAAGGCATGATAGGGGCTGATTCGGAATCTCGCCTAAAGCTAGCTATTAGAGCAGCCGAGTTAGGAGCCGACGTCGAGCACATAAGTGGTGTCCTCGCTTGGCAAGAGTTTGAAGCCATGGCGGCCTTGGCTTTTGAATCCAATGGCTATGTCACCAAAAAAAATGTGCGATTCAAGCAAGAAGGAAAACGATGGGAAATCGACGTCGTAGCATGCCGAAAACCACTAGTCATATGCATCGACTGCAAGCACTGGCACCATGGAATGCATCCCTCAACATTAGGTAAGATGGCGGCTTTCCAAGTGAAACGGGTCGAAGCGTTCGCAGATTACCTGCCTAATGTTGATACTCAGTTTGAATGTACAAAATGGGAAAGCGCCAATTTCATTCCCGTTATAGTATCGCTTATTCCATTCAGTTTCAAATTCTTCAGTGGCACCCCTATCGTCCCAGTCCTCCAAATGCAGGATTTCATCAATCAGCTACCCTTGAGCATTGAGCTTTTGCAGTGTTTCAAAAGGCAGTTTGGCCATCTATAACATTATTTTCAGAATTGGCTTCCTCGCAAATCTTGCTGCCGGATATAAACTCAGCAGGAACATACCCAACAAGGATGCCAACAACCAGCCAGAGATTGACAGAACAGTGAAGCTTGAAACAATTGGGTTCGCGGTAAGTATGAGGATGCACAGCATGGTTCCAAGTGATGCGCCCACAGCGAAGCTTGCAAGCAACACCGTTAAACTCTGGACAGCTAGGATGATCATAATTATCCGGGGTTTAGCTCCAGTAGCACGAAGAACGGCGAATTCTTGATGCTGCTCTTCTATTGTAAGCATTTGAAAGCTTATTAGGCTCAACGTGGCAGCGGCTAGAGCGAAGGCAGGCAGGAACATTATAACGCTCCATAACGAACTAAGGAAAGCATCGTTCGTATTCAATACGTCATTTAAGTCCCCGACCGATAGACTGGGGGAGAGGCTTGAAAGTTCATTCTGGATTTGCGCCTTGACCGCCGCATAGTCGGCGGCAGAATCGACCTTTATCAGAACTATGTTAGGGCTTGACAGCCCAGTTATCTCTTCCAGTTGGATTAATGGAACGTATGTGACGTTTCCGCCATTTACGGGATCTATACAGATACCACTGATTTTGAATTGACGATCTTGGATCTTCAAGCTTTCCCGTAGAGGGTCTGCAAGGCCGACGCCGGACCGCGAATATACGGTTTGGGCGACCGAATCGCCTATGACTGCTTGTACGGTTGAGGTAGCGTTCAAGAAGTTGCCGGTTGTATAAGGTTCGCTTACGATGTTGCCTCCATCGAGTCCCACAATGAGGGAATCACCCTGACGATTATCCCCGATCTGAATAGTAGCCAAGGTCTCGGGATCGATCATGTAACCTCCCACTTCCTGGATGACACCGTGCCAAACTAGCCGTCTATCCACGGTTGCGACGCCTTGAATCTGGAAAATTTCCCGCACCACGGCATCAGAAATGGCCAGGTTTGGATCGGAATAGTTGAAATCGGATTTTGCTCTACCGCCCGAAAACGTTAGCAGAAGTTGAGTGTACTGGGTTGCCATGGAGGCATTTGCAACTATAATTGTGTTCTGACCGGTGGCTTTTTGTAGCCATGAACTTGACGTGTCATTTGCTATGATGCCTCCTGAAATGGAAACGGTTAGCAGAATGAAGACTACAGAAAGGAAAATAACGATGCGGACAGTGGCAGATTTATGTCGAAACAGACTTCTCGTTGCTATCCTAAGAACCAAAGCTGTATTTGAGAGCGGTTTAAACTTAGTTCCTTTTGCTAGCCCATAATACTGCACGGACGAGATTGCCTTAATGGGGGACATGCGAGCTGCGTTAAGAATGGGTTTAGCCCCGAAAACAGTCGCAAACGCGAAATAAGCGGCGAATACAAGGGGAACAAACCAGAAATTCGGCGCTTTACCGTAAGCTTGAAACGCGCTCATGTTGATTACGGCGTAGTCCATCGACACCCCAACAATGACGCCCAATATGCATCCAATGAGTGTTACCCCTAAGAGCTCTGTCATGAAGTAGCCAAAAACGAGTCCATTTGGACACCCGGTCGCCTTCATCAAACCGTAGTCTTTGGTTCGTTGAGCCATCATTAAGAAAACTATGAAGGAGACAATGACTGCGCCAACAGCGAAAATTAAAGCGCCCACAAAGGCCAAAAATTGGCCCAGCACCATGGAAGTGCCTTTTGTGAGGGTCTCCTGTGACGCGGCAGCTATTCCGAAGCCGATTTGCCCGCTGAAGAGTAGCAAAAACAGCGTGGATGCGACGCTGGTCGTGAGGCTAGCAATTGTCAAGCCTGTCTGGAGCCTCCTGCGCAGCAAGTCGTTGACTGGAAAAGCAGTTTCACTCATGCGGAATCGCCAGTTTGCCGTCTTCCAAGCAGAACTTAACGTCGGCGAGGGGCATTATCTCGTTGTCATGAGTCGAAACAATAACGGTTTTTCCTTCGGTTTTCAAGTCTTGAAGAATCTGTATTATCTTTTGCCCGTTTTTCGTGTCTAGATTTCCGGTTGGCTCGTCAGCAAGCAGCAATGGAGGATCATTTGCTAAAGCCCTAGCGAAAGCCATCCGCTGTTGTTCTCCCCCACTTAACTGTGCCGGAAAATGATCCGCCCGTTGCGATAAACCGAAGGTTTGGATAAGTTTGGCAACTTTCTTCTGGATTTCTTCGGGCGCGGTTCTTCTCCACTCCATGGGAAACGCGATATTCTCAGCAACCGTCAACGTGGAAATTAGGTTGTAAGATTGGAAGACGAACCCAACTTGGTTGCACCTGTACTCAGATAGAACATCCTCGTTCTGTTCGGCCAAGTCCAAATCGAAAGCGACTATTTTGCCGCTAGTGGGTTTGTCGATGCCGCTTATCATGTTGAGCAGAGTTGTTTTCCCTGCTCCGCTTGGTCCATAAATCGCGATGAATTGTCCTTTCTGCACGGTTAAGTTTATTTCTTTTAGAACATCTACGACGACGTCTTCTATTTGGTAGACTTTGCAGAGGTCGGTTGTGCAAATCAATGGTTTTAGTTCGGGAAGCATAAAGAAGAAACATTGTTAGTTAATAATATGTTTTGAGGTAAGTTTCTTTCCTGTATCAGTAGCTTTTCTCTAAGCTAAAGTTTCCGCGGTCTCTCTTGAGGACGCGAACTTTGTCTGGAAGTTTACTTTTTTCCCAATCGACCCAGTTGATTTCTTTGAAGGTCCACTTCTTGCCCAGATGAGCAGCGACGATGGCGTGCTTGTGTTCTTTGTCTGTTGGCACCAATTCGTTCAGGAAGCGGAAGAGCTTGTCAATTTGCGGTTTGGGAAAATAGGCGTAGTAGGTAGCGTTTTTGACTTCGAAAGCATAGGCATGGTCGCCTTTGCGTGCCATGATGTCGGGCAACGGGTTAAGGCTTGGGTTGCTTACTGGAATGCGGACTGCGTTGTAGTTGTTTTTTTGCAACAACTTGACGAGTACGCTTTCGCTGTAGAAACCGCGTTTGCGCCAACGGCGAAGTGCGATTTTGTCGATTTCCTTCACGGCAATTCCTCAAACAGTGCCTTGAAGCTCTTGGCGCTGGCTGTGATAAAAGACTATTGTATAGTAGGCTTTGTAGACGATGTTTGGGTGATGCTTCCGTATACGCTTCGTCTTATCCATTCTTAGTTAGAAACATCTGGTGATACGTAAAGAAGCAACGTATTACTAGCATAACTAAGACAACGAATAAGTGAAATCTTGCCTTCGCAACTGGTAGAGTCTTGGCAGTTTAGGCTATATCTGTGGCAGATGAAACTCAGTTGGAAGGTAGAGAATTCATACAGGAGTCACTCTTTTCAGGAATGATACATGCAACAACTATTGAAATAGAGAGCTGAAAACTGCTCGAGAATACAACTTGTGATCCTCAGAGGTCAGGCAGCGAGTTGGAACGTTGAAAGAGGTTGTCAGGAAAACGATCCAGATGGGTTCAGCGGACAAAATCTTTACGATAGGCACTTGGGTGTTCGTGGAGTAATTGTCCATAGTTGAGGGCAAAAACTGTAAAGTTTACTAAGACTCACCGCAACTCGGGTTAAGAGTCGAAGCAATCCCGAAGGAGGGGGAAGTTTGTTTCGCATGGAGATTTTCGGAGGTACTTATATGAGGCTGCGGTAATCCCCATGGGTTGCTCTCTATGAGACACTAAATCGCCTCAATTTGAGGATTTTTTGTTCTTTAGAGGTCAATTTTGGCTCTTCGATTTTTGTTTAGACGAAAAGAATCTTTGGAGTTTATCGAACCGTTACTATTCGTAAACTAGGCATGGTCAAAATACAGCCCTAATTAGCAACAGACCCCGAAAAACGTTATTTTTATCTGAATATACGCTACGGAACGCCGAAATAATACAAGGTAAAATATGAAATAACCTAATCTTGTAAAGGGGACCCTTAAACGTCAAAACCGTTATAGCCTTTTTCTTTTTGGCTCGCAGCTTCTTAATGTCCAATTAAATGCGATTGAATAGAATGGGTTACAAATAACCTGAAGAGGTTGTTATAAGGTGCTTTTCCACATATCGATTGCTTTGTTTCTCCGACAGAAATTTCCGTTGTGACACATTCGACAGCGCAAGTTAATTGGTTGACGCTGCGAAAAGTATATGGTGGAGGAAACTTTAACTGCATAGAAAAATCGACCTAAGTCGGTGAGAATTTTGTCTGTTCAACGGGCAAAGAGAGTTTCCGTTCTTGCCTTCGTTGGAATGACAGCAGTTGAACGCCTAAAAAATGACTTTTAGCTCTCACTCGGAGATTGTTGCAAAGTGCAGAGTCATTTTCATTCAGGCCTCTCTTACTGCCCTAGTAGACAATTGTCTTATGGGTGACAGCATTCCGTGTGAATTCTCATTGTACTCGATGTTGAAGGTTTAGGCCTGCGTGAGTTACGTTGTCAATGTTTACCGCTGCTGATATATGTCACGAGCTTTCACCAAAGAGATCGACGTAGACTGCTCGTATACAGAAGCATCGCCGAAGTTACTTTTAGGGGGTCAATGGTTCACATGAGGACCAACTGTTTGCACCTTGAGAAAAAGCAATCAGCGAAAAAACCCAACTATCTGTCGTTAGGATCTATCTTTGTCTGAAGTTTGAACTGGAACTGAGTCAAATAATCGTGCTCAAGTACAGATCAAAATTGTTCATCCTAGTAGACATTTGGTACCCATACAAACTAGTACAGAAACGATGCAACGGAAAGGTCGAGATCAAAGCACAAGCCTACCTGGGACCAAATAACGACACTGTACTAAACTTGGCAGAAACAATGTAGAAAAAGAAAGTTACAGAACGCAATAAACTAGTGTGAATAGGAATCTCCAATGACATCTCTTCAGCCCAAATACCTGACTGAAAACTCCAGAGAAAACAAACAATGCTTTCCAAGATATGGTTTCTGTTACTTCTTGTAGGCACGGAAAGACTTTTGAACCTACGCGAACAAACTAGCAATCGGTGACAGGTACGGCTAGTTTCAAGGTGGAAACTACACGAATTGCATTCTCCACAAAAGGCGAAATTGAATTCGTTGACCTGACGGGTAAGACACAAAAAGCAGTCGCTGACTCGAAGGTCCTAAATGGCGTAGTTCACATCTTCGCTCCACATGCGACGGGGATCCTCATCTTAACGGAAAACGACCCCGCATTGCTGAGCGATATTAGAAAGTTTTTAGAAGGACTTGCCCCCAAGAATGCGGATTACTGTCATCCCTCAAACGCCCACGCGCACTTGCGATCCGTGTTAATGCCTCCAGACAAGACACTACCAGTCGTTGATGGCCACGTAGAATTTGGACTTTGGCAGTCGCTCATGTTCGTGGAAACCGACGTCTACTCACGGAAAAGGACCGTAATCATACAAACCCTTGGTGAAACCCAGTAGAGGCGCAACTCGAAAGAAATTAATTAACTTTGGAGAATCAGCAAGCCGAACATAAACAATTTAAAATCCATGCACAGCAGGCAAACGGATACCGACAGCAGACTAATGAATCGCCCATTAGCTATTACGTCGAAGTTCAGATGCCTATCCGAGAAAGTAACGTACTGGTGCTTGTGGCGAGAATGACTGGTTACGCATTTCTCGGGCATCCCCTAATTTTGTTTGTTCAAAGCTATTTGCTCATTTCGATTCTCGATTGGAACATAATTGTCTTTTAAGTTTAACATATCAATGAATAGATGAAAATGCGGTGATTGCCTGAGATGCTTTTAACTATTTATTGTAAAAAGGGTCTATTCGGCAACTTTTCGAGTGATAGAAATCAATGTTCATATTAGACCATTGAGGAAAACAGGGGAGAATCGAAGTATAGGCTCTTCGCCAGCAATCGGAAAGTTTTTTTCAGAAGCTGCCTATTGCCAAAATAGGGATCTGAATACGCAAAACATGTTGAAAATAGCTGTAAATACAGCCAACCTTAAGCTTTTGGTAGCAAAACATATGCAAAGCATGCTACGCAACTAAAAAAATCTGATGATTATATATAGTTCGCGTGATTTCGAGGCAAGGTTTCTATTTCTTGCCTAAAACCGTTGACTATCCAATAGAAAATGAAATGTTTTCCCTGGGATACTTGTTCAAAACTCTGAGGAGGTTGCTACTTGTCAATATTCGGACTAAAGGTTAACGTTTTTTGGAAGATTTGATCCTCCGGGGTTTACTCAAATTTTCAGCCATCTTCAGATCCACAGGCGTGTTAACTTTGAAGAAAGTTTTTAGTTCAGGGTCAAACTCTTGAACTGCAAGCGTGGAAATATATCGCACACCACCCATATGGTCTACCATCGATTCAACGTCAAGCTCGCCTTCATCAATAGTTAGTTTTGCGGCTTCTACAGCTGTCTTAGTGTGGTAGACTGCCTGCAAGGGTTCAATCTGCTGATTTGGCCACCGAGGAACCACCGCTGTCTTGCCGTGGCAGAGCTCAAAGAACAAACTTATAATATCAGGGGAAACCAAGGCGAACTCAGAAGCTAAGAGCAGGCTATGCTTTCCTTGAGCCATGTTGAATCCAGCCAAAGCGTCAGACAAAAGGCCTTCTTTTGTTTCGTCGCAAACGACAAACTTCGCGTCTGTTTCAACGAGTTTGGCGTACGTCTCGGTTTGTGCAGTGCTGTTAGCTACAATGATTACTTCGTCAACAAGCGCGCTTACCGCTTCTACAACACGCCCGATTAATGGTTTCCCCTTCAGTTCCTGAATAGCTTGCTCCTGCCCCGTAAAACTGGATAAACCGCCAACGATTATGATTGCAGACCGATTCAAAGTTACGCCCCAACTAACATTGATTTTCGCGACGAATTAAGCCTTTTTGGTGATTTTGGTTGATGCTTTTGTACACGAAGAGATAAAAAGAGTAGAGTTGAAAAAGGGAAAATAGGAGTTTCGTATTACTTAACTTCGTTTGCGTCAATTTTCTTTGCCATTTCGTCTAGCAACATCGAGAATGGATGATCAGGCTTGTCCTGAGCAAAGATGAAGTTGCCTTCAGCGCGTAGAATGTCGCAGAAGCAAGGCACTATGCCCAGTAGTGGAACTTGGTAGACGTTCTTGACTCGGTCGTAGAGTTCTTTGCGTCTACTTTCAGAATTGTAATCTAAGACTTTGTTAAGGACAATGCCTGTTTTTTTCTCAAACAAATTGTAGAGCTCTCTAAGCATGCGACTTGTCCCATCAACGTCTGAACGATCCCCGGTTGTAGCGACTGCTACAAGGTCGGCTGCTACGATAGCGTTTATGGAGCTGTATTGCATGCCTGGACTAGTGTCGAAAATTATGTAGTCAAACTGTTTTTCAGTCATTAAGGCGTTTCTTAAATGCAGCAACCTGCCAAGAGCACGCATTTCCCATTTTCGGTCTTTTGCGGACATATCCCTGATTGCCTCGGTGGCTGGATTGGCTAGTCCGACATACAACTTGCCTTTGCCGGGAATTCTGCTACTAATGTCAATGAGAACCCTATTTATGTCGCAAGTGTTATTCAAGTAGTCGTTAAACCAGTTTTCAGCCGTAGCAATTTTTAGTATAGCAAAAAGACTTGGAGCCCGAAAGTCCAAGTCGAAAAGGCAAACCTTCTTGCCTTGTTTTGTGAAGGTGGCCGCTAGGTTTACGGAAAGTAAAGTTTTTCCAGTTCCGCCTTTGTAAGAGTGGACGGCGATTATTTTTCCCATCTACGTTTCTACCTCGCCTTCCCTTTCTGCATAGAAGTAAGCTTTTCTGCCCTTGCGTTCTTTTTTGAGGTAACCCATTAATGTGAGCTGATTGAGGTATGCGCTTTCCACAGCTCTAGCCCTGGTGGTTTGTATGGCAATTTCATCTGCTGTTGCCCTCCCCGAACGACAGACTGTCATGGCTGTTTTCCTCAGATGATCAGGCATGGACAACAGAGTCATCACGTCAAGCGGTGCATCCTGAAGTGGTTGTGGGCCATCTTTGTGGTCGTGTTTCTGGAGTTCAATCATGACTTCCATCTTTTCGTTTAGTCGTTCTAAGTTGTCTCTTATCTTCTCTAATATGGCAACGGGTTTTCGACCCAGAACTTGTTCTCTGCTCACAAATCTCCACCTGGTGCTGTTGTTCTGTTGTACTACAAATAAATTATAGTGTTTATTAAGTGTTACTATACCTGACTACAGATTTGTGGACCACCTAAAGAATATCGTAACTCGAAAGAGCATATCGGTCAAGAAAGAAAGGTTCAACAAAGGATGTTAGATAATAATGATTGGTTGTTGGAGGAAAAATTTTGAGGCGCTTGGGCGCCTATTTGCTAAAGAAGGGGCGATTTAGTAGGGGATAGCTACTTGGTTTCTGGCTTCCTCAACGATGGGCAGCACTTGTTTAAGCTCTCGGAAGTATTTCAGAACGGTAATGCCACGCTGGGTGACAGCGAAGACGACTCTCGCTTTGCCCATGGTGCGTTCTTCGACGAGGCCTTGTTTGATGAGGAAGTCTAAGTATTCTTTGAGCACACTACAGTTAACATTGGCCTTGTACATGATATGCGTCAACTTCAGCGGTCCTCTGTGCGCAAGAACCTTGAGGATGTCAACGTACATTTCCAGTTTACTGCGTCTCATGGTTTTCCCTTTCTTTGATGACTTCATATATAGCATTTATGTAT
Organism: Candidatus Bathyarchaeota archaeon; assembly: GCA_963840395.1. Lineage (GTDB taxonomy): Archaea > Thermoproteota > Bathyarchaeia > Bathyarchaeales > Bathycorpusculaceae > JADGNF01. The sequence continues at coordinate 222,256 of CAWIYU010000012.1, read as the reverse complement.
GTGAAATTCATAGTTTTTCCCTCGATTAACATCTAATCCGGTTTTTTATGTTAAGTCGGTTTAACATGTTTATTCTATTTTCGAATGCCGTGACCATGTCATCTATCAATATTTGTCGCAATTCTGTCGAAAGTTCTTTAATTTTCTCGTTGAAGACAGCAGCCATTTTGGCTTCAAGTTCGTTGCGGTCTTTTAACATGAGGTTTTCGTGCAACGGGTTTCCACCAGTTCTTTGACCACAAATAGACTGTTGCTATTTAACTGAGTTATGAAAGGCAAATCTGAATCCAGAATTCATGAATCAAACTGACGTAAAATACATATGTTTTTCCGGTTTCATTAGGCTCGTTTGAATGGCTTCATTACCTTTTCGATTCTCTCGCCGATGACCTCAATGTCATCTATGTTGCCTAAGCCTTTTGCATGTGCTCTGCGTATGTGGGAGACGTTGTGTGGATCTATGCCCATTACCCGGGTTGCGGTGGCGTCTGCGGCGACAACGTCTCTTGAGGCGATTATGAGGTCCATCTTCACGGGTGTGCCGTCGACGGGACCTTTTCCTTCCATAGCTACGAAACCGTCGATTACTGTTAGTGCCGGCTGAATGACGGTGCTTATGTCTACCACAACCTTGCTTATGCCCCGTGCATGGTACTTCCCCTTGAATTTGTCAGGAAGGAGCCCAAACATGTTCTTCATTCCCAACGTTACCGTTGTGGACATGTGAGTTTTCAGTTTAGCGGCGCTGATGATTGCGGATTCCGTAACGATCCTGGGCACAGTTATGCTTCCGAGAACCTCTTCGTTTGGTACATCTATTTTCACCTTTTCTTTTTCGTATCGCAAATTGATGAATTCGACGCCCTTGCGGTTGCACATTTGCTTCATTCCGGTTGCCTCAAAAGCTTTGTCCGCATTGGTCATGGTTGCATCGGATTCAACTACATTTACCGTGACAGGCAAATCTTCGAGTTTCTCGATTATTGCTTCCACAACGAGAGGGTCCGTTGTAGCCCCAGTTTGCCAGGCCTTGTCCGCAATGAAGTTAACCTTTATTAGAACTCGCTTATAGCCCGCAAGAGCGGTTTTGAAGTCGATAAGATTCAGTGCCTTAAAAACGGGCTCCTTGCCGCGCTCGCCTTTCACGATTGCGACTTTGGAGTACTTTGCTCCTGTCAAGCTGGCTGACACATCCAACAAATATTCTTACCTCACATATTTCGTTTTCATTCGCCTGATATTATTCGGGTACAAATAGATCTTTTCCCTGAAAGTACCGCTTCCACCCTTTCAGGATGAAGCCCGTTGACGACATAACAATCAAGCGGGTTCTTGATTAGGAATCGGGGGAGGAAGCTGTCCACGCTCGTTCGCTCCCTTAACTTCAACAATTCATCAAGATGAATTGTTTCGAAAAATTTTGCGTCACCTTTCTTTTTGGGATCTGCAGAGAAAACGCCATCAACGTCCGTCGCAAAAACCGCTTTGGGCGCATGTAGCTTCACGGCGATAAAGGCAGTTATGGAATCTGAGGTTACATCCCATGAGGGTTCAAAGGGATTTTCCTGAAGTAGCAATTTTGAAGGCAAAAGGACGGCAACCTTACCTTCTCTTGAAAGCGTCTCAGCTTCTGCTAATGAATCACACGAGCAGGCGCCTGGAATAATGTTGGAGAGTATTAACCCATATAGGTCCATCGCCAAAATTGCCATCTTGTGAGACGTTGCAGCGGGCAAGCCATAAACAGCGTCAAATTTTCTGACTGCGTCCGCGAATCTGCCCCCGCCAGGCACAACAACCAATGGATGCCACTTCGCCATGTTGCACAACACTTCCCCCAACGCTCTCAATACCTTAGGATTGTCTGAAAGGCTTCCTCCTATCTTTATTGCTGCGTCCATTCTATGTCCTTCCCCTCCAATTTGGTGGCTGTCATTAACGCGATGCCCATGGCAGGAGAAGCCAAAACAGCGCTAGCCGGCAACAAATCAGCCAAATCAATTATTTCAGCAATACCGGCGATTTTCGCGGCGCTTTTGGCAAGAAAGTTCCTACCCAATCCAGTAACAGCGGTGGGAATTGTCTGCTTAGCGTCAGGCTTCAGCCGAGAATATACTGCTTTCAACCCTTCTGCAATCTGTTTTACTTGCTGGGCGTAAATGTACTCGGAGATTTGTAAGATTTCCTGCTTGGTTAACATCTCGGTGTCGGCGCATACAACGTGAGCTATTCTTGCCAACGCGTCGCTGAAGGTTTTTCCTTTCCCGTCTGCGGTTTCAGCCGTGTACTCTGTTTCCTTTATGTTGCCTAATAGGAGGTGGACGTCTCCACTTTGCGAGAAGAGCTCAGAGGATACCCTTGCTATCCCCCCTCTAAGAGGCAAATAATTCACTATTGTAGCCACGTTGGTGCGCAGACTCCCCGTATAGATGAGTTCGCCACTAATCAATTTCTCCAAATCAGTCTTCCCCAAAACGTGCACTTTGCCTTGAATTATGGTTATAATGCTAGATGTTGTGCTTCCAACGTCAACCACGACACAATCCTGGATTCTCTTTGAGACCAGCCAGCCTGTCGCAGCCCAATTTGCGGAGGCCACTTTTAACGGCTCAGCTCTGGCGTAGTTGACGGAGCGCAGGTGGGAATCGACATCCAAAACCAGAATTTGAGTGCTATCAAATACCTTGCATATGCAGTCAAGTATGTGGTTTATGCCCTCACTCTTGGTGCGGTAAACATCGGATAGCTCTGCTGTCATGGTTACGCCCACGCAATCAAGCCGTTCCAAACCAACCATCTGCCCTTTCAGGGAAGAAAGCATGCTGCAAACCTGTTCCGAATCGCGCCGCCAAAACGGGAAATACTCCAACTTAACCTTAGACCCGGCTAAAAAACCATTTTCAGTTCGGACAAAGGCCGCTTTAGTGTTGGCTCCTCCAATGTCCAAACCAAGAACGCCCACCATGTCTAGTCAACCCCATTGCTTATTTGCAGAAGACGCTTTTTAGTTTCACTCAGTTCATAAAAGGCTTCGGCAGAGGTCTTCCCGTACGACTGGACAAGCGCGTAGGAAACCTCGTTTTCGGTCAAAGGAAAGGGTGGAGAGGCAATAACCGACGACCTCCAAAAGCCTCGCCAATTAGGGGTCTCAGGTTTGCTGACAGCCAGTTTCGAGAAGCAAGCACACCCCCTGGTCTGCAATTTCATTGGAAGTTCATTCTCGGTTACCGCCTCAAGTATAGATTGCGCGATATTGAAACCAGCTACTCTTCTGAGCCCAACGTATGAGGTGGTTAGCCGAGGATTAATCTCCATAACTGTTGCTTTATCTTCTGATAGAATAAAATCGACGCCGATATAACCTTGTAGCCCGCTAAAGGACTCTGCTAGAAGCTTAGCGGAGTAAAAAGCCTCTTCCCTAAGCGGATGTCTAAACGGTACCGCGCCGCCATCGTAGCTTGAAATGGCGTCGGGCCCAGCCAACGTAACTTCCTGCAGGTTCAGGCTTAGGGGTAAGCCTTCTGCTCTTGTGCAGACGAGACTGACGCTTGCAGGAATGCCAGCGATGTATTCCTGGATGGAAGCATGGTTTTCAGATGCTTCGGCTCTCACTTTTGCAAGAGCCGGAGCTACATCTTTGTGTGTTCTGACTACGCTTAATCCGCAGCAGTCCGCACCTTCCGCAGGCTTCACGATAACTGGGAACCCAAGTTTATCTTCAATTAACTCCGCGATGTCGTCGGGGAAGTCGTACACGCTGCAGGTTTCTGTTTTGGGAAAATTTAATCCAAGGCTTTTTGCACGACCTTCCAGTCTTGGTTTGTCAGCAGCTAGCCTTATTGCTGAGGATTGTCCGTTCAAGGAAATAGCGCCTCTCTCCCTAATGCCGTCAACAATTGACTCCAGGATATGGCTATTTTCTGGGGCAACAACGTATGCTACATCCGTGTTTTCGACAGCTTCATCTATAGATGAGTCAACGTCTTCCAGAGTGGCGATTTGCACGGTGCGGTCAGCATTCAAAGGGGGATGCAGCGCTGCAATTCTGGCGTCCAGCAGAACCGTAGTTTCGTGACCCGTTGCCTTCAAATCCTCAGATAGACCCTGAAGCATAGCGTAACCTTCGCAGAGCAGGCTGGATGATATTGATTTGCCTACGTATCCGCCGCTTGAAACGTGCTCGTAAAGCAGGATCCTCAAGGTTTCGCCGTCACCGAAACCGAAAGGAATCGCTGTAGCCTTAAATGTTTTCCTAAAAAGAGACAACTTCAAGCTTTGACATTTCTTTTGGCTGACTTCGGGAGGCTTTGAATAAAATCAGTGGATATTATTTGTTCCTACGGGCATTACAGTGGCGCTGACACAGTTGAACCGGGTAATGAAGAAAAACAACGGCTCTTACCGCAATTTGTTGCAAGAAAACGTGAGTTTGTTTAATGAAAGAAACGAATATCACGATGGTTCGAAGTAAAACTTCGAAATTCGCCTCTTCGATATCCTCGTACAGGAAAATTGCCACCTCCAAGCGGCATTTCAAAATTTCTGCAGCCCTTCGCGGCCAAGCAACCCGCCCCAAGAAGCCTAATGTTGGCTGCCGAAGTATTCTGTTGGCGTTGGCGTTCACAAGCTGAATCCGCTTTGCCTCAGTCAAGTATAGGCACGAGGTTTTACGCACGTTGAAAGGGAGTTGCTATCTAACTGGATGTCTCCTTTAGGTATTGTGGACATACTCATCTTTTGAGGATCCACTGCAATGATTTTGTGCCGTTCATGAGCTTGAGATCTTCGAGAGCTACTTCAAGCTTGGCCAAAACTTGTTTTATGTTTTAGCCATTAACTCGATTGTTGTTTCCTGAAATACCTGCTAATCACTTTTTCTCCATGTTTCGGATGATTTGGGCAAGCTCGTGGACCCTTTCTTTTGTTATGCGACCTTTTACTCGGTCCCCGCTCTCGCAAGCGGCTCCCCTCACCCCGATTATGTCTGCACCTAATTCACAAAGCTGTGGCAGGTTTTCTTTTCTCAGGGAACCGGCAAGCGCGGTGAGCAAACCGTAATGATGGGATTCATCCGAGAAAGCCTTCAGTCTACCTTCCTCTATAAAGGTCAGGAGGGAGATGCCGTCTTTAATTGCTGTGTCTAGCATGGCTACGTCGGCTTTTGCTTTATGGGCTATTTGCGGTATGAGCAAGGGGTTGACGGATCCTACGCGGTCTGCGTCCGCGAACCCTGCAGCAGCAACTTTTATGGATGAATTGGCTTCTTTGGCGGCCCTTACAACTTTTTCAAGAAGGTATATTGCTTCTTCGCTGGTTTTAGCGCTGTAAAGGCTACATTTAATGTAATCTACGCCCGTCAATGCAGCGCCGAAAGCGGCTAAGGCCACGCTACCTGGCAGGTTTGGCAAGTCGCCCAAAGTGCAGCTAACCTCAAGTTGCTTGGGTGTAACTGCACGGATACGCTTTATCACCCAAGGAAAACTAGCGCCCAATGCGCCTTCCTTAGGATTTTTCACGTCTATAATGTCTGCACCTCCAGCTACCGCTTCCAAAGCTTCTTGCTCGTCTGTCGGACTAATCAGTAACTTCAGCGATTTATCGCTCCGTGCTACTGAGCGGGTTTTCTTGACCTTAAAGCTTTTGCCCTTAATCATGCATCTGAGATAATCCGACGGAACCTTTTTACGGGTTTTCGCTAAACCACATTAGAGGCAACCACTTGAGGATAATTCCCGTAATCGACATCCTAAACGGTGGCGTAGTTAATGCGGTGAAGGGCAACAGGAAACAGTACCAGCCCCTAAAGAGCAAACTTTGCGCTTCCTCGTGTCCAATTGATGTTGCCTTAGCATTCGAAGAATGCGGGTTCACTGAATTGTATATAGCAGACTTGGACGCCATCATGGGCAAAGGCGATAACATTGTTGCCCTCGGGGAGATTAGAGAAAAAACTCGCCTTCAACTTATGGTTGACTCGGGCACTCGCAATTTGGACCAAATTAGAAAGCTGATTGAGCACAAAATATCTAAAGTCATCATTGGAACCGAAACCCTAACAGACCTTTACTTTGTCAGAACAGCGGTTGAACGTTTTGGAGACGAAAGAATCATTGTCAGCCTCGACTTGAAAGACAGAAAGGTTTTGAGCAACTCCCGTAAGATTCAGGCAAAGGCTCCCATAGAGTTGGCGTGTGAGCTTCAGGACATGGGTGTTTCAGAGATTCTTGTCCTGGATTTGGCAAGAGTGGGCAGCGGCGAAGGTATTGATTTTGACCTTCTCAGAGTGATGCTAAGCAAACTAAGAGTCAAGGTACTAGTGGGCGGCGGAGTTCGAGACATTGATGACCTGTCAACTCTAAAGACCATGTCGGTTCACGGCGTACTGCTGGCCTCGTCCCTACATTCTGGAAGGGTGTCAATGGAAATAATTAGGCAGTTCAATCTATTTGCTTGAGTTGTACAATACTTCAACGAAGGAAAGTGTTTGTTTTAGACAACTCGTTGCTTACAAATGCATAATGCAGATAATACCGCCTAACTGCAAAATCCGCTTTCCGGCCTCTGATTTTGAGCTGACTATTCGGACCTTTACGCCTTTGTTTGCGGCTATCTGTTGGAGTCTTTGCAGACGATGCTTCTGGCGACTCATCGAATTGTAGGTGTCTGTTAAAACGATGTATTCGGGTTTTGGCTTGCCAGGGATCCATGAACCATATAGCACGTTTTCTATCTCTTCCAAAGAATACAAAACTAACTGTTCTGAACCTCCAAAGCTTAGGCGTTTTTCTAGCAGCTCTAGAAGGTTTTCTGTCTCCTCCAACGTAGTTTCACCGACTATCCTGTGAAAATCAGGCAATCGAGTCAACACAGTAACATCATGAACTGAGGTTGCAGCCCCCGTTATTTCTGCGAATACTGCCTTGGTAGTTCCATGAACAAGCCATGCATGATGGTCTTTAACATGCATTAGAAAATCTGAAGCGAAACAGGTTCGCGGCGGTGAAGCGATAACAAAGCTCCTTACACCTTCTTTCAAGGATGGTCTAAATGCGTCTACTACGGATTCGTGGAAATTATAAAGGCTTTTGGGATCGTTTCTGGAGCCTTCAATGTGAACTGTTCCTTCGGATTTGACAACGTTGGTGAAAACTTTCCAGATGAACGCCGCATCCCGATTAATCCCCACGAGCAAGGCCATGGGATAGCCCCGGCGGTAGCTCTTACGGAAAGCCAATAATTCGCCTCTTTCTAAGGCGCCTTCTTTCTACGGCGAATTAGGAATACAGCAGCAACCGCTATAGCTCCAGCTGTCCCAATCGTAGCAGCATAGAAGACCGGTGGTTCTAATCCGAGTATCTGGGGTTGCCACATGTTCGTCTTATCAGCGATTGTATCTATCGTGTAGTTGAAGTCGGGGTACGATGAATGCGCTTCAACCATGATGCCAATCGTCTTGTCCCAGTAGTATGTTGTTTCGGGAGAAAGCCCAACAACTATTGTCCGTTCAGCCCCAGCGTACATTATTTGCTTAAATCCACTTACAGTAATGTTGCCAACTAACGTGTCATAGAAAACGTCTCCAACGGTCAAATTTGAAGGCAAGAAAAATCCCTCCATAAGTTCACCTTTCTCATAATCCACTGTATCATTGTAGTAAACGTAAGACCCAGTGGTTAACTGAGTCGTCACGTTGAGATGTAGCATTTCTCCCTGAACGTCGACAATTTCGATTCTTGCCCATTTCGCGTTATGTTCCCCCGGAAAATCTCCTATGGCAGTCACTCTATACTCTATCCAGTCGCCCTTCTTGAAATTCATCGTGCTCGCCGAAGTGGTTATTGAGGCCGCGAAGGAAAAAACAAGTGCAAGCAATGTAATTATTGTGATTAGCTGCTTATTCATTCGATATCTTGATGTTCTCTGATGGCTTCCTTTTTAAGGATTTGCCACAGAGAAGGCTCAGGCAAGATTTAGATTACACCGCTTGAGAAATAGCCAAACGCGCGAGAAAGGATTCAGGCTTAGCCAACGCGATGCCTTTATCCTATCGTTTGCTTAGATAGGTGTAACCCCACATCGTTGGTAACCTGTAAATGACTAGTGGCAAAAGCAAGTTTGAAGAAGACCTAACGGTTCTAGTTGCAAGACTGTCAGCAGACATAAACGCAGACGCCAAATCCAGACTTTACAAACTTAAAAACGACCTACTTGAGCTGCAGAGGCAAAACGTTGTCAAGATTAACCATTCAGTCATGGAGTTGGTCTGCGCAAAATATTTGATTCTCAAGGGCTACGAGGTTGAGGTTGAACATCCACTTGACAAAATCTTGACCTGTGATTTATATTCTTCGAAAGGCTACGGTAACCTCATTGTAGAAATAGAAACTGGGTACATACCTCCCGAACACGCTATGTCTCCTCTTACTTATACGACGGCAAGGCTAGCCAGCAAAATCGTGAGATATAGTAGCTTCGCGGGAAAATTTGCAATAGGCGTCCCACCACATTATGTTTTGCCCCTTCCAACTCCATTAGCTGCGCCTCCTAGAAGAAGAACCGATCAAGACATCGAACGGATAAAGAAACTCTGTGACCGCTTTTACCAGAAGCCGCCGGTGACCGAAGACGCAATTCGAAACGCACGCATCCAGGAAATCTACATAATTGACGTTGACAGATTGAAAGTTCAGGAGATGGATCCTGAAGCGTACATGAAACGAGCTTTAAACAAAGGCGTAGTCTTTACAGCAGAAGACGAAGCTATCTTTGAGACAATGAACCTTGTCAAGCCAGTTCGCAGTGAAGAAAAAATCGACCATTACCTAAAATAGCAGAGACTGATACGTCATGCCCTATTTTGTGTACATAATTCTTTGCGGGGACGGAACTTTTTACACGGGATACACTAAAAACATGGAGCAGCGGGCAAGACTTCATGCAGACGGCCAGGGAGCAAGATACACAAGGTCGCACCCCCCAACGAGAGTCGCGTACACTGAGACGTTCAAATCGCGGTCAGAGGCCATGCGACGCGAAAGTGCTGTGAAAAAAATGAGTCATCAAGAGAAGCAGAGATTGATCGATTCACAAAAGTGAATATCAGAAAATACAGGCGAAGGTTCGGGTTTGGAGAAAGCTTGAGTTCCAACCGGAAATATAACTTGCTTTTGGAAAATTGTAAAAAATCATCAGCCATAACGTGAAATCCAACATGTTTTCGATTCTTCAAAAGATCAGAACACATTTCTTAATGGTTGCCAGGTATCTGAGAATTATCTTGCGTATTACCACTGTCGCAATGGACTGTAAAAGTTGGATTTTCAACTAAGCCAAGAGGATCAACACTACCCCGGCACTCAATGGTATCAACAAGTTGTCGTTAATAGGTAAAGGCAGATACTCCACCAGCATACCAACCGTAGCGGCTGCTAAAGCCATCCAAGGTGCAACAAAAACACAACCCGCTAAAAACGCGAAAAATAAACCCCCAAGAGTGCCCTCCAATGTCTTTGCCCGATTATATGGTAGCGGCTTCCCAGTCAACGTGCCTCCAATCAATGATGCAGTGCTGTCACCCAAAGCAAAAATTGCTATAGCTGCGTAACTAGATGGCGCCGGAAAAAGCAGCAACGTAAGTAGTATCCCAAAGGCAAAGTATAAGGGCGCTAAGGTGAACTCGCAGAGCTCAGATTGTGATGCAGCTTGACGTGTAATCGCCGAAAAGAAAGGCAGGTTCTTCCCCCTAATCCGGGCAAACTCAGAAACGGAGTACAACACAATGACTACGCAAATGAACAACGCCACCAGTGGAATGCCAAACATGATTGCCAATAGAGGAACAAAAAAGCCTGACCCGTGTATAAACTCCCGAGTAAGATCATTTCGTGAAAGCAGACTTCTCTTTTTGGTTTCTCCGGTAATTATTGGTAGGGTATTTGTCAGTTTTCCCGTTGCGACAGCATCTGCTTTAACGCGTATGACAAAGTCTGGGTTAAACCCAATCTTTCTGGCTTCTTTAAGAAAGATGCTGGCATTGTTGCGATCATCAGCGATTACGGAACAATCCTTCGCGGAAATTTGTAGATCTTCCATTAGTTCTTTAAGTACGATAAATTTGCCATCGGGTTCAGTGACATCGCCCCAAATTTCGCCTGTCAGAACGTTGTCCTTGATGCCTATTTCGACGCCTATGGCATAGTCAGCGCCAATTTTCGCAGCCAACTCCTCAACAAGAAAAGTGGGTAGCCCTGAACTGATTAAAGCGGTCTTGTAGCCCATATCTTTCAGTTTTCCAAAGACTTCAGGCGCATTTGGTGTTCTCGGCAGGTTGGCGAATTTCTCAAAGAGAACTTCAACCTTCGTACCCCGCAATTCCCACAAAATATTAGCTAAAGCCCGCTTCAGTGGCAGCAAGCCTATTCCATAAAGGAACCCAAAGAAAAGCACTTTAATCAGCGGAACCATACCCAGGCTTTTGGCGACATCGAAGAAAAGCCGATTCTTGGGTATCAATACACCTTCAACGTCGAACACTGCGAGTTTCGGCTTTAAATCTTCGGGTGAAGTCACTTTTTCACTTGACCGTTTCTGAACAAGTTTAATGTCTATATTTGCGTGGAGACTCTAAAAGAAGTTTCTGCCTTATCATTCCACAACAAATTACGATTGTTCGCCCCAGGGTGAACCTGCCATTTCAAAGCTGGAAGGGCCGATCTCTTCAGCAGCGCAGATCAGTTTTGATTTTGTGTCTATTTACGTCCTCGGAGAAACGCAGTAGCAACGGAATTACTGCTGGCCAAGGCATATTCAGTATAATGGGACATTTTGGATCGGCGGATTAGCTATGTTGGCTTGGTTGTTTGTTTTAAAGGACAGCCTGCTCCGCAAATGTTTAGGGTTGGGCATTCGTGGCATTTTTCCGGTGAGTAGTCTTTGCTTCGGATTTTTTTGCAGGTAGAATGGTTCCAGATTGCATTCCAATTATCGGTTAATATGTTTCCTAATGGTGCCATAATGTAGCTTTGGCAGGGAATAACTGTTCCGTCAGGTTCAATTGCCATGTTTATTCTGCAGGCGCTGCAGGTTTTCAATCCGAGTTCAAGTTCAAGGGGATTTAGCTCGCAATACTGGGTTGGGGTGTACCAGGTGAACTCCATGCCCAAATGGCGCGCTTTGTCGATTATGCGAGTCAGAATCGGTTCTAATGTGGATTCATTTAAAGCGAAGGTATTGGCAACTTCGGGTGCTTTGCCGCTATAGATTAAACTGTTGCAGGCGAACTGTTTGAGTCCTAATCCATGCAGGAAATCAATTGTTTGTTCGATGCCATCGACGTTGTATTTGTTGAGAGTGGTGTTTGTGGTTGTGTAGATTTGGGTTTCTATCGCATTTTTAAGCCCCTGAACGGTCTCGTTGAAACTTCCGGGGGTGTCGGTTATTTTGTCGTGTATTCGTGGGTCGTGGGATTCTACGGTAATTTGGATGTGGTCCAAGCCTGCGTCGATGAGGTTTTGCAGATAAGCCTTGTCTTTGAGCTTTCGCCCGTTAGTTACTAATCCGCTGACAAGTTCCTTTTTTTGTGTGTGTTCAATCAATGTGGCAAGGTCATCTCGCATCGTGGGCTCTCCGCCTGTGAAGACAATGTGTGGAATGCCTATGTCATGAAGCTTGTCTATCGCGGCTGTCCATTGTTGGGTTGTTAGCTCTGTCGTCTGTTTTGGGCCTCCGGCATAGCAATGGATGCATTTGTTGTTGCAGCGGTAGGTCAATGCAAGATCCATGCGATAAGGCGCGCTCAGCTGTTTTTGGAACGGTTCAATTTTTTGCACATTTAGGTATGAGACCGGGCATACATCGGGAGTTTGGGCGAAAGTATTTACGGTGTACAGGACGTCTTGGTAGTCTTTGTTGGCAGTTTGGAGGTCGATTTTGTAGTGTTTGAGCAGATTTTTTACCGTTTGTTGCTGGGATTTTCCTCGGGTGAAGTCGTGCACGATTTCTGTCGCTGTTCTGTTTAGGAAAAGCACTCTTGAGGCGTTTATAACTAAGACGCTGGAGCCGTCCCTTTCAAGCCGCAGGTGAAGCCGCAGTCCCGCGTACGGTCCTTCTTGCACTTTCAGGTGATGAAGTGCCTCTTTGGATTTGCTGCGAAGTTTCGCCAAGATTTTCATTTAGTGGGCACCTCCGCCAGCACATGCGCATGCACAACTCACGCAGGCGCATGCACAGGCACATGAGTGGCAGGCGCAGACACAAGATTTCTTGTTGATCGGTTGGCTACTTGGTTGAGATTGGAATGGAATCAATTGATTTGCGAAATCTTGAATATTTTTCACCATATTGTTAGAAGCGGATTGTAAGCCAAGGACCACCGAATTTGCGAAATCCTGACCCGGCAACGCAATTGGCTTCGAGGGGATTGATGGAGTACTGGACGGGTAGGCAACTGGCGGCGAGGAACCTCCGGACGATGGAATACGAGGGATGCCCCAGTACCACCACCAAGTAGGATTTGGAATGATGACTGTTCCTGGGGCGAAGATTGTTTTGAATTGATCGTCGAACTTCTGATCTGAAAGGAGCCACTCTATGTTTTTGTCTAAGGCGTCTCCTTTTAGTTCCGGGGTCTGCGCTTGATTAACTTGTTTCCAGGCGGCATCGACTATGGATTTGTAGTATTTTGATGTGTCTTCTCTTGAGTAGCCACGCAGTTTTTGGTTAACCGTGGTGGATAAACCTTGGTAGGTCAGAACTAACGTTTTTGCATCTAGTGTTCCGTCTGGTTTTATTGCAGATAGGTAGTCTATTTCGTAATATCTAGGTTGGGTTGGTGTTTCACCTTCTGGTTTTGGGATCTTCGTCAGTTTCAGGAGCGGTTCGGTTTGCGTTACTGTGACTAGGCGTTTTAGGATTACGCCGTACAAGATCATGGTTAGGACTCGGATGGGTCTTTGGCCGAGAACTAAGCCGGCTTCAACAGCTGTTAGGGTGCGATTGGCTCCCAAAGCTTCAACAGATATTTGGGGTTTCACGTAGGTTACTTTGGATATTGCAGCGAAAATAGCTACAATCGCAATTGCTACAACCAAAAAGGCGCCCGCCCCCAGAGCTATGGCGGTTAGGTCTGGTGTGCCTCCTCCGCCTTCGGGTGACGTGGTTATACTAGGTGCGGGTGAAACGTAACCTTGTGGGAAGGAAACTCCTGCCTCAAAAGTTTGTTCAGCTTGCCATGAAGGCCTTTCCCAGTAGACAGCCGTTCTATTATCTTCAGTTAAGAACACGTTATCAAAGGGTAAGCCCGTTGGAGATTTTACCTCGGTTGTTCTCACTTCGGTTGGCAGGATTATCTGTAGGCGCAGGTTTTCTGTGCCAATCGAGCTTTCAAATGTGCTTGGAAAGAACTGCATGCCCACATTCCCAGGGTTTGTGTCATCTGAAAATATCATGTTTGGGACCGTGGCGTAAGCAAGGAAGTTGATCGGTTGGTTGATGGTTATGGGTTTTTTCAGAGTAATATCTATGCCGATAGAAGTGTAGCTTGAGCTTCTATATTCAAGAGAATCTCCAATCGAATCTTCTACCTGCTGGATTTGGTAGCCTGTCTTTGGCATCCCCAGGGTGAATATGCCTTGGGGTGACCCTGAAAGGTACGAAAAGGTGATGTTGTAGAAGATGTTTATGGACTGGTCTTGGTTGATTTCAACTCTTACCCACTCTTGGGACACGCTGTAGGTGACGCCCTGAGCTGCGGCTAAAAATGAAAACGAGGGTAAAACAAAAACGCACAAGACTGTGATGGCGAGAATCAGTATAGTTTTTACCATGTGGGCTCCTCTGTTAACTCGAATTTGTTGCCACAGTAACTGCAGGTCACGAATGGTTTCCCATCAACTATTGTAGTTTTGGTTGGATCAACAATAGCGCTGCAGTTAGGACAGTGAATCTTGTTTATTTTAAGTGGGCCAGTTACGGTTAGGGTTTGCTTTATTTCGAATGGTTTTTTTTCGCGGGTTAGAAAAATTATTCCACCAGCTACTAATATGAAAGCTACCCCTATGAGGAAGTACATGAATCCAAGATTAGCTGAAATGATGAAAATTAACCCAAAGAAAACTAGAACTACTGCAAATAGGTAAACTATGATTTTGCCTACGCCACTTACCATGCAAATTCTCCTCATGATTGTTTAGCTATTACTGAGCTATAACATTTTTCCACTAAACAGGACGTTGTAAGCTTTTGCACATGTTTTTTTTGCAGTCGAACCGATTTTGCAGTTTGTTCCAAATTTTCCTCTTCTAGCAGCTCTAACATTTCGTTAGTGTTAATTTGGCCAGTTTTTAGTCGTTTTCCTGAAGTTTTAGCCACTTCTTCTTCCACAGCCAGAGAGCAGGCAACACGGTGGACAAAGTCAGCGCAATGGCGATTATAATTATGTCAGTGCCTCCAAATTGGCTTATGCCAAAAAACGTAGCAATCGTGTTAGGAAACGATGTTATCGTGGTTATTATGGTTAGGTAGAAAATGACGACTGTTAAGCTTTTTATTGAGAAGTTTATTTTGTTGGAAACTGCGGAAAGATAAACATTAATGGCATCGGAAATGATTTCTCTGTATGTCTCGACGATGTCAATCTGTCGCGTCAAGTCCTCATGAGTCGTGTTAAAAAGCTCTCTTGTCCGGCTGGGCATACATGCTTCGCCGCATGTTTTCAAGTTAAAAATCAAACCGCGCTCATACCAAAGCAACTTGTTGAAGCTGATAAGCTTAGATTTTAGTTTGAAGATCCCCTTTAATGTATCCGGGCTAGTCTTCTCCACGACTTCTTCCTCGATTTCAGATGTTAAAACTTCCAATTTCTCCAAATGAACGAAGTGGTTGCTGACTATTTCATCAATTATGAAATAGGTCACAATGCTGGGTGGGTCAATTTTCGTTTTGTTCATCCGTTCTTTCACTGTTGTGAGGATTTGCTGGTGAACTTTCTTCGTGACAGTCACAAGGAAGGTTTTGGAGAAAGCCATTACTATAGAATCAACTTCTTTGGTGGCCACGACGTCTTGAGGTATGACGAAATTGATTATGGTAAACTCATCTTCTAACCGTAGGTTGACTGTGACCTCTGCTTCGGGCAACTCAAGGAAGTGTTTGGGAATGGTTGTTTTCTGGGCGACCGCTTCAAGCTCCTCGGCGGTTGGGTCAGAAAGTTGAAGCCAAGAGTTGTTAAAGGTGAGTGATTTCATTTCTTCAAGACTAACTTTGCGCTCGGTGTTGTCGCCAAGGTTCACAGCCTGTATCATAGCTTAATGTTTGCTGATTACGGATAAAAGGGTTCTACTTAGGCAGTGTATACGCGGCTAGTTCGTTCCGTTTTGGAAAAGCTTTCATTGAGAGCTCAAATTTCGTTAACTGATTCTAGCTTAAACCATACCCTGGCTCCCCGCCTAATCATCTGTGGACAACGCCCTCTAAAAAAAGGACACCGCCGGGCAAAAGTTAATTCCATATTTCTCGCAGAGATCCTTCCTATCATCCACCATTACCCTAAGGCAAGGAACCGGGCTGTTTAACGTGTTTTTTGTTAGACAGGCAAAGAACTCTCTGGAGAACATGCACCAAGACGCGTAGAATAGAGCAATAAATCTCGGTTTTGCCTTGAAGTTTTGTTTAAGATTGGGTTCATCATTCTGGCTCAAATCTGTCGAAGAAACTGACACAAATTGATACGGCATCTGGCGGATCTTAGAAAAATATTTTAATGCAGACTACCCATGTGTACTTGAGGATTATACATGCCCACAGCGTTTGTCTTAATTAATACGGAAATTGGCTCTGAAACCGACGTTCTTAAGGAGTTGAGGAAGGTCGAAGGAGTAGAGGAATCATCAGCCGTTTACGGAGTATACGACATTGTTGCTCGAGTCAGGGCAGACACAATGGACAGGCTAAAGGAAATCGTGACCTGGCGCGTCCGCAGACTCGACAAAGTGCGGTCCACCTTAACTATGATAGTTGTCGAAGAAAAACAATAAAGACTAAGTCTTTTTCCCAACACTCCATCGGCGGACAAAGGTAGCAGTAGTTGTTAATATCAGAGGGAACCAATATGGCTATTTTTCTTCCATGTACTACTGATTCGAAGTTGAAAGTGACATTTGAAAATATTCATGCCTGTCGACGACTTTTATCAATATTGGGTATATTCACATAGCCTTATTTCCATGAAACTCTGATAGAAAGGTGATACTAGCGTTGCCTCTTTTGAACAGATTCTCCCTCGGAAAAACTGCGTTGGCAAAACCATACTTAGTCGCGCTGTTAGCGGTGGCATTGGTTATTGCTGCCATAGATATTTACACCATAAGTCGGAATGTTCCGACTAACCCCGTTTCTTCATCTTCTCCTTCAGGGTCACCTTCCTATTCAATTACGCCAAGTATTGCGCCAACAATAATGCCCACAGCAACACAGACAGTTGCGCCAACGCACACGCAGAGTCCCACACCTTCGCCGACTGCAACTTTGACACCTTCACCATCTCCAACTTCATTGCCGACCCCATTTTTTACGAAAGCTAGAAACTGGGGTGGTTACATAGCTGCATCGAATCTGCAATCACCGCAACCAAACGTTACCGGCGTAACAGGGTCATGGACGGTGCCATCAGCTGCCCCTTCGACGAACGATTCTTACTCCGCAGTTTGGATCGGCGTAGGAGGGCAGTTTGACCGAACATTGATCCAGTGTGGAACCGAACAAGACTTCGTGAGAGGGCAGACAATCTACTCGGCTTGGTATGAACTCCTTCCAAACAGGGCAATCATGATTCACTCAATGCCCGTTTCACCAGGCGACCAGATTCAAGCCTCAATACATATTGTGGATAGCAATACTGACGAGTGGTTCATTAACATTACAGATGTGACCACAGGAGGTTCATTTCAACGCAATTTCTCTTACGCCTCCACCCAACTGTCTGCAGAATGGATACTTGAGAGACCTACTGTCAACGGAATTCTTTCTCCGCTTGCAGATTTTGGTAGTGTGACTTTCACGAACTGCTACGCTTCGTTAGGCGACGTGTTAGGAGGAATCAACAGTTTTCCCGCCATCAAAACAGTCATGTATTCAGCCCTTGGAACAGGGCCCGATTCGTCTCGGCTAACAGGGGTTTCTAACTTGACTGCAAACGGAACGGGCTTCACCGTCAGCTTCTTAGCGGCAAAATAATGAGACACAAGTTGATAAAAATGGAAGAAACTAGACTTCGAAAAGCATCGCCGTATATAATCGCGACAACCGTTGTCATCATTCTGGTTGTACTATTAATAGCAGGCATGCCTCGAACTCCCCAAACCTTATACCCAGGAGAAGTTCGCAACTACCAGGGCGAAGACCTTTCAACCATAGCTAGCGTGTACGAAAATGCAATTAGCGGAACTCAATTTCTAAACGGATCCACTTATCGACTAAGTGTAAATGGTCTTGTCAGCAAGCCTCTGCAATTGACCTACAACGATGTACTCAACAACTATGAGAAATACGGGAAGATCGTTACTATCTATTGCGTAGAAGGCTGGCAGGCAAAAATCCTTTGGGAAGGCATACTTGTAAAGGACATACTCTTGTCCGCGGGGGCCAATATGAACGCATCAGTAATTATATTCCATGCTTCCGATGGGTACACAACCGCATTGCCGTTAAGCTATATCGTAGAAAACAACATACTCCTTGCCTACAAAATGAACAACCTCACGATTCCGCCGGAACGCGGCTTCCCTTTTGAACTTGTGGCTGAAAGTCAGTACGGCTACAAATGGATAAAGTGGCTGACCCAAATCGAGGTTTCAGAAAACGCGGACTATAAAGGATATTGGGAGAGCAAAGGATATCCAAATAACGCTGCTATTCCGTAGATAGTTAAGCAATACTCGCGTTTGTTAAACTAACTTTTGAGAAGAAGAAATATGGTTTGGGTGCTGCTAATAACCTATGAACTTCCAGACTAATCCTAATGTAGGAGTCGTCCGTTGTGAGTTCAAGAATTCTAATAGGTTTCGACGGCACGGAAGGTGCGCAGCGCGCATTGGACTTTCGTTCAGAATTAGCTGAGAAGTTATCCGCGTTTGTAACTATCCTTAACATGATGGAGTTGCCTGTTTACGGTTTGCCCTGAGGACCCTTTGGCTGGATCCGCAGGGCATGGCTGGCTTCGTGAAAGATCTCCGAAATACCCATTACGACCTGCTCCGCAGGGCAGCAGAAAGAGCTGCAAAACTCAAACCTAATTTGAAGGTTTCCCTTGAACTCCAGGAGAGTAACCATCCGGAACAAATTGTTACCACCACTGCGGAAGGAGGCTTTGACATTGTCGTCGTGGGACATGGAGGCGAAGACAGAATCAGGGAACTGTTTTCTGGGGGACAAGTGAACGCGTGGCGCATTTATCCAGGAGTGCAGCTCTCATTGTCAAGTAGTTTATTCTTAATTTTCTTATTTTTAAGAAAACAATAAATATTCCGAAGAACACTGCATTTATAAGTGATTGAATGGCGAAAACAACCAACAAAGAATGCTGCAAAATCGACGCTGTCGTAACCGTAGACGCAAAAGGACAAATCGTCCTGCCCAAAGACCTGCGCGAAAGAGCCAACATTAGACCAAACGACAAACTCGCAGTAATCGGCATGGAAAAAGCGGAAACCCTCTGCTGCATAGT
This sequence comes from Candidatus Bathyarchaeota archaeon, assembly GCA_963840395.1. GTDB lineage: Archaea > Thermoproteota > Bathyarchaeia > Bathyarchaeales > Bathycorpusculaceae > JADGNF01. The sequence continues at coordinate 203,538 of CAWIYU010000012.1, read as the reverse complement.
GTTGATGAAAGCAGAGGCCTTGGGAGAAACCGTAAAATGCGTACTCGGACCTATCTTCGACGAAGCACTCGGCAAGAGAGGTGAAAAACAATGAAAGAAGAAAAAATACATAAGATGGTACGTGGAGGCTACGCCAAAATAGCCAAGCAAAAACCAAACAGCTGCGGATGTGGCTGCGGAACCGCAACAAACGTAAGTCAACAAGTTGGTTACAGCAAAGAAGAACTCAACTCAGTCCCTGAAGGCTCAGACTTAAACCTCGGCTGCGGAAATCCCGTTGCACTCGCGTCGCTCAAATCAGGCGAAACCGTCATAGATCTAGGTTCAGGCGGTGGATTAGATTGCTTCTTAGCCGCCAAAAAAGTGGGAGGAGAAGGCAAAGTCATCGGAGTAGACATGACCCCCGAGATGCTTGATAGAGCAAGGGAAAACCTCAAAAAGAGCAAATACAAAAACGTCGAGTTCAGGTTGGGAGAAATTGAAAATCTACCTATCGCGGACAACACCGCAGACGTAATAATTAGCAACTGTGTCATCAACCTATCACCAAACAAGCAGCGAGTGTTCAACGAAGCATTCCGCGTCTTGAAGCCAAACGGCCGATTAATGATTTCAGACATGGTATTAGTAAAGGAAATTCCCCCAGCAATCCTGGAAAATGTATCTGCCTACATAGGCTGCATATCAGGGGCAGAAAAGAAAGGCGACTACCTAAAACATATCGAACTAGCAGGTTTCAAGAACGTCCAAATAATCGAGGAAACAACGATGCCAATCGAAGCATTAGTCAGCGATGAAACCGCTACACAAATATTAAAAGAGCTAAAGATGACAATGAAACAAGCATCTGCCTATTTCGGGTCAGCCGTGAGCCTCAAAGTGTCTGCCAAAAAACCCTAATCCAATACATTTTCCACATTTCTCATTTTTATTGAAAAGTTTTAGCATCGCGATAGCAAGGACGCAAGCCTCCTTGTGTATATTTAGGTTTATCTTTTAACGCTTTTATTCTCGATGCGGTCTACTGTTGTTTGCCGGATGAAGAGAAGGCATTTATTTGACCAAACGGGATGACAACTCAGAGTTACTCGGACGGCAACCCGAATAATGGTAAAGATAGAATTATTGTTCCATGGTTTCGGTTGGTTCATGTTTTAGCTGAGTGTCTGCCTCTGCGGTTTCAGGCTGAGTTTCGGTGGGTTCGGGTGCTGGTGCAGGCTCGGTTGTCTGTTCAACAGGTGGCTTGGTGACTTTTCGCGCGTGGGTGATGTATCCTGTGTGCCCAGTCATGAGTGTTTGAGGTCGGGTTTTTCCGCGTTCCACCTGCATTCCTCGCATGATACATTCGACCGTTTCAATGCAGGCAAAGCTATGTTCTCTCAGTGCTTCAACGGTTTTGACCACTTGATCTATAGTTGGGCTAAATGACACAATAGTCCCTGAAGGTTTTAACGCTTCGTATGCTTGCGGGACAACTAACCATGGAACGGCTAAATCAAGGATTACTGCGTCGACTTCGCGTTCATCGATTCCTGTGACGACGTCTTTGAGTTTTAGCTCCACAAAATCAGACAGCCCTGCGCGGGTAAGGTTTTTCTCGGCTGTTTTTTGTCCTTCTTCTCGGATGTCGTAGCTGTAAACTTTGCCGGTTGGCTCCACATAATACGCCAGTGCTGTAGTTAATGCTCCAGTTCCTGTGCCTGATTCGACGACTTTGCTCCCTGGCCCTATGCCGCTGAACATAACGATTAGTGCTGCATCTTTGGCGTAAATTATTTGGGTGTTACGTTGGCTTTTGAGGATGTAGTCGGTCAGCTGGGGTTTGAGAACGGTGAAGTTGACACCTAAGCTGCTTTTGAAGGTCGATCCGTATGATTTGCCTATAATATCGTCGAATTTGATGTAGCCTTTGTGGGTGTGGAAGGTTTGTCCAGCCTGAACTCTAATCATATATGTTCTTCTTACGTCTAAGTAGAGAAGGATGTTGTCGCCTACAACGATAGGTTGGCTATTCAAGGGCAAATTTTTCTCCTGTAAACCGCTTTCTTGGATGGGTTACGATGCGTTTCTCCTCATTTAAACTTTGAATCTCGACTAGACCAGAACAAGCATTAATTACGCCACATTTCCGCACATAACTCTCCAGCACCAAAACCGGTATAACCTTTCTTACGTCATCCGCGCTAGTTACCAGACCCTCTTACAAACATCATCGTCGCCGTCAAGCTTTACATCAGTTCAGCCTTAACTACTCTGGAAGTCGACATGCCCCCATCTCAATTTGTCCTAAAGTGCCCTCGCTGCAGCTAGGAATTCGAAGTTCAGCCACCCGACACCTGGCATTCCGCAAACTCCTTTGAAGAACCGCGAATTAGCAAGATGCACGGTGAAGCGAAAAACCACGAAATCATTTGTCAAAATAGAAATTGCGGAAAACGAATCACAATCTATTGGTACGAGCCAAGGAATGCTTTGACAGAATGTAGCCCTTCGTAGAAACGATCCTGAACTGCGAAACCCAGACCACATTTATGAGACTGCTTTGTTTATTAAAGAAGCAAAATGGCCAAGTTGGGCAACTTAATTCCAAGAATACTGAACAACTAATTCGAGGTTAGAGTACTTGCTTTTTCTTTGCCCGCTCCTCTTTGGTGACCAATTTCTTCAACTTCTTCTCCATTTGTAGTTCGTAGGCATGCTCTTTTACAATGGGTGGCAGACTCTTCCGCTTGAAGACGAGATTCGGAGGCACGATGCGCTGTTCGCCGACCTTAACGAGGACCTTTTGGTCATCAACGATATCTTTGAATTCTTCAATAGCTTCGATTGTCCAATGGCCTTCGCTTTGAGTAACAACTCGGACTTTGTGCTGCCCGCGGTAGTATCGGATCTCTTCACTCAAGACAATCACCGTTGTAAGTATTCACATGGAAGGATAAAAACGGCGCGCAAAAAGTCAATTACCTTCTTTTTTTTGATGAAGTATGACTTACTTTCAAGGTCCCAAAGAATTGATGTGCGCTACGCTTAAGAGAGTATGTTACGGCCAATTCTGTCTTTGCTACCGCAGAAACCATTCAATTGGACGTAGTCTTCACCATTTTTTACGCCGGGGACCTTCCGTTTTCTTGCATATGCCCGACATGACACGAAGGATGCCCGGCAAAGTGAATATGCTAAAGACGCGAGTATACCGAGCGATAGCTGCACACTTAATAACTTCCGCGTTTCCGCCCTCAGCAAGATAGCCTTTTATAAAAGCGTTGGCAACGACCTCCGCTCTATGTTCGCCGTTCAAAGGCAAATAGTGTCCGCAATAGTAAAGGAAGCAAGCAACGTCCCAGGATTTGTCGCCGCTGCGGCTGGACTGCTCAAAATCCAGAAGGTACAGGTTTCCCTCTTTGTCGACCATTACGTTCTCGGGTTTAGTGTCTCCCAACACCACATCTAAAGCATGAACCCGCGCATAGATTGCTCCAACCTTAGTCACTAACGCCAGATCCTTGAATGCTTTCTCAACACTCTGAACTAGTGCAATCCGCTTAATGGCAGCGCTCAAGTTTTCCCCCTCCAAAAACTCCATAAACACCAACCGCTCGTTAGCACTCACGTGCAAAATCTTGGGAACGCGAAAACCCGCTTTGGTCAGTAGCTCGTTTGTGGCCAATTCTCTTTCCAACCGTGACCTGCCCAATAGCGCGAAACTTCGAGCGCCAATGCTCCACATTGATAGCGGAAACCACTTCATGCTGGATAGGTCTCTAAACCTTTTAACAAGAACCTTCCTTTCATTATTAGTCGCGCACGCCCTAATGAGGTACACATCGTTTAGAACACCTCCGAACTCTTCAACCTTAATTGTTTTGTATTCGCCTTCCTTGAGGACCTGCTTGGAGTATTCACGAATGTCAACTTTAGCAGCTAAAGAAACAAAACCCTCTGCAGTAGGCACCAGAACGAATTCTTGCGGGTCGACAAAATTCCTTGAAAAATCAAACTCCTTCTTCCAAGGCGGCGTCTGAAAACGAAAGAACGCCTCGGAGTTCAGCGAGAGAAAATTCAACAACTGCGGGAAAACGCCGAAAATTGAAGTGAACAACGCACGAGGCGCATTCTTTATAATATTAGTAAACCGTACGTTGGGTTTCTTGCTTGCAGTTATGAGCCTGCTAGATACAGTCACACATCCATATGAGAAAGTGGCGGTCTCTTCAACGTCTAGTTGTCTTAATGCTTCTACGTAACCATCTAAAACACGCTCGACTTTCTTACTGTTGGCTTCGCGGAACAAGAAGTGAGAGGCGCCGTAAGCCATCGGCGGAAAGACACGGACTCGATTAAGCACTACCGCGTACATGAAGTATTCGGGCTTAACCCGCATGTGGTAGGAAAGTTCGGGGTAGCTCAGAATCAAGTTCTCGAGCAGTTCCAGAATGAGGCGCTTTTTAAGCACCACTTCCTGTTTGTGCAAATAGAATTCGTTATTCAAAGGGGTGTAAGGGAAAATAAGCATGCTCGCAAGAGCTTCCCCCAAAAAACCACGGTCGACATCTCTTTCAAAAACCCATTGATCAACGCAGAAGAAGACGACGTTTCTGTTGCAAACTGTGCGCACGTAACTCATTAGCCGTGTGGGGAAATCTCGTAGCAACAAGAGGACTTCAATTGCAGATTTTGCAGTAGGCGCTTCTATGGAGTAATCTTCGGACATGCAAATGGCCTCTATTTTACATGCGCCAGCTATATGTTTGCAGAAATCAAGAATTTCGTCATGCAACTCAATGCTTACGTTGGCCGGATCGTGGACCAAAACTTCACCATCGAACACTGTCGGATTATCTATTGTTTGAAGAGGTATATTTATAGACTGCCCACTTTTTTCGGGGCAAACTTCAGGCCAAAAATGATTGTTTATTCACGAATCGTCCAATTAGAAGTCTGAGCACCTCGCTAGGACGTTCAGAACGTCTTCATGCGTATCTCTTGTGATACAGCAAAATTTTTAAGCGGAGAATATGCAACCTGAGGAAGCGGGAGGAAAACAAAAGATAGTGAACTTTGAAACAAGCAGGAATTTAGGCGGACTGGGAGCGATCTTGATGTTCGTTGGCATCTTTCCTTACATATCCGTCTATGGAATAACCGAACTCCTAGGAGCCATACTCGTCCTGATTGCAACGAAAGGGTTCGCAGACTACTACCGCGAAGCTGGAATTTTCAACAACGCTTTGTACGCCATTATCTCTGGCATTGTGGGTGCTGTCGCATTTGTAGGCATAATGTTTGTAGCACTCATAGACTTCCTCACGGAACTTGGTATTTCGCTTGGTGTAGGAACGATTTCAGACTGGACTGCGCAAGTCTCTGCTATAGACTGGCAAAATATCGCAGTATCCACGGTTTTGAAATTCGTCGGATTCATTCTCCTCGACATAGTCGTCCTATTCGTCTTCTTCCTAATAGCGGCCATCCTGCTGAAAAAATCATTTAATTTGCTTTCAACGAACTCAGGTGTTAGACTATTCAGAACAATTGGAACAGTATTGCTAATTGGCGCGGCACTAACAATTGTCTTCGGTTTTGGATTGATTATCGTATGGATTTCATCGCTTTTAGTTGCAGTCGCATTCTTCCAACTAAAACCTATGTCACCTCAGTCTCCAATGTCCGCTAATACGCAATCAGGACAAGTCTAGCATTAAGCCTCAAAAACAAAATTCATTTCTTTCTTTACGGAAAGAACTTTTAGATTTCTGTTTTCACGATTATCCGCGGAAGAACATCTTTCTGCATTTGGTTCACCCCAAATGTTGTCATTCGAAACTTTTCATCCACGGTCTTCATAGCCCAATCGTTCTTAACTAATTCGCCGAGCCTTGTGCTCGTTATTTTGGCTGACTTGCACAATTTCGCTTGCAGAGTGTCTTTCGATAACGAAGCGTCGTCAAGCAGGTTGAGTTCTTTTCCTAGGTAACTTGCCAACAGCCACAAAGCTAAGGTTTCATTGTCAGTCAGCTTTGTTTTAGGCACCATAACGTTTGCACCTTCCGGAGAAAAGGCAATCAGGCCCTCACAGTCTTTCGCCAAAGCTTGCGCATCCGAATCAAGCCAAAGTTTTCGGGCAAATTCAAAGGTAGGTATTAACTTGTTGTAGAACTTGTTGAGCAGCAGCCACGTTTCCTCCACCGTTCCATCGAAAGTCTGTTCAACATCTCTATATTTCACTTGAACGTGGACTCTGTCAATTTCGGAGCTCAACTCATTTTTCCTCTAATCTTGCTCAAAACTTCTTCTTCTACCCATTTTTCGCCCTGAATGGTTAGTTTGAACTCGGGCTTGGCTGGGTCAGGTTTGAAAACCTGTCCACGCTTAGTCATTTCATTGAGCCGCGCTGGGACCATGCTTTTTATACCGCTATTCTCCAGCAACCTTTGTATTTGAGACGCGGTGTTCTTGCGTTCATCGGAAGCATACAATACTAACCCGACAGCCTCGTAGTGTGTTAGGTTCTCGCGGGTCACAATTACTGGACCCTCTGTAGTTGGTTCCACGATGCCCTTAAGTTGGGCGCCACTAGGAACCAGTCTGTTCGTGACAAAGTCAGAGAGCGTCTCCACAAAGTTCTCTGGAACCGATTGCAACACCTCCAAGATTTCCTGGGGGGAATCGCCTTCGATAACCACTTCGCCGAACGCTGTCTTAATTCTAGCTTGAATTCGCTTCATGCAAAAACTCTCCCGTATGTTTGATTTCTTGCTTGACTAGAAGGTAAGCATACTGTTTACTAGAAGCATTTTCCTGCAATGCATTATCCCAAGCTACTACTCGTATGCTCTGCTTTTTAGGATTTGTGACACAAACATGTTAAAACGCAAAGTTGAAAACGAACAGGTTTTAGTGGAGTCTCTTTTTAACCAGAGCATTCACTGTTTCAGGACTGGCCTTACCGCGGGCTTCTTTCATCACCAAGCCCATGACTAGCCCAAATGCGCCTTTTCTTGCTTTGTCAATTTGCGCTTTGTTTTGAGCGATTATACGGTCAACCAGTCTCTCCAGTTCTTCGCGGGACAACATCTTGAACCCTAGTGCCTGGGCAGCATCACGTACGCTCTTTCCTTCATTCTTTGCGAGCCAAGAGAACACGTCTGAAATTCCCTCTTTTGCCAGTTCACCTGAGCCAATGCTATGGAAGATCTCTTTAATCTGTTCGTCTGAGGCGTTTTCCACTTGTACGCCTTCGCGCTTCAAAGCCTTCAGAGTCTCAGTCAGAAACACAGCCACGGTGGTGGCGGACACGCCGCTGTCCTTCACTATCACCTCAAACAGCGTGTCGTACTCGGAGTCAATAATCTGTTTAGCCAGTTTGTCGTTTAGGCCATGCAATTTCGAAAGATGTTGTTGCCTCTTTTCCGTTGATTCAGGTAGGTTAGCGCGAATTCGTTCAAAGAAATCCCTCGTTATTCTCGTCGTCGGGATATCGGTTTCAGGGTACATTCTTGCTGCACCTGGTCTTGGACGCATATACCTGGTGGTTCCGTCTTCCTTCGCAGTTCGGGTTTCCGCCGGCACTCCGGTCATGAGTTCCTTCGCCCTTTCTGCAACTGCCTTGAGTGCATCCAACGTGTTCTCTGCGGAGTCAGCCACGAAAACCACTGCATCACCATTTTCAGCCTTTACTGCTTTCCTTACTAATTCCACTTCTTCAGCCGTTATGCCGTAGTTGGGCATTTCATCTGTGTGGAATATTCCGCCTACTCTCCCCCAAAACTTTGCTCTGTCAGAAAGCTCGGTCCCAACTCGGAAGTTAGGCATCAGTTCACGACCCAGAAAACCAGCAAAGCCAGATAGTCGTAAGGCCTTTACTGACTGTTTCTTATCGATAGCTTTTCGGATAACCTTTGATTTTGTATCTTTAAAGATGGCTGAGACATCAACAAAGTCTTCCGCGACATTTTTTGCGTCAACGCCCATTGCCATTAGTTCTTCCTTAACTCTGATTAGACCGAGCTGCCGCTGAACCTCGTATTCAACTACGGTGCTGATTAGATCCAGTTGCTGTACACCCTTGATCTCTATAAGGGCTCCGTTGGGCAAGGAGACGTTCAGGTCCTGGCGGATTGTTCCCAAGCCGCGCATCACCTTGCCGGTATCCCGAAGAATCCGCCCAATCGCCAAGGCCACTTCCTGCGCTTCCTGAGGGGAATATATCACGGGGGCCGTTGCAACTTCAATGAGTGGTATGCCAAGGCGGTCGATGCGATATCGAATAATTTTACCCTCCTCCTCTGTTCCTATCTTTCTAGCAGCGTCTTCTTCCAAGCTGGCAGCCTGCATCGGGATGGTTTTTTCGCCAATCTTGATCCAACCGTCTAGCGCAATAATGCTTGTGCGTTGAAAACCTGTGGTGTTAGATCCGTCAATGACGGTTTTGCGCATGACGTGGACTTCATCGACGGGTGTCATGTTCATCATCAGGGCTGCCATTAATACGACTTCGACTGCTTCCAAATTCATTGGGTGCGGTGGCTCTTCATCCATCTCCACCAGGCAGGATGAATCACGGTTCGCTTCGTAGAGGACCTTAACGCCTTTTTGGAATTCGAAAAAAGCTGCAGGATCGATTTGTCCTAGTTCACTCTGTGTGGGTCTTAGCCTCCGTAGAAAAACGATTTGAGGTTCTCCCTTGAACAGCGTAGGAGGGCAGCTGCAAAAGAGTTTCGTTTCAGTTGCTAGTTGTTGGTGAATTTCTAGTCCAACTTTTAACCCGACTCTTACGTAATCGATTGCCACGTTATGAGCCTCCTTCATTGATTGTTTGTTCTTGAGGAAGCGTTCGCGTCGAGAGCTCCCCTGCGATGTTCGTCTTGAAAAGTCTCTTGGCTTCTTCCGGTTCGCTTGTTTGCCCCAGGCTCCACATGAGCTTCACTAAAGCAGTTTCAGGGAACATGTCGTCTGCTGGAACAACCCCTCGCTCTAGCAAGTCACGTCCCGTATCATATACGTTCATGTTCACTCGGCCCCAAATGCACTGTGACCCCAAAGCAACGACCACTCTATGGTGCACGGCGTTTTGAACAGCATCAAAACATAATTTGCTCACGTGCCCCAAGCCAGAACCCTCAAGTAGAATTCCCCTGAACCCTTTTTCTACGTACCAGTCAATAACGGCTGGATCCAATCCGGGATAAAATTTTACCAGCGCGACTTTGTCGCTGAACTTAGGCTTTAATAATAGTTTCGCAGAAGGGTCGCGTTTCCGATAGTCTCCATCAAGCATAGAAATACCTTGACCATCAACTCGGGCAATGGGCAACGCGTTGACAGGCTTAAAGGTGTCCCTGCGGCTTGTGTGGCACTTGCGAACCCTCGTTCCACGATTAATTACGATTGTAGTATCGGCAACGGTCTCGTGCATTGCTATGACTACCTCGGCAAAACTCCCAAACGCCGCCGCCTTCACGGCGCCGATCAGGTTCGTTGCAGCGTCAGAACTGGGGCGGTCGGAGCTGCGCTGGGCACCCACCACAACCACTGGGACGGGAAGATTTTGCATCGCGAAACTAAGAGCCGCCGCCGTGTAAGCCATCGTGTCCGTTCCATGAGCTATTACTACGCCTTCCGCACCGTTTTCGATGTTCTCGGCAGCTGCCGTGGCGATCTGGGTCCAATGCTTCTGGGTCATGTTTTCGCTGTAGATACTTAAGATAATTTGTGTATCAACCTGAGCTATATCCGCCAACTCGGGAACTACTCCATAGAGGTCACGTGCTGAAATTGCTGAACGAACTGCTCCTGTGCGATAGTCCACTCGACTTGCTATTGTTCCGCCTGTGCTCATTATGATAACCTTGGGTAGGTCAGGTCTCTGTTGCGGAAGCGGAGGTGAAACGAATGTGGGTTTTGTGCCTTTTCCGATTTTCTCGATTTTCATGTTTGACGCTAGGCGAACGCCGATGTTGTAGCCACTCTTCATCTTGACGACCAAGTGCTTGTTGTCACCTGATTCCGGACGAGGAATTAGGATACCCTCGTAGGTTTTGCCTTCAACGCTCACTCGGACCTTGTCGCCTACTTTGCAGCCTCCCCTCTGGATGGCTGCTAGCGCCTCACCTTTGTAGCCGAAAGACTCGTCTTGACTCATACCTCAGTCCACCATAGTTTTTGAAACGTAAACTCCATCGCGGTTGTAACCCAACCGCATGTAATACTGCTTTGTGCCTAACGCACTAATAACCAAAAGCTTCTTTAAATCATAATCCTCCCAGGCGACTCGCTCAGCCTCTTCCAAGAGTACCTTGCCGTACCCTTTATGCTGCCAATCCCCAACCGAATGCGTACCTACTGGAACCATTTGACCATAAACGTGGAGTTCACGCACTACTGCTGAAGGGGCAGACAAAATCTCGGGTCTCGTTGCTTTTTGTGATGGAATTCTCAAGCGGAGATACCCCACAAGTACATCGTTGCTTGGGTCTTCAATTGAAAGGAATACTTCTTTGCCTTCCGATGCCTCGTAGGTTGTGGAGAGAATCTTTATGCTGTCTAAGTCTGGTGTTATGCCTTCAACCAAGGATCGATGTCCCACTTCTCGGCAGCGAACGCACCTGCAGCGTTCGCCGTTATACAATAGTTCCTGATGGACCAGTTGTCGCAGATTGCTCTTTTTCACGCCGTCTACGATTAGTCGCGCCGGAATATCCCTTTGAACTCTCATAATACGCATCCATGGCGGGATAATGCGTTTCACTTTGACAATGAGGTCGGTGGCGTCCCTGGTCTTATAAGGCGAGTATGTTCCGTCTAGCCACCATCGATGAGCCTTTGTGCCATCTATGACCAGGCAGGGATAGACTTTTATCATATCAGGCTTTAACGCCGCATCCTCGAAAACGCGTCTGAACGCTTCCAAATCCTTCGCAGGTTTGGATCCAGGCATACCAGGCATCATGTGGTAGACAACCTTGAGTCCAGCGTCCTTAGCTATCCGGGTGGCTTCTTGAACATCCGCCACTGTGTGGTTTCTGCCGACTAACCTGTAGATATCATCGTCAGGGTTCTGCACCCCCAGCTCTACGCGAGTTACGCCCATATCCAACATAGCGTCTACGTGCGATCGTTTTGCCCAGTCAGGTCGCGTCTCCACTGTAATGCCGACGTTTCGGATCTTGCTTGTTTCCGCGTTTGTTTTAGCCTCTTGGAGATTTGCGGATTCCTTGTCGGATATCGCGTCGAGACAACGCCGAACAAACCATTGCTGATAGTCGAAGGGCGTTGCTGGGAAAGTTCCGCCCATTATTATGAGTTCAATCTTGTCAACTTGGTGTCCAATCGCGGTGAGCTGATTGATTCGACTCCGAACCTGCAGGTATGGGTCATAATCGTTCTGTCTTCCGCGCATAGCGGCGGGTTCATGCCCCGTGTAGCTCTGCGGCGAATTGGTGGAAGGTCCGCCCGGGCAGTAGGCACATGGCTCCGGCTGTGGACATGGATATGGCTTAGTCATGACGGCAACGACGGAGACGCCTGAAATAGTGCGGGTGTTCTTTCTTCGAAGAATCGCTTCCAGCTTTAGTCTTTCCTGTGGCTTTAAGGCTGCTATCAGATCGGCGTTCGAAGGAATCGTCATGAGGTGGTGTCGCGACGCAATTTCCAGTTTAATGCAATTTACCGTGTTATGAGTAGGCGAAGGCAGAACCATAAGGGCATCGATGATTTCACGTGCAGCATCTACGTTTTGCATAGTTTACCCTAACAAAAAACATCATAGGAAGTAGATAAACCACGCTCGAAAAGAAAAGGTCCTTAGCTTTAGAAAACAGATATCGCTAGAAGCGGCTACATCCAGTTTTGGCCAGGCTTGCGTTGCAGAATCACGCGTTTCTCGTAGTTGCGTCGGGTTCTGTTCTTTGGGCTTGCTTTGGTTTTTTCCTGAGCAACTATTTTCGGTGTCTGCGCTCGGACTTTTCCAGCTTTGGAGAGTGAACCGTGAGTTGGCATTATATTCGACCTTTCGGCAAATAAAGAAGAATTGTGACACTTAAACCTTTACCCTCGGCATTTTTACTTTAAGGGTTACATTTTTCTATCTCAGAAACCTCTTTGGCTGCCTAGAAACGTGTGTCCCCTTGAACTCGTCGAATTCTTGGAAATCTGCCTCGGCAAGATGCTTGATTTCGTCGTATATTCTTGTTTTCTTTTCCTTTAATCGCGTGTCTATAGTGCCTTTTCCAGAACACAGTCAACAGACTTAATTAACCTACGACTTGGGAAACGGCATAACGTGAATTTCAAATTCAGATTTTCATTTCAAAAGCCAGTTAAATACTCTGAGTTAATACTCTTGAGCAACAAAAACTGAGAGAATGACACAATGACGCAAACAACTGCAACCAAAAACAGGAAAATGCTGGAAAACAAAATAGCACGCGTATTTGAAAATGATATTAAGTCGCTTCCAGCTGAAATTAGAAATATTATGGTGGACGACCTTGTTTCGGCTTTCGAAAGCAGATTACTCGCTTTGAGCCGAGCACAATTAAACTCCGAATTTCTGACGGTAATCGAAGGGGAAGAGTGTCTTGCGACGCAGCAAACTAGAAACGTACGTTGACATCCTCAAAGTTCTAGCACACCGAGGTCCCCTTAAGCTTACCCACATAATGTACAAAGCAAACGTCAACTGCAGCGTGCTCAAAGAATACTTAGACTTCCTAATCAAACAAGGCCTCGTCGAAGAACGCATGATGCGCAAGGCGAGGGTTGTCTTTGCTGTTACTCAACGCGGCATCACCGTGCTAAAGTACTTCCGTGAACTCCAGCAGGTGCTTCCCATAGTAGAAGAAGCCCGAAACCAAATATCAGTGCCTTACTAGAAGACAAAGCCTACACACATCATTTTCCTAAAGATTAGAAGGCAGAATAAGCAATAACGCGGCTCATTCCCGGCGCAAGCGCCCAGATTATCGTTTTGAGGCAGCTAGGATTTGAACCCCATGACAGTAGTAATATCTCCCGCACAACCCTCCTTTTTGGGATACTGCCTGTTTGGGCGATTTAGCTATCCAACCAAACAGCAACTTTACTGCGTTTACTTTTCTTGAAGTAAACCAGTAAACCAGCATCCTCCACCATTATAGCAACAACAGAATTGTCCATGAGGGAAATTCTGGAAGTACGGTGTTGATGACGGTGACTGAGTATTTGAATTGATTTGTCCAAAAATATTCGTGTCAACAATTTTTGTGGTTACTCTTAGGTTAAGATCTGTATTAGGTTTGGTTTCTTTAGATTCCCATATTGCTTCCAGCGGAATCCCTGAAATCTTGTCGGAAACATTGGTTTGAGTTTTCGTATTTTCGACCTTCCAGCTTGCCGTTTCATTACCAGACATAAAGGAGCAGGATTGGCTGTCAGTGAAAACATTCAGTTCGACTATTGCCTAAGTATGGTTTCATTTCACTCTTTTCAAATGTGAGATTTGCGACCATCATGCTCAAACAACTTTTGACACGCAGAAGAATAAGCCATATTCAGCAGCCATCAAAAGAAAACGGGGATATATTCCCAGTATCCCCCTGAATAGTGCCTTCCGTTGATTGTTCCACTTTCAATATCGCAAACGTAAAGGTTTCCGCTTCCTTCTGGTGTTGACCAATCATTACTTTGGGTGGAAAAGTGGATTTTAACATTCTTTCCAGAAATGCTCACTATTTCCATTACAAACCATGCAGGTCTCCTGTCAATTGTTGTTGGGTCATTGGGCGTGTCGCTTTCATAAATGATGCTCTATTTATCAACTGTCCAACGTTCACGCCTGGGTTATAAAGAATAGCAGAGACCATTTGGACAGCCAATGGCAACAGAATAATCGTAAGCAGACTCCAGGCAACTTTACTTCTAATCTTAATTCAGCCCGCTTTTTTTAGTATGAAATCTTTATTGTCGGCATTGTCTTATTAGACTTATCTTCAGCTACAACTCAAAGTTTTCCCTTAAGGAAAAGCTCTATCTGTTCTTTAATTACCTGTTCCTTAAAGGTTAACCTCTTTCTTACGGTGTTTTTCTCAACATGTGCGGGGCTCTTAAACTTTAAAGTCAAGGTTCTTAGCGCCTTCACGATTAAGAGATAAGATTTTCCAAATAACGTTTTTTGAGAAGACAGCTTACGTTAATTGCCAATTCTTCTTCGCAAGGGGAAAGTAGATAAAGCCATATCTTTCCACAAGTACTTGAATGAACAAAACTCATTTCACTATCGATTTAGCCGCCCCAAATTCTTCTGGCTGTTTATAATATAATAGTTTTACACAAAGCATAATATACCCGTTTTATCAATTCAAGACTTTAACGGTCTTAAGCATGAGACAAGTTTCCACGGGCATTTCTGTAGAAAATCATTCGCCGTATTTCTCTGACAACATAAAGATGGGGTTTAGGATCTACAAGGGGATGGTTCTAAATTTATGTGGAAGCAGGGTTCCGCTTTTTTGCGGCCACAAGTTGACCTATAACTGTAATCTTAAGTGCAAAATGTGTCCTTTTTGGAAAAGACTCAGCCCAAATTCCACTTTAGACCAAGAAAAAGCAATCCTAAAGCAGGTTTATAATTCTGGAGCTTGCGGAATAGCGTTCGAAGGAGGGGAACCGCTACTTAGGACTGATTTGGAGGATATTCTTGCTTTTTCCAGGTCTCTACCTTTGCAAACAAGCCTCATAACAAACGGCACCTTGCTAAAATCCAGAATAGACGAGATAGCCCCCTACATAAACGGTTCCATTTTCGTTTCATTAGATGGTCTAGAACAAACTCATGATGCTATTCGAGGAGTCAGTGGAAGCTTTACAAAAGCGGTGCAGGGCATATGTGCGGCGAAAGAAAAAGTTATCGTAACAATAAACACCACAGTCATGGCTGAGAACATTGATGAGGTAGAAGACATGGTTGGGCTAGCAAAAGAGTTGGACACAAAAATATCCGTAGCCATAGCTCACGAGTACTGCAACGCCAATGCGTCTTCACCTGCTGCTGACAAAATACCGAAAATAGCACACAGACTTATCGAAATGAAACGGAAAGGTTACCCTATCGTTAATTCAATTGGTTACCTGAAAGTGATGGCAAATGAGAAAGACTGGCACTGCAAACCTTGGGCGATAATTAACATTGACGCTAACGGGAACGTAGTTTTGCCCTGCTATGTCCACAATGACTATGCAAGCACGGTTTCTGTTTTTGAAAATGGTGTTAGAGGTGCCATTTCAAGATTTAATTGGAAAAAAATTAAAGACTGTAAAAAATGCAGTCTTCATTGTTATGTTGAACCTTCATTAGTGCTTTCACGGGATTTTCGCACTTACCTTGATTGGCTTAGAAATTACCGGGATAGATAATTAAACCAGAACCAAGAAAGATGTCTGTATTTTTCTGTCAAGCGTTTCACCCTTACCCTCAATGGGTCCACAAAAAGGAAATGCCCCGTTGCAAATCTGCCGACCGTTTAGCGCGTGTGCTCATAATCTTGGTTTGGGAACGTATTGGGAGAGAAACAGCTATGGGTTTTCGGTTGAGGCTATCCCGTGTTTCGTTGTCTATTTGTTGTGTGTTTTTGACGGATAGAAACGAATACTACGGGTGTTCTATGAACGTCTCTTTCGCCGCTTCCATCTTCATGAATTGCTTCAATTTAGCAGGAGATATGCACGCATTTAACCCGGGACAATACTTGCTAACATGAAACTCTAGAATCTCAGAAAGCGGTTCAACAACCTCCTTGTTCAATGAATACCTTTTTTCTTCACCCAAACCCTGAGAAAACATCAAGGAACAATGCTCCAACCGCTCAAGGTCGTTGAGAATAGCACTTTCTTGTTGATCCAAAGCAAGTGAAACATCAGAGAGAGTCTTAGAACCCTCGCTAAGAACATCGATAATAGCTAATCGCGTTCTATTCGCTAACGCAGAGAAAAACATGAAGTAGGCTTCATTCGAAAAACTCTTCATTTCAATCACCGTTCACCAAAAATACCACCAATAGATGCCTCGCCCGATTATTTAAGTATCTTCCTTGCTTGAAATTACCCAACCAAGTTGCATCTATTCCGATGAAATCTAAATATAGAAAAAGGCTAGGCGATACATTTGCTGAATGGAGCTTTTCCGGTAGGTATTGATGGAAACTGTTGTTCGTTTAAGCAGTCTTTTTCATATTTTGGGCTTATTTACTCTGTGAATACGTTTCCGCAGTTTGACTACCGACAGACTCCAGACATACAGAAATGAACCTAGCCGAGTTGAAAGTTGGTATGATAACAGAAACCAATTAATTGCCGCCATAGATGGGAGTCATTGATTCAAGAGCTCCAAGCAAATCTCTTCGTAAGGTTTAGCTATCATATCCCAACTTTCCCGACTTACAAAAGCCAAACTAGCGCGCTATTAGGCGATATTTACTCAGGCACATATTTAGATTTTGGAAGCAAGCGCCTTGAGAGAACATATCGGCTAGGAGTTTCTCCCGTCTTTCCTTAGCCCGATTCTTCTGACTCTTCATAAATCATATACATCTTCTATAATGAGGAAAAAAAATGAAATTATTACGAACGCACAATAAACAAAACTCACCCTAGACTCTTTTCCTCTTCCAATTATCTGATTCCATTCTCCAAATCTTCACCCGGTGCTAGTTCATCATTTGCTAGGAGTTATCGTGTGGTTAACCATGAATCGCTTTGGGGTTCAAGTAAAATATAAACCAGCAGTCATCAAACAGAATTATTCTGTTGATGCCAGATATTGAATCGCCTGAAACATGCTTCCGCAAGTTTTAAGCCAAGAAACACTCATACGTTAAGAACGGGTGACTTTGAATGCCAAAGTTCCTCGTAGTTCACACAACGTTGAAGACTCCGATGAGCCTTGAAGATGGGGCTCCCTTGATGAAGCACATAGCAAGCAATATGACGGCTGAAGCCTACTGGGTGGAGACCTGGTGCCAAGCCAACGCAGAGGGAAAAGTAGATAAAATATTCTGTCGATATGATTCGGCGAGTCTTGAAGCCGTTAAAGCAGCCGTTGCTGAGTTGTGCCCACAACTACCAGTAGACGGAATCTACCCCTTGATGATATTTGACTCAGGAGATTTCAGGTGAAGAGCTAAGGGAGCTTCAGCAATTTCCCTCTTTTTCTCTCGGATGACGACTCCGCCTAAACCGCGCTCTGTTTGGCCCATCAGCTTATTTTAGGTTGTTACCACACATCGGGCAACCTTATAAAATAGTTGTGATTAACCACTCGTAGCCTCAGAAAATTGGCGACTATTCCTTTGGATCTCTCATGTCACTGCCTCTATTTCCAAACAACAGCAGCATTATCTCCGCTACATTTCTTGTGTATGCATGTTGTACAGATACAATATTGCTGTCTTAGAGTATAAATATTAAATAAATTAACCTTGAATTTATGAAAAACAACGCAGTATTATGAATCCAGACGCATACGGCGTCATAAGGATAAGTGTTTGAAATTCGTTAGCCTTATTAGCACTCAACCTGTCTTATCCTGCTTGAGGACTCCGAGGGAAAATGTCAGAGAAAGTGCCATCCAAAGATGAAGCATTGGAAGCATTAGATTTCATTGTGAACGTTCTCAAAGAACACGAAAAAGATCTTGACAGGCTCGTGGGCGAGTTGGGAACAGTCGCAGGCCAACTTGGGGAATCAGGAGAACTGAGCGGCAAAGTAAGAAAAATCGAAGATAAACTCAACGGCGTCCAAAACGATGTCAGTAACCTAGTAAAGTCTTTCTCGGTTGTAAGGCGCGAACAGGATCAACCTGTAGCTGCATTGGCAAACACAAAAGAGAAAAAGCTTGAAGTGCAAAATCTGAATTCTCCAAGCAATTTGTCACTGCTTTTCCAATGCAAGCAATGGGAAGACTTCCAAAGGCTGGCAGATGGTGCACTTACAGTGTCTTTTGCTTTCAAAGATTCAGAAAAGACTTTTGAAGTTAACGCGTTAAAGAACAACCAAGTCGTTAGCTACGAGGGTGAAATTCCCAAGTTATCGTTGCTGGTAAGGGTGTACCTTAGTAAGCAGTTGGATGTTGTCGAGAGACAAATCTTGGAAGGCGAAATAGCCTTAGGTTAGCGCAATAGCACCCCTTTGTCGCTTGTTTATTCTTAATACGTAACACTTTTATAAGCCATTATCTTAAGTCTTGAGATGCAGCATAGGATGGGTGGATGAGGTTGAAGGCGTACCAAAACAGCCACAATTACGTTTTCCGTTTTCGAAGCCTTCTCCTTTCTCCTCGATGACGGATTGGCGTTGGTAGCCAACAAACAATGACACACCCTCCTCAATGCCGCAATTGATAGCACAAGAGGCCAACCGAATGACTATTGCAAACTAGTTTGCAGTTGAAGATTATTCAGGAAATGCAGAGTTTTCAGAAAACCATGGATGAATTGCGCTTGCTGAAGTTGGTTTCTAGGGATCTTCAGATGTTTAGGAAGATGGTTCAGTTGAAAATATACGATTAGCGGCAATGCTTCATTTTATCTTGGCCTTGAGCATAGAACATTGTAGGCTAAAAAGGACGAAGAAGAGGAAACAGATTTCTTCTAGCTTATGCGGCAGGAATGATTTCTTGGAACGTATTTAGGTCGACATTTAAAGCTGGTTTTACGGCTTCGGATATTCGCGATGCGACTATTCGTTTGATGTTTTTCTCACTTGCGATATCAACGATGCGCTGCGTTATGATGCCGTCGAAGACTAATGTGTCTACGCCGGTAGTCTGTTGAAGTTTCTCGGCTAATTGGCTGACTGGCAGTCTTTCGATCTGATCAAGTTTTTCGTTCAACAGAACGGCCTCAAGGGATCCAACCAACGTTTTAGCGGCAAGGGCTATCTGCTCAGGGAGCTGAAGTCTTGGTTTTTCAGGTTTTTCCATAACTTTTTCCGGTAGTCTTTCCTGTCTTTCAAGAGGTCTCTCTGAGCGTTCTACTTTCTTGGGCTTAAACAGGTCAGCCACCGCAACTCTTTGTTCGATGGCTTCTGCAATTTCCTTACAGTTACATTCCTCGATTTCTTTGCCCCTTGGTGCGCGACCAACATATTTTACATTCGTCACCTGAAGAAGTTCCTTAAGGATTAAATCTCCACCACGATCCCCGTCCAAGAGTGCAGTTGCTTCTTTATCCTTGGTCAAGTGTTTTATGGATTCGGGGACTTTGGCGCCTTCTAATGCAACGGTGTTGGTTATTCCACAACGCATCAGGTTTATGATATCTGCGCGTCCTTCTACAACGTAGATTTCTTTACTACTTTCTAGTGTGGGTCCTGCAGGCAGGTCTTCCGGACCGTATTTTTCAACTTTGCCAGCTTTCATTGTTTCGCTGATTTCTTTGTAGATTTCGTCGACGCTTGGCATGGATTCGATGTTCCACTTATGCAAAATATCTTTGGCTCTGTCGATGATTATCTTTCTACGCGCTTCGCGTATGTCTTCAATTTTTTCCAAGAGAACTCTTGCGCCGCAAGGTCCTACTCGGTTTATACTTTCGACTGATGCGGCGATTAGCGCGGTGCTAACGCGGTCAAGACTAGTGGGTATTGTTATGGTTCCTGTTGTTCTGTCGTTTTTGCTGTGCAGGTCAATCTCTATTCTGCCTATTCGGCCAGTTTTCTGCAATTCGCGTAAATCAAGCTCTGGCCCGAACAAGCCTTCTGTTTGACCAAAAACTGCGCCTATTACGTCGGGTTTTTCAACAACGCCTTCGATTTCAAACCTTGCATGTATAACATACTTTATAGTGAACGTTTGGGATGTTCCCGTAAGTGTGATCCTCCTAATTTATGATTTTAGTTAGGTTAGTTTATTCTTCGCATGCTGCTTTTGCAGTCAATGCAAACTGTTAACCGTTACTTAATTACCACTTTGGATTATGCACCTGCATTTAATAACATTTGTGGTGTTGGAATCAAGGTTAACAGTCGCCGCCAATGTAAATATGCGCGTTTGAGCGACATCTCCTGTGCGCCAAAATGATGCCTCGGAAAGTTGGTTTTGGAATATTCAATAAGCAAATTAGCGATAGGCATTCCATTGTACTGCATTATTCTTGTTGAAGGCGCACTTTCTCTCAATTGGAAATGACCGGACAATATTTTCCGTGGCAAGCTGAGTCTGCTCAATCACGGTATTTGAACACCCAAAAACTGAACGTTAAACAAGAAAACCTACTCACCTCAGTTCAGATACTGCACGATTGCTTTCTCCTCGATCAATGTGCTTGGGTAAAGATTTTAAGAAGCCGCACTGTAGAAAGGGTGAAAACTGTTGAGCCGAGGTGGCAGAGTGGTTAACGCGCGGGCCTTGAGAGCCCGTGGATCGCGAGGTCCGCATGGGTTCGAATCCCATCCTCGGCGCCACCCTTCTTACTCTTTACCCGTTTTATGGTGCACAAAGACCGGACAATTGTAAACTGAAAACAAAAAGCAAGGATTTGATTTTGCACAAGTTTTATGGGTCGGGTTACTTTCGATTGACCCCAAGGCTGTTATCCTTATTTTTGCTGCAGGTTAGGTAGTTCGTTTCTTAGGGTATTAAAGGGAACTGGTTTAGGACATGCTGAATTGGATCTAGCACTACCGAGGGGAATAGGCCCAGGATTATTATGGCGCCGACCAAGATGAAAACAGGTATGAGCAGTCTGATTGGCTCCTTGATTTTGGTTTCTTCAATCGGTTTCTTTGCGTACATTACGTTAATCAGTCGGAACAAGTAAGCCGTCTGCAGGACACTCATCATTACTCCTATAACTGCGAGCCACGTGAAGTTGGATTCTATTGCAGCGGTAAAAACCAAGTATTTGCCTATGAAGCCGCCCAGCGGTGGAACTCCGGCGAATGACAAGGCAGCTATTAGCAGGGCGAAGCTCGAAAGGGGCAATCTTCTGCCTACACCTGCAAAGTCCTGCATCGTTCTAAAGCCGTAGTGGTTCATTATGCCCACTGCCATGAAGGCAAGCGCTGTAGTTATACCGCCTATGAGAAAGAAGTAAAGGTTACCTTGCAGCCCGGTCTGGGTGACGCTGGTGATTGCTACTAGGTTATATCCGACGTCTGCAACGCAGATGTTTCCTATGAGCATTTTAATGTTATTTTGAATTAATGCAAACATGTTGCCCACGATCATGGTGAATGCCGCCATAACGGCAAGCATTATTGTCCAATCCAAGACGCCACTGGGGGTCAATATGAATATGAGGACACGTATCAAGACGTAATAGCTTCCCTGATCTACCATCGCAGAAAGGAACGCTGAAGACGAAGACGGCGCCGCATTGTAAGCGTCTGGAAGCCAAAAGTGGAAGGGCACTATTGCAGCTTCAATGGCATAGCCCGCCACAATGAATATGAAAGCTAGAATAAGCAAGGATTTATCGCCTAGAGCCATGAGGACTTCCTTGACACCCCAGAAATTCAAGGTTCCCGTGATCCCGTACACCAAGGATAAGCCAAAGACGACGAATGCCGAAGCGATTACTATCATGATAATGTACTTCAAGGTAGCATTGAGGCTTTGACGATTCTTCCGATAGAGCATTAAGAAGCTTGATCCTGCCGCCGCTGCTTCCCAGAAGATGAACAGTGTCAATAGGTCGCCTGCGCATACAGCACCTATGAGAGAAGCTGTAAGCAAAAGCATAATGGCGAAGTACCTTTCCGAGGGGCGTTCTGCGGGGTTAACATAGAATACTGTGTAGAGCATTATTGCAGCGCTTACGGCAACCATGATAATAGACATGTAGATAGATATACCGTCAATCATGAAGGCGCTTGAGACAAGAGACGATCCGGCGCTCGGGTTATCTGCCAAAGTTATATTGACGAATGATTGATCAAGAGGAATCTGGTAATATTGCGTCGCCAAATTTGCCACTGCCGCGAAGGCAACTGCAAAAACAAGGGCAAACCAGACTAACGTGAGCGCAGTTATATGTGAGGTTTTGCGGATAAATTTTATGACTGGAATAGTTAAGATGGAAAAAACTATTAATGCAACTATCGGAAAGGCTACGTCGAAGACGCCAACCATCAAAGGTCACATCTTAAATTAAGGCTACACGTTTAATCAGGTTTATAAACGCTATGGGCATCGAATAATCCAAACGACGAAGAAGAAAGACTGCATTACTGTTTTGGGCAGGTTGAATATCGTTGTCAGATCATATAGGTTTTTCCGTTTCGATTATCAATAGGGTTAGTTGTGCATAAAATCGGTTAATGTAAGATTTTCTGTTGGAAACTCAGCAGACCCCAGCATGAAACGAGAGTGTTTCTCTAACACGAACTCGCGGTCGTAGAGGGTTTGTTTTAGAGCTAAAACAACGTTGGCTTTTTGGCAAGTGACCGTTTGAAGACTGTCGTTGCGGCTACTTGCGTTGCGAGGAAGATATGTTGCGATCAGGATTATCTGTTTTTGGCGGGCGAAGGTCTGGAGATAGGCAACGATTTGGCTGAATACGTGTCTTGCTTCTTCATCAGGTATGTCTTTGTCCAAGAATAGCCCCGCGATGTCAGATATTACTACAAGTTTTGCATTGTATTTTTCGACAGCGTCTTTTAGTCGTTCCATGATAAGTGAAGTCATCTGGTATGCTGTAAAGGCTCGGGAGAGGTGAATTTTTTCTAATGCTTGTTTAGAGTCGAGGTGGTGTATTTGTGCGAGGCGCGAAATATTGTAGAGCCTGAAGGTGTTTCCGCCGTCAACAAAAATAACGCAGCTACTTAAGCCGCCGAGTTGGATGGGGAGTTGGGCTCGAACGCAAAGCAGGGAAGTCAAGGAAACTGCTGAGGGGGAGCCATAGATAACGGCGAAGTCGCCAGGGACAAAGCCCGGAAAAAGGTCGTTTACGTTTCGCATATTCAGCGAAAACAGTGTTTGTTTCGCTGTCTGTTCAACTAGGATATTTTGGGACATTTTGGCTCTCTCCACTATCTTTGTCATGGGTTGGTTTGCTGCTTTTAAGCTGCCGCAGCAAAGACTATGTGGCGCCGTGGGGAGAGATCTGTTAAAATGAATAATGCACCATCAGAAACACAGACGATTTCTTTGTCCTCAGATATTAATTAAGCGTATAAAATATGGGATAAAACTTTAAATTCCGTCCGGCGACATTTATTCTGATAATCATGTCTCAAAGATTGGCAGAGTACCTTTCGGAATACATCAAAAACCGAGTTGGAGTATTCAAAAAATACCTTCTTGCCGCGTTGGACAGCAAAGAACAGAATATATGGTATCTACAGGCAAGCGCGGGCGTGGTTATTCCGTCCGCAGACCTAAAGAATTGTGAACTGCTAAGAGATGCGCAGCTTTTCCGAGAAGACATCAAGTTGTCGAGAAACGGACGAAACACCTACAAGATCTATTTTCTTACAGATCTTGGCAGGAAACTTGCTGAGGACCTGAAGACAGAAAGCTTACTCAGCGAGGATCAAGAGAAACTCCTGAGCCCAATGACTTACCTCTCCGAATAGCCTCAAGTTCAACTTCCCTTTTTCCGATCTGTTTTGAGGCGATAATTGAGTCTACGAAAAGGCAAACATGTAAAACAACAAGCAGAGATTCACTAAAAACGTGAAGACCCAGAAGTGACAGTCAAAAGACTTGAAGCTCGGCTAAACAGGGAGCCAAAGCATAGCCGTAAATTATTATAAAATTGTCTCTCAAAATCCCATTGTGCATCGATTACAAGTGTTTTTTGAACCAGTCGATAGCTAGCTCTGCTGCTTCCCGAAGTTTCCCTGGTTCCTCAAAAAGATGGGTAGCGCCAGGCACGACTTCAAGCTTCTTTTCGGCTAGAATAAGCTTCAACGCTTGTCGGTTTAGCTCTAAAACCTCGGTGTCGTCGCCTCCAACGATAAGCAACGTTGGTGCTCTCACTTTTGCCAAGATTTCACCCGCCAAATCGGGTCGTCCGCCGCGCGAAACGACCGCTCGTACTCCGAGAGGGATTTTGGATGCTGCAATCAGAGCTGCAGCAGCGCCTGTGCTGGCTCCGAAGTAGCCGATGGATAGCTCCTTCGAATTCCTTCTTATTTTCAACCACTGAGTGGAATCTACTAGGCGCTTTGCCAACATGTCCACGTCAAAGCGGAACTGCCCGGTGTATTCGTCAACTGCCTCTTCCTCCTCCGTCAACAGGTCAATAAGCAAGGTTGCAATGCCTTCTTTGTTCATGAGTCCAGCGACGTACGTATTTCTTGGGCTGAACCTGCTGCTGCCGCTGCCGTGAGCAAACAGCACTATTCTGCTGGCTCCCTCAGGAACTTCCAAGTTGCCGTTTATTGTCGCTGTGCCGGATGGAATTTTTACGGCGTTCTTCTCCGCATTCTCGAATTTCATGCTGTAACCCCCGCGTTCTACTCTCCTTTCTGCCTGCATCGCCTAAGCAATGCTATTACTTCTTTGTCGGTTGTTTGCTCGAAATTCTCGTAGAACTCGCCTATCGCGTAAAAGGGGTCAGGTGTGGACAGGCAGACGACGCGGTCAGCTTCCCGTTGCAGTTCGTGGATAGTGTCGGCTGGACCGACTGGGACTGCAACTGTTACGGATTTGGCACCCCTCTTTCGGAGCGAACGTAACGCAGCTTTAAGAGTGGAGCCCGTTGCCACGCCATCATCTACCAAGATAACATCGAGTCCTTCAATTCTGGGGTCGGGCAGGTCACCTCGATAGGTTTTTAGGCGACGTCTAATCTCGGCCTTCTGTCGTTCAACCTCTGCATTGATGTAGCTTTGAGGCACTCCAAGCATGTGCACCACATCGTTGTCTAGCAAATAGGTCCCGTCCTCTGCCACGGCGCCGATGGCCAACTCGGGGTTTTCGGGTGCCCCAATCTTTTTGGCAATAATAACGTCTAGGGGAAGGTTAAGAATTCGTGCGATTTCGAAGCCCACGACTACTCCACCCCTGGGAACTGCTAACACAATTGAGTTTTTACTAATGCCATTTAGGGCAGAAGCTAGCCGCTCTCCGGCTTCTGTTCGGTCTGTGAAAGGATTCATTCCCAAATCACCTGTCGAGAAACTATTTTTCGGGCAAACTTGGCTTGAGGCTTGCCTATTGTATCGTATTCGCAAGGTTTGATATAATGTGTGCGGCATTCGGTTATTCAAAAAAGAAATGCCCTCAGGCATCTTGTTGCAATGGAGCTATTAAATGGATGTGTCAAGGAGAAAGGATGGGTTTTCTGGGGTATTCAGAAAACAAAAAGGCAAATACTCACTTTTTTGAGTTTTCTGTCGCCAACTGCGGATGAGCAATATATTAAATATGATTTTGGGAAGGGAAAAATTCCCGGTGACGTTGCTAAATCAAGTGCAGCAGGTTGATGAACAGCGGAATGAATACTATGGATAGTGTGCTTAGCAGCTTAATTAGCACGTGTAAGCTGGGTCCCGCGGTGTCTTTGAGGGGGTCGCCGACAGTGTCGCCTACCACTGCAGCTTGGTGAGCTGGACTGTTCTTGCCGCCGAGGTGGCCTGCTTCGATGTACTTCTTTGCGTTGTCCCATGCGCCGCCGCCGGTGTTCATTAGCAGTGCCAAAGGAACTGCAGTCAAGGTGGCACCGATGACGAGGGCTCCAACTGCCTCTGGACCCATAAGTACACCGACTACAATCGGAATAACCAGAACAACCAATCCGGGTAAGACCATGCCTTTGAGCGCGGATTTTGTGCTAATGTCGACCGCTTTACCGTAGTCAGGTTTCTGAGTTCCTTCAAGGATGCCAGGCATTTCTTTGAATTGGCGTCGGACTTCGGCGACCATTTCCGCTGCCGCTTTGCCTACTGCGCTGATAGCTTGCGAAGAGAACAGGAAGGGCATCATTGCGCCGATAAAGGCTGCAACAAGCACGACTGGTCTGGATATGTCGATTGCCAATGTGAAGTGCAATTGGGCAGTGACTTCCTGCGAATAAGTTTGGAACAACAACTGCGCTGCCAGCAATGCTGAGCCCAATGCGAAGCCTTTGGTTAGTGCTTTGGTGGTGTTTCCAACGGCGTCCAGTGCCTCCATCGTTTCTTCTGCGCCCCTTTCCCCTGACATTTCCGCGATACCTGCGGCGTTATCTGCGATAGGCCCAAAGCCGTCAAGAGCTAGAACCATACCCATGACTGCGAGCATGCCCATAGTCGCGAGGGTTGTTCCGTAGATGCCGCCTATGAAGGGGTCGATGCCGATTTGTGTGGCAAATTGCGTTCCGAACCAGTAGGATGCGATGAGTGCGATGACTAGCGAGATTATGGGCAGGGCGGTTGTTTCAAGCCCCACCGCAAAGCCCGTTATGATATTTGTGGCGCTTCCTGTTTCACTAGCCTTGGCGATTTTCATGACTGGACCACGGTCGCGTCCCGTGTAGTAGTCGGTAATGTAGTCTATTGCTACGCTGGCCGCCAAGCCCGCAAGCAAACAGAAGTACAGGTAAATGTTTCCCAGAAGGAAGACCGTGACTATGCCAAACAGCACGGCTGAGACTATGGTGGTTACCAGTAACCCTTTCCGCAACGCCTTCATCGGGTGTTTAGCCTCTGCTTCGTTAAGCTTCACGAAGGGCATACCGACTAACGTTGCAAAAATACCCAATGCTCGGGCAATAAGCGGAAAAATCAAGAAAATCAAGTTGTAATGACCCGTAGCTTGTCCAACGGCTATAGTGATTAAGCCTCCTATAACCATGCCACCAATGTTTTCCCCGGTCGCTGACTCGAACAGATCTGCGCCTCTTCCCGCGGAGTCGCCTACGTTGTCTCCGACGTTATCTGCGATGCAAGCGGGGTTGCGGGGGTCGTCTTCAGGTATGCCTGCTTCAACTTTTCCCACGAGGTCGGCTCCGATGTCGGCGGCTTTGGTGTAGATTCCGCCGCCCAGCTGAGCAAATAGAGCGATTAAGGAAGCACCAAATCCCATTCCAACGATGCCGCTTGCTGCGGTTCGCCCAAGTTCAGCTGCCTGTTCAAAAGAACTCATGCCAAACAAAGCGTTGTATCCGCCGTAAATAAGAAACAGAAAACTTACGCCTAATAGCGACAAACCGACAACTGCCATGCCCATGGTTGCTCCACCGTAAAAGGCGGTTTTGAGGGCGGCTTCTGCTCCGTCTTTGGCTGCTGCCACAGTTCGCACATTGGCTTTTGTGGCGTTGTCCATGGCTATGTAACCTGCGGCGAGCGAAGCGACTGCACCTACTAGGAAGGCAATCGCAGTGTTCAATCCGAGTCCAACCCACAACAGGACGAAAAGTACGCCTGTTATAATGGCAATGGTCGTGTACTGTCTTTTAAGAAAAGCGTATGCGCCTTCGCGTATGGCGTCCCCTACTTCCACAGCTTTAGGTCCACCTGGGCTCATTTTGTTTATACGCCGCATGAGTAGAAGTGAAACCACTATGGCGAGAACGCCCGCGATAGGGGCAATCCAAAAGACGGCTGGTGAATCAAAAACTGAGATACCTAAGATTTGAAGGGGAAGTACCATTAGGAACAACCTGGTTTTTGTTAACCGATGACTGCTTAATTTATATATCTTTTCTCCACTTGCGCCTCTGACGTTCAATATACCCGTTAACCACGCGGAACATTCGAGTTGCGGGATGGTTTTTTAAGGAAGATGGATATATGTCCGAGTGACCGTGTAATTTGCAACAAAAAGGAGCCAAAACATGCCTTCAAGATTAGTCGTGGTTAAAGTCGGAACCAGCAGCATAACGACTCTAGACGGAACCCTAGACGAGGAAGAAATGGCACGACTAGCCCAACAAATCGCGTCCGTCATCAAGTGCGGGGACAAAGTGGTCTTTGTAACTTCGGGCGCGGTCTCTGCAGGTATAGCTGAGTTGGGAACGTCGGGCAAACCCAAAGATCTTGTCTTCCAGCAGGCTGCTGCAGCGGCTGGTCAGGGTATGTTGATGGCTAAATACCGAGAATTGTTCAAACCACTTGGTTTGAAGGTGGCGCAGATTCTGCTAACCGCAGAAGATTTGTCGAATCGGGCGTCCTATTTGCATACCTGCAACGTATTGGGCATGCTGCTAAAGCTAGGCGTGATTCCTATTATCAACGAAAACGACGTAACCAGTGTAGATGAGCTATTGCCTGTGAATGAAGGTTACAAGGTGAACTTTAGCGACAACGATATCTTAAGTGTTCTAGTGGGTAACGCGATAGGCGCCGATTTGGTCATAATCCTCTCTGATATCGAGGGATTGTACACTGCTGATCCGTCGAAACCTAATGCAAGAATCATACGTTCAGTCGAGAACATTACGGTTGAGCTAAAGAAGTCGCTAGAAGGCAAAAGTAAAGTAGGCAGAGGAGGAATTCAGAGTAAAGTTCGCGCAGCGGAAATCGCTACTAAGTGCGGAATTCCCGTAGTCATTGCGAACAGTAGGAGAAAAAATGTGATTGTTGACGTGCTTGCTGGCAAAGAGGTGGGCACTTACTTTAAGCCTCAAACACGAATACCAGCTATCAAGCGTTGGATTGCCTATGGCGCAGCTGTGAAGGGACAGATACATATTAACGAAGGCGCAAAGAGAGCGATCATTGAAGGCTCAAGCCTATTGCCCGTTGGCGTTACGAAGGTTATTGGACACTTTGAAGCATGCGACGTCATCAGCCTCGTCGATGAGCATGGCGTGGAATTTGCAAAAGGCAATCCCAGTTACGATAGCGGAGAGTTAAATCTAATTAAAGGACTGCAAGTTACGGAAGTGAGAAAGAAGCTGGGATTGGACTGCCCAAAAGAAGTTATTGAGCATCGTAACATTCACCTTATCGAGGGAGATAAATGACTAAAATACTCGAAATCTGCCAACGAGCTCGTACCGCCTCTTATAAGATCGCCAAAGTTTCAGGCGACGCAAAAAACACAGCTCTTTGCCACATGGCAAACGCCTTGGAATCAAATGTTGATCGAATCCTGACAGCGAATGCCAAAGATGTGAAAGCGGCTAAAATAAAAGGCTTGAAGGCGGCCCTTCTTGATCGCTTGGTGTTGGACAGCAAGAAGATAGCGGAAATGGCAAAGGGCTTACGTGAAGTTGCCTCTTTGTCTGACCCAGTTGGATCTATTGAGAAAACGTGGACGCGACCCAACGGTTTAGTCATTGGGCAACTACGCGTGCCTCTTGGCGTAGTAGGTGTAATTTACGAATCTCGTCCCAACGTAACTTCTGATTCGGCTGGCATTTGCATCAAATCAGGAAACGCCGTTATTTTGCGCGGCGGATCGGATGCTATAAACAGCAATGTCACCATTGGCAACATCCTCCGTAACGCTTTATCGGGCACCGGTATTCCCGCAGACGCAATTCAGGTGGTTCCCTTAACAGACCGAGCAGCAGTCGAGGAACTAATGGGTATGCGCGAGTATATTGATGTGTTAATTCCCAGAGGAGGAGCCGACCTCATTAAAACCGTCGTGGAAAAATCCCGAATACCCGTTATCGAAACGGGAACAGGCAACTGCCACATCTACGTCAGCGAAGACGCCGACCTCGAACAGGCTATACCCATAATACTCAATGCAAAATGCCAGCGCCCAGGGGTGTGCAACGCCGCCGAGAAACTCCTCGTCGACGCAAGCATAGCAAAAAAGTTCCTGCCAAAAGCTATAGCAGCATTACGCGAAAAAAAAGTCGAAGTCCGCGGCGACGAAGAAACCAAACGGATAATTCCCGAAGTGAAGCTGGCGACTGAGAAGGACTGGTATACGGAGTTCCTTGATTTCATCATAGGCGTTAAAGTCGTGGCAGGCTTAGAGGAGGCAATAGCTCACATCAACAAGTACAGCAGTAAACATAGCGACAGTATTCTCACCGCAAGCTTTGACAAAGCGCTCAAATTTATCAAGCAGGTGGATTCGGCAGCAGTTTACTGGAATGCCTCAACAAGGTTCACAGACGGCAATCAGTTCGGCCTAGGTGCAGAAATCGGCATCTCTACCCAGAAGCTTCATGCACGCGGACCCATGAGCGCGCAACACCTCACGACTACGAAATACTTTGTGCTAGGCAGGGGGCATATTAGAGAATAGAGGTTAACAGACCCGTCTTAGTAAATCCCAAACGCATTGTGAAAGATCAAGAACGCAAAGAAAGAATTAGGGTTTGAGTTGTTTCTTGATTGCTTCTTCGGCTGCCTTAACCGCCTCAGGCAGTTTTTCTGGTTTGGTTCCTCCTCCCTGCGAAAAGTTGGGACTTCCGCCACCCCCACCGCCAAAAATTGGTGCAGCCAATCTGACGATGTTGCCCGCGTTGACCCCTTTTTTAACCGCCGTGGTTCCCGCCATGATCAGGATCTTCGCGGATTTTTGGTCTGCGCAGTAGAATAGCGTAACTGTAGCCTCGTCGCGTTTTATGATTTCGCTAGCTGTCTGTACCATGCGATTAACGTCTTTCTCATCGCCGAAATCCCGCTTTAGCAGTTTCACACCGTTTATTTCTTCAGCCTCAGCTGCAGTCTCGCCTAGAGCGCCACTTTCTTTAGCAGTCAGCTCCTTGAGCAGCTTTTTCTTCTCCGTGTTAGCTTCTTTAAGCTCCTTCACAACGCGTTCAGC
The DNA here is from genome assembly GCA_963840395.1 of Candidatus Bathyarchaeota archaeon. GTDB lineage: Archaea > Thermoproteota > Bathyarchaeia > Bathyarchaeales > Bathycorpusculaceae > JADGNF01. Next base: position 172,907 of record CAWIYU010000012.1, on the reverse strand, counting down.
AGTCTTGTCGAGCTTTTCAAGAGGCGCATTAAGCGTCTCCGCGACTTTCTGCAGTAATGTCTCTTGCTTTTGAACCGCTTTTACCGCCTGCATGCCAACTGCGTAAACTAGCCGCTCCACGCCATCCTGCACGCGTTCTGTATGGAGGATTTTTACGTAACCAATTTCGCCAGTGCTCCTCAGGTGGGTTCCTGCGCATGCTTCTACATCCCAGTTGCCTGTTTTTACGACGCGTATTTCTTTGCCGGGTACCGCTCCGCCTTGGTAAAGACGGAAACCGTAGCGTGCTTCGGCTTCGTTTCTGTGATACCATGTTGTCTCCACAGCCATGTTTGCCAAGACCGCCTCGTTGGCGAGAACCTCGATTCTGTGCACTTCCTCTGGAGTTAGCTTGCGGTAATGCGAAATGTCTAGACGAGTGCTTTCGACTCCTTTTTGTGTGCCACTCTGCCAAACGTGCTCTCCAAGAACTCTGCGTGCGGCGCCGTTAACTAAGTGTGTACCTGTGTGAGCCTTCATTAAGCTATAGCGACGTTCCCAGTCTAGAATTCCCTTAATAGTTGAGCCTTCCTTTGGCAAAATGTTTTCGGTTTTAATCTTGTGTACAACGACTTTGCCGATTTTTTGTACATTGACGACCTCAGCCTGCACACCACCGCCGTACGCGAAGTAGCCGTGGTCAGCAGGTTGTCCACCGCCTTCGGGGTAAAAGCATGTCTTGTCAATGACAATGTGCTGTGCGTTTATGACTTTGAGGACTTTTGCGTCCCATTCTCTCATGTAGGGCGCCTCATAGAAAATAAGCTCCGTCTCGGAAATCCCTTTCACAGCTGTTTCCAACGCGTGCTCTCCAGCTGACTCCTCTTCCGTTGGCTTGTTAGCGGCCATATGGCGATTAGCCACGAGTGAGTAAAAGTTCTCGGGCACCTCTACTTCAATGCCTTCCGTTTCGGCCGCTTGCTTGACGATTTCGGGAGGCAAACCATGAGAATCATACAGCACTGAGAGTGTCTCATTTGATATTTGGGTCGCGTTCTTGGCTTTTAGTTCCATTGCAAGGCGCTTCACCATACCTTCGCCACGCTTCAGCGTGTCCTCGAACTTTTCCTGCTCCACCTTGAGCATCTCTACAATTTCATCACTCATTTGCTTTAGTTGCGGGAAATCCTTTCCCCAGTGCGCCACCTGTAGATCAACAATGTCAAAAAGGCTCTCAGGTTGCATGTTCAATCCCAGCATTAAGCGGTATGACCGCCTGAACAAGAGCCTTGCGAGGTATCCTTCTTGGATGTTACTGGGAACCACTCCTTCCGAAAGCATGAAGCAAAGCGTCTTTGTGTGGTCGGTGAGTGCCCAAGCGTTCTCGATTGGGATAAGTTCCTTTTCTAGCGTAGCTAAATCGATACCTGTAAGCTCAGAGACGCGTTTGCGGAGAACCATTCGGTTAGCAGTTTTGTCCACGTTCACCAAACCAGAATATTTGGCGACTTTCGCTAGGAGTTCATTGTTCACTTTGCCAATTCCTGCCAAGCCGTAGATCTTATCGAGCATGCCACCGTAAATAGCTTGGAAACAGCTTGGTACGCCTTGGCTTATCCAAGTGAAACGGTCTATGCCGTAGCCTGTGTCGACGGTGCGGATGGGCAACTCCACGAATTCGTTCCCGACAACTTTGTATTGCATGAAAACGAGCGTGCCGACCTCCAAGCCGCGGACTATGCATTCCACGTCGGGTCCGGCGTTTCCGCCTCCGATCCAAACACCTTCTTTGTAAACTACCTCGTCGGAGGGAATTCCCAGTGTTTCAGTTGCGAATTGGTGGTGGTAGCGTACTGTTTGGTCTTTCCAGTAAACCTCCTTGTCAGGGTAGTTGAAAGCATGAGCTCCGCCCATTTCGAAGATGGTCAAATGTCTGCCGAAGGTCGGTCCCGTGTTCGGAATATCCGTCAGCCTGATGCTTGGTTGCGAAATTACCAGTGGGTTCGCAGGAGGAGGCGAGATACCTTCCGTGACATAAGGCTGGAAGTCAATGATGCTTGCGTGAGTTAGGTAAATGTCGCTTCTCCAACGCGCAACGACTGGATATGGTTTAATTCGGGCGTGACCGTGCTTCTCGAAGAAGCTGAGAAACGCTTCTCGCATCTCTGGTAGTGTGAAGCCTTTTTTTGTTGCTGGGTCACCGATAAATGTGTAATAGCCGCATTCGTCGCTTCCTGCTTCCCCGCATGTTTTGATATTCGCGTTTTGGGTCCAAAAATGTTCTCCACATTTGGGACAGAGTTTTCTAACAAATCCTTCTTGTTTGAAGAAGGGAAGTTCGTAAGCTTCAGCTGGGAAACCTTTTGACATGCCTTGGCACCAGTGTTGCTGTTGGGTTTATGGAATTGTCGGATTTAAATTGTATCCTATTGGCAGGCTATATCCCCACGCGGCAATAAGACCTTCATCTTTTAGACGTTTAAGAGAATGAGCGGATCCTTATGATCTCAAGGTTAAGGCGCGCAATGTCCTTTGAAGTGATAGAGGGATTCAAACCGTAAGGCCTTTGTGATATTATCAAGCATACTGACAGGTTCATAGTAAATCCACAACTTTGTTGTCCCGATGCAACTTATATCACACTAGTGTTGCATTATATCCAAATTTGTCATTTCTTATGAAATATAGGTAAGGGAGAAGAATGACTCTAAAATCTTTGAGTACCTCTGCAGTAGTTGGAGGTGTTTTATGTTTCATTCTTACTTCAGCTATTGTGTTTGTCTACCTGAATTACAATCTTCTGCTTCAAGACAGGGACCTAGTGTCAATTTGAAGAAAGCTGAATATTGGATTGTTTCTGTAACGGCAAATAAACCGGCGAGTTCTTTCTTCTCATGGAATTTCACCGTTAGGTATGCTGGATACCTTTGGGTCAATGTTGAATTTTCGACATCAACAGAAACCTATATTCATTTATATTATGCAGCCTATGGAGTTACGTACAACAACATAGTCAATGTTGGTTTACTTGGTTCAACAACATTTCCAGTTTTGCCATCTCAAATTCAGATAATTATGGGAAATTCAAATTTGATTAATGGAGCAACGGAAACTGTTACAGCAAAGTTTTATGGTTGAAGCAATAGCATTCGTTAAACGCTCCATTCCATAACTGAGAATATTTGACCGCGAACTTAATTCGCGGATTAGCTATTTGGATGAACATGATCTTTTCTCTATAAAAGAGAAAAGGGCAATCAATAAGGACAATATTTCAATGCGGCCAATGGTCATTGCAGCGATCAAAAGCCACTTGTAGCCTATGCCCATGCCAACTGTTGTGGCACCCATTGAAATGCCATTTGTGGTTAGTGCTGAACCCACTTCAAAAAGAGCGTCCGTAAATGTAACTCCAATTGTGGTAAAAATTACGGAGAAAATTACGAGAACGAAAACAAAGAGTATAATCACAATTGTAGCTGACATATTTGCAAATCCTCTATCGTTTTCTGTTTTCTTGGGAAATTTCAAAAACCCGTTTTCCTTTTTCAACAAGCTCCAAATGCCATCCTTGACCGCTTTGACAAAGTTTATGATTCTATAAACGCGGATTCCTCCTGCCATTGAGAAACTGCAGCCACCAATTAGCATGAGCACAATTAATATCGAATAACCGGTGTTTCCAAATTGAGGCAGCTCAATGAAACTCTGCCCTGTTCCAGAAGACATGCTTACTGCGTGAAAGAAGGAATCAAGAAAATTGATGTTTGCTGCGGCAGAAATCAATATTGCTCCAATGACCATTATCAGAAGGTACAAGACAGTCTCAGAGGTAAGCAACCTTCTGAATTTGCCGGTAAACAAATGGTAGTTAAAGGCGAAATTCAAAGATCCTAAGATCATGAGGATTATTATGCCTATTTTTGGTGCTAAAGCTAAGTATGGGGTGTAGGAAGATATGGTAGGTTGAAAACCCCCAGTTATTGTGTCAATAACAAATGTGCCAGTATTTGCTATGTCTTGGAAACCTATAATGTAGAAGATGCCAGTGAAAAGAAGGATTATGAGTGCATAGATGCCTAAGACAGTGAAGAATGTCTTTTTCAAATTGCCGGTAACATTGTCGATCCCTAAGCTGTTGCTCAGTTTATCCAAGGATTTGTCGGATTGAAAGAACGCTAGCAGCAGAAAGACAATTCCTACTCCTCCCATAAGCTCTGTCAAGCTCCGATAGATTAGCAAAGAGACTGGCAATGTTTCTGGAGAAGATATGAAACTAAATCCCGTTGTGGTGAACCCACTTACACTTTCAAAGATGCCGTTTGTAAACAAATCAGCTATGCTTGGGCTATTGAAGGGATTAGAATAGAAGAAAGGGAGGGCGCCTATCAAAGGCAAAATAATGAAGGCGGCTAAGAGCAGAACGTTTGCGCAATTGAAATCCAGTTCTTTCCTTTCACAGAGCGAATTCATTATAAAACCTAAACTCAGAAAGGCGACGCAGGCTATGAAAAGAGAAACTACGGATTGGAGTTCATTTAGAGCTAGTCCCACTCCGATAGGAAGAATAGTGATTAGACCTGTAATCTGCATCAAGAAACCGAGATTCGCAATAATGCGTTTCATCGAGCTTCGCAGATAATTTGCGCAAGTTCAGCTAAAAGACTTTTGGAATTACGGCTCCTAATTTGTATTCACGCCTCGAAAAGCCGATTCTGTGGGAGATGTTGTTCTAACTCGTCCAGTCACGTTCATCAAGGAATTTGAGAAATATGTTAGCCTAAATGTTTCTTTCTCAGAAATAGCCGCTTTAGTGAAACCATAAGAGCTTCTTGGGAGCAGCCAAGTTAGAGAGAACTTAAATAATCATATTCATTGAAAAGAATCTTACTAATATCATTAATAAGCCCAGACTTGGGTGTCTTGAAATTCCTTATTAGATATTGCAGTTTTGGGAATACTCGTTTAATGCTTTTTCTTTCCCACCATACTCAAAGGAGAAGTGCAACAGGTTGGGTTGTCCAGTGTGCGGTAGAAAATTAGAATTTGATTTCAACTTGCGGATAAAGCAATTTCGAAGTTACGGCTGGAAAATGAAGCTCAAGTCAGACGCAGCTGCCCAGAATGTGTAGTCAAAACTGTTGAAGGAAAACCTATTTAGTCAGGTGCAGTTGGGAAGATAAGTGATGCGAAAGAAGAAGCGAATTCATTTGCAGATTGTATCCGAAATTCTAGACAAGTGCTTGGAGCTGCAAGCAAGACAAGCATTAGGTATCATCTAAGTTTGAGCTATTGCATGTTAATTAGTTATGTGCTAGACGTTATTAAGTGACGAGACAGTTCTCACTTTTGCTCGGCGAGACCATTATTGAGAGAGACCGTTTGTTTTAGATCATTTTGGAAAATTTCAGGCCACTATGGCGCAGAATGCCATTGGGAGATAAGCGTCACGCGTCCTTTGCCATGCTTTTCCAATCCGTAACGCCTGAGTGGCTTTGTTAAGTGCCGTTGCGAACATGCAGAAGTTACATATAACCCCTCTTTTAAGGGGCGCTCTTGGGCAACCTCGAGTTTTCTTAGATTTTTGAATTTTGTTTTACATTTTTCGCACCGGAAACCCTGGTTCTTCCCCATGGACTTTAGCCGTTTGCCGCATTCAGGACATACAGGATTCTGAGTCAAAATCCTCGACGCAAGCCTGAGCACGTCGATTTTTTCAAGGTTTATGGTCAACGGTTTTCCAATACTCGGTTTTCGGATGGCACCGCAAATTTTGATTTCGTCGCCAACCAAGAGTCCACTCCCGACTCTTCTCAACGAACCAGTAGGCTCGTACGCTGCGCAATCCACTTCGGCACTATGGTCTTTTACCGCAAAAATTACGTGCCGAACTGGAACGATTTTCGGGTTCCGAGATACAACTCCCTTTGCTATGATGCTACGATAAGGCTGCGCCTCGGCGAGTGTTTCTATGCTTTTAAGATGCGCATCTGTGCCCTGGTTGCTACGGAAAATAACCCACCGGTCCACGTGCTCCAGCGGCTTAACCAAAGCGAAGGCTTCTTTAACGATTTCTGGGGTTTCGCCTCTTATGCCGAACAGAATTGGATCTGGCCCCCGTGGCGTAATTATCACTCTGCGAGTTTCTAAGTCGACGTTATTAAATGTGTAAGGTTGCAGCTTCTGGTCCATTTGGAAAATGGATGTTTCATCGACTCTGCGTTTTGTGCCCAGATTCTCTGGCTTACGATACGCGATAATCTCGAACGTGTGGTCTTCGGCAAGAGTCTCGCCGATGGCTGCCAATGCCCCGATGATTCCGCGTTGAGTGTTGTAGCCAACCGCTTCGGCGTGGAATCTTCGAATCAGTTTCAGGGCCTCTTTGAGAGTAACAACGCTTGTTTCGGCGCTTTTGGCAAAAGCGGTGATTTCAGGTGGGATTTCGGCTGCTTTAAAGAATACGATACCAGGGTCTGTGCCTTTCCAGGTTAGATCGGAATGTTTCTCCACTAAGCGGATTGTGCAGTCTTTTATTTGGTCTTCAATTCCTGTATCGTATTCGATTCTTAAACATAGTGCGCCGTTTCCGCGGGTTTTCCACGGTACGTTGGGATTAAGCCTGATTAATGAGGGATAATCAAGGAAAGCGGCGCCCATCTTTTCCAGTTCCTGTAAGAGCAATGCTGCAATGAATGTTGTACACCCTTGTCTGGTAGAATCGGTGTCGTCAAATCCAATGTGCATTCGCTGCTTGCCATTCTGCGTCAATGCGTTTCCCTGCAGCAAAGGTTGGCTTGCATGCTAAAAAGATTATTTCTCCTTTCTCGATTAATCATTATCCGCGCAACCGTTTATCCCAACTTTAGGGTGACAGTTTCACGAAGTGCAAGATGTGTTGAAAAGAGTCTAAGGTGGTTATCCGAGTTTAACCGAACATATTTTTGATGTGTTGCAGGCTGGCAATGGTTAAAATATAAAAGACGGGCAATTTACCATCTATTAGGTGAAACCAAGTTGGTTTTAGCTAGATTGTCTATTTGGCATTTTAAGAAGGGCAAACGTGAAGAGGCTTTTGCAGAGTTGGATCGAATTCTAAACGTTTTGACACGACATACAAATGGGTTTCGTGGGTATATTTCGCTGCTTTCGTACGACAACTCGAACTCTTCAACAATCCTAACGCTTTGGCAAGATGAAGAATCACTCTTAGCGTCAGAAAAGGGAGTTTATTCGGGAGCCATTGAAAAAGTTCAAGATTCTCTTGAAACCCCTCCGCATTTTGAAAACCTTAGAGTCTTTTCAACTGAACTCTTCATGCGCCCAGAGTAAAATCACGTGTCCTATCACGAGATAGTGGTTTGAGAAAAAAGAGATATTCCCGCGAATATTCGATGGATTAGTGAAGCCTATGTCGTTAATTGATTTTATTCTCGCTCGCAGAAGCATCAGATGTTACGGAAAGGGAGATATTCCTGAAGGCGTGATGGCGCAGATTCTTTAGGCAGGGCGGAAGCTCCTTCAGCTGTTAACAAGCAGCCCGTTAATTTTATTGTTGTGAAGGATACTGAAATGAAGAAAGGCTTGTATAGTTTTCTTTTCAACCGTTTTATCAACGATGCTCCAGCAGTATTAGTTGGATGCGCAGAAGTAAATTCTCTGATGACCGGAAAATGGCTGTTGTTGACGCAGCAATTGCCATGCAGAATATGGTTGTCGATGCATGGATTTTAGGTAGTAACTCTTGCTGGATTGGAGCTTTTGACGAGGCAAAAGTTAAGAAATTACTGAATATCCCGGATAAGTGGAAGATTGTTGCGTTAGTAACCATTGGATACCCTGCCGAGCAGCTAATGCAACGAAAGAAAAAGCCGCTCGAAGAAATGTTTACTTTCGATAGATTCTAACTTATGTCCTGTGATGATAACGACTTTGCCACTTGGATTCAACTTCAAAGCTCCTCAATAAATAACTTGTTCAGATGGAAATTGCTAAGTTATTCGACAGAATTAGCGAAGGTCAGGAGAATCAGGTTCAGTAACGATTACCGTAACTCTTGACTGGATCTTGCCGATCTGAAGCTTCTCGTTTAAAATCCTGGAAAGTGTTTCCATGGTGCCTGCTTTCACCTGTGCAATAATATCGTAAATTCCCCACAGCCTGAATGCTTCTTGGACGCTCTCAACGCTCTTTACGCCCCGCAACAGGTCGCTCTCAGGACCTATCTCTGCATTTAAGAGAACGAAGGCTTTAGGTAACTTCCACGGTCTCCATCACATTTAACTTAGGTTGGACTCAGAGGCTGAGGATAGTTGCGATTCGGCTCAGGAAGTAAAAAGGATATTCTTGTTTCTAAACCCCTTTATCCAACCCACGAAAAATTTCCATGCACCCTGCTGCCATGAAATAACCCGCCGTTTGCTGTACGCCAAATTTCCACCGGTAGACTGTGATATGATGGTCTCGTCTCCCGTTGCTGGATGCACAGTTAAAAACACATTTCAGACAGAATTTAAGTTTATGTGGCTGCTACGATGCAGTCACAACTCAAGTTGTCTTTCGCTCCATTGTCTCCATGTAGGAAGGTATGCTTTCGATGCATTGTATTTCCCGTCCAGCCAAAGCGGAAATAGCACGCCAGAAGGTAAGGTTGACTTTAACTTTTTTCCTTTCAAGTTCGCCTTTGAGATGCGCCATGCCTTGCTTACCCCTTCGGTCAAAATCCAATAGGAGGATAATCTCAGTAGCTCCTGTCTCTTCTATCTCCTGCAAAGCCTGAGCATAAGACTTGCCGCCTGTCTTAACCGCTAAAATTGGACCTTCAATGCCAAAACTGCGTAGAGCAATAACGTCTTTTCTCCCTTCAACAACAATGAGGATTTTTTTCGCTGAATCTTCAGCAAGTTCAACTAGAGCCTGCTTGATTCTTTCATGCTTCTCTTTGAGGCGCGTGGACAATTTCGGGTTTACCTTGTGACTTTGGCTGCCCGAATGGTTTCTAAACATTCTTTTGCTTCTCTGTTGTTCTCAAAATATCTGCGAACGGGCTCCAGTATCTTGCCGAGCTCTTCGGCGACGCCAAATTTGAGGTCCATAGGATGAAGCTTGCCCTCGGCGTACAAAGCGGCTAACTCATCAAAGCTGCCGAACTGGATAGATCCACCGAACTTAGCTGGACGTTCAACATTCAAAACAGGCTTCTCGCGGAAGATAATATGTTTGCAGATATCCATTATCGGATTAAACTTTACTGTTTTTTCGGGGCAGAAAGCCTTGGACATTTTTTGCTTTATCTCGGCAGCCGAATCGTAAATGAATATGCATGTTTCAGGCTTGCTCTTGCTCATTTTTGCGCTCGCAATAGCCTCTTTTTCTTGCCCTTCGGGAATCGGCCAAACCTTAGGTTTTTCTAACCCCTGCAGAAGGTGATGATGAATACACACTGGTTTCCAGCAGCCAATCTTCTCGCCAACTTCCCTAGCTACCACGTTCGCTTTGCGCTGATCCATACCCAGTTGACAGATCTTTACTTTCATGTGGAACACGTCCGCAACCTGCATTGGGGTGTAGAGGTAGTCACTGACGTAGTGCGCTTCCCCTTCCTTGCGACCGGCGATCTCTAGGGTTCGAGTTGTCCTAGCAATGGTCATGTTCTTAGCTATAGCCATAGTTTTTGCCCAATAAGATAGGTCATCGTAGAGTTCGTCAGAGTAAACGAACTCCACCTTATCAGCTGGTACGCCTAGCGCTATCCATGAGTGACGGAAAAGGTCTGCGGCTTTGCGAATCAGCGTCAAGTCACCGCCCAGCTTGTTATTTAGGTAAGCGTGCCATGTAGCAAGGAATGCTTTGAAGTGTACGCCAGCCTCTGTGAAATCCTTCATCTTGTAAGCGCAAATCACGCCAGTTCCCAAATGCGCAAGCCCCGAGGGTTCCCAGCCGTTGTAGGCAACTGGGTGGCCTTCGGTCTCCAGAAGTGATCTAAGGTCTTCTGGGGTTAGGATTTCTTCGGTTGGAGATCTGCAGATTAGTTCAACGCGTTTCTCAATATCCAATCGTATCAGCCTGCTTTTGCTAAGGTTAATGTTGGTGTAGCACTTAAGAATTTAGCCTAGAAGCCAAATAGCGGTTAATGGCAAGGCTTATTTGGGTAAGAGTTGTTTTGTTGATTCGCTACCTTTGGTTGTTTGCAGGGGTCGCCGAGCATGGTCAAAGGCGTAGGCTTCAGGAGCCTATCCTGTAGAGGTTCGTGGGTTCGAATCCCACCCCCTGCACCATACGTAAACCCCCTGCTTTTCGAGAGTTTCTTTTCCAGTGCCACTATTCGTTCTTTTTGGGCTAGCAGTATGCTCATTATGAAGGGTTCAAAGAGTATAGGGTCGCATGCGTTTCCTGCTGCCATCGCGAAGCTGCGGCTCATGTCTAAAAGTTCCGCAAAAACCTCGCGATCCTCTTTACCCAGAGCTCTAGCAAAGCCATTCCACCGGCTAATTTCCGATTCTAAGGCCATCCTATGAGACTCCACAGTTTTACCCATAATTATTCAACTCACTTTAATGGGGATTCCAAGAATGTACATGAAACGCCTTTTAAGCTATCCAAACAACGTCTTTCTTGGATAGTGGAGAGAGGGGTCTCTTAATGTGAAGATCCAATACCTGCTTCAGGCTAGCTTGTCTTTTGGAGAAATACAAAGAATACAAGAAAAGCAAGAAATCTCAACCACGCGCGCCCAACAAGACTTGCCCATTCAATAGAAATTTAGTAGGTTGCCATTACATGAGTTATGGTTATGACGTATGTCCTTGTGAAGTAGACTTTGCAAATCGGTTAAATATCCTTCTCAAGACGCAATAAATAGCGCTTTTTGGTGTAATTGCAGGATGAAAAATGACTGAAGGTAGAAGTAAGCCGAAGGAATCGGTCTTCAAAAAGCACAGAGCTGCGTTAGTATTGCTTTCAGTCACTTGCGCGGTCGTTGTGTTACTATTTCTGTCGCCGGCGTTTGCCACCTCCTCCAATCCATGCGGCGCTTGCCACGGAACAAGCTATACTCAAACATTAACTATCACAGGTAACCCAATTCCATCCATTACTGTGGGCCAAGCAGCCACAGTAACTGCAGTTATTAAAAACACAGTTAACGTAAACAAAGTACCTTACAATATGTTGTCCAGCATTACTGCGAGCTTAAGTTCGCTAAACGGTCACTTCTCAGTCAGCGCTCCATCGGTGACCATTGGGAGTTTGTCTGCTGGCGGTTCCACTACGGTGACTTGGCAGATTAAAGCAGTCTCGGCGGGACCTGACTCAGCGAAGTTTTCAAGCAGCGCGAAAAACACACATCAAAGTCTTTCATATGCTGACAGCTCCATAAGCTCATTCTCAGTAACAGCCCCAGCTCCAACTCCGACTCCAACACAGTCTCCAGCACCTATTCCTACTCCAACGCCAACATCGAATCCAACCCCCACACCAACTTCAACACTCACTCCAACACCCTTACCCACACAGACTCCGACGGCTAACCCAACACAAACACCAATTACACCTACCCCAACACCAATTCAGACTTCTCCCCCTATCCAAAATCCAACTCCGACTCCAACAGTTCCACCAACTCCTGCTCTAACCCCCTCTCCAACCTCCATTCCAACTACCTCATCAACACCTCCCCCAACATCTACATCCACCCCAACTTCGATATCGACGACAAACCCCACGTCAGAACCTACATCCACTCAGACACCCACATCAACTCAAATTACTGATCCCACAATGGCTCCCTTTGGAACTTCTGCTCCAAACCCGACAACAACACAAACTCCAAATTCGACGAATTCCAAAAACCCTGAGCAAACGCCAACCCCAACACCTACAATCACCCTAACGCCGACTTCAACAACACCGTCTCTGCCAACCCAAGAACCCACAATCCAATTGCCTTCACAATTGCCCAGCCTCCCCGCAAAAGCTCCAACAATAATTAAGGCGCAACTGCTGGAGCGCGTATTAGACTATGGAGCAATTCCCTTTTCAATCCTTACCATTGCAGTGGCTATTATGCTCGCGACAACAAAACCGGTTCAACCAAGAAAACCAGGGAAGAACCTGAAGCTACAGCTACCCAACGAAGCATTGAATAAGCCAACCGAATAATTCCCCCTTTTCTTTTTGAAGATCGAAGAGAGCATGCCAGGTAGGGAAGAAGAATAGAGCCCCACAACCTTTTTATCAAAATTTGCCCTGTTAAATCTGTTTTCTGGTGGGTCTTTTGAGTCACGAATTATTCAACTCTCACATGCTCTATATTCATCCGCCACTGTCAATCATAGGATACGCGTTCATTTTCTTGTTTGCGTTCTCTTTGCTTCGAGCCAAAAACTTTGACAAGAAAACGGTGAAGTTTTTCGGGGTGGCTGCGTGGGTGTTCACGTTCCTGGGTTTGATATCTGGGATGTTTTGGGCGCAAGTTGCTTGGGGCAGTTATTGGTCGTGGGATCCAAAAGAAACCTTAACGCTCGTACTGTTTTTGGCCGTGACAGCAACAGAACTTGCTTACTTTGAAAAGAAACCTCAGTTGACGAAATGGTTAGCCCTGAGCTCTTGCGGAATCACGATTCTAACAGCGTTAATTTCCTTCTTTCTTGAAGGTTTGCATTCCTTCGCCTAGCGTGCGCACTTCATAACTAGCTAGGGCGCGCCTTAGAGGGTTTGGTTTACTCGGTTTTTGGTTCTTCCCATTTCTCCACAAGCAGTTTGCTGTCGCCCATCTGGAAGCTCACTTTGACGTCTATTGATTCTTCGCACTTGAAAGGAAAATGCTGTCCTCAGCCAAGTCTTTTGGCAAATAAATCAGGAACTTCCCATCTTTGCGCCTAATCAAACGACCCTTACCCGAACTAACCATAACATACTCTCCTCCTTCGATTTAACAACCCTTCATCCCAGCCTCCTAACATTTTTTTCTCGCGAATGATACTGTCAAGTTAAGTTGCCCAACACGAAGAGGGATTCGTTCTTCAATCTTCCTACCCTTTTTGTTGTGTAATTTAGCCTATCCGACTGTTTCAGCGAAACATTGGGAAAAACAAACGTACCTATGGGAGGGCGTGTATTATTTCGTCTAGCTTTTTGTCGATGCGGTTTAGGTGTTGCTCTATTCTATCGAGCTTTGCATCTAGATCCTTAATTCTATCTAGAGTAGGATAACCAAATTCAGCCAATCCAATTCCTCAATGACTACTCTACCTTAGAAGGATTTATGCTTTAACGGTGTTTCTTTGTCCGGTTACAAAATTATGGATGGCGGGTTAGGGTTGGTTAACCAGGCGCGGAGAGGAAAAACAAAGGAGAGGGAATAGATGGATAGGACATTTTTCCGCGTTTTCGTCACGCCCAACCCGCCAAGCATCAGTGCTCCATTGGATCATTCAATCGATGTTAAATCTGCACTTGAGCCTACAGCGGTGACTTTCACTCCGATGACAGCGATTCGGCTGCTTGAGCCAATCTTTCCCTGAGCCGACAAAACAGCGTATGTGACAGCAGCAGTGGAAGCAACGAGCAGAACAGAAATCAAAACAATAGCAATAAGCGTTTTTCGAGAAATGGGGAGGGCAACACCATTCTTCGTAACTATCATTGAGGCGGGGTCTCCTTTGCTTTGTTTTCCTCAAATGCCTTGTTGGTTGCCTCAGATGCGCTTTTTGCAGAGATGCCCTGTACCAGGTTGATTCCGCGGTTAGCAGCGTCATTTAAAGCGTAGCCAGATGGAAACGCCATCAGAAACACAGCGACCAAGTTGATGCCGGGAGGAATAACTAAAGCAAAGGTTCCAATTGCACCCATAAACGAGACAATTATGCTCATAATCATGGTTGCCCAGTACTTCACGTCAAACTGCAACTCACCAGAAGGCGTAGTAGCTATCTTCGCCAAAAACCATACGCCGTCCGGATAACAGCGCCTGCAGTGTAGAATATGAGAGCCCACATTAAATTATCCATTTTTACAAAACTCAACTCCATACAAATTTTGGTGACTAAAGTCACCGTGAATAAGGCCGAAGCATCAGCTGGACGCGGCACGTTTAACTGCGAACCTTTCAAACAACGCAAGGCGCTCTTTGGCAGTTGCCTCTAAATCCTCCAAATAAGCCGACGCCAAATCGCTTGGAAGCGCACACACACGTTTCAGAAACATTCGCTCACACTTCAACAATCAACCTCACACAATCAACCTCACCTCTCAAACAATTATTCGCCGAAAACAGCTCAGGGAAATTCACCTTAGATTATGCTGAGAACTAGAAGGCAGGTGCTAGCGGAGCCAAAGATCCACCACCAACGGTAGATCCCAAAGAGGAGCGGGCCTGCTCCGTAATTGTCCCAGTCACCGCGAGCATGCCAGGCGTATGGTTCTTTGTAGTATCCTAGAGACGCGACGGGTCCAAGAAAGATCGGCACGTTATAGACGTAGAGCCGAAAGTGGAAGTCGAGCCAGCGCTTTACCCACCACACCACATCTAAGCCCAGCGGAAAATACACAGCCGCAAAAGCCGCGAGAAGCCAAGAACCAGAAAGAGCCAAAACCACAACCGCATCTGCCAGGTCCAACATTGCGAGCCAGCCGTGGTATAGGCGGAAGTGGTGATCAGGAAAATACTCTCCAGCCTCCCGGAACAGCCGATTCTCTACCAAACCGTAAAGATGCCCAAAGTTAAGACACACAAACAAAGCCAAATCCACAACCAACATATACAAACCTTCAAGAAATTACATGAAAGAAAAACTCACAAACACGAACCAAGTACTGTAACGGGTAGACTCATTTTTCGTGTCCACTACGCGCCCTGCATTTCAACGGATAACCTTTATGCAACAACTGCGCCCAAAGCTAAAAGCGGATGTTTATCTCATATTCGGAAAAAAACTATAAGCAACTTAAACAGAAAGGCAACAATCAATACGTGAGTCTTTTGAAAATTGCGTATTGAAAAATGTTGAACAAAATATGATTGGGAGAAAAATAAGGAGAGAAAAACTATGAAAGAAACAAAACAAATTTTAGGGAAGAGCACAGCTGCAATCGTTATTTTGGTATTGCTGCTGTTTTCTTCATCATTCGTGATGCTTGGCACCGCAATAGTAACTCCGTCCTCAATTACTGCAAAGTCGATTACGACCACTGACTACGGGGACATAATGCAGTACGAAGCTGTAGCAGGTGAAAACAACCAAAACCAAAATGGATTCTCAGCTGGCCCAGCACCCGACGTACCAAACGTACTCTGGCAAGTCAGAGCATCCGGATCAGGCTACATTAGCGTTTTCAACGGAAAAGCCTTTGTCCTAAGCGGAGCGACTCTAAGAGCATACGATGCCTTCACAGGATCTCTGGTATGGACCACAAATCTGACAAGAAGCGCATCTGGAACCGGCGGCACCAAAAAAATCGACAACACCTACCTCTTCGTTGACTGCAACGGTCCCGAAGTACACCGAATATCCGATGGCTCATTCGTGTCAAACTTTACCATAGGCAATTATGGTGGTATGGGCGGAGGCGCTCAATACTTCCCTGGCTCGTGGTCTAGCGATCTAAAAATGAAGTACGTGCTATCCTTTGACAACGTGGTAACCAAAAAAGGATACGTAAACGCTATCAGTTTAGCTGACCCAACGAACCCAGTGCTGGCTTGGCAGTACGTTTGCCACGAAGCATCTGAAATATCCTCCTACGGCGCCGGAATGCTGGTTGTAGGAAGCTCAGCTGGTGTTGTATATGCATTAAACGGCACAACAGGCAAATTATTATGGCAAGCACCAAAGACAGGAGTGGCACAGCAACACGGCTTATATTATGATGGCAATTTCTATGAGGCATCCGCTTCCCAAACAGTAACCTGCTGGAATACAACTGGTGCAGTGCAGTGGGAATATGATTTAAGCAAGCTTGCTTCAAGGGCATACGGAGTCTACAACGGAGCAGCAGGCTACGGAAGATTCTACTGTGACGTTGACGGCGTTGAACCCAACAGTTGGGTTGCTTGCTGGGACGCTAAAACAGGAGAAGTGATGTGGAAACAACCTTCATACTACAACATTGCTTACAACACGCCGGTACTTGGCGGAGGCAAGCTATATACTGTTACATGCGACTCGGCGGCTGGACGAGCAACGTCGACTCTGGTGATGCCTGGGTACCGGTTTACATGTTTTGATGCCTTTACTGGCACGCAATTATGGAGTATTCCCCAGACATTCGCTACCCCAACAATTGCATACGGGAACCTCTATGGCATCTACGGTGGAGTGATATATTGCATTGGCAGCAGCACACCGACGGGAAAGTCTGTAAGTGACTGGAATTTCGGATTCGCTGGTGGAAACCTTACACTTCAAAGAGTTGCTCAAGCACAGTCAGGTCCGCGGGATCTTTCAAGTCCTCGATGGGTATTCGCGACAGGAGGCAAAATATCTAGTTCAGCAGCAGTCGTAGATGGCAAAGTCTACGTTGGATCCGAGGACTCCAACTGGTATTGCCTAGATGCATACACAGGTAAAAAAATCTGGAACTTCACAGTTGGATACCGTGTTCAATCCTCAGCCGCAGTTGTCAATGGCAGAGTATATACAGGTTCAGACGATGGCAACTTCTACTGTCTTGACGCGGATACAGGCGCATTAATATGGAAAACCCCTGCTGGCGGTCTTGTAGACTGGATAATCATGCCTCAGTATTTGCAGTCACGTTCCTGTCCAATAATTATAGGCGATTCGATGTATGCGGGATCTTTAGATGGCAAAGTTTACTGCTTAAACATAGCTAACGGAGGGGTTAAATGGACCTATACAACAGGCGACGCAGTCGGCGGTTCCCCCGTTTACTATAATGGCGCAATCTATATAACGTCCACAGACCGCAGCCTGTACGCTTTAAACGCGGCAACAGGAGCCTTCCTCTTTAAGACCATAGAACTCAACTTAAACACAACCTGGACTGGTGGCGGAGCAATGAACAGCTTGAATTACTTCAACACTGCAACTCCAGTCATAGCTAACGGAGTAATCTACATTCCAGGGGGTGTCACTATGGGTGGTCCTGGAGGCGCAAACGGTGGCGGCATGAGAATGGTGGCATTTAACGCTACAACGGGTGCTCAAATTTGGAACTACACAATCGGTGGAAACTCTGGATCAGTCTGGATACCAACATACTATAACGGCAACCTGTACATTGACGAGTTTTGTTCAGTTTCGAGTATGAATGCCTCCGATCCAAACTTTGGACCGGTTCGCGCACCCACGTTCAGTGCTGCTCAAAGTAAACCTGGAAACCGCACATGGACGCAATGGCTCGGCTATGAAGTTCTGTCCTCAATTGCTTACGTTGAAGATCTTCGAGGCGGCGCTGTTTACGTTGGCTGTGACGTTGGCAGCGTTACTGTTCTAAATGCTTCAAGTGGAAAAGCCATATCCTCCTACCTAACAGGCGCAAACGTTGAGGCTTCACCAACCATTTGGGAAGGCAAAATGTACGTCGGTGGCGTTGACAGAAACATCTACTGCTTTGACGACTCCCCGACCCTGGATTTCAGCATGCATGCGGAAGCCAACAAAGGGGACTCAATGTGGAATAACGAGACCATCACCATAGGCGGACAACTCCTAAGCAACCCAGACGAACTCACGTACAACTACCAAAGCTCGAGTTTCGAACCTATACCGAGCGAATTGCATCCAGGCATCCCTGACGCAACGGTGATCCTGAGTTTCACCAAACCCGACGGATCCTCAGTAAACGTCACAACAACCACCGACAAACTTGGCAAATTCAGCGCATCCTTCAGCCCAACTGCAGTTGGAAACTGGGGATGGGTAGCATTCTACGAAGGCAAAAGGACAACTGGATTGACCTATAACCCAGCATACAGCGAATGGAATCCAGTGAGCGTTGTTGCTGCTCCCGGCGAAACGACTCCAACTCCTGCGGCAACTCCAACTCCAACACCCGTCGCCACCGCAACCCTGGCACCAACTGCATCACCTGAAGCTACTGCCACTCCAGTTCAGAACGCGGGCTTTCCAATGGACTACACATACGCAATCATTGCCGTCATCGTCATAGCCATAGTTGCAGTCGGCCTATACGTCTACTCAAAAGGCAAAAAGAAAACAACACAGTAAAACCAAAACACTATCTTCCCCCTCTTTTTTTGGGGTAAAAACCATTTGAATCAAGGTGGGGCTGAATGGATTCCTGCTCATAGTATTCCTCATTTAGGTTGGAACTGGAGTCTTTCCAATTTTCTCACCATCTGCAGGAATCCCAGCAAACCCCTAAGAGCAAATAACGCTTATGCAACCTCTGCATTTTGGCAAAGTCGTGGTTGAGAAACTTCTTTGGGTTGCTGGAAAAATATCGTTGCTCCGCAAACCAGAATAACCCCTTACCCCTAAGGAACAGAAGGGGAAGATACATAGAAATGAACGTGGGGGTTCTGCTTCTCTCCTTCATTGTATGTGGATTGGGGTTAACTCTAGCTTTTGCCTTTTCCAATCCGTTCGGCTTTCTCGTAGATGGCTTGGGTCTTACGTTTTTTGTGTACGCCCTATTCACCGGAAAAAATAAAGCAGAAAATTGAGCAGAACCTACACTAAAGAAAAACGAAAATGCCGTTAATTCCCTAAACATGATTCTTGTTAAGGTAGCCAATCTATTGGCTTGAATTACTCTGATACCTGCATTTTAGGCATATTCTCTGCACAAAACGATGATACGTCCTGGGCTCAAAAACACAACCGCAAACAGCACATTTAGTTATTGGCTTAGCCTGAAGAGCTTCTAAACGCTTTTCAAGCTCAGCTCTCAATTTAAGGTCCCCTTCGCATCTGAGAGCCTCAGTCAGAAGCCCAATAGCTATTTGACTACTTTCATTTCCATAGATTTCTAGAAATTTACTAGGTGAATTGCGGTCTCTCTTAAGATTTTTTGGTGAAATACAAACAAAATTCAAAGGATAACCGCCTGCCTTATCCGTATCAAGAACTGCAAAAAGGTACTTTTCAGTAATCCCTGGTGCAGTCTCACTGTATTTCCTTGAAGCCATAAGCTCTAATCTCAAGGCAACCACACTAGATGGATGCAAACATTCAGTTTAACCAACTATAACCACTGTTGATTGCATACAATATCATAGTGGCTTAATACGGTTGGTGTAACAAAAGAACGCTTTTCTCTAACTGAACCCTTCTTAGAATGTTTGCGAAGTGAAAAAAGAAAGGTATGCAATAGAAAGGCAGAAATCCAGCTTTGCATTGTTGTTTATGGCGAAGATTTTGTGAGTAAGCGTAGGTTTTTTGATTTGCCAGAGTGTACAAACTGCATCTATAGAGGTAGCAGTTACTGTTGGGGTCAATGTTCCTTTAACGTCTGGAAAAGAACCAGGGAATACTAATATTTCCTGGAACGTTTGTGAAGTGAGAAAGGGTTTGGGGGGTAATGCTTGCTTTTAGGGAAGAGGGAGTTTGAGAGGGATAAAGTTGAGCAAGCACTACTTTGCCTTTCACCCTTAAAGTTAATTGCCTTAGATTGCACTTAGCTCTTTTTGTGAAGAAGAGTTGGCTTATTTTCCAACAAAAATTGGAAAGGCTAAACCAAAGACTGGAATGATTGTAAAGGGAAAAATTGCTGTCTCATGGTTACTTCTTTCTTCTTCTGATAAGATAGGTGAGGTTCATGACTAGAGTAATCCAATAAGTATTCCTTCTGCAAAATCTGTTACTGAGAAACCTGCAACCTCAAAATGCAAGAAATGACCAATAAGGATACCTGCGGCAAGAGATATTTGTCCAATGGCTAACATTCTTTCATCACTTAACTGCATTTCACACAACGCCTAAGTCACTTATTTCTGCTTTCAGCTCTTAAGACTTCTCGTTTTCCCATTATCAATCAAGGTCTACGACTCAATACCCTCTGATGAATACTTTTTCGCATTTGACCTGGATCAACCGACAAGAGAAAGCTTGCTTTCTTTTCTTTTTCGTCTAATCTGGAAGGTTTGTGAAGGGAAAAATAAGTTGCGAAAAGGTTTAGGTTCCAATGAGTACTTTCAGGGTGTTGCTTGAAGAGTCGCGTGCACGTTCCAGCCGATAAACAAACACCATTCAAACATGTGAGCTAATGTAATTGCGTATTAATTCTTCCGTAAAGCTTCTTATAAACAGCTTGCATCCGTCTTAAGACTGGCTCGCTTTGATTTTTGTTCAAAACTAAGAAAATCCAGCGGTTTCCAGAAAAATCGTGATAAGCTACTTCTGCAATGCGGCAGTCCTTCCTAACCCTCGATTCAATTTCTTTGAGGATCTTGTTTTCCTCAAGCTTTTCTGTCGAAATAAAATAAGTGATGTTTTCAGACAACACCACGTTATTGCTATCTATGAGCAAATTTGGATAATAAACTCTATCCAAGACCTCCAATGGGTATTTGGGCTCGTATTCGCGCATAATTCTGCACCAATCGCCAGCCTTTATCTATCCTTGATGGAATCCATGGCGAATTTTGATTGAGAATCGCTCAAACCGTAACCACTAATGCCTCTCTTTTTGTTCTAAACGCAGTGCACGCAATGCCAGGTCTATGGTCTCTAGCACAGATTGAGATTCCATCTACGTTTTCATAGTTTGCGCAATTCAGACAGAACCGGTCATAGGAACTGTCTGGGTGGATTCTTTTGTCCCTTGGTTCAAATTCTGGACAGCAAACTGAGGGTCCATGATGCATTGCGCATAATGCAACGCCCTCTACACATCTGCGATCTTCAAAATTTTCGCAATCCCTACAACTGTCATTTTTCATATTTTCACAGTCATGTACGATTTTGTCATCACATGTGTATATTAACTTACTTATCTCGACACATTGAAAAGTATTTCTTCCAATTTCATGAACAAATGTTCATTCTATTTATTCTCTCGAATTAGTGCAATACAAATACTCGAGCATTACTTGTCAAGTGAAATCTCAGCGTCGCCTGGCTGCGCTCCGCCTAGCAAGTTCCAGCCGACGCGTGCGCAAAGACAAAAAAACTGTAGCTCAGATTCACAATCGCACGTAATAACACGGAAAGGTTGGAAAACCAAATTTTCGGAAAAGGGCTGAGAGCAAAAAGTTTATCGCTTAACAGAGCCATTAGAGCAGATGGGAGTGCGCCTGCTTGTGTGCATAGGGGCTCACGAGGAAATAAACGTTGGAAAATGCCCAAGATGTGGAACAGCTGTTTCATCACCTAGAAGGAAGTGGATAGAGGACGGATGGCTAGAAATTGGTCTTTTCGACTGCCCAAAGTGCGAAAAACCCTTCCGAGATATACTAATCAAGAAGGACTATTAGCACTACCAGAGAAATATCGGGTGGCAGCATCGAGCCTACTCAACGAATTCGGATAAAAGAGTTATTGCGCAAAATGCCCAGACTAAGGTCCTATGAGAACTTTCAAAGCGTTGCTTGACGCATCTATGACGCCATTTGTTGTGTTAATTAGGTCGTCGAAGCTGTTTTTTTTGGGGCGGTTAGGTATTGGAGTTCTGCGTCTAGGGTTTTGCTTCTGAATTAAAGGTTAATGCAAAATGTTTAGAGAGGCACGTCTCCGAAGCTATGTCCATCATGGCATTTATGGATCTCACCATGAATAACAACTGATTTGGCGCATCTTTTTCCGCATCGGCAGACGGAGCGGCATTGGTCGCTTCCGTCGTTTCTTATTGATAAGCCTTCTTTGCGGTTGAAACGGTCTCCTCTGATGTGAAGTCCCAACCTTTGTTTCCCCCAAGGTTGTGTTTAGAGGAGCATCAAAAAAGCTCTTATGCGAAGGTGAAGGTTTGTTTGCCCGCTCCGGAGACGGCAGGGGTTAGCGCGTCCATGCTGTAGTCTTTGATGATTTCTGCTTGGGCTTTCACGGATATGTTTTTGCAGTAGCCGATTGGGGTTCCAGATTTTAGAAGTCTCGCGTTTCTTCCAAGTGAAGGTGTTGACATATTTTTTCATATTCCTCCTTTTCTCGGGCGAAGAGGCGAGCTCTGCACCATTCGAGCGAGGTTAACAAGATCACTAGCAAATGCGACTTCAGTGAAGTCCCGTTGGTAAAGCATAAAATGCTCTTTTGGCAAAAATGAGAGATCATCTACCCACTGCCGCTTAATCGCGTACACAAGCTCTTCCGGCTGCAGATCCAGCTGCGACATCTCAGCTTCCGCCAGCAAATAGCTTAACCCGAGCCAAGCACGATAATAACGGTCCTGCTCAGCCACACTCGCAAGAAGCTTAGCGGAAACGGATAGGAAACGCTCAAAGTTCCCGTCCGGCACATCAAACACACCCTTAGTAACTTCCAAGCGGTAAGTTCCCAGCATAGTTCTGTAAGTGTGCTGAAGAATCCTGGTTTGCGGATACTCTGGCTTCGGAAACTTGAGCAATCTGTCCAGGAGCCGAAAAGGCACATTTAAAATCGCCTTGAAGAGGCGCAGCTTCCACTCAGTATTCACCAAGCGAGTCCCTCAATTCTATAGATAAGCGAAATGGAGAAGCGCGCTCGGCAATTGTCCCCAAGGAAGACGCGGGGATAATGGGACCAAAACTTAATCCCCTTCTCTCCTGTTGCTTTCTCTATCCCCTCTTTGAAGTCTAAAAATTTCCTCTTAAATGGGAATCATGATATATTATTTGTCAAGCGCTCCACAAATATATAGTCTATAGATTTTATTGCGGATATCTATATATCACGACCAGCGACTATTTTGTATCAAAAACGAGGAAACAAAATAATGAAATCAACCTACACAATCGCCGCAGCAATAATAGCAATCATTACTATAATAGGCGGCGTTTTTGCATACAACTCACTTTCAAGTCCCACGGCATCACCCAGTCCAAGTTCAACGCTCACGCCAGCTGCAACCACAACCCCCGGAGCAGCAATGTTAACCGGTGCTGGCGCTACATTTCCCCAACCCTTCCTTAGCGCCACAATAAACGACTACACCACCAGAATCAGAATTAATCTTCAAATAAACTACCAAGGAGGCGGCAGCGGAGCAGGAATATCCGCTCTAACCAGCAAAACAGTTGACTTCGCAGCCTCCGACGCTCCATTAACCGATTCTCAGAGAGCAACAGCAGCAAATGTTCTTCATATTCCAGAAACAATTGGCGCAGTCACCATAGCCTACAATCTGCAAGGTATCTCCAGTGGGTTAAAGCTCTCGGGACAAGTCGTCGCCGACATTTACCTTGGAACCATAACAAACTGGAACGACCCCGCAATTGCACCCCTCAACCCAGGCACAACATTACCCGATCACGCAATAACTACGATCCATCGTTCCGACGGTTCAGGCACAACAAACGTTTTCACCAGATACTTAAGCAATGTAAGCTCTACCTGGAACAGCCAAGTTGGAGCAGGCACCTCAGTTCAGTGGCCTGGATCAAACGCAATCGGCGCAAGCGGAAACGCGAACGTAGCTTCAACCATAACCCAAACACCGTTCGCAATTGGATACGTGGAATTAACTTACGCACTGCAAAACAGCATGACCGTCGCCTCGATTCAGAACCCCGCTGGAAACTACATAACACCATCACTTGATTCCACAACCACAGCTGTTCAATCAGGGGCTTCCCAAGGCTTACCCACAGGCGACCAATCATGGACCACCGTGAGCCTACTGAACACTGCAGATGCACAAGCCTACCCGATAGTAAGCTTTACTTACCTGCTAGTGTACAAAGAACTCAACGTAGTTCACGGCATGGACCAAAACAAAGCAACTCAACTAGTGCAGTATCTCTGGTACGTGGTACACGATGGTCAACAGCTATCCTCAGCGCTACACTACGCGCAACTTCCCGCTAACGTGGTCCAAATCGACGAAGCTACAATCCACTCAATCACCTTCAACGGACAACCGCTACAAGCCAGCTAAAACGACAAAACAATTAGCAAAACTCCAACCCTTTTTGTTAACGTGAATTTCACGTGAGGAAGGTTCAGAATGAACCGGAAGATAACAGGCGACAACGTATTCAAAATAGTAGCAGCGATAATCGCCGCTTCAGCCACCGTTATCCTCCTCGCTAACACTTACGTTCTAGTTACGGGGTCATCGCTTGTCCTTGACCGTTTTGGCGTCAACTTTCTAACGGGAACCAGCTGGAATCCCGTTGAGGGCAAAGAAGCCTTCGGCGTGTTACCCTACGTACTTGGAACACTCGTAACCTCAGGCATCGCACTCCTAATTGGCGTGCCATTAAGCTTGGGCATAGCCATTTTCCTTGTAGAAATGGCGCCCAAAAGTATCCGGGTACCGATCTCGTATTTGGTTGAATTATTGGCTGCTGTCCCCAGCGTAATTTACGGCCTTTGGGGACTTTTTGTTCTTCGCTTCTGGGTCCAAAACTACATCGAAACCCCCCTAAACAATTTCCTGGGGTGGATTCCTCTTTTCAGCGGAACACCGTTTGGATTGGACCTTTTTACAGCAGGAATAATTCTGTCCATAATGATTATTCCCACTGTCGCATCTGTCTCAAGAGAAGTAATCAGCGCAGTCCCAAACTCAATTCGTGAGGGAGCCTACAGTATCGGAGCCACAAAATGGGAGGTAACCCGTCACTGGGTACTCAGCTACGGCCGCTCAGGCATTTTCGGCGCTATAATTTTGGGTTTAGGTAGAGCAGTAGGGGAAACGATGGCGGTTACCATGGTCATTGGGAACGCGACTGGTCCCAATGCGATGCCAACTTCGCTTTTCAGACCGGGGCAGACCCTGCCTTCGTTGATAGCAAACGGCTTCATCGAGTCACCAACGCCTCTGGAGACTTCTGCGTTCGTTGGAGCGGGATTGGTTCTGCTTCTGATAAGTATTCTCATTAACGTTTTGGCTCATGTCATGGTTACTCGTGTCTTGAAGATCAAGGGAGGTGCCGTTGAGTAGTTGTTCAGCAGTTTTGCCTTCAGGAAGTTGAAGAATAGGTTTTTCTTTTTCCTCTGCCTTCTCTGTGTAGTTTTTGCTGTAGTGCCTTTGTTGAGCATCCTTTACGAGGTCATCTTAAGAGGTGCACCGCAATTAAACCTCCAGTTCCTAACGGGCAATGGGTTGCAGGGTGGCATTGGACCTGCAATCCAAGGCTCTATTATCATGATAGGCCTGACTAGCATCATTGGAATCCCAGTTGGCATTTTCTCTGGCGTGTATTTGTCTGAGTTCGGAGACAACCGCTATGCTTCTGCTCTGAGAACCATCAATAACGTGCTTACAGAGTTTCCTTCGATAGTGGTGGGCATAACCGCCTTCAGCTTAATCGTTGTGGGTATCATAGGAAGCTATTCGCCACTTGCTGGCGCAATAGCTCTTTCCTTCATTCTGATCCCAATAGTTGCAAGAACAACGGAGGAATCGCTAAAGCTTGTTCCCAACTCTGTCCGTGAAGCCTCGCTGGCGCTGGGCGCGCACAAGTGGCGATCAACTCTTAGCGTGGTATTGCCAGCAGCCCGAGGTGGACTTGTCACGGGCACCCTTCTTGCGGTTGCTAGAATTGCTGGAGAAACGGCTCCGCTGCTTTTCACGATTTTGGGCAACAGCTATTTCTTCCAAGGGTTCGGTCAGCCGATGGATGCGCTTCCGATTAGGATTTTTCTTGACTCTCGCCAGCCTTCCGCAGCAGTGCAGGCGCAGGGTTGGGGAGCCGCTTTAGTTCTGATTTTGATAGTTTTAGCGCTTAACATAGGCGTTCGAGTTGGCAGTGGGAGAAAATTCAGAAGGTAAAACAATGAGTAACAACATGAAAATGCAAAGTATCGGTCTGAATGCTTGGTTTGGCGAAAAACAAGCTCTGAAAGACATTAACATTTCCATCAAAGCAAATGCGGTAACTGCAGTAATCGGTCCCTCAGGGTGCGGAAAATCTACCTTGATTCGCACTTTGAACAGGATGCATGAGTTAGTGCCTGGTGCTAAGATAACTGGTCAGGTCCTGCTAGATGGGCATAACATATATTCTCCTGATGTTGACCCTGTGATGGTGCGGCGTCGGGTAGGCATGGTTTTTCAGAAACCAAATCCGTTTCCTACAATGAGCATTTATGATAATGTTGCTGCCGGGTTGCGGCTGACTGGTTTTAAGAAAGGCAAGAACCTCGACGAGATAGTTCAGAAGAGTCTTGAGCAGGCTACACTGTGGGATGAAGTTAAAGATGACTTGAAGAAGCCGGGGACCAGCATTAGTGGAGGACAGCAGCAGCGTCTTTGCATTGCGCGAGCTATTGCGCTTGAGCCGGAAGTTATTCTTATGGATGAGCCATGTTCGGCGCTGGACCCAATCGCTACGGCCAAGATTGAAGAGCTTATTGTTGAGCTGAAAAACCAGTATACTGTGGTAGTCGTGACTCATAACATGCAGCAGGCGGCGCGGGTTTCAGATTTCACTGCTTTTATGTATCTGGGTCAATTGGTCGAGTTCGGAGAGACCGAGGGCGTTTTTGAAAATCCGCAGAGTGAGTTAACAGAAAAATACATTACAGGAAAGTTCGGTTAAGGTGAAACTATGCACAGACTACTGGATAGAGGACTAGACGACTTAACTACAACAGTTTTCAAGATGGGCGAGGTAGCTCAGAAAGCACTGACCTTAGCGATCAGGAGCTACTTGAGGGGGAAAGATTCATCGGAAGATGTTTCTGAGCTTTCAGAACTTCTTGTCTGCATGACCACAGATGTCGAAGAGCAAGTCTTCAGGCTAATTGCCAAGTACCAACCTGTCGCATCCGATCTGAGAATCATTAATTCCTACATGAAAATTGCCTATGATTTTGAAAGATATGGAAGATACGCGTGGGATATTTCCTCAATCAGCAAACGACTGGGCATACTGGAAAACTGTGAGGAGTGGATTCCTCAGTTTATCGAAGACATGGGCGAAAAAGTTCTCCAGATGGTTAGAGCAAGTTTAGACTCGCTTAAAAGACTGGACGCAGAACTCGCTAAGTCCGTGTCTAAATCTGAACAGGAAGTAGATGAAATGTACTTCCAGTATCTGGGCAAGCTTGTGGAGGAGGCAGGCATAACGAATCAATGCACTATCTCAAGTGTACTTGTTGTAAGATACTTGGAACGTATAGCAGACCACACAACATACGTCTGTGAATCAATAGTCTACATAGTCACTGGGAAAAAGGTGACTTTAAGGTGACCAATTATGGATAGAAGTTTAAATTGGTTTGAAAAACGTCATAGAACAAAAGGCCTAGACCTGGCATACGAACAAATAGTGAAAGCAGTTGACACCATGGTCCTGCTACACCAAGCGGTAAAGAGCTATTCAGAAGGCAACAAGAGTGAAGTGAAACAACGCATAGCAGCTCTTTTTAGCACCGAAGAAGAAGTGGACAGACTTAGATCAGAAGCATTCGCGGAACTTTCTAAGGGTACTGCGCTGGTTGCCGACTATAGGGAAGACCTGTTACACCTGGTGAAGCGCTTGGATACGGCTGCTGACAGTGCTAAAGATGCGGCAAGATGCATCGAAATGCTAGCCGACGCCAAACTGCCTGACGAAATGCTGCGGCAAACTGTTTCCATGACAGATCAACTTGTAGAAGCTGCTACAACTCTTAAAGGTAGCATCGATAAGATTTCCAGTGACCCCGTCGAGGCGATATGTGGAGCGCATAGAGTTCAAGATATTGAGCATAAAATTGACCAAACTTACCTTGACACAAAAGCCCTGTTTGTCAAATATGGCGATCAAGTCAACATTGGAGCTATGGTGATATTTGACGACATGATTGAATTTATAGAGCAGGCCTCCGATTTGTGCGCAGATACAGCAGACTACATCATAACCCTTTCCAGCAGAGAGTAGACTCAAACGGCTCAATACCAAATTACCCGTATTAGTCATGTGTGAGCCGCTCCTTCACCTTCGCCGCCTATGCAACGCCAAAACCTCAACCTTCACAAGAAAGCCCCCAGCTCATCCAGAAACCGCAGCGGAGCGTTCATCAGCACCTTGAGCATGTGCAGGTTCCACTCATGATTCTCCTAGAAAACCGCTCAATGTTTGAAGTTAATCGAAGTGAGAAGCGCGCTCAGTGATAGTCGCCATGGGAAGCGCTGGAATACTGGGATCAAAATTATGCTATTGCGCGCATCGAAAACCTTAAGCCAACTAGAGAGAACAAAATAGAAATGGTGACTCGTGACGATCGACAAGCCGGTCTTTTCGGGAAACCACTACGAAATGGGCTTTCAACAGGGGAAACAATATAGCCAGTCCATCAAGAAAGGCATCAAGACTCTTTTAGACTCGGATGTCATTAGAGAAAACAAACCAAAGTTCTTGCCCCAACAATTATTCTTCACCCTCGCCAAGCGAAGAGCCAAGAAACTCCTGGAAAAAGACATCTTTGAACACTTACCTAAACAAGCAGACCGATTGAGGGGAATCGCGGACGGCGCGGGGATTGATCTCCCATCGATCCTGTTTGTTCAGTTGACAGAATTGCTGGTAGGTTGCACTGCAATAGCAGTAACGTCGAAGATGTTCTCCACCGCGGAACCTGTACTAGCAAAAAACTTTGATTACCTACCATTCACCGAAGCCTTCAACCTAACATGCGAGTCAAAACCCAAAGATGGCTACAGAACCCTGACCTGCAAGGTTATGCCTCTATCAGGAACGTTCGACGGCATAAACGAACATGGTCTAGCTGAAACCTACAATCTTGCATTCTCAACTGACAAGCCAGAAGTATATGTTCCAACGTCATTAATGCTGCAGGAAATGCTTGAAACATGCAAAAACACCCAGGAAGCCGTCAACTTCATACGGCAAGCCAAGAGAGGAGGACATGACGCCCTCATTACACTTATCGACCCAGCAGACGACATTAAAACCGTAGAGCTCTCATCACGCCACGCAGTTGTTCGCGAACCAACTGGGGACTACGTTGTAAATACTAACCACTACCAAACCAAGGAGATGCAGGAAATCGCCAAAACACCGTATGAAAGCAGCACAGCGAGACTTGGCCGAGCAGAGGACTTGGTCAGCAACAAGAAGAAACTGGATGAGAAAGCGATCAGGACAATTCTTTCAGATCACGGAGCTCAGGAGCCGCCTCCCCCAAAGCTAACAATCTGCATGCACGGTCCACGCTTTTGCACAACCCGATCTCAACTGTTCTATCCTAAAACAAAAACAGTCAAAATCCTCTATGGTCACCCCTGCCAGAACAAATACGAAGAAATCACATTCTCATGAATTCGAGCCAGCTAAAACCCGGTGTTTCGAAGCTTCAATGAGGAGAGAAGAGGGCTTTATGAGACGCGCAACCAATTAGCACACAAAGAACAGCGGAAAGGAAGTGAGGAGTGAATTGCATGGTTTCTAGCCATTTTTTCACCAATTCTCGCCTGTTCCTGTGCTTAGGAATTACTCTTGTTGCCCTTGCTGTTGTTACTCTACCCATGAAAATACCTCTTCAGGCACAGCCAGGGGACGTTGATTATTATGGCATAGGCTGGCTTTTTGCGCCGATAATCGGGATTTGGGGTTTTGCAAGCATAGTTTTAGGGCTTGTGCACTCTTCTTTTCCAAAAAGAACTGTCGAATCTTACCTTCTGCCCGTGCTGGCTTTGGTAACTGTTGGTTTGGCATATGCAACATACATGGTTGTTTTCTTCGGTTTAGGAATAATACACAGTGCAGGCAGAGGTGAACCCTTTTGGTGGCTTTACTTTCTGATGGTTCTAGTTCCAAGTTTGTTGATTTACGCTTCAGCAATCAAATTCCTGAAATCAAAAGGACCAATAGATCTCTTGGCAAGTCAAAAAGTAAGGGCTGCTACCTTTGTCATATTGGCTGCTGTTCCACTATTATACACATGCATCTTTCTACTATTGATGTACCTGCTTTAATCCTACCAAATTTCTCTCCTTCAACACTGAAAATCGTTTCTGCAGATACATGTTCTCACAGGTGATTGGAATTGGATCTTAGCAAAAAAAGTGGACCGCGGGAGGGCTACTCACCAGTGGCGGTCTTGTATGCTTGATCCTTTGTGTAGTCAAATGATGCCCTATTCTTTGGCGTGATAATGATCTTCACCCATCTGGTCAGCCTCAGAAGACCTTTAGCGTAACTTTCCGCTTTGTCTTTCGGAATGTATTTCTCGCAAAGGAGGGTGAATTCTTTCAACGTGAGATCGGCTACATCCATTTTCGCTTCGCCATAAATCACGACGCCTTTAGGCCATATTCCCCTTGTCTCAGATTCATCTATCAAAAGCGTGACGTTCCCATTGCGCCTTACATTTCTGGCTTTGCGGCTTTCAACGGGAGTTGCCACAACAATCTTCCCTTCAATGTAGCTGTACCACACGGGAACCGCGTGAATTGTCCCATCCACGTTATGACTGCAAAACCTCGCAATACTAGTCTTGTCGAGTAAGGATTCGATTTCCTCGTTAGTGAGGTGAGGCGACTGAGTATATGGCATCTTCTCGATACTCCAATTTCTGATAGGACCTTTGCCCATTTGAGTTTTTTGCAGGCTAATAGAACGCAATAGAGAAAAAAGTGGATCACGGAAAGTGTCCCCAATGAGAGAGAGTGCGATTGAAAAAAGGGAAAGCAACTGCGCAGAAATAGCAGAAGTGATGATTCATCGCCATTGGTAGCTTCGTCCAAATTACAGCGACCCACTACAAATTTCCCACACATACTTAAAATCTAATCCTCAACCAATGGTTGCAAAGTTGACTTGTTAACCGAGCCTTTCAATGTGCACAGTCAAACGGACAGCGACTAAGTAACAGTCCCCTTGAAAGATTTTTCCACTCCCATAAGCGCGCGCTTGTCGGAACATATTGCCAATTGCATCGAAGTATAGCAAGGAGCAACTTGGAAAACACTCTTTAACGCAAATTTATAAGCTGAATGATTGAAATGAAATCTGAGAACAAACATGATTGACGCCATTGCTATTCTGCATGTTTTTCAAGTCATAATGTTCTCTTTCGTTGCTGTAGCCTGGTTTTCTTTTCCTTTGACGATAACGTTGCTTCTTTCCAGAATGCTCAAGCACGAAAGAATGGGAACCCTAATTCAGATTGCTTTTTTAGCAGTTTTTACGTATTTGTGGACATTTGTAGGGCTGTTAATCTTCAATTCATCTATCCCTACCTCAACTGCAACAAATCCCCTTGAAGTAACTTTTAGAGTCTGGACAAGTCCACAAATGTTCCTAGTAGTGCTCCTAGCGTGGTCTGTGGGTTCGTCTATTCTCCTTCTCAAGTCAAAAAGGCACGCCTTTACAAACCAAGAAGAAGGAATGAACCCTCCTCTTGAGAACCACGTTGAGGCGCACGTAAGGAGTAGAGCGAGTGCTGAACCATTGAAAACAGAATTTTCTATGTTACTTTTCGCTGGCGCTGCTGGAGCTACAATCATGGCAATAGCTGTTGTTCTTTTCTTTGCGTTTCTGCTCATCATTGGGTTCGTATTGTTCGCCTGTGGATTATTAGGCGTGCTAATGTTCCGCATCATGAAGCTGGGAATGTTCAAGAGAAGATATTCCACAGTTGCGCCCATTGTTATAATTCTAATTGCACTCGGCACCGTAGTGTTTGCGTCGGCATTTCTTCATCAAGTTCAAACTGGACATACGTTTCGGGTTACGGTCAGCTGGCGCAATTCCATCTCAGGTGAATACATGTGGAATGTGCATATAGAGCAGTTGTCATTTGAAGAATTGAAAGACGCTTCGGTTCAAATTGACCGTGGCGCGAGCCCTTTTCCCTCCCATTTCAACCCGACTACGGCAGATGGACACGCTCAAACGAATTTTGGTCGTTATCCACAGCCAACAAATATTACGATTGTTTGGAGTGGTGGAAGCGAAATGTTCCTTTTCAATCGCTATCCTTTCGATGGCCTCGACCCAAGTCGTGTTTTCACTGGGTAGAATAAAAAACTGGTTCTCGAACCTTGGCAAGCTGCATTCATTTGCTTCAAGAGAGATGGACTTCAGGACCCTTGGAACTACGGTTCTCACCCGCAACCGTGGAATAACCCATAGTCCTCTCGCTATTGAAAAAAGTAAGAAAGGTTTTGGGTGCAGATTTTGCTCAGAGCGTCCTAGATAACTGGAACTTGAGGAACCAAAGCTGAAATTCATGGTTCAAAAAATAATGCACCTTCCAGCGTTACTTGTCCACCGTAGAATGTTTTGCCTCGGTACGAAATTGTGCCTGGACTGAAATTTGTCGGGTAAATGTCTTGTACTGCACCGTTTAAGGTTCGGTCTGCAAGTATGGCGTCAACTACGTCGCCCATAACGTCGATGATGCCGTCAAACCAGTCTGCTGGAGCCGATTCGCGAACAAGCACAAGCAAATTCATTCGCACAGTAACCTCCAAGGCCGAGCCCATCTCAAGCGGCACAACAGAACTAGAGGAAGCATCAACCAAAATAACCGGCGTGTCTGGGGTTAGTGCAAAGTTTTCGCCCACAAAAACGGTTTTGGTCACTCCGGAAGCTGGCACAGCAGGCACGGCAGGTATCTCAGGTTCCCCCTCATGCGCAGGTATAGCGGGCACTTCAGGAACGCCAGGCACATAATCAAGAACGCTTTTAATCGCTGTAAAAACCGCTTTGTACGCAGCATAGAAACTGTTTGCCAACTAAAAGCCCTCCGTCACTTCAATCCATGCTTCCCTAAAGAAACGCGGAATCTCAGACACAACATCTTCCCTAACTCTCCCCAGCAAACCACTGGGCCTAGTACCCGGATGATTAACCAACCTAGTGAAGACCACGTCGCTTCCACTTTGAAAATGCAAAACAGAAGCAAACCGCGGGCGGATCTGATGAGGACTCGTGCCCTCAATAAAATACAGAAAGTACGGCGCACGGTTACTAATCGAAGATTCCAAGTCACCCTGCGAGGTTACATACCAGCTTTGCTGCATCAACCCAGATCGGACAGGAGTCTGCTCCTCAGCCCGCTTTCTAGCAAAATCAACAGTCTTCTTCAAAGTCAACTTCGCAAGCCTGGGCATGTCAGAGGCAACTTCTCTTAGAGAAACCCCTGTTTCGGTAACTTCAACACTAATCACACAATTACACCTTTTGAGAACTTGATGGAAAAATTCGAAATCCTGCAAAATGATGGAGCAGCCAATTAGTCAAAATTGGGAGGCTGTCTAACAATTTTCTATGAGTTAGGGATAAATTTTAATCCCCTCCTCCTCTGTTGCCATGATGCCCTTAGAAGAAACAGGATTGTACAGATAATGCTAACTTGCATGTTCTGTAACCCAAGAAATTGACAGAATCTAAAATCTTATATTCAAAAAACTCTGAAATAGTTTTAGGGATGGGAGAGAGATGAAAATTTGTCCACGATGCGGAATTACTTTATTTACTGAAGACAAATTTCAGAAACATTGGGCCAAAGTTCATGTTATTGAACAACTCGAGGGGGCTTTGTTGGTAGTTGATGGAGAGTATTTAGGCGGTAGTGGTGCATATCCTAGTAGAAATCAGATTACGTTATCAGTTGGTCAAAATGAAGTATATGTGCATCCTTGGAAATTGCATATTCCTTATTCATCAATTAAGGAAGTAAAGAACATAGATAAGAGTCACATGAGTGCACTCAGGGTAGTTGTTCTTGGGGTTGCAGGTGCTCTGTGGAAAAAGAACGATAGGTATCTTTGCTTAGTTTATAATGATGAAGTCCAAGAACAGAATCCTGTTTTCAAATTTGATAAAGATAAATTGGAAAAGGTTCAAACCCTAATTTACCAGCAGGTGGTTAAAGCTAGACAACTTCAGAAATAACGATAAAACGTGACAGTTGAAATTAAATTTTAATCCAACAACGATAGTTGGCTACATCTCATTCCATTTTGCATTTAAGATTTTACCATCGCGCACATAAACAGGAGTCACCAATGAAAGTTAGCTGAGTTTTACCCGTATGTATCGTCTGTTCCAATCGTAATGGGTAAACCTTGGGTGGCTTCAGCTGAGCTGATGCGCCTTTCAGCTGCAGCGCGATAATCTTCAGCAGAAGCAAACTTGATAGAATCATTTAGGCCAGCTTCAACCGTGTAGTATGCAGCCCTTGTTTTGGGGTCACGCATAACGATTTTCTCAGCCGTTAACAACATGCTAATTTCCTGCAAGGCAGAAGCCGAAAGCCCACTTAAGCCGCGATCTGCAATTTCAGCGTCCGACAAAGCAATCAACGCGGTTATGTCGCTGTCGCTGATGCTGGTGTTCACGATTTGTTTGACCTGTGTGTATGTGCAGTTTGCAGTCACGGTTTAATCTCCCAGATGCTCGCAAACGACGTAGCCGTCTATTGCTGCTGAGAAACCAGCTTTGCGAATGTCACGCCAGAAATAAACGTCGAAACTGGCAACCGAGAAATTGTTGATAAAGCGAATCTCCTGCTCAAACACGCGCCTTTTAATCAGGATGCACCCTGTGCCTGCCACAAGCAAGCCATCTTTGAAGGTGACAACTTTGTCTTTGTATTCGTCGAGTTTTCCGTTTGTGACGGGACGAACATCATTTGGATCAAAGAAGACGCCAGCGCACACTGTTTCCTTGTACATTTCGTTGAGGGCAGGATTCTTGGGGTAACTGTGAAAAGGAACCACAGCAACCGCGACATCAACGTTCTGCTCAAGCAAATGCGAAAACGCATTCTTCGGTACCACAACGTCGCTCTCCACAATAAGCACATAATCAAAGTCTTCAGCAACTACGCGGTCAGCCACTTTGTTATAGGCATCAACCACGAAGTCCCACCCGAGACTGTTTGGTTCAGAAAGATCAAAGGTGTAGGGATCTTCGCCTAATGCTGCTTTGATTGCATCAACTACTTTTTCTCGGTGCTGCATATGGCTGGTTAAAGTTGCTGGAATGGAAACCAGAAGCTTAGGGTGACTTGGCAGTTCTGGTTTGGGAAGTGATTTGCTTTGTTTTTGTTTTTTCTCCATAAATTCCACCTTTAAAATGATCAAGAAAAGAAAATGGGGGTAGAGAGCCAGCTTAAACTTGGGCTTTCAAATAGTGGTCATTTTAGCCAAGGCATTTGCCTGATAGACAACTGGTAAGCCGCGTACGTAAGCTCTGCCGAACAAGCCCTTTCCGCTTCGCACTGACTCAATTTCCGTCTCTATCGCTAAGTCTTCTGCAACTACGTACTCGAACATACCAACGGGATTTGCCTTCATCATTAGGCCTGTGCCTGCAGTGATGCCTTCGCTGACAAAGATTTGTCCGCCGATGCGTTTTTGCACCCAATCCATCCAAGGCGTAGCCGTGTTCGCGATTAGCGCCATTGCGTAGCCTTCTTGGGTTGGGTTGAGCAGGAGGTTGTAGGGGCGGTAGATGTGGTCAGCTGCGAGCAATGCGATGGCAGCGTTAATGCTAAGCGGTATGTTTGTTGCGGTTGCCCAGGATAATGAGGTTGCTTCGCTGTTTGCTGCGGCTGCGTAGAGTCCGTTGATTGTGCCTGAGCCCTCAATTATGCATGTGTCTTCGAGGAGTCCTACTTGGTAGGCTGCGGCGTCGCTGTAAGTTGTGGGCAGCGGAGTTCCAGTTATGTAGCTGGCGTCTAGGTCTGCTTTTGGGATTTCGAATTCTTTGTGGTGGCATGGAATGTTGACGGGGGTTCTGCCAAGGTTCACGGCGTCTAAGGTTTCGCGTCCGGGGTATTTGGGGTCGGTTCTTCCCGCTGCCATTTCGGTTAAGGTGTCGTAGCTGAAGGTTTGGGTTTCTTTGGGTACAAAGCGGATAGGCAACAGTTTACGGCCTATAAAGTCGCGTCGTGCCACTTTGATAGCTGAGGGTAGTAGGGTTAAGCCTTGCTCTGCAGTTAGGTATTCGTCTCTTCCAACTTGACTTAAAGATTTCATTTTCACAAGTCTCCTTAGATTAGTAGCCTGGCCATTATCCAGCCTTCTACATCGACAGTGGTTACGGATTCTTCGGCTTCAGCTAACGCTATGCCTTCAGTTGAGATGGGTCCGGTTACGGTTGGTTGGGCGCTTGTGGACGTGACGGGTGTGCTGCTGTTGGGAATTGCTGCTGGTGAGGCTTTGCTAACCATGCCATTGGCAGCGGCTACAAGTTTGTCACCTTTCACAACAGTCTGCGATTGGGCAAGGTAGAGCAGAACCACTGCTTTGCCTGAAAGCACTGGCGCCTGGTCATTTTGGGCGTAGATTGTGTCTCTGGTTGCGGGGCGATACGTTTTTGCTGCTTGTTCGTAGCCTAAAACGCCGATTGCTTCTCCTCCGGCGGTGCAGACTACGAGGTCGTTGTCGTGGGTGCCTTTCTTAACAAGCCTGCCGGGGTAACAGTTTGTTGCGGTTTCAATGTTGAGGTATTGAACATCGGGTTTGCCTGAAACTACGATTTGGTTTTTCGGTTGCGGTCCAACGCCTGTATCTGCCGATGCGGATCCATAAGTTGGGGCGGTCACCGTTAGAGGCCTCCTTCGTAGGTTTTAGTGTCTTGGTTGTAGGAACCTACTGTTCCTTGGGTTTTTGGTTTGGTTTTTCCTTCTTGGGCATCGCGCATGACTGAAACAAAAGTTTTTGGTTGGGCTTTGTCGAGGGCATCTTTGACTATGTAGAGGTCTGGAAGAGCCATTTTCTCTAGGCTTTCTCGGGTGAATTTGCCTTTGCTGTCGGTGACAATTCGGATTACGACGTCGTCTTTCTCTGCTTTTTCAGCAGCATCAAACTTCACTTTGAGAATTGACAACGCTTCTGTTGAGTCTTTGAGTTGACTTGATAGCTGTGCATTCTCGGTGC
Organism: Candidatus Bathyarchaeota archaeon; assembly: GCA_963840395.1. Classification (GTDB taxonomy): domain Archaea; phylum Thermoproteota; class Bathyarchaeia; order Bathyarchaeales; family Bathycorpusculaceae; genus JADGNF01. The sequence goes on along the minus strand of CAWIYU010000012.1, from coordinate 136,025 downwards.
GAAGAGCTTCACATTTGACTAATGCTGCGCGGTAGTCGTCAAGGGAAACGTTTGGTTTTTCACTCAATTTGTTTTTCTCCTTTAATTTTTTGTTTCTTGTTTTCCTTTTTTAGTCACGGTGGTCGTGAAGCCGCCTTGTTTAGTCACCTGTGGCAAAAGGTGAACCCATCAAGAAGGGATGTCTGTTACTCGAAAATGGGGGTAACTATGAAGATTGAAAGGCTGCTAAAAGTGGACGCAGGTTTTCTATTGCTGCCTTGTTGGCTTGGATAAAGTTGCTGGTCAAATCATCTTTTTGTTCTGCGGCTTTTTCATCAGTATCTTTTGGGGAAGGTAATTTGTGGCCTTCAATCACTTCCAGCACATCAGCGCCATATTGTTTGTAGAGGCGTTGAGCTGATGTTAACAAGCCAACTTCCTCGATGCGCGTGCATATGGGGCAGTCTTTGTAAGTTCGCTTCTGCACCCACTCCATAGCCGTTTCGGAGGTGAATTTGGCTGAATCAAAACGGTAACTTATGCCTAAATCAGCATCTTGCACTTCCACAACGGGTTTATCGTCGTCGGCTGCATCCACGTTTATGCCGCAGTATGGGCTTGGGCAACGTCCCTGCTCAATCGGCGCTGCCAAATGGTCTATGCAGATGTTGCGCTGCACGTAATCGTATTTTTGCCCTTGAAACTCTCCTGGGGTCACATCTTTATCGCAGCTAAAGCCAATGCTGTTATCTTTCAGCTGGCCTGTCCGAATTTTGTCGAGAACATCTTTGCCGGTGCGGTCTTTGAAAAAGCGTATATCTACTTCTATGCCGCGTCTGCAGGGTCGATTGGTTTTGGGGTCGTTGAGGTCTTTTCTGAAGCGGGGGTTTTCCATGCGCCCGTTTATGTCGTTTACGTTTCTGATATGGTCACTTGCAGGATGGTTTAGGGCTTTTACCCATCTGCCTTCAGCAGTCCACGCGGCCTTCTCAAGTTCGTCAGCTGGTTTGTATGCCATGCCATCTCTGTATTTGTGGACGATCTCGCTAGCTATCACAGCCTTAACAACGAGGAATTTATCGTCATCCTGGATGATTTTACTATCTTCCAAAACAGCGAAGTCTTGCACTATTTGCCTTATCAATTTACGTCACCATGAACTTGTTCACTATTTTAGAAAGTATGATTGAGTTGTGGGAGGAGGTTAAGCGGAGTTCTGAGGATTTGAAGTTTAACAATTCGCGGCTATTGCCGGTGGATTACAAAAAACTAAGACGTGAGCACATCCAGAATTTCTGATAGATTTTGCCATGGTCTATTGAAGAACCACTTATCCCCTTCTTAGGCAAACTCTTATGAAGCCGCACTTAGATTAAGCAATAAAAATAGGCTTTGATAACCTTGCAATCTAAGATTGAACCCTGTTCCCGAAGGGCGGATTAGATGAAAATCAAAACTCAATTCATAATAAGCATGGCTATCTTCAGCGCAGTGTTGCTAATTGTCGCAGCATCAGTAATTTTGACGAACCAACAGATAGTATGGCTCAGTGAAAAACAGGCGATCTCTGCAAACATTGAACAAGGAGCAGACGAACTAAACACTGTTTCAAGTCAATATTTTCTTTATCAACAAACCCATCTGCTAACCTTTTGGCAATCAAATATTACCTCGATTTCAGGTAACCTTTCAAATCTAAATTCCACCAGTTCGGAGCAACAAAATCTTGTAAATACCGCCAGAGACGACTTGAGTCAGTTGAATGCAAGCTTCACTACCCTTGTGTCATTTCTTGAAATGGCCCCTCGGAATGTGAGTGTAAGAGTTATTCCTGAATTTCAGAATTATTGGAACCAAACTGTGACGGGGCATCAGACTTTTGGTCTCGATGCTTCTCGGTTGTCGGAGTATCTTCGCTTCCAAGCTGACCAGCTGAGAATGACAAACATAAGGCTTATTATTGCCTTGTTAGGGGTTTTTGGCGCGTTTCTAATTACAATTTACCTCATAGCCTACCGTCGTACTTTGAAATCGATTTCAAATCTTCAAGCGGGAATAGAAATCATAGGTTCAGGCAATCTTGATTATTCAATTCAAACAAAAAAAGAAGATGAAATCAGCGAATTATCCCAAGCATTCAACCAGATGACCGCCAACTTAAAAACGGTTACTGCCTCAAAAACAGACCTAGAACAAGTGCAATCCTCTCTGCGGGAAAGCGAGCAACGTTGGGCGACTACTCTTGCTAGCATCGGCGATGCGGTTATTGCAACCGACACTTCGGGCAGGGTCGAGTTTATGAATGGCGGGGCTGAAAAACTGACTGGTTGGAAACTTGGCGAAGCTTCAGGCAAATCAATCAAAGAAGTGTTCAACATCGTCAATAAACAGACTCGTTTGGAAGTTGAAAATCCGGTAATTAGAGTTCTCAAAGAAGGTATGATCGTAGGTTTGGCTAACCACACAGTCTTAATCGGAAAGGATGGCACCGAAGTTCCTATCGACGACAGTGGAGCACCCATAAAAGACGTGAATGGCAAAACGGCTGGTGTTGTGCTAATATTCAGAGACATAACAGAGCGCAAGAAATCTGAGGAGGCCTTGAACCAGCTTAACGAGGAATTGGAAGAGAGGGTACGCGAGCGCACAGAGGAGGTTTCAATCGAACGTCAACGCCTTTATAACGTTCTTGAAACGCTTCCTGCTTACGTCGTACTACTTGACAAGGATTACTGTGTCCCCTTTGCCAACAAGGTTTTCCGTGAGCGTTTCGGCGAGTCGCATGGCAGGCGCTGTTACGACTTTTTATTTAACCGCAACTCTCCCTGCGAGAACTGCGAAACCTACAAAGTCTTGAAAATTAATGGTCCTCACCATTGGGAGTGGACAGGACCCGATAACCGTGACTATGACATCTACGATTTTCCTTTCGTAGAACCCGACGGCTCTAACCTAATATTGGAGATGGGCCTCGACATCACTGAGCGAAAACTTTCTGAGAAAAAGGCTCAAGAAAGTGCACTAAAATTGAAGGATTCTGAACGCTTAGCCGCAATCGGCGCTACTGCAGGCATGGTGGGTCATGACATACGAAATCCATTGCAAGCAATCACAAGCGACGTTTACTTGGCTAAAAGCGAATTAGCTTCGACTCCAGAAAGCGAATACAAAGAGAATGCACTTGAAAGTTTAGTTGAGATTGAGAAAAACGTCAGCTACATAAACAAAATAGTGCAGGACCTACAAGATTTCGCTAAACCAATTACACCTATTGCAAAAGAAACCAACCTTCCGAAAATAATTGAAGATGTACTAAAAAAGAATGGTATACCTGACCAAATTAAAGTACACGTTAAGGTCAACAAAGAAGCTGACATATTAATGGCTGATCCTGAGATTCTAAGACGCATTCTCGCCAATCTAGTAACAAACGCAGTGCAGGCAATGCCAGAAGGCGGAAAACTTGACATCCAAGCATACCGAGACTCAAACGACACCATGTTAAGTGTAAAGGATACTGGCGTCGGCATACCAGAAGAAGTCAAGGCAAAGTTGTTTACTCCGTTGTTCACAACAAAATCAAAAGGACAAGGGTTCGGATTAGCGGTGGTTAAGCGAATGACGGAAGCATTAGGCGGCACGATAACGTTCGAAAGTGAAGTGGGGAAAGGAACAAAATTCATCATACGTTTGCCCCCAAGAACCAAGCGGTAAATGGCTTTTTCTAGTTCGTCAGCTGGTTTGTATGCCATGCCATCTTTGTATTTGTGCACTATTTCGGAGGCTATCACTGCCTTAACAACGAGGAATTTATCGTCATCCTGGATGATTTTACTATCTTCCAAAACAGCGAAGTCTTGAACAATTTGCCTTATCAAGTTACATCACTATGAAATTGTCAACTATTTGGAAGTAAGATTGAGTTGCCAAAGGAGGTTAAGCCTGGTTACAACTCGCTTTACAGTGGAGATTGGGAAAAAACAGAAAGATGAAGTCGGAAAGAATCTGCCTCGCTGAATTATGACCCCCGTTATTGAATCGCAAACTGTGAATGTAGAAAAGTTTATTGTCTATAACAATAAAGTAATATTATTATCAGGGATGTTGTTCTGGCAATTGACTGCTCTTTTCTGTCTTGACGGATTTAAGGTGATATGTTTTGTTTAGTGTGTTAGCGGTTGCGCTTGACCCTGTGGGGAACGTTAGTTTGTCTCTTCAGGTTGCAATTTTATTTCTGTTGATTTTAGGTCTTCCTTTTTTCAGAGGCCAAAACAGCCAGAAAAACTTTACGTGGCACGGATACTCAACGTTAGCAGCGCTTGTATTGCATACTATTTTAATTTTGATAGTGATGATCCCCAGTTTTACAAAGGGTTTTAGTGAATTTGGGGAGCTTACGCTCTTCAATTCCATAACCGTGTGGTCTCATGCGGTTTTGGGAACGACAGCAGAGATCTTAGGAATCGTGCTGGTAGTTGCGTGGTTACGTAGAGGTCCTTCAAAAATGGCCTGTGCGCTCTGGAAAAAGTGGATGATGCCTACCTTCATCATCTGGACGTTGTCTATCGTTAATGGTGCACTCGTGCATATTCTAGGGATGCTGTAGATTTTATGGCAGCGTAATCGTAAGAAATTATGCAACACGAAAATCTCAATTAACAAAAACCAATGAGGATGTGTGAAATTTGAAGCATGAGCCTTCAGATCATGGCATGCATACTGGAATGGACCATAAAACACCTGGTCAAACCATGCCGGGGATGAAGCATGAGCCTTCACATATGATGCACACTGAAATGTTCAAGAAAAGATTCTTTGTTTGCCTCGCACTCACAATTCCTGTTCTGCTTCTTTCAGAAGCCATTCAGACATGGTTTCATTTTACGATTACAATACCATATCAAGCGTACATTCTTCTATTTTTAGCTGCCATTATTTACGTCTATGGTGGTTGGCCTTTCTTAAAAGGGCTAACGGAAGAGGTGAGGAAGCTTCAGCCGGGTATGATGACACTTATTGGCACGGCAATCTCGGTGGCTTTTTTCTTTTCTGCAGCGACTGTATTTTTCCCTATTGGAAGCGACTTCTTCTGGGAACTCGCCACCCTAATTGACGTAATGCTTCTTGGACACTGGATTGAGGCTAGGAGCGTTCTCGGCGCTTCAAGAGCACTTGAGGAACTTGTGAAAATAATGCCAACTTTGGCTCATGTGGTGAATAACGGGGAAATTGTTGATGTGCCCGTTTCAGAGTTGAAGGTGGATGATGTGGTTTTGATTCGTCCTGGCGAGAAAATTCCCTCTGATGGCATAGTGGTTGAAGGGGAATCCTTTGTGAACGAATCCCTACTCACGGGGGAATCCAAACCTGTTCACAAACAGACTAAGGACAAGGTTATAGGCGGAGCAATAAATGGAGACGGCGTCCTCAGAACTAAAATCGAGAGAACAGGCGAAGACACCTACCTATCCCAAATTATGAAGTTGGTGAGGCAGGCTCAAGAAAGCAAGTCTCGAACACAGGACTTGGCAAACCGAGCGGCAGCACTTCTATTTTACGTTGCTGTAACAGTAGGAGTGATAACTTTCTTGGTTTGGTTTTCCTTGGGGAACACTCAGTTTGCGCTCACACGAACAGTAACGGTCTTAGTCATAGCGTGCCCTCACGCATTGGGGTTAGCTATTCCATTGGTTGTGGCTATTTCAACTTCGATTACGGCTAAAAGTGGGATTCTGATAAGAGACCGGAAAGCCTTTGAGGAAATCAGAGATGTTAACGCAGTGGTTTTTGATAAGACAGGTACTTTGACCACTGGCCAATTTGGCGTTACCGACGTTGTCTCATATATTTCGGAATACGACCTGCTGAGTTTGACTGCTGCTGTGGAACAAAACTCTGAGCACATCATCGCAAAGACCATTGTTGAACACGCTAGGATGAAGGTCAAGAAACTTCCTAAAGCTACAGATTTCAAGGCTATCCCAGGGAAAGGCGCTGAGGCAAAAATTGGTGCCAGCAAAGTGTATGTTGGGAGCCCAAATCTTCTGAAGGAATTAAACATAAAGGTAAATGACGAAAAAATTATTGCGCTTCAAGGGCAAGGCAAGACTGTTGTTTTCAGTGTTGTTAATGGAAAACTTGTTGGCGCCTTCGCTCTCGCCGACAAGATTCGAGAAGAGTCACGAGTAGCTGTTCAGGAGCTAAAAGCTAAAGGAGTTAAAGTTTACATGTTGACTGGCGATGCTGAGGAGGTTGCCAGAGGCGTCTCAAAGGAGCTTGGCATTGACGATTATTTTGCGCAGGTCTTGCCTGATCAGAAAGCAGAGAAAATCAAGTCTTTGAAAGATCAAGGTTACAAGGTGGCGATGGTTGGGGATGGCATCAATGATGCCCCAGCTTTGGTTACGGCTGATGTAGGAATCGCTATAGGAGCGGGAACTGACGTGGCTATCGAGAGCGCCGACATAATTCTTGTTAAGAATGATCCCAGAGATGTCCCGAGGGTAGCGGAGCTTTCAAAGAAAACATATTCGAAGATGGTTCAAAATCTCTGGTGGGCAGCGGGCTACAACATTTTTGCAATTCCTTTGGCTGCAGGCGTTCTTACGGGTTTGGGCGTTATCATAGATCCAGCAGTTGGGGCGATCTTTATGTCTCTTAGCACGGTTTTGGTGGCTATTAACAGTCAGACTTTGCGACGATATGAACCTAAGACTGAGGCGGGAATAGTTGCAAAGAGACAAGTTTCAGCAAATGAACATCAAAATATGTAACAGTAAAGCCTAATTCCTTTCTTGATTTTTTCTGCCTTTTAACTCAGTCTATTTTTTGGCAGAATGCGTGTTTGAAACGGTTATGTTTATTGGATATTTCACCTAGAAGGGCTACGTAGGAAAATTCAACTCGCAACAAGGAAAAAAATTTTAGTATATTGCTATGCAGATTTGTCATGCGTAAGTAGGTCGCTTTGGAAGTTGTTCGAGTTTTTTGTGGGAGCTCTGTCAGCTGCGTTTTAGAGGTTGGGTGTATTGGTTCCAGAAGGCCGCGAACTCTGATTCTTTTTCCCAGGGGAACCAAACATCCCACTCGTGGAAACAATTTGGGTGTGCTGGAAAATCTGGGATAAACATGCCTTGCCGATAGATCCGCCCATAATACTTGCTGCAATATTCACATTTAGGCTGTGGACCTGCCATCTTGAAATATTGCACGCCATAGACGGGCGCTGCCACTTGGAGAGTATTATTATAGGATCCTGTGTTGATAGAGCCGCTAAGCATTCCAAGACGCATACCAATGCCTTCGCCACTACCCCAGAAGTCTATTGAGTCATTTTGCTTGGGCATTGAGGACATCATCCATAATCTTCACAAACTGCTCCAGGTACATTTTCCGCTGCGTTTCCAACTGTAATTGCATCTCCGGGGGCAACACCAAAAGCGATGGCTGATTGGTTCGTTTCTGAAGCCAATTCAAGGCATCCTGCTCACGGGTTCGGCTATAATTTCCAATTAAATGCTCTGCTTCATGAATTGCAGCAGCCCTTGTTAACGCGCCTAATTTGGCGGCGTCGATGAGCTTCTGCATTGAAGCAACAAATTCAGGGTGCGCATTGGAAACCTTTGCATCTGCTAAGTTCTGGTTTTGCGGAGACGTCGAGACACCAAACGAGCTGGGCGTTTGAGACTGCTTAAGCGTTTGACCTTCGCCTAAGGGCAATGGAGGCAAGTTCTTTTCTGCACGGACCTCATCTTTGAGCATATACTCAAGTTTGAGGCTGTTTCCCTGCTCTTGCATAAGGTTAATACGAGCTTCATCTAACTCGTTTAGTTCAAAAGCACTGTTCCACTCAACCTCATAATCAAAATTCTTAGGCGCTGCATCTTTGACATGCTGCACGACACGGCGGAACATGCGCTTTAGCACGGATCCGGCAGGCACGGCATCCGTAACTGGACTTTGCGAGTAGCCTTCGATTTGCTCCAGCCAAAACTTCGCCATAAACGTGATTTAGTACTTGAGATTGAAAAACGGCTTCAGGAACAAGTGGATATTCTCTTTTTAGGACCTTAGAAACAATTTTCTCTGTTTCACGTGTATGCACTGTTTCTGCTCGGAGTCGATCGTGAAAGCTGTATTTTAGAAGAAGTTATTGGCATCATGCCTTCTGTAGCGTTTTTGCTTTTTTTCTGGGCTTCGAAGATTCCCCATTCAGTATCCCCTCTCATTCTCAGTTAGTGTGCCCTGGGTCGCCGCGCTTTTTTTGCCTGGTGGCAAGTACAAGGGAGTCGAAAACTGCAATGCTGCCTCTTTAATTTAAACGGTTAAAAGCCTTACGACTAGCGCGGCACAAGTGGATACTTAATTTTCTTCTAGCGTGTCTTTTGGATAATGCGTGAGCTGGCATAACCTTAAATAGCAAATAAGCTGATAGGCGCTGACTTGGAGAAAGGGGAAAAAGTGAAGGTTTACGAAAAGTACGCGTGGGTGATATTACTAGCTGCAGGGCTGCTATGGTTGGTGGTTGGAATCGTTGCTGTGTTCCAACCCGAAGGAATATTTGAAACGGACGCCCAATCTGTCACAAACATTCCGTGGAGTGAGCTCAAGGCTTCAAGCCCCTTGGCCACTGACTTTGTTATCTTCGTATACGGGCAAATGGGCCTACTCAAGATAAGCTGGTCCTTCTTTGTCATAGCCATTACCCTAACGGGCTACCGGAGGGGAGAAAAATGGGCTTGGTACATCATGTGGTCCGTTCCTGCCCTCTTGGTAAGCGATGCACTCTTCAGCAGCATCTTCATTGGTGACATCTCCCAAACACTGCAGTTCATCCCGATCACGACCATAACACTGCTGGGGCTCCTCCTACCCTACAGAAAGTTCTTCCCCAGACAGCCACCATCGGATTACTCGAATATAACTCAAAATAGCATACAGAATGTGGAAACAAGATGAACAAAAAATTAATATTAAGTTTAGCACTTGCGATTGTAGCTTATTTCTTAGGTATTGTAGCTGATGCGAATCATAATACAGACTCAGTAATTTATCCTGTCGCCTGTTTAAGTGAAATATTCTTTTTCTTAATTGCTTTTCCACTTGCAAACTCTGCTGGCAAAAATATTAGAAAAAAATCAAACACAACTGGGATTCCGGGTTTAAGATTTATGAGTCGGATTATGTATGGCGTTGCACTAACTCATTTCATTCTATTTTTTATGTGGCCGTTGGTTGCATCCGGAAATACCCGACTTCCAGATGGACAGATAACTATAGACGCTGCGATGTTCCTTATCGCATCAATGTTAATGATTGCAGAAGCATGGAACTCAAATGAAAGCAAAAAACTAAACATCTAATAAACTGCTCGCACGCGGCACCTAGAAAGTGGCCTCTTGAATTTGGTTAGTGCTTGTCTGATTGGCGCAAATTCTCTGATCCGTACAGCCTTTTGTATAGATAGCCAATAGTTATTCCAAGAGCGAGAATCCTTGGAATGTTCATTACTGTGTCGACTAAAAGGTAGATATAGGCATTGCTTGGATTGCCAAAAGTTGAAAGCACTTCGATAACGACTATGGCGGCAAAGCTGAGAATCACGGATTTTAGAACTGGATTTTTTGTTGGAATCTTGTCAAATAAACGAAGCAAGAAATAACTGACGCAGAATGCTATAACCAGACCGCCAATAAAAGCTGTAACAAGAGCCAAGGGAAGATAAGAAATTGAAAAGGCAGCCATATACTCCGCAGAGATGGGCGATAGGATAATTGCGAAGTCAACTACCCAGAAGGCTACGCCTCCCGCTAAAGTCAATTTAATCAGTTTCTTGGAAAAAGCGTGTGACGTCTGCCGCTTACCTCGATCTGTGGCTGGGGTTTCCATGGTTGTTAAACTATTCCAGTTGAGAAGACTTGGAAGCAACTACGACTGGATTGGATTCTTTGTACAACCTTTTGTAAAGATAACCAACTACTACTCCAACAAAGAGAAATCTTGGTACATTAAGTATTGTGCCAAAGAGGAAGTAAAAAAGGGCATCACTCGTCCCAAAACTTGCGGGGGCTTCCAGTAGGATTGTGCCAATGACTAGGGCAATGATGCTTAGTATTACGGATTTTAGAATTGGATTCTTTGTCGGAATCTTGTCAAAGAAACGAAACAGGAAAAAGCTGACAAAGAATCCGATAATCATACCAGCAGGCAAAGAACCGACCCAAACCGTTTCCGCGCCCCATCGCGCAGCTCTATAATCCGCTGTGATGGGAAGCAGGGAAGTTGCGATGGAAATTGCCCAGAAGGCTAATCCACCCACGACCGCCAGTACTACTACCTTTCTCCAGATATCTTTTGATTGGGCCATCTTCCTTCTCCCTCTTTACTTAATCATAGTCATTCTATTTCTGTTCCTTAACAGCCATAATCAAAAGCCAAACAGTAAGAGAAATTTCCGCAATGAAGCTGATCGCATTTCCTGGATAAGCTAATATTTTGTAGTCGGGGAGAAGGAAAACCTGTAAAAACCAACTCATGTTGCCGAAGAAATCAAGGATCAGCAGTAGACCTAAAAATTTAGGAAGGAAGCGCGATTTGTAAATTAAGTAACCAAGGGGAAGTAGCCAAGCGCTAAAAAATATCTGAGCGATTGCAAACCCACTTGTGTATAGATCGAGAAATGACATTGCCATGGCTTGCAGTTGACCTGTTTGAAATACGCTTAAGTAATTAGCACCGCTCAAAAACTGAAGGGCAGCAAACAGATTGAGCGCATTAAGACACTCTACAGCGACACCGCCCAAGTTTAATAACAAGAACAGCAAAGCCAAGTTCTTGTTAACAGGTTTTAACAACACATATAGCGCCCATGCCGCTAAAACAAAAAACACAGCAGATACTAGCTCAGTAACAAAACCGACCCGGAATAGCCCCTGAGAAGAAATAATATTATTAGCTGTAGCCGCTGCATCTCCGGATACAATAAATCTTCCGCGAATATATGCGGCTAAGACAGTTGTTAATATGAAAATGAGATAAAAAAGCCCCGCCATTCTTGCGGTCTTGCGTGGCGATAGATCTGCGATCCGGTTTGTCGCCTCAATTTCTGCGTTCTTTCTGTATGAATCCATTTTGAGCCCTTTCTCCAGGTTAGCGCCTATCCGCTTATTTTCTATTTAACATTTGCCATTAGATTTAATGCCTGCTAAAGCTGTTTCTCTGCTTAGAAGTAGGTACTTTCTATTCCCATTTGTCGTTTGTTTGCTTAAACTGCATCTGAACCACACGGCAATCCTCACACCAAATCCGCCGCATCTTAGCAACTGGGCTTTCATGGGTGTCTTTGGTGTAGTAATGAGTTTCTTTTTTGCATACAGGACACACTATCGATCCTGCGAAGTGCGCGCTGAACTAAACCTTCTAACTCGCAGTTTTCTTGTATGAAACCAGGCGGCAAACTTGTGTAACAACGGTTGATTACTTTTTTGATTTCTTTTTCGTTTATAGATTGTCTCTCCTGCTAAATCTTGCTCTCGGAGACTGTTTTCCTTTACAAAGAAAAAGGGAATAGACTGCGAAGAAACCAGTATAACAGCGATATCGCCACCCCTCTTTTCGCTTTAGCACTCGCCTCGCTATTTGGGGGACAAATCCCACCCCCTGCACTATTAAGTATAAGCTGCAGAAAAAGCACCATCTATTCATCAGATATGGAACTAAGAAAGCTCCTTTTTCTTTTTAATGATCACAAGAAAAACTGTTTGTCCAAAGCCTTAAAACTAAAACAATCAGATAGAGCCACTTGAGAGAACCTAAGTGGTCAGCAAGTTGACAGAGAAAGTTGAGGAAGCAGTATACGAAGAAATTGTGGCAAGGCGAGTTGTGAGGCAAACACGAAAAGCAGAGCCTTTCGATTAATTATCGAACGCAATCGCCCTAAAAGAAAACTTGCTAGGACTTCGACTCTACCTATTTAAAGCCTTATCGCAGAAAGCAGGCGAAATTCAGAGCAGAGCACCACTAAATTTCAGTTTCAATCGAAGTGTGAGGGTCATAATTCGCTTTGGATGCCTGCTTTAGAGCATTCCAAAAATGTGTATGAGAGCACCATTAATTAGCGATACAGCCCAAATTACAAAGAGAGGAAGCATTACTCTCCTCATTCGCACACAAGCCATGTTGGAGATAGGTTTGGATAACCATAGACCAACAATTACAAAACCCAAGATTTCTGCTGTAGTGCCCAAGATTGCATGTGACCAAACATTGAAAGCGTTAAGAAAAGGAAGCCCACCTAGTTCCCCAAAATCACTGCCAAAAGACGGGATCATAACAACAAGAATGAGAATGGAATGCAGTATTAAAGCAAGCACAGTCAGGAACCCATGATACATAAGATTTTTCTTGGCGCCTATTCCTTTAATAAAAGGAAGACCCAAAATTAGAAGGAACAGAATAGCAACTTGAAGAACAAGCGAAATGTTTCCAACAGGATCCAATGGGACGGACATCAACATCTACGTACCGTTTTTCCCTATTTATACCAATTCTCTCTAATTCCCTGGGAATATTTGCGAGATCAAACTCACGCTAAACGGTTTACCTGTGACAAGACTATTCTTAAGAGTGCGTTGTGAAGAAAACGATTGAAATCCTATTGCAACGGCAGTATTTTCCATTCCTATGGCCATTAAGACCCAGCTGACAACGAGAATTAGGTAGTTGCCCCGTATGAAAGAAAACTCTCGTTGAATGAAACTGCCGAATCCCATTTCGCCATCAATGCTCAGGAGAAATGAATAAGCAAAATTTAAGTTAATGGCCCGCTCCAACACAATGTCGAGATGCAGAGCAAAATTTTTTTGAAAAGAACGCGCATTCAACACTCATGGCTTGCCACAGGCTGATTGAACACGACAAATTCCAAATTACTTCACTCTGAAATCTTGAACCATAAACCCATACAGATATAACACAGATACCCCAACACTTTGAATAGATATTGTTTCAGGTTTTGAGACGCAATGGTTTCTGCACCTGTTTCTTACCTCATCGATACGGAAGTTCCGCCAACTTATTTCGGAAAACTATTCGATTTCATCTACACTCAATATCTTACCCCACAGAAAAAACGGTTCTCCAACCTTTCCAGGGAAACAACCCAAACGAGCAACAAAATCTCATACGTTGTCCTCGATCCGCAGGGAAAAGAAGTGCTCAAGGTTGAATTAACGGGCACAAACACAGTGAGCGCAACCGTAAAGCCACTGGACAGTGAAGTTTCAGATGCATCAATAGCAGAAGCGAGGCGAGATGCCGTAATCGCCACGGAGATGTTCGAAGAGAAAGCCCGCAAAGCAACGTGGTACTTTGCATGGCGGGAAGGCGAGGAAATCGTCCCCGAAAAAGTCAGACTTCACGGAAAAACATTCACCCGTCTCTTCCTAGAAACCCAGATCCTGCTAACCTTTGTTTTCATAGGGCTTGGTTTAGGGTTGTTTGTTTTGGTTCCCACAGAATATTTCGGGCTCGTTCCAATTATCCTTATAGCATCACAGTTTGTATTCGTCTTTTATTCGAACAAGATAATTTCGAGATCAAGCGATTGGACGATCACTAAAGACAACCCTATCATCAACTTCTTAGAATATCAGCCGCCAGTTGGCTCCCTAGGTACTCTTGACGACTACAAGCAAATCCCGCCTGAACAGTTGGTAGCGTTAAAAAAGGAAGTATACGAACAAATCATAGCTAAGCACGGCGCAATCGACTGTCAAGAAGCAGAAAAAATCTTCATCAAATATAATGTTTCTTGCAGATTAGGTAGCCTGACAACCAAAAAAATCAATGTTTATGAACTTGTGAAAAGAATAGCTGACCGCTTCGGGTACAAAGTGCCCAAAATCGTGATTTCAAACACGATGGTTCCAAACGCCGCAGCATCTGGTCCCAGCCCCAGCAGGGGTATCGTCCTGATAACCACGGGCTTGCTTGTTCAGCTGGAAGAGCCTGAAGTCGTATCAGTTTTGGGACACGAATTCGGTCATCTCAAAGGCAGAGACCCCCTTATCCTGTTTGGACTGTTAAGTGCTGAGTTCCTCTTCAGGTTTTATGTGCTACTCAATTTGTTCCCGTTCATATTCGCCCCTTTCTTTTTCTTCATCTACTTCTTTGCAGTCATGACTCTCATATTCTTCGTAGCTAAGTTTTTCGAAGCACGGGCAGACCTAACATCAGCCATAATGATGGGGCAGCCTAAAATCATGGCGGGGGCTCTGGAGAAAATTGGGTTCCACAAGCTCCTGTTCGAACGGGCACCGGGGGTCCGCCTTCAGGAATGGGTTGGACTGGACTCTCACCCGCCGATTTACTGGCGAGTGGAACGGCTGGAAAAACTTCATGAGCCAGTGCAGGTGAAGCATCCCCTAATTGAAAGCATAAAGGGAGTTCTCAGAGGATTCGCAGCAAGCCTCTAACGACAGATCACGCCTGGAGCAAAGCTTATTCTTATCCTAACATACATTATGTTAGCAACATTTCTGGAGATTACCAACATGACTTCTGGATATTTCGTTCAACTCATAACACCGCAGGAAAAAGAGCAGCTTTACGAAGAATATGAAAATCGACTTCTCTACACGAACAAAGCCGACATCTATGGCTGCTGCACAAAACTCCTAACCGAGATAGAACGCGTACACAACGAGTGGGAAGACAACTTCTACTCAATGGCAGAGAGCGTCAGGTCCCACGGAAGGCTAATCGTCCTAGAGGAACCGGGTCAACCGACTACAATTAAGTACGACCCGTATACGAAGACTGCTTTCCTAGTAAACGTCGATTACTACGGATGGATAAAAAGCATCGCATTATCCATAGCAAGCGATGTACTTGAAGATGAACACAGGATCTACTCAGTCCACGGTGCAGCCATAGATCTCGGATGTACCGGCGTGTCAATAATCGCCCCAAGCGGCACAGGAAAAACCACACATTCATGGGGGTTGCTGCGTCTCCCAAGCGTTAGACTAGTCAGTGACGATTGGTATTTTGTGAGGCTTAGCAGCCGTGAACCATTAGCGTTTGGCTCTGAAAAAAACTGCTACATTGAAGCAGACATCGCAAAAATCTGGAACGAATACGAGCGACTCGTGGACAAAGCCACCTTCGACCAGAAGGGTAGAGCAGTTGTGAATGTGCGTTGGATCGTAGGAGCTGGTGGCGTGATTCCGATGACTACTATGAAAAAAGTGCTCCTGCTTAAGAGAGATCCAAATGACAAAACCATTATAGCTCCCTTAACTGCTGACGAAGCTTTGCAGTATCTTTTGGAGCGTGACTTCTGCAACCCTCATCAGCTAATTAGAGACAACAGAAAAATCGAACTTCGTAAAGAATTTTTCCGAAGGTACTTCCAACAAACTGAGGTCTACATCGTCAACACCACTGGAACCCCGCACCAGACCCAGAGCGAAATTCGAAAGGTCCTAGGCGTCCCCGAAACGACTATTGGATAGCCTTAAACTTTAGATTATGTTTGAAGGAAGATCCATAACCCGTCGCCTTTAAGAAGATTTGGATTCACAAGTGACGGCACTTTTGCAAAAAGGAAATAAGGCATGAGTCTACTATGGATCTGTAGCTTGCTGGGAATGGGAGAATTTCCGACTTGAAGCTACTCTACATTGTAATCGACGGCATGGGAGACTTGCCGAACAAAGACTTAGGCAACAAAACTCCGTTGGAAGCCGCAAAAACACCAAACCTCGACGCCCTTGCCAAAAACGGGCAAACGGGACTTATGTACTCCGTCCGAAAAGGTGTCGCACCAGAAAGTGATGTCGCGGTAATTTCTCTTCTAGGTTACGACCCATTCAAGTATAGCACAGGACGCGGCATAATTGAAGCGGTGGGAGCCGGAATCAGCTTAGAAGACGGCGATTTAGCTTTACGATGCAATTTCGCCACCTTGGGAAAGGGAAAGGAAATTCTGGATAGACGCGTAGCTCGCAGTCTAACTACTGAGGAGGCTGTGGAACTCAGCAGATCTGCCAACCGCGAAATAAGGCTGACATCGCACCCTGCGAGGTTTGAATTTCGAAACACCTTGGGTCACAGAGCAGTTCTGGTCATTAAATCCAACGGGCTATCACTGTCGGGCAAAATTTCCAACACGGACCCAGCCTATTCGATTGTGAATGGACTCGGTGTGGCGGAAACCATTGTGGACATGCATTTAAAAACAGCCCAACCTTTGGATAATTCTGAGAATGCTAAAATCTCAGCTGACTTAGTCAACGAGTTTACGGCAAAAACGCATGAGCTTTGGGAAAACCATCCTATAAACAAGAAACGTGAAGCGGAAGGAAAGTTGAAGGCAAACGTCGTCCTTTCAAGAGACGCAGGAAGTCGCCTTCCTCATTTCTTCGACCTCAACAAGCGGTACGGCGTGGATTTTGCCGCTTTGGCAGACATGCAAGCGGAAAGCGGAATTGCAAAGCTCGCAGGGATGCAAGCAACTCTTTTGCCGCCTCCTTCAGGGAATTTACAGAAAGACTGCGAACTCAGAGTCCAAACACTACTGGATGCCTTGCCAAACCATGACTGCTTCTACATTCACCTTAAGGGTCCAGATGAACCCGGACACGACGGAGACTGCCGCAAAAAAACCGACGTCATTTCAACCATCGACAAATACTTCTTCGGAAAACTTCTACCTCAGCTAAACTTGAAGAACATTCTATTCTGTATCACTGCAGACCATGCTACCCCGTGTATCTTAAAGGTACACAGTGACACTCCTGTTCCAGTAATTATCTCCGACGGTACCGTTTCTGATGGCAAGGCAGTCAAATTTAGCGAGAAGACTTGCCTTAAGGGCAGTCTAGGCACTTTAGAACACGGTTATGAACTGATGCCTAAATTAATGGGTCTACTAAAGAAAGCTTAGATGAAGAGACTGGGGGTTTCCCCCGTTTACTCTTCTATATAATTAGGCTTTTCCTGAGCTACCGAAAAGCTGCTTCTTGCTCTTGGCGATATGCTTCATGGCGTCTTTGGCTTGGCCCAGAATCTTACGAGGGTCAAACTCTTTAGGCGAGGGCTAGGCAACGACTTTTTAGGTGACCACGATGTTATCTTCGTATTTTAGGAAGCTTCCATCGATCACAACTGAGGTGAATCCTGCCTCGATGCATTTTGCTGTTATCAAAGTCTTCCCCGTGGTCAAGGTGAATAGAAATTGGAACAAACGATTGTTGTGCGGCAGTTTTTGCCAAAGCAACTATGTAGGTCAGTCCTGCGTATTTATCTACGCTGGGGCTTATTGCTAGAATCACGGGTGATTTCTCTTCAACAGCGGCCTCCGCCACCGCTTTGAGGATTTCAAGATTTTGAACATTCAGTGCGGGAATTGCATAGCTTTTTTTGCTATAACCATTAAATCTTTATTTGTTACGAGCAAAGTTGTATCCCTTCTCTCTCCGTTTTGGGTTGACGGACTATTCGGGGGTTTCAGTCTAATTAGTTCTTCTGACCGTTAAAATCCGTGAGATTTTCTTCAACCATTCTTTTATTAGCCTCGGTGTTAAAACTACTTTAACCAAAATCATAATTCACACTAACAAGGGGAACAACTCTTGGTTGAGCTCCGAGAAAACGAAATACGAATCCTTGCAGCGCTAGACAAACTCGATAGAAGAGCAGGGGTTGAGCAACTAATGGCTGAATGCGAATTGTCAGACGCAGCTGTGATGCGCGCGGCCCTGATTCTGCAGGAAGGCAATCTCGTTCGAGTTCATGGGAATATTGGAACGAGAATAAAGCTAACCGCTGAAGGTGAAATCCATGCCCAGAATGGTCTGCCGGAAAGGCGCATGGTAAACGCGGTAAGTGCATTGGGGGGAAAATCGACATTGCACCAAGCAGCAACAGAAGCTCAGTTGGATCCTCAGTTTGCTCAGATTGCGTTAGGCTGGATTCAACGCAAAAAATGGGCTTCATTCGACTCGAAAAACTCGAATCTCATAGTTGAGAGAGCACCAAAGGAAGGCGACGACGAAAAACTTCTGACCGCTCTTTGCACAAAAGAGGAGCTCACAACAGAAAAGCTAAGTCGAGAACTGAATACCGTGGTGGACCAATTAAGAAAGCGGAAAGCAATAACAATCGAAGTTAAAACCGAACGAGTCCTTGAACTCACCAAAGAGGGACAACAAGCAATCGAGGGAGGCGCAGCAGCTCTTACCATGGGCCCAAAAGAAATCACCCAACTAACACCCGAACTAATCTTAAAGGGCACATGGCGCAACATACGCTTCCAAAAATACAACATCGAAGCCCCAGTGGCAAATGTTTGGTCAGGAAAGAAGCACCCCTATCTGAATTTCCTCGACGAAGTCCGCACCAAGTTGGTTACTCTGGGATTTAGGGAAATGACAGGAACCGCTGTGGAAATATCATTCTTCAATTTTGACGCTTTATTTACGCCTCAAGACCATCCTGCACGCGAACTAGACGGAATCTACTACATCAAAAACCCAAGGTACGGTGACATATCAAAGTACGCAAACGTTGTCAAACGCGTGAAAATCACACATGAGAACGGCGGCAACACAGGCTCAAAAGGCTGGGGATATGCATACTCCGAGGAGGAAGCCCAGCGACTGATTCTGCGTGGACACGGAACCTGCTTGAGCGCCAGAACCCTATTGAACAAAGGCCTCGAGGTTCCCAGTAAACACTTCAGTATCGCAAGGGTCTACCGACCTGAAGTCGTCGATAAAACACACTTATCCGAATTCAATCAAGTCGAAGGTATCGTTGTTGACAAGAAACTAAACTTGCGAGATCTGCTGGGAGTTTTGGGCAAGTTTGCAAAAGAAATTGCTGGTGCAGATAAAATCAGGTTCAAACCTGATTACTTCCCGTTTACAGAGCCCAGCGTTGAATTGAGCGCCTACAAAGAAGGCTACGGCTGGGTTGAGTTTGGGGGCTCAGGAATTTTCCGCCCTGAAGTCACACGACCCTTAGGCATCAAAGTCCCTGTTATAGCGTGGGGTTTAGGAGTTGACCGTTTATTTATGATGCGCGCGGGTTTGGATGACATACGCAGCATTTTTAGCCAAAGCTTAGACTGGCTTAGGAGGAAACAGGTGGTTTAACATGCCGACTATTGATGTTGACTTAAATGAATTCGAGATGCTTCTCGGCGTTGCCTACCACGGCGACATGGCGAAGCTTGATGAAGACTTGGCTTTTGTCAAAAGCGAAGTGAAGGCATATAATGACAAACAAGCTGTCGTAAGCATCGAAATAAAAGATACTAACCGCCCCGACCTTTGGAGCGTC
Source organism: Candidatus Bathyarchaeota archaeon (assembly GCA_963840395.1). Classification (GTDB taxonomy): domain Archaea; phylum Thermoproteota; class Bathyarchaeia; order Bathyarchaeales; family Bathycorpusculaceae; genus JADGNF01. Next base: position 116,699 of record CAWIYU010000012.1, on the reverse strand, counting down.
GAAGGCCTAGCCCGTGGATTACGTTGTTACTTAAAATTAGAAAAGGGTCCACGACGATACGAAGTTGCCGAGTCTTCGGTCAAAGTCCACGTGGATCCTCATCTGAAGACCATAAGGCCCTTCATTGCATGTTCTATCGTCAAAAACCTGCACCTGACAGATACAATCATCCGCGGACTCATGCATATGCAGGACAAGCTAGATCAGACCTACGGTCGAAAGAGGCAAAAAACCTCAATCGGAATCTACTGCCTCGATTTGATCAAGCTCCCTTTGAGCTACACTGTGGCTAAGCCTTTTGACTTCAGTTTTGTGCCGCTAGGATTCTCCGAAAAGATGTCTTTAGCCGAAATCTTGCAGAAGCACCCAAAAGGACAAGAGTATGGGCACATTGTCCAGAAACACAACGCTTATCCAATCTTGGTCGACTCCGAAGGTAAAGTGCTGTCTTTTCCGCCGATAATCAATTCCAACGATTTAGGCAAGGTCACCGAGGAAGCGCATAACCTACTCGTGGAAGTCACTGGAACAACGAATCAGACTGTGCTTAACTCGCTCAACCTCGTGACAACGGCCCTTGTAGATAGAGGCGGCAAAGCTTACTCCGCGACCATTCATTATCCGAAAGACCCAATTTACCCTCAGAGGGAAGTGATTACGCCCGATTTCAGCAGCAAACTTTTGCGGTTAAGCGTCGAATACACCAATCAAATACTTGGGCTTAAACTGACGGGAAAACGCATTGGCGAGTTACTATTGGGCGCGGGCCTTGGCGTTCATGCCATTAGCGAGAAAACGGTCGTTGTAATAGTTCCGAGCTACAGGGTCGACGTAATGCACCCAATTGATGTAGTGGAAGATGTTGCGGTAGCTTACGGATACAACAACATTGAGCCCTTGTGGCGGGACCTTCCCACGACGGGTTGTCAGAGACCCGAACAGCAGCTGGTTAACACGGCACGTGAACTGATGGTAGGATTGGGTTATCAAGAGATCCTAAGCAATACACTGACCAATCCAGAAAACCTCTTTACAAGAATGAATCTTGAACAGAAACCTGTGGTGGGCATTGCCAATCCGAAGTTAGTTACGATGACCGTTCTTCGAAACTGGCTGTTGCCCAGCTTGATGGAGTTCTTAAGCGTGAACCAGTCGGTGGAATTCCCTCAAAAAATCTTTGAACTGGGTAAAATCACGTTACCAGACGCAACAAAGGACACCAAAACCAGAGACGAAGAGTGGCTCGCAGCCGTTTCAACTCATGCGACCGCGGGTTTTAGCGAAATAAGAGCGTGCTTGGATAGTTTCTTAATGAATTTGGGGGTTGACTGGTTGATAAAACCTATCAGTCACCCAAGCTTCGTGGAAGGGCGTGCCGGCAAAGTTCTGGTTAACAAATCTGAAATCGGCATGGTTGGCGAGGTTAATCCGATAGTTTTGGAAGCATGGAAACTTGAAAATCCCATAGCAGCATTCGAGGTAGACTATCAACAGATAATCGAGCTTAAGAAAAGCAAATCAAAATGACACGCCGGATGGATGCAAAATCCTCCTCTCGATTCCTCTGCTCTTATTGCTTGGTATATTGGAATAACAATTTCCTGAAAACATCTTGCCCGTTATCTTAAGTTGGCGAGATGCCTCTTTTTTTCCTTGGGGGGTAGCTAAAATTATCTGATAGTTGTCAAAAGCATATTTGGTGCCTATTGACAAAATAGCCATGAATATTTCAAATTGCTGAAACCTTTCTATCTGGACTGCTGGTTTTGACCTAAAGTGAAACTTGAATTCTAACTGTTAAGACGCAATATATGCTGCTTACAAATATACGTGCATATTATGAACACTTAAAACCTGAATTCTCACAACAGATTCAACATCCATTAAATGCGGATGTGTAAGCAAAAATGTCAATTCAAATTTATGATGAAGAGAAATTGAGGCTGATTTACCAAAAAGTTGTCCAAGAACCCAACATGAACTCTGTCCGAAAAGGGTTCATCAAATGCCCTGATTGCAGCGAAGAGATCTTGATGATACCCACCCTCAAAGTGATGCATCGTGCCATAGAGAATCACGTCTGCAAACATAAGGAGCAACTCAAATCAGATCCCATTAAGGAACATCAGGCAGCAATATTCATTCGTTTATCGCTTACCGGACAAGTTCTTCAGTACGCGTGTAAACAGCAAATATATTAAGATAGGCAAAACAAATAATCTTCTAAAAGATTTTTCATCGGACTGTTTTTATTTTTCTCCGCATTAATTCACAACAGAGGAGATTGATTATGGAGTTGAAAGGTAGCCAAACTGAAAAGAACCTGTTGGCAGCATTTGCTGGAGAATCTCAAGCTCGCAACCGCTACACGTTCTTCGCAAACCAAGCGAAAAAGGAAGGCTATGAACAAATAGCCGCAATATTTCAGGAAACGGCCGACAACGAGAGAGAACACGCAGAACTGTACTTTAGGCACCTAATGGGCGGAACGGCAGAAATAACCGCAACGTACCCGTCAGGCATCATTGGAGCGACTGCAGACAACCTCCAAGCCGCGGCAAATGGGGAAAACTTAGAGTGGACTTATTTGTACCCTCATTTTGGGGAAATTGCAGAACAGGAAGGTTTCTTGGCCGCTGCCCAAACTTTCCGAGCAGTTTCCAAAGTTGAAGCTTACCACGAACGTCGATATCTAAAAATTCTGGAAAACGTCAAGCAGCAGAAGGTCTTCAAGAAAGATATTCCAATTAAATGGAAGTGCAGAAACTGTGGATATGTGCACGAAAGCAACGATGCTCCAGGCGTGTGCCCAGTCTGTGGGCACCCAAGAAGCTTCTTCGAAGTTTGGACAGAACCGTACTAGGGTTTCTTGCCCATTCAGTGCGTAATTGTTTCAAATCCCTGGGCTGAGACTATTGGGTTGAAGATGTTCCAATATTGAGACCTTTCCCAATAGTTCTTAGCTATTCTTTCTAAAACCTAACTTTCATCTATTCGTTTTCTGGGGTTTCCTCCTATCGCTTAAAATACGATTATTCAACTTCCACAAGCAGCGTTAGAAGGTTGATTAAGAATTCTCTGTTGTTCATGATGTTCCCAGCCATTTACTAAACTGTCTCTCGGTTAGTCCGACGCCAAGTTCGCAGTCCAATCTTCTGGAGGGTTTCCTATCTTTGAACAGAATAACCGATGGCACCGCAACAAGGGAATAAGTATCCCACAATGGGTTTTGATCCTCATCGACTCTGACCCTCATAAAAGTGCTTGTTTGGTTGCGTTCTGCGTGTTTGTTGAAGACTGACAGAAAACTTCTGCAGAACGGGCACCACGAAGAGTAGAAGAGAGCAATTACGTTTGGGTTTGCCTTAAGAAGGTTTTTTAGTGCCTTTTCATCTGAAACTTCGATCATCGAGAATCCCAATTTCGTATTGACACTACTTTCTTTGAAACCTGCCTCATCTGTAGGTAATCAGATTGTTGTTACTGTTATTGCGCTCACAGGGCAGGCGTCAGCTGCGGCTTGTGCCTCGGTCAATTTTTCGTCTTCAAATGTTCCTACAGATTTGCCGTTACTTATTCCACCAATCACCTTCGACTTACCTTCAGAGTCACTTTCGAAATGGATTTGGTCGATGGTATAGCAGCTCGCGCAGGAGATGCAATCTTCTCGGTTTACTTCAATTTTGTATTTCAAGGAAATTCCTCTTTTTTGTGTTTAGTTTGATCAAAACTTTTTGGTTGAAAGCTAGAAGATTCGGTCCGTTTTATCCTTTTCGAGTACCGCTATAGGAATCCTTTGAGTTTTTTCGCTGCGAAGTTGACTAATCTGAGTTCTATTGGAAGACCAAAGTATCTATGTCTCCAACGGTAACGAGCTATCCGGTTAATAATTCTGTAACTCACCTTGAAGCCGATTCCCCGGTTTTTAATTCTGGCAGCAGGGTAAAAAGCGAGTCTGGTAACGGCTGAAATCGCGTGGAGTTTTGCGATTTGTTTTGTTGTGTGCCATGGGGGTTTGAAGTGGAAAACATCGATTTTTCCCCAATCTTCAAGGGTCTTGGGCGGGTTAAACTCACTGGGCAGTTTCTCCAGTACTGGACTGGGAAACGGAGTGTAAACGAAGATACCGTAATGTTGCGTTCGAGGGTTGGCTTTGACCATGAGATCCATCAAGTCGAAAGTCGCCTTCAAATCTTCGTCAGTTTCTGAAGGCAAACCGCTCATCCACGAAACATATGGCTCAATCGTGGGGGCCCACTCTCTGAGGTTTGTCACGGACTGGAGCATTTGTTCGGGGGTTACATCTTTGCATATTAGTTTTTGGAGACGGTTGGAACCGGTTTCTCCGCCAAAATCCATTTCGACGCAACCCGCCTTCGCCAACAAAGTGATGAAGTCCTTGCCATACGTGGATAGGTAGTCGAAGCGACAGTTTGCGCGCCAAACAACTCTTATTCCTCTTGCCAAGATTCCGTTGCAGATATCTTCGACGCGTTTCTTGTCCACGAAAACGTTATCGTCAATGGGGTCAATGATTTTTACGTTCGGGAATGTTCTTATCACGTGTTCGATTTCGTCGAGGACACGATTGGCGCTTTTTCCTCTCCATGCACGTTTGTTAAATATCGTGTTGTAGCAGAAGCCACATCTGTGTGGGCAACCCCGACTGGTTTGGATATGAATCCTTCCTGATTTTACGGCAGGGTACTTATCCATTTGCAAAAGGTTGTAGGGCAAATCCGCAGGGATATCGTCCAAGTCAATGACTGACGCGTCAGGGTTGCTTCTTACTCCACCGTTAGCCTTGTATGTCAAACCTGCAACGTCATCAAGCGGCTCGCGTGACGCAAGCCTGTCTGCCAATTTGGCAACGACCATTTCCCCTTCACCCCGCACAACCACGTCAACCAATTCGTTTGCCGCCGTCTGTTCAGGTAACAATGTAGGATGCACACCTCCCCAAACGATGGGCACTGTAGGGCTTTCGTCGCGGACTTTTTTGGCGAATTCAAGTCCATAGCGGATTTGGAGCCCGCTCATGCAGCTTATCCCCACAAAAACTGGATTGCCGATTTTAAAGTCATGGAATTTCTCAATTCGCATATCCAGGAGCCGAACTCTGTAGCCCGCACGCTGAAGTGGGCTGGCAAGATACAGCAGTGCAAGTGGGACTTGCGGGTCAGGCGACCGATATTTTCCGGGGAAAACGAGCAAAATCTCTCGCGTTTCAGAGGCAAAATCTGGGATGCCATCTATAAAAGTCAAAACCTGAGAAGCTCCTCATTAGCCTAATGGTTATTTGCACTTTAAATGGTTTTCATTTTCTGAATCAAGCACTAGGTATCAACAAGTTTTGCAGACCCCCTTCAATCCCGAACATCTGCGGGTGAAACCTTATTTTACTTGTAAACTATTCATCACTTAAACCTGATGGAATTGAGGATATGGCTACCGAGCAACCCAAATTAGAGCATCCGAGGATAACAAGAGAGAAAGAAACCATAGAATCTATGGTAAATATTTACTGCAAAGCTCACCACAAAACCCACGAAGAGCTTTGCACAGAATGTACCGAATTCAAAGTCTACGCTTTCATGCGGCTTGACAAGTGCCCTTTTCAGGAGAAGAAGAGCACTTGTGGTAAATGCCTAATCCATTGTTACCGACCCGACATGAAAGAAAAGGTGAAAATAATCATGCGCTACAGCGGGCCTCGTATGCTACTCCATCATCCAGGTTTGGCGTTGCATCACGTTTGGGATGGACGAAGAAAGCCTCCAACTCTGAAGAAGGATTGAGCCAACAAACAGGTTAGTGTGGTCAGCAAAATTTTTTCTGTGAAAAGGGACATCAATGCTTCAGTCGAACAATCTCAAACCAAAGCAGTCAACGTATTGTAAACACCCATACAAACCAACACAACTTGCTGCAAGTGTTGGGAATTCCCTCAGAAAGATTTCGATGTGTTTGTCGCGAAGACTTTCTTGACCATAGTTCTTGACCGACTTAGCTTACTCCGTTGCCTTGGCAACGGATCACACTTAGACTTGAGCCTTGGTCAGCAAGTCTTTGGCGTTTCTGACGGCAACTTGGTAAAAAATCACAGTTAGAACAGCTGCGATAACTCCACTGACAATAACAGCTTGATAGAGCCCCAAGAAAACGATTTGCGCTCCGATTAGTGCCGAGATCAAGTAGGGAAACAAGGGGGCCAATATTCCTAACACAACTGCCCCACATGTTACCAAATTAATCAGGCTCCATTCTCCACGAATCATTCGGGGTCTGGGAAATTCGTTAAAGTCGGCGCCTTTGATGCCGTTCGCCAAGGACAAGGCACCTGCTGCGAAGGCTACGAAGACCGACTCAAATAGCAAAGTGAGCAGGGTTCGAATTGTAGGGTGATATATAACATAACCTACGGCTGCCGTTATGGGAAGGACAATGAGGGCAAAGAAAAGCATGAAGAAATACTTGCTTTTCACGTAGTTTCTAGCTGAAATCGGTGAGAAATAGACGCGCCAGATACTCTGACCTTCCTCACCCGTCATGAAGTTGCCCAACATCATAGCCATAATGCCAGCAGGAAAAAGCGATGTGAAAGCAAAACCAAATTGAGGGGGAAAAGCTGCCGATGACGACTGACCAGTGTTGAAGGACGAGACTATCGGAATTATGGTGACGACTATAGGCAAAATGAAGGTTGTTATGAGTTCTCGTCGGCGCGTGAAAGCTTTGAGGTCTTTACGTATCATGGCGCTTTCGACAGAGGAGAAACCAAGCTTGCCTAGAAATCCTTTTCTTGGCGTGTACACGCCTCGGCTTACGGTTATGGCTGGAGGCTCGTAAAGTCCAAACCGCGCGTTCAACGCGACACTTAGGTAAAACAAGCCCGCTATGAATAGAAGTGAAAGCACTAAAAAGGCGAGTCCCTGGATTATCAGGCTGCTCGCGAAGGAGGCAAGGGTTATGCCTACCCATACGAACGGAACAAACCACACTGCACTCTGCACTGAAGCTACGGTCTGGATGAAACTTGCTATGCCTGTTCCGTAAATTACGTAAGAGTAGACGATGTAGAACACGATGAAGAAGATCAGGGTGCTTGCAAATCGAACCCAAATCGCTGCTTTACCCGTTGACTTGTAAACTGCTCCTGTGAAACGCACCTGCAGAACCCTGAAAGCCTCCGTGGTAGCACCTGCCATAAACGCAGACGCACACATCGCAAGGGAAGCGCCGACAGCTAAAGGGAGCTGCCCCGTAAATGCGGCAACTGCTATAATTGCAGGAGCTATGCAGGCGATTGACAGCAACGGAATCCCTAAGACGTCAGCCAAAATGGACGCTAACGTATGTTCCTGCCAAGTGACCGGGAGCCAGTAGGGCGCTTGACGAGAAAAGCTAGTCCCACTACGTTGGAACTGCTGCATCATCGTAAAAACCAGAGTAACAACTAAGATGAGGGTTGGAAGGGAAACCTGGAAGTTTTCGAAAACGGCGTTGAATAAGCTTTGAAACCCGACTGTTAACAGTTGAGAGTTGTAAAATAAGCCCACCAAGACGCCGACTACCAAACCTATCGCTATCGCCGCTGCATAAGTCAAGTAATTAAAGAATCGGTTTCTGGCCACATTGTATTTTATTAGCCGTTGTCCCCGCAAGAGCCGGGTTGACTTAACATCTACGGTGATTAAGTGACGTACGGTTTTCCAGTTCATTTGACGAGTTCCTCTACGACCGCTCTTATGTCGCCTGTGCCGGTGAGTTTGAGGAAAATTTCTTCCAGTCCCGAGTCGGGCAAACTCGCCATCTTGCGCAGTTCCTCCATGTTGCCTAAAGCCAGGAGCCTGCCCTGGTACATGATCCCAATTCGATCGCACAACGCCTGCGCAATCTCGAGTATGTGCGTTGACATGATAGTAGTCACCCCTTGAAACTTAAGCTGCTGAAGGAAATCCTTCACTAACCTCGCGGACCGTGGGTCAAGAGCGTTCAGAGGTTCGTCAAGAATTAGCAGTTTAGGTTTATGCAGAAACGCCGCGATGAGAGCAATTTTTTGTTTCATACCCTCGCTGTAACTGCTTATCATGTCGCCTTCTCTGCCCTCCAGCTGTAGCGCTTTAATGTACTCGATTATTCGGCTCCGTTTTTCATCCGTTTGTATGCCATATATGTCGCCGATGAAGTCCAGAAACTCTATGCCCGTGAGGAACTCGTAGAGATGCGGCGATTCAGGAGCGTAGCCAACCTGCTTCTTTATGGCTACTTGGTCTTTCTTTGCATCTATTCCAAGGACGATTACTTGGCCTTCTTCGGGCTGAACCAGACCCAAAAGCATTTTCAGAGTAGTGGATTTTCCGGAACCATTTGGTCCTAGTAAACCAAAGATTTGGCCTTGCTCAATTGCCAAGTTAAGGTTGCACACCGCTACAAGTTCATTATAGCGCTTAGTCACGTTTTTTAGTTCAACTGCGGGTGCGTTGTTGATTGTCAACGGAAATCGCCTTCTGGTTTATTGGAACGGGGTCTATATTTAAGACTAACGCAAGAAAACAGGTTTAATAGGCAAACTTCCCAAAATTGCGCCGGTTGTTCCCTAGAAAATCGCCAAATCCAAACTCGTCCATGCCTTCATTTGGTAGCCATATCTAGGCTCTCATTGACTAGTCGGTCGGCTTCCTGGATGTACTTGTCGGTTCTGGGCACACTCACGTAGGTTATCCGATTAAAACAACGTTTTAACTCCCGAACTCTTCCCCAAAGCTTTCTCAAGTTGACATTTTTAACTTTGTACTCGCCCGTGAGGTGTCTGCATACAAGTTCGCTGTCTAAGTGGCAGACAATTTCCTCTGCGCCAAGCTGAATAGCAGCTTCAAGCGCGAAAATGAGGGCTTCATACTCGGCTTGGTTGTTGGTTTGTTTGCCCAGAAATTGCGATTGGGCATTAAGCACTTCGTTGGCTTCCGAAAGAATCAAGAAAGCTGCTGCGGCAGGTCCGGGGTTGCCTCTTGATCCTCCGTCGGAGTAGACCTTCAACTTCGTGTGCATATTGGCTAGGCTTCTCCTTTTTGCTGACTTTCCCACGCGGATCTTAATGCTTTTGCGAACGCGTCGCTGTCAGTGGCTATGCGTTTCTTAACTTCTTGCCAAGTCGACGGGCAATCCTTATAGTTTGTTTCCACAAGATCGTGAATTACCTTGTCGAGTTGCCTCTTGTTTGCGGGCGTTACCGTTATTCCTGCCTTCAAAAAGAATTCGCCCAGATGCCTAAAGTAGCAGGTCATGGCAGACAACAACAGAAGGTCTTACACGGCAACACATAAGTCTTTACAAAATATTAGCAAGACTAGAATAGACTGCATGAAGTTTTGAGCTCATCGCCGTTATTCCCATTTGCAGTTGAACAAAGTGAACTATGACCTTGAGTCAAACTACGTACAACAAAAATTTGAAGGCCATATGTTCCAGAAATTCAAATAGAAAAGAAGATACCATGGAAAACTGCAACTAATTGGCGCTAGAATTGTAATCGCATCGAGGGCGTTTTTTCGACCCAAAAAAACAGATATATTACCTACATCTTTCTTCTCTCCAAGCAATCAACCTCAACCGTGAGTCAGTATGTCTTCGCCCAACGCAGAAAACAATGAAATGGTCGTCACTCCCTGGGAAGTCAAGGGCAAAGTAGACTACGAACGCCTCATCCGGGAATTCGGAACCCAACCCCTAAACCCAGAACTCCTCGCCAGACTCGAAAAATACACGGGCAAACTGCACTCGCAGATCGAACGTCGAATATTTTTCAGCCACCGCGACTTGGACACCGTTTTGAACCTTTACGAGCAAGGCACAAAATTCGTGCTATACACAGGCAGAGGACCCTCGGGACCTGTCCACATCGGTCACCTCGTTCCATGGATTTTTACACGTCACCTGCAGGAAAAATTCAAAACCCGGCTCTATTTCCAGATGACGGACGACGAGAAGTTCCTCATAGACGACGAATCCACACTCGCGGAAACGCACAAATGGTCCTACGAGAACGCCCTAGACCTAATCGCTGTCGGCTTCAAACCCGAGGACACCTTCATCATATACGACACACAAGACATGGACCTACTATACGACATCACATTGGAAGTCGCCAAACGTATAACCTACAGTACCGCCCGAAGCTCGTTTGGATTTCAAGATAGCACCAACATCGGCTGGATCTACTGGCCAGCCATCCAAGCCGCACCCTGCTTTATCCATAAGAAACTCACAGGTGAAAACGTGCCTGCACTGATTCCTGCAGCTATAGATCAGGATCCCTACTGGCGCGTTACCCGCGACATAGCCCAAAAACTAGGCTACTGCAAACCAGCGCAAATTCACTGCCGATTTCTCCCTGGGCTAGGCGCAGGCGGAAAAATGAGCGCCAGCTTGCCAGAAACAAGCATATTTACTATGGATCCCCCAGATGTGGTTAAGAAGAAAATCTGGAACGCCTTCACGGGTGGCAAGGGGACGGCGGCGGAGCAGCGGAAACTTGGCGCGGACCCGACCGTGTGCAGCATTTTCCAGTACTACTTCTTCCTATTTGAAGAAGACAGCGCAAGACTGGCGGAACGCGAACGCCGATGTCGCGGTGGTGAAATGCTTTGCGGCGAATGCAAAATAGACGTCGTAGCCAAACTCAACAAGTTCCTTGAAGAGCACCGAAAACGCAGGGAAAAAGCCAAAGACACAATTGAACAATACCACGTAAAACGATAGAAACCAAACACTCACCTGTTCAAGAGGGGCTAGAGCGTTTAGAAGACTAGCTCGTGTTCATGGAGGATGACGTCGTATTCCTTTCGTCCTATTTTCTTGATAGATCCCTGAAAATGCGCCCCTACATTGCCGCCCCTGTGAGCCAAAGATTCTTTTCCTCGAAGACACTCAATGGGTAAAGGTTTATCCCATTTGTCAACGTTTCTGACGAAAACGCCCCGGTCTGAGTCTATGTATTCGCTGTGGACAAGCTTTTTTGTTTGTTCTTCATCAAGCTGTGTGTAGCTTGAATCTACAATGCATGTGCCAAGGAAGCGACTGCCGCCTTTGCCAATCAAATAGAACACAACATGATCGCCCTTTTTAAGAAGGTCTAAATTTACTTCCGGTTTCCCGCGTTCTGACTGCTCTTTGACAGCCCAAAAACCTTCTTTGGTCCTGTGTTCAAAGATTACGTGTCCTCTTCTTCCGTACAGTCCGCCTATTTCGTCTTTTACTTTGAAAATCCAGTAATTCGTCAAACTTTATTCTCCGTTAGCTTTTGGCTCTTGGCTATCCTTTGTTTCTGGGTTTGGTTTGGAAGGCTAGTAGCAATTGAGGCTACGTTTCGGAGGCTTTAAAGGTTTCAGGCGTTACTCGAGATAAGGATATTCCATTTCATTTATTTTTCGTTGCATCAAATTGCAGTTTAGATGTCAAAATGCAGTCAACGAATGAACAAGTGTAAACATGGAAAACCTCTCGGAAGAAAAGAGAAATAAGCGTGGAATCAGTCAACCCCAATGCAGCGAGAAAGACATGTGAGGTTACCGTTATGCCTGGAAAAATTGATGTTAATTCACAGTACGCCTATCGGCTACTTCATCCCATGCACACTGTGCTTGTTTCTTGTGTAGGTAAAGCTGGTAAACCCAACGTTACCACTATTGCTTGGGCCATGCCCACGAGCACTGACCCGCCACTGGTTGCGGTCAGCATCGCGCCGCAGAGACATTCACATAGGCTGATCGAAGAAAGCCAAGAATTCGTTATAAACGTGCCCACACTTGAGCTGCTACAGTCGGTTTATGCCTGCGGCTCCTTCAGTGGAAGAAGCTTTGACAAATTCAAAAAAGCAGGTTTAACGCCCATTGCAGCTAGGAAGATTAAGGCGCCAGCAATTCGTGAATGCGTAGGGCACCTTGAATGCACCGTGCAAAACCAGCTCACGACTGGAGATCACACGGTCTTCGTGGGGGAAATTGTTGCAGCCTACGCCAATCCAGGCGTTTTCACTGAGCGATACACATTGGAGAATGCGCGCATGTTATATCACGCGGGAGGCAACAACTTTGCTGTGTTGGATCCGAAAATTTACAAACCGTGAGCTGTCAGGCTGACTGAAGCCGAGTCATTAATCAGCCCGGTAACTGGCTTTAGCATGCTGTTTGAAGCCGGAAATTTCAAACTCGACTTCAGTCATGCGATAGCCCTCCAAAAAGAAAAGGGTTAAAGTAAAGTGGAGATGACGGTTTTGTCCGAATGTAAACAATACCTGCTTTTGACGCAAAGAAATCCAATTTGCCCCATTTTTCTTCAACATTTATTAATTTCAACAAGATTATATGTTTTCAGATTTTCAAAGGTAAAGCGGGGAGGGGGAAATAATTCGGAAAACTGGGCTTCAGGTTGGACTGGTCTTTCTTTTTATGATGCTTGTTGTCACACTCGGCTACGTCCAAGCTAATATACAATTCCAAAGGGTAAGTGCCTGTGGACCAAGTTATCCACCAGAACAAAACAACTTTTGGTTTGGTCCAGTTCCCAATTCCGTATTTGCAAATGTCCAGGGCGTTGGATCAAACACTGATTATAGAATATATGTCGTGAATAGTCCACTGCCTGGTTATAGAGGAGCGCCGCTAAACGATGTTTCCGGAGGTTACAAAAGCCAAAGTACTCTCGGTACCTTCTTGATTTGGACAAACATTGTAGCAGGTAACTACTACTTAGTTCTAGACGAGAATGGTAACGGGATGTACGACTCTGGAGAACACACTTGCGGGTTCAACGTAACTTCCGATGCAACGCCTCCTTCTATCACCATAACGACTCCCCTGAATGGCACGTTGCTTCCTACGAAAACCGCCACGGTTTCTGGGATATCTTTTGACTCTCAGTCGGGAGTTCAGAAAGTCGCAGTTAGAGTTGACAATGGATCTTACGTTGACGCCTCGGGAACCACCTCTTGGTCACTAACCACCGCACCACTCTCTGATGGAACCCACACAATAACTGCTAAGGCTACCGACAACGTCGGAAACATTCAAAACTCGTCGATAATCATACAGGTTACACCTACGCCCATTCCAACTGCTACGCCAATACCTACGCCTACTCCGACACCACCCCCAACTCCTACACCCACCCCAATTCCCACTTCAACACCATCCCCAACACCCACTGCTACACCAACACCTACTCCGACTCCAACTGCCACACCAAAACCTACACCTACTCCAACACCTACCCACACTCCAACGCCTACTCCAACACCACAAACTCCTACACCCACGCCAAGTCCGACCACCACACCCACATCAACACCTACGCCTACACCTGCACCGACGCCAACATCAACCTCAACACCCACAACTACGCCTACTCCAACACCGACTCCAACTATAGACCATACGCCAACCCCAATTCCTGAGCCAACATTAACCCCAACAGCATCCCCTGAACCAACATCGACTCCAACCTCGATACCCACACCCGAACAAACCTCAACAACTACGCCTACCCAAACGTCTACTCCGCCAACTCCAGATGTCACAGCTCCCTTCGTCTCTGTTACGATTTACCCCCAAAATCCTAGCCCTAATACACAAGTTTTCTTCACCATAACGGCAAAAGACAATGATTACGGAAGTTTGTATTTGAGGGTCAGCCTTTACATCGACGAAGAAGCAGTTGAGACATCGACAGGACAAGGTACACACATCTATACAGGCGGCACCTATTCCCAAGGCACTCATACGTACAGAGTAGTAGCCTTGGACAAAACAAACAATGAAGGCGCGGATCCGGCTTCTGGAGATTACAGTTTTGTGGTTTCTGAGCCAACCAGCGAATCGACTACGAATCTTTGGATTATCCTTGCAGGCTTTGTTTTACTTTCGGCAACTATTCTCGCATTTGCCTTACTTTCGGTGAGCAAAAGAAGCCCGGAAATATCTACTACTCCTGTTTAGCAGATTGCGCGATACTCAACTTGGCTGGTTTCAAGTATTTATGGCTGAAGATCACACGAAAATAACGAGAGCTTATTGAAAGTGCCATAGACTCGTCGATTTCTATTGTTGACCACAATTCTTTCATTTTTTTCAATACATCTGCTTGTTTCCTTTGTCCGATCAGCATTCGCCTTGAATGCTTGGCTTGAAACCTCCAACTCGGCTTCCGTCAATACACCAACACTTAAAAAATTGGGAATTGCGCGCAGGTGACTTCGTTACTGTGCATAGGTTACCCATTTAAGCATCGATGCATAACTTGAAAACAGAAAAGTAATTTGCGAAGGGAAAAGCGTCATGCCTCTTTATGATGAAGAAGCCTTAACGAAATTTCGTTTGTCAGGAAAAATTCTGCGCGAAACACGCGAAGAAATGAGAAGCTACGTACGCGAGTACATGCCAATAATTCAGGTATGTGAAAAAGCAGAAGGACTAATTCGGCAAAAAGGCGGAAACCCCGCATTCCCTTGTAACGTTTCAATAAACGAAGTTGCTGCACATTACACATCACCGCCAGGCGATACAAACACGATACCAGAAAACTCTGTAGTAAAAGTTGACATTGGCGTTCACGTAGATGGCTACGTGACCGACACCGCTTTTACGGCATGCTTTAATCCAGAATACGCAACTATGGTCGAGACGGCTAAGACGGCCCTCAACGCCGCCATAGACATTATTCAAGGGGACATGTCACCCTCTAGAATTGGAGGGGTCATCGAAAGCACCATAAAGAACCGGGGCTTCAAGCCAATTCAGAACCTGACCGGACACTCAGTCGGGAGGTATCTCATTCATGCCGGTACAAGCATACCTAACGTGCACCAGGTTTCGTTTGGTAAATTGAGGGTAGGAGAAGTCTATGCTATAGAGCCCTTCGTTACCGTAAGGGAAGCTGGGGGTGCAGTCGAGGATGCTCCGCAGAAAACTATTTTCCGACTATTCAAAGCCAAGTCTACCAAGACGCCACATGCTAAACAGCTCCTAAAGCACATCGAAGACAATTTTCATACATTGCCCTTTGCCGAACGGTGGCTTATAGGAGTCTTGCCAAAGGAGCAACACCAGGAAGCGTTCAAGGAGCTTCTCTCAACAAAAGCAATCATGGGGTACCCAGTTTTTGTTGAGGTGACGAGAAAAACCGTTGCCCAAGCAGAGCATACGGTGCTGGTAAGAGAGGAAGGTTGCGTCGTTTTAACCTAGACGTTTGACGGCTTCTCTTTTTCCTTAACTTCTCTGTAGATTGCTACAATCATGCCCATGGCGTCGCACTTGGGGCATTTCTCCATTTCTTTAAAGACGTAGTCGCCACGTTTGAATTCACGTGTCACTTTTTCGTTGCATTTCTTACATTCGATAGCTGTCAGTATTGGGGGATTATCGATTTTGAGGTTTGCAACGTGCTTGCGTGACTGGAACAAGTAGTATCCTGATAGTCCCAAAGCGATGAAGCCTATTGCGAGCAGATATATTGCTACTTCGAGTGAGCCCTCGGCGAATGCGCCTAACGCAACTACTATTGCGACTACGGACAGAATGAGGGTTACGTAAATCGCTGCTAGGACGAAAGTTGAGATTTTGTTGCTACCTGTTGAGTTTGCGTTCTTGCCCATTTCTGATTCCTCCTATTGCCCGACCCCGATAGTGTTTCCCACACCAACGATGATTATTTGGTCGCCTTCCTTGGTTCTTTCTTTGACAACGTCTTTCACGCGATCGATGGCTTTGTCTGCGGCGTCAGAGATTTCTTTGCGCATCATTGAGACTGCGTCGCCGATGTCTTCCTTGATTATGACTGCATATAGTGGAATTTTCTCTGCCATTACGGCTTCTTCGATCTTAAACTGGTCGACACCAGGGCCGCCGATTGCTGCACCGATTCCTTCCGCGATTTCTCCAAGAGCTTCGCCTTCCAGTTTTAGACCCGCGTCGATCATGACGACGGCAGCTATTTTGCCCTTGTTTTCTTCTATTAGGGTTTTAACGGCGTCTCCGGGTTTGCCTACGTTTCCACCTGGACCTTCAGCTTTCAGGACCAGAGCGGTGCGTCCCTCAAATGGAACTGATGCGACGACGCAGTCTTTTGGAACCTTGCGTAGGGGCTGTCCGTGCATGAGCTTTGCGGCGATGAGAGGGCCAGCGCCGTCGCCTATGGGTTGACCGTTAGCGAAAGCTTTTAGTGCACTTGAGTAAGCCTCGGCTTCCTTCATGACAAGGGGTAGGATCATCTGTAGCTGCATGATTGTGTAGAGACTGAGTGTTTTCTTGCCCTGCAGGTAGTAGTGTCGTACTACTTTGTAGATGAAGTTCAAGGCCATCGCTGCTTCCAGAGTGTTCTCAAGGTTGTACACTTGAACTTCGTCACTGGATGGCGCCATGAGTTTAACTTCGTCCTTCATGCGTTCATCTCGGACGTCAAGGATGTGGTCAAGTTTGTAAACTATGCCCGCCGGATCCATGCTTTGAGGTGTGATTGTGAAGTATTCGAGGTAGCGGTCTACCTTGGTTGATGGGTCTGTTGTGGGTTTGCCTATTTCTTTTATGGTCTCTACGGCTGTTTTTCGCCCTTCTTCCTTCATTATCTTTAGCTTGAATAGGGAGCTTTCTACTTCCCGTATCATAACGTACATTTGGATTCTTTGTCCATAGAATATGAACACGAAGATGAATAAGTAAGAGAGTAAGCTTAGGATTTGAACGATTATGTCGCTTGAACCTAGAAATTGGTTCGTGAGAATTGTCGACTGCGCCAACATATTCAACATTCCTTTGTCACTTCTCTTCAAAGCTATTTGCGGTTAGTTATAAAGCTTAGCCAAATCTCAGTAGGCTTTCAAGTTTGATATAGAGGAGGTTGTCAGCTTTCCCGGTTTTTCGTGGCCGAAGACCACAATACAGCGGGGAACGGAACACGGTTTAACTTCTGAGTTCGGAAAGGGATCAGGTGGAACCCGCGCCCAATGGCCGGCAAACACAAAAATACACACTATCAATACTTCATTAATCTTTCTCTTTCCTGAAATGCTTCGGATAGTGAGTTCTGTAAGTAGAACTATTCTGTTTTCGGCTTAGGAGAATCGAAAGTAGATTAAGGAGCAGTAATCCATAACGCCGAGGTCGCCTTATATGCATCGTTTTTCATAATACCTTGGCGAGGTTGCCTGATTAGCTTCTTCGCAGCAGCATAAAGGGTTAGAGAAATGTCGGTGGACCAAGAACACGTCTCGAAAATTCTTTCGGTTCTCTCTCACCGAATAAGGCGAGAAATACTGCTAACCCTTCATGAGAAAGAGGAAACCACATTTACCGATCTCATGAATACACTTGATATCGATACGGGTAAACTCAGTTTCCACATTCGTAGCTTGTCGCCCTTCATTGAACAGACGAAAACGGGCAAATACAAGCTTAGCCCCGCCGGAGAAGACGCAGTCAGGGTAATAAAAGACGTCGAATCTTGGGCAGAAACGTCAACAGTAAATCGAAAAGCGTCCCAGCTTCCTCTAGCTTCGTTCAGGCAGAGAGCATACGCGTTTCTCATAGATTACGCCATCATGTTCTTGCTAACACTATCTCTTCTGCTACCCTCGCTTCTGTCTCTTGGAGAAAACTTAGCGTTAGAATTGGTGTACCCGCTATTCGTTGCCTTGCCTTTAACGTGGATTTATTGTACTATTTTGGAGGGGTTTAGCGGACAAACTATTGGCAAACGTGTTTTCGGCTTAATGGCTATAAAAATTGACGGCAAGAAGCTAGACTACGAGCACGCTGTTGTGAGAAATCTAGGCAAAGTCTTTCTACCGTTTGATCTAATCTTTGGCTATCAACTAAATGACCCGCGGTTCAGAAGATATTTTGACAAGTTCGCTGGAACAACAGTCATACGCCTAAGACAAGAAACGAAACCTCAAGAAACAACGCTGAAAAGTAACACATGATAGACAGACCCTTTTGCAGCCCGCGCAGGTGCGACGCTGGCAGGACCAATCGTTTACTTCATAGTTGTTTTGGTAGTGGGTTTCTTCCTTGGCGAGTTAATCGGATCGTCAGCGTTGGTTATCGGTTACATCCTAGCGCTCATAGCTTGTATTTGGGTGTTCAAAGCTAGTTTCCAAACGGGCTGGCTCCGGGCAATCCTCATAGCGATTCTGGCATGGGTCATATTCGTTGTTCTAAGCGTGATCGTAGGAACTTTGTTTGGAATTGTGAATCCGGCGCCGTTCTTTCCAAGAATATAGAACAAAGCCAATGCGGTTTGAAGTCGATCTCTGATAAAGAGATAGTTTTTTCAATATTCATAAAGTGTCGCCTTCAATTGGGGTTACAGGTTTCAAGTCGCAGAAATTACGGAAAGAGACACAAATAATATAGTGTTATAGAACATTCTTATTAAAGTTCTATAAGTCAAGTCGAATTGTTGATGGGGCATCACAGTCACGCATTCTTAATAGAGCAACATTCGTTACTCTGAATAGTGAATAACCTCGAATGAGGAAAGCAACATTAGCCAGTAGTGGAAGTATTTCCAGACGAGATGCTCAAAAAGCAAGGCAATTCGCAGAAAGCAAGAAAATCAATACTCACGTGGTATTCGTAATGGGTTGCCCAGTCTGCAAAACCGTTGGAATGTAGGTGTTGGCTCCCAGTCACGCATGTTTAACTCTGGCAGTGACCATTTATAAAGTAGCTCAAATTATGAGGCGAAATGGAGGTATAGAAAGTATGAGAACTAGCGAGTTAATTGATAAAGATGTTTTTGCGGTTAATGAGAAAATCGGCAAAGTAAAAGGAATAGAAGTAAATCCGGAAGAGTGGAAAGTAACTCATCTTGAGATTGAATTGGAAAAGGACATAGCTGAGTCTGTGCTTGGCGCAAGGAAAGGTGGGGTACGAAACATGATGGACGTTTCAGCCCTGGAGAAAGGGATAGCCGCCTGGACAGACACGGGATTACACTTAAAGGTTCCAACAGATCAGCTTCACATGTATCTTAGGCCAGTACCTTAAACTTAGGCGGAAAATTGGCCATGAATATCTGGTTGACAATTGCCATTATTGTTGTGGTACTTTGGTTGGTTGGTTTCCTTGCTTTGCCAGGCTTAGGCTCGCTGATACATATACTGCTCGTGGTTGCCGTAATCTTGTTCCTCGTCTGGCTGTTTACTGGCAAAAAACTGTGGAAATAAACCACCCTCTCTTTTTTTGTTATCCCCAGTAAATTTGGAGAACTAAGAATGTTTGGTCAAAGGTTTGAGCCTTCGCAGCCCATTAACGTGTTTATTGCCGCGCTCAACGAAGAAGAAGGATTAGGCGCCACCATCTCAGAGCTCACAGAGAACGTATATGCGAAGCGTATTTTGGTAGTTGATGGTCACAGCCATGACCGGACAGTTGAAGTCGCCAAAGATCATGGAGCAGAAATCCTTTTCCAAGACGGCAAAGGCAAAGGCGATGCCATAGCCAAAGCAATAAACTGCATGGGTGCGGATGTCGAATATGTGGTTATTACTGATGCTGACTTTACTTATCCCGCTGAATACGTGCCGGAAATGATTCAGATCCTCGAACAGATGCCGCAGGTTGGCATGGTCTGTGGGAACAGGTTTAGTAAACAACCAATGGGAAATGCTTTTCAGGGTCGGTTTACTTTCGGGAATAAGCTGTTGGCTTTTTCTCACAGTTTTTTTAATGGTGTAGATTTGCAGGATCCATTGACTGGATTGCGGGTTGTCCGTGCAAATATACTTAGGAAATGGCCTATTAAGTCGAAAGGGTTTGATGTAGAAGTCGAATTGAATCATCAGGTGAGCAAGCAAGGATTTGAGACAATCGAAATCCCAATTGGGTACCGGGAACGATTGGGCGAGAAAAAACTGAAAATGAGACATGGCGCAACTATCCTAAAGAGAATTCTATTCGAAAGCCTCAATTGACATTACTAATCTGGCGCGATGCGCTTAGAGAGAGATTCTCACTTAACAATGAGGCAATCAGACACAAAAATCCTTTTGTTTTCAAGAAACTGATAGTACTGGAAAAAGCCTTTCCTTCTTTTTTTGCTCAAAGGGTTGCACCTCCGAGCAGATTTAAGATTATTGATTGTGGATTTTTTTGGTTTTATGTTTGCAGCTCTGGGTACAGCTATATTTTTATGTCTGCAAACGCCATGTATTGCCTCGTGCCTAGAGGTGGGGTCGTAGTCTAGGCAGGTATGACGACGGGCTCCAGAAGACACAGAACGGGTTTGCTGACCCTTCGGGGAATGACGAAGTTCTGGAGCTGTCATGAAGAAACCCGTAAGGAGTGGCTTCTCGCCATTCCTGGGTAAAGGTCGTCGGTTCAAATCCGGCCGGCCCCACCAAACTAACAAACTACTCTTCTGAAAGACCGACATTTCCTGCGTTTGTTTGTCTGTCGGTTTTGAGTTTTCGCAAAATCTGTGAAGCTTGGAAGGCGTCTTCTGCCGTGGCTAGGCGCTTGGCTTTCTGCACGTTCACTTTGGCGCCGCAGTATGGGCAGATGCGCGTCTTTTGTCCCCTGGTTGCAAGCAGCAATCCTTGACATTTGTTGCATTCAACTACGACGATAGCGGTTATTTTGTTTCCCTCTAGCGAAAGGCTTTTCCACACACGCTTAGATAACATTATTGGCAAGGCGCATTTTGGATGAGCGGCGGAGAAAAACAAAAGTCGAGTTCGCGTTTGGCGGACCACGCGATCACTTACTTCAAGAAGGAAGGGTATAAGATCAAGAATGAGACAGTCAGCATAGAAGGCAACAGCGGGGTAGCGCGTCATTTTGACCTTATCGTCCAGAAAGGACGAGATGAGCAAGTGGTTTGGGTTCGCGATTGGAACCGCACAATAGGGGTCAATGTGATCATCGGTTTGGACACCGCAGCTGCAGATGTGAACATGCTCAACCCCATAATGATCGGAGAAAAATTCAGCGACCACGCTAAGTCCTATTCCAATAGGCGCAAAATTACGCTTCTGACAAAACAGAAGCTAACAACCAGTTTTCGCTGAAAGAAGACGTTAAGTCTTCAGGTATTCGTCGAGTCTGCCTTCACGCTCAAGAAGGCCCAGCCAATCGACGGAGCCCACGCTGCACCCTTTTCTGCCCTCAAGGACTGCTAAAACCTCGTCAAGTGTGTTCTCAACTGTCTTTCCTGACGCATCAATTTCACAGATTTTCGGTTTTTCCTGTTTCTGCAACGCCTCTACCAAGCAGACATCGAGTATTTCGGCGGACAAGTTCTCGTCCTGTTTGTTATTGTCATAGCCACGTCGTTTCATAAAATTGCGTAGCTCGACGGGGTTTCGTCTAAGAACGAATACGTTTGAGACAGTGGCTTTTGGGGTGACAGCAGCCGCATAGTGTCCATCAATCACCAAGTCGCCTCTTGACTTTTTTATCATGCTTTTGAGTTTGCGACGCATCTTCGTCTCGTCGATTATGGTGGTGTGTCTCTCCTTGTCTTGGGCAAGTGCAAGGTGTTCCTTCTCTGACAACTCTGTTAAGTTGACGTATTGTGCGCCTATTTTTTCTGCGAGTTTTTTGGCTAGTGTAGTTTTTCCTACCGCGGGGGTACCTGTTATGAGGATGACTCGTTTGTCCATGCTTTCCTATGAGCTTATGGAAATAGTTATTGCTTGCGGACATGGTTAGGTTCATGGGCTGGCGAGTTGGTGTGTGGCTTTCGGACCCCGAAAAATGAAGGGTCTGAGGAAACTCCGCCCACGCGTAGAACTGCACCCCCTTTAGGGGGGAAGCCGAGAGGCTTGGCTACGGAGCAGAAACGATACGTCCGCCTAGACTGGGCGATGAGGCATGCGTAATGCCGAGTGTGCTGGGCTGGAACGGTGAAACGGCCGTCCTGCAGGTGGAAAGGGCAAACATGCGCTGATGACGTCTCTACCGGAGAGCGCGGGTAGCCCGATTAGCCGAATGCCACAGAAAACAAAAGGCGGGTTACAGCCAACACACCAGCCTATTTCAACTGTACACCGCCTTGTTTGCGGAGAGGGGGGAAGCTGATGGATTTTAGATACAAACGCCCAGTGATAACGCCCTGCCAAATAGACAAGAACCTCATCCCCGACGAATCCAAGCAAATCAACGTACTTAATTCAGATGAAGAACGACAACAAGAGCGACGACACAATAAGATTCACCAGAAAAGCCCTCAGCCTACTCTCAAGGCACTCAAGCCTCGCAGAACCAGAATCAGTCAAAGCCTTCATAGCACAAATGCAAGGCACAGACAGCTACAAACGAAACCTATGCATAGCCTACAACAAATACTGCAAATTCTACCAAATTGAATGGAAAATGCCATTCTACCAACAAGAAGCAAAAGTCATCAAACTGCCAACAAAAGAGAAACTGATTATGCTCATATCAAGCGCACAAAAACCGCTATCAATCAAGCTACAAATCAGCATGGAAGCAGGACTCAGACCAGTAGAGCTCATGAGGCTCAAAGCCAAAGACATAGACACAGACCACAACGCAGTAATGCCTACCACAGCCAAAGGAGGCAACCCACGAGCTATAAAAATCTCCAACAACTTGAAAACATCAATCGAACAATGGATAAGAGACAACAAACTGAACCCCAACGACAGACTTTTTCACGGAACAGGAGCAAACTATGGATACAGCTACCGCGAAATGAGAAACAGACTCGCACAAAAAATGAACGACCCAACAATCAAATCAATAAGACTGTACGATTTTAGACACTACTTCTGTACCAAAACACTACGGGACTCAGGCGACCCATTCTTCACTATGTGCCAAATGGGACACAAAAAACTCACAACTACACAGCTATACATGCACCTGGTAAACCTTGAAAACGACGAATGGACTTGCAGAGCAGCAGCCACAAAGGAGGAAGCCATGAGCCTAATCGAAGGAGGCTTCCAATACGTCACAACAATAGACGGAATACAACTATTCAAAAAACGAAAATAACACCTAACACACATCTTTTTTTGTAGCCGTTACTCGCGCGCAAGCTCCTGCCAAAGCTATCAAACTGAATCTTTCTGTTTCTGAGTTTTCCAGACTACTACTATTTTCGGGTTGCTCTCTGGAAAAACGCTATAATTGACAGACTCATGAAAAGAGATTTCTCTTGCCAGATAACAGTTCAACCCTTCATTTACAAAAATCCCAACCTGCACCATAACAGTTGAGATACCTTTGTCTCTCATGTCAATAAAGAACACATTGTCCCATTTCTTGCTGTTCTTGCCCCGCCACCTATTGTAGATTTCAGGAAGAGAATCTAGTTTAAGCCCAAACCCCAATAGAAACTCTATTCCAAACTCCGCCAGCGAAGTCATTGCTCCAAACTCTACACGTTCCTTAAAGGTGGGTAAATCAAGATGCGCAGCTGTACTTGCATGCCTAGACAACTTAGTTGTACCATGCTTTCCTTTGGAGAAGTAATAAACTTCACTCTCAGTGGTCACCTCAATTGCGCCGAGTGAGTATGGATGGTCTTGTCCTATAGCCACTAACTCAACTCTTTGTCTGGAGCTCAAGCCTATTCTTCCACCGCATGCGCTATTCTGAGTATTAATAACAAGGAATGGATTAATCCTTACCTACAAAGTCAGCAATTTGGGTGCCCACCCCCTTAAGCTTGCGAAGTCTCGGCGTCGCTTGCGCTCCGCCTCGCACGTTCTTAACGAAACGTAATGACGCAAACAACCGCAACCAAGAACAGGAAAATGCTGGAAAACAAAATAGCACGCGTATTTGAAAATGATATTAAGTCGCTTCCAGCTGAAATTAGAAATATTATGGTGGACGACCTTGTTTCGGCTTTCGAAAGCAGATTACTCGCTTTGAGCCGAGCACAATCAAACTCCGAATTTCTGACGGTAATCGAAGGGGAAGAATGTCTTGCGACGCAGCAAACTAGAAACGTACGTTGACATCCTCAAAGTTCTAGCACACCGAGGTCCCCTTAAGCTTACCCACATAATGTACAAAGCAAACGTCAACTGCAGCGTACTCAAAGAATACTTAGACTTCCTAATCAAACAAGGCCTCGTCGAAGAACGCATGATGCGCAAGGCGAGGGTTGTCTTTGCTGTTACTCGACGCGGCATCACCGTGCTAAAGTACTTCCGTGAACTTCAGCAGGTGCTTCCCATAGTAGAAGAAGCCCGAAACCAAATATCAGTGCCTTACTAGAAGACAAAGCCTACACACAATCCTTTTTCTCTGTTTTATGTGTGAAACTGACACGAAGACGCATCCTGGTCCCAAATTCTTGTGCCGTTTACTGAAAAGAAAGACAAAATAGTGCGTGCCATGCCTTGAACTTGAGAAAACAAAGAGGACCATAGGAAGCTGTAAGAGTAGCTCTTGGGTTATAGTAGCTGTAGTTTAAGAACGCAAACAGGAAGCTTAGTACATGAGTTTTAAATGTGAATTATGTGGCGGAAAAACCACGAAGGTCTACAAAGTGAAAGATCCGAGTTCTGGAAATGCGAAAAACACCACATAGTCAAAGAAGGAAAATCTGGAAAAGAACAGGTAAAAGATGTCTATGCCCCTGTTTTTATGGTTAAGAAAACGAAAAAGCCATAATTTCCACTGTGAAGATCTAAACGAGTTTACGCGGAGCTGCTAAGAGAAGGAATGCAAAGACACCTCTAACCTTCTCTATTCTTGGATGCTGCCGCACATCGGGCAACCTTTCTTCCTACTAAAGTTAGATCAATTACGCACAAGGCGCATGTCCCCGATAGTTTAATATCCGAACTGCACACAATCAAAAACGGGTGACTTTGAATGCCAAAGTTCCTCGTAGTTCACACAACGTTGACGACTCCGATGAGCCTTGAAGATGGGGCTCCCTTGATGAAGCACATAGCAAGCAATATGACGGCTGAAGCCTACTGGGTGGAGACCTGGTGCCAAGCCAACGCAGAGGGAAAAGTAGTCAAAATATTCTGTCGATATGATTCGGCGAGTCTTGAAGCCGTTAAAGCAGCCGTTGCTGAGTTGTGCCCACAACTACCAGTAGACGGAATTTACCCCTTGATGATATTTGACTCAGGAGATTTCAGGTGAAGAGCTAAAGGAGCTTCAGCAATTTCCCTCTTTTTCTCTCGGATGACGACTCCGCCTAAACCGCGCTCTGTTTGGCCCATCAGCTTATTCTAGGTTGTTACCACACATCGGGCAACCTTTCTTTCCTGCTAAACTTAGGTCAATCACGCAGTTGTAGCATAGATGCACTTTGCAGTCTGCACAGCAAAAATTAGCGGTAAGTTTGCCACACGAATCACATATTCTTCTCTGGGTAACGCACTCGTTGTACATGGACTCAACCAAGATGAGTGTCAAACTCAACCATAAAAAGGAACAGGCTAAAACGGATACCGATGAGGTTTGTTGTGGTTTCTAATTGCGTTTTCTGAGAAGCAATGCCGCACCTGCGACTATTGCCATGAACACTAC
This sequence comes from Candidatus Bathyarchaeota archaeon, assembly GCA_963840395.1. GTDB lineage: Archaea > Thermoproteota > Bathyarchaeia > Bathyarchaeales > Bathycorpusculaceae > JADGNF01. Next base: position 91,173 of record CAWIYU010000012.1, on the reverse strand, counting down.
CACGCCGATGGCTACGTATGCGGTTGTGTCGAGTGCGAAGACCGTTGGCTCGGGCGTTGGGGTGGATGTCTGCACTGGCATTGGGGTAGGCGTCTGTGTTTGTGTTGGAGTGGTTATGGAAGTTGGCGTAGCTGTTGGGGCAGGCGATGGTGCGGTCGTTGAGGGTTGGAGCAGGGGTCGGCGCTTGAGTGGGAGCTGATGTTGGACTGATCGTTGGAGAAGCTGTTGGCACAGGTGTTGGGGCGGGAGTAGCGGTAGGCGCTATTGTTGGTGCTATTGTTTGGGTAGGACCGGGGGTTGGAGCTAATGTTGGAGTAGGAGTAGAGGTAGGAGTGGGAGTAAGGCTGGGCGTGGGTGAAGGTGTTGGCGATGGAGTTGGCTCATCAAAGGTGCCGGATATGCCGAGGTTAACGGCTGTATTCTTAATTATCCGTTCATATTCTGGAAAAGAGTAATACACAAAAATCCAAAGAAAATTTGCGGAAGAGGAGTTTTCAACACACCAGGTGCTAATTCCAACGTAAGTTATTTTATGATTTGGATCTGTATAATTGATTACGGATAGGCTGGTAACATGATTGCTCTTTGCCAATGATAGACGGTAACCGTTGGACGAATACCCCCATTCGACATCGTCATTAGTCGATCCGTTAATGACGGTAAGCATAGTGACATTTCTGGAAAACCTTAGATTCAAAGTTGAAAAACCTGAACTGGAAGTGAGAGTGCCTGCTACTGTTGGTGCAGCTAGAGGGCTTGCAAGAGGTTTGTAGGCGGGGTCCCCATAAAGCACATAACCAAACAGCATTGTCCTAGCATCGCTAAGCCAGTCATAACTCGTGGTAAAACTATGCGTGTAATCGACGTAAGAGGAGCACAATTTACTATTTAATGCGTAACTTATCGCTTCGCCTTGGGTCATATTCAAGAAAGCTATACCGTTTAATACATTTTCCAACAGGTACCAGTTTGGTCCATACATAAGCATGTGACCGATATACCCGATTGCTCCTCTATTTATGAAGGATAACGCAAAACTATTGCCCGGGTCCATTATATAACTACTTAAGCATTCTTCGCAGTCTGAAGTAACGTTGTACGTGTTGGCAGAGTAACATGGGCTGGAGATTGCGACCGCAGGAAACAAGAATTGGCTAGGACCAGCCTTTACCTCGGTTGAAGACAAGCCTTCTACGTATTCTGGAGTTCCGTGCATATCGACTGTAATTAGTGAGCATCTGCTCAATTTATCGTAGATAAGTGAAGTTTTGTTATAGGTGTCAACATAAGTGGTGTTCCAACCGACAGAAGAGAAAAGATCTCTGTACACTTCCGATCTTTGCATGACTCCGCCGAAGGTTGTTTGGGAGTAGACCATAGAAGCATATTTTTGGGGTTTGGCTTGGCTCTCTGCGTTGATTGTATTGCTTAATAGGTTTGCCATATCTGCGGCGTTTGCTGCAGTAATGAAACCAAAGGCCGTGTCGAAAAACTCGTCAGTGTCTATGTGTCTTAAGGTATTGTATGTATCAGCTACAAAATCGACGGTAATTGTTTGGGGTTTGACCGCTACAGCGACATATTTAGGCGTCAAGGTTTTGAGTGTAGAAAGAGATTCGCTTACTAACGAGTTGAATCTAATAATAGTTGCTCCACGATAACTTTGAAATGCAGGAATCGCTGAATAATAAGCGTCATTTTGATTTATGTTTGTTAGTATTACGTAGGACCCTTCTAGCTGATTGGTACCTTTGATATTGGGAAGGGCTGCAAAAGGGCAAACCGCGATTAAACCAATTGTCAAAATAAATATTATTTCACAATATCTTCTCTTCAAACCCGAGGTCCCATTGGAAATTGTTGAATCTGGTTACTAATAAGAGTTGTCTGTGTTTAGTTGTCTTGTGGAAACACCCTCAAACAATAGAATCTCATAGTGTTGACCTATGAGAAAACATGCCCTTCAGCGTATTTTAGTTCTTTTCCACAAGCCAGGCAGCCTTTCGTTCTTTCTATGACAGCGGGGGTTTTGATTTTAGTCAATGCTGTGCTCTTAGGGGTGGCGGCGACGCGGTTTCCAGAAATCATACTTACGCTTCCAGGGTCTGCCGATAATTCGGCGGCTCCTTTCAACGTTCTAACAACTGTTGGCGTTATATGTGGTATTCTAATATTGCTTGGAGCTCTAATGCTGCGCATTAAACCTGCAAATGGGAAAGTGTGGAGCATAATAATGGGGTGTCCTCGGTACCCAGCGTGGTTATGGGGGGAGGATTCATAATAGGTCTCATATTGGGAATAATAGGCGGAGTCAAAGCCCTCAAATGGAAACCTAGAATGTAAACGACAAAGCCAATAGTGTTCCCCCCTAGAATGTAGTGAAGCAGAAACACTGTTTTGTGATTACTTCTTTCTTCTTCTAATAAGATATGCAACGTTCATGACTAAAGATAGCCCAATGAGAAGCCCTTCTGTAAAATCCGTAACTGAAAAGCCTATAATCTCAAAATGCAAGAAATGACCAATTAGGATGCCTACGGCAAGAGATATTTGCCCAATGGCTAATATTCTTTCATCACTTAGCTGCATATCCAGCAACACCCTATTCCTCTAGTTTCTATTTCCAACTATAAGACTTCTCCCTTTCCAAATCCATCAAGGGGCCGCCCCCGGCTCGATGTCTGTTTTGGGCACTTTGCAGTTTCTTGTGCGGTCTTGGAATGTTTTTGAAACGAGAAAAGGGTTTGTTCTCCGCCTAGCCCGCCTATGGGATACTATTAGTAAAGCAACTCTCAACTCTTTCTTTTTTTGCAACTGCATTTTTACCGTTAAAGGTTGCTGCAATTTTGTTGTGTGAGATATACGTGATACACGGGAGACAGTGAGTAAGTAGGGGAGAAGATATACAAGAGAACCAGTGAATTAAAGAATTGAAAGTAGAGAATTGGAAGATAAGTTAGAACGTTTGGTTTTGGGATTGAAATTTATCCCTCTCTCTTCTCTTCGGTCAGACGGATGCACGCAGACAAAAAAGCACAAACGCATGGACAAACAAAAAAAGGAAGGGGATTTTTGGTGCTATTTCCGAAATGCTTTCCAAAAAATGAATCCAGCAATCACTAAAGAAAGCATACCTACTATGCCCTTAACGTCATTAGGCGACAATATCTGGCTTGCTGGCGCGCGCGCGCAGATGAGTGTCGACGGTCCATGCGGAATAGCTTCGCCAGCAACACGCGCCCTGAAAAAAGGTGGATAAATGAGTGAAATCTTAATCCCCCATTCTTTTTGTGAAAGATGAACCCTATCGTCAACTGTCAGAGTTCTGAAGGAAGCCTAATTATAGCTTTATCGATAAGAAATTAACCTCTACACGCAAACCTATCACTTGGAATCCCTGCATATCATTGCTCGTTTATCAGTTTGCCTCTTGACTGATTGCGATTTTAGCGACTAGAAACAGCTTATTGGATCGTTCTCTAGAAGACTACTCACTAGGCTCAAAACCAAACCTAAACCCAAACACCATACATTTAAGATGCAATATTCCAAGATATTAGTGCCTCAGACAGTTTAAAGAGAGAAGTTTATGGAGAAGCGTAGCACCTTACTAATTGCTGCTTTAACAATAACAGTGATGATAAGCAGCCTAACACCACTCATGGTTGGTTCTGATACTGATTGGACTGACGCGACTGGCATTGATGCGACTTACGCGACTTCGGATTCGGGGACCACGGGAAGCACACAATCAATACAAAAAGCAGGCATAACCGCTTACATAACTTGGAATGGTGTATGGAATGACCCCCAAGCATTCGCTTTTGCGCAAGCATACTTTAACACAATGGAGGTAGGTGCCTACCAATGGGAATATCTTCCTGTGAGAGCAATACAAGACTTCAAGGATGCAGGTATGGCGCCACTTGGATACCAAAGATTCGCCCAAGTAGAATATTCCACAACTCCTGAATACTGCAGCGCAGATTGGGTAGAATGTAATGCACATGAAGACTGGTTTATTCACGACGCAGTCACAGGCGGCAGAATATGGAACCCTTCCGACAGCGGCTTCTTGATGGATATTGGAAACGCAGGATTTAGGCAACATTGGATAACGTATATTACAAATAATCTTAACATTTACCAGGGGTTCACCGGAATATTCATCGACAATACAATAGGCTCTTTGAACCCAAATTGGATTCCCTGGGTGAGGTTCACAGATCGCAGCCAACCTGTGTTTAAAACTTCAGATTTGAACAATTGGCACGCTAACGCAGTTAACTTCCTTGCACAAATTAAAGCAGCGTTTCCCGATAAGACCCTAATCATAAACACTGACGGTTTCAACTATGACTACGTTGACAAAGTAGACGGCGTAATGATAGAAGGCTTCACACACGCCGCGCACCAAAATGCTGAGCAGCATAATTCTGCAGACTCAATTGAATCTCAGATTGACTATTTTGGCAACGTCAGCAGCAACGGCAAAATCGCCTGGTATTGCTCAGGAACCTCTACAGGAACAACCGCTCAGATTGACAACCTTGTAAAGTATTGCTTATCTGGTGCGCTTATATCAAACAACAACCCCCAGTCAATGTTCAGCTTTAACGATTGGTTAAGTTTTGACGGCAGCCACGGATACTATCCAATCATGGACACCCAGATTGGTTCACCGACAGGCGCCTACTACAAAAGCCAGAACGTGTACATACGAGACTTCACAGACGGAAAAGTATTATTCAACCCATCCGACAATTTTGAAAACGTTGACCTAAGCGGTGAGTTTTGGTTCTTAAACAATACGAAAGTATCTGATGTAACTTTGGAAGGGTACTCAGGTGAAATATTGCTGAATAAGCTATCGCCTGTACCTACAGAGGCGCCTTCTCCGAATCCCTCGACAGTAGTTCCTGAGTCTCCAACTTCGACTCCTATAGCTTCTCCAAGTCAGACTCCAACTACCTCATCAACTCCTCCTCCATCACCATTACCGACACCAACTCCGACATCAATAACAACTCCCACAACAGAGCCTACACCCACCCAACCACCTGCATCAACTCAACCTTCTGATCCTACTATGGCTCCTGCTGTAACTTCAACTCCAAACCCAACAACAGTACAAACAACAAATTCATCGAACCCCGCAACCCCGGCTTCAACAGCACCGCCTCTCTCAACCCAAGAATCCGAAAACGCTCCAAAAACAAATGAAGAGCAACTGCTGACACGCGTATTAGGCTACGGAGCAATTCCCTTCTCAATCCTCGCTATCGCAGTGGTCATAATGCTCGCGATAAGAAGATCGGTACAGCCAAAAAAAACCGGCGAAGAACCTGAGGTTACAGTTGTCCAATGAAACGTTGAACAAGCCAACCGAATAATTCACCCCTTACTTTTTGAATATTTAAAAAGAGATGCCAAGTTGGGAAGAGGAATTGAGAATGTCAGGTTGTCCTGTGTGTGGAAGAACATTAGATTTTGATTCGAAGCTGCGGATAAAAGAGTGTCAGAGTTGCGGCTGGAAAATGAAACTTAAAGAAAAGATGGTCGCGCAAAACGTGCAATAAACTGTAGGGTTAGGTTAAAATTAAACTCAACTACTCAAAAAAGTCCCTTATTGAACTTTTATCATCTGCTCTTATAATATTCCTCATATTCTAAAATCGGGTTACCCCGAGCAACCAATACCCTTTTTTTTCTTTTTTGGAGGCTTCTCCGTGGGTGAAAGCGAGTTTGAGGTTTCAGGTTCTTGGCGGAACATATCGCAGGCTAATGGTTAGTCGTCTCGTTCTCTCGTAGCTCAGCAGTCATTTTCATGCTTTCAATGCTTTGTTGTGTTATCATTGCAAAATGTGGTGAACCCACAGATACTATGGAGCGTGATATTGGCAGAATTTGCCCCATATCCCTGCTGACCTTTAGCTCAGAAACAGTCATCTCTTTATCTGTCGCATAGAGTTCTACAACGCAGTCCCTTGGATTGTCTTCAGGAATTTCTCGAATGATTATTGCGTAATAATCGTGTTTACCCCTTACAAATCGACTTCCTTCTGAATCAGCTATTTTCCAGTTCAGAGTTGCCGTTTATTCCACTTCAAATCTGCATGTTGATTTCTTTCTCTTCGGCAACGATCATTGTTAAAGTTGACTGCACTTTGTCGAGTCTGCGAATCCGATTTGTCAAAATTTCCTTTAGATAATCCATCGTGTCAGATTTTACTCGGGCAACGATGTCGTATAATCCGTAGACTCCGCAGGCGTCATTTACACCTTCAACTTTCTTTAGTTCTTTAAGAACGTCGGTTTCAAAACCAATTTTAGTGTTAACCAAAACAATAGCTGAGGGCATATTATGACTCTCAAATACGGATGTCTCTTCAACACTAAAATATGCTTCTATAATAGGCTCTGCTTCGCTGCGATAGAACAATCTGCGAGAACCAATTATTGAGGACAAACACAGCTATCGACTATCCACCACAAAGTTATATTAAGTATTAAGACAAAATAATAACATGGTTTTTTGTTGGAAGGCAAGAAGGAATTTGAGCAGTTAATGGCCAATTCTAAATGTTCTCAACGTGCAACTGAAGAGCTTTGGAAATGGTATGACGCCTCCAAAAAGAAAGGAGTAGCAAGCTTCTAAACCGCAGCGCGTTTCACTCAGTACTCTTGCAGCTACTTTCCTATTATGGTAAAGTTCCATTCACTTTGCTTCAGCGCATGTGTCTTTGAATCTGGTTGTAGTGTCGATGTCCCAGTCACATATTGTTATAAGTACTCTGAGACGTAAGGTATTGTTGCGTGGTTGTGCACCCTCATATGATCCAATGCGCGGATCGCATTTGCACTTTTCTAAGATCCTAAACTGGATTTGATGATTTTGTAACTGGTCTGGGCAAGTAATGGAGAGTTGGAAAAATGAGTATGACGAAAGAAGTCCCTAAAACGTTTCAGCACTTAAGTGAGAAGTGCCCAGAATGCACAAGCAAAAATCTCGTTCACGATTATGATACGGGCGAAACCGTCTGCGGAGCCTGCGGTCTGGTTTTATATGGGCAGATGTTAGATAAGGGACCGGAATGGCGCGCTTATAACCAGCAAGAGAAAACATCAAGAAGCCGCGTCGGTCTCCCAACATCTTATTCAGTTCATGACAAAGGATTATCCACAACCATAAGTCAAATCGACAGAGACTCATACGGAAGAAAATTGCCTCTGGCGACCAGGCTGCTCATGTGGCGTTTGAGGAAATGGCAGATACGCAGTCGAGTACACTCATCCATCGACCGAAACCTATCTCAAGCCATGAGTGAACTTGAACGTTTATCAGGCAAAGCAAACATTTCACCCCCCATCAAGGAAAAGGCAGCTGTAATTTACCGCAAAGCACTCGACAAAGGTTTAGTCCGAGGAAGATCAATCAACGCTATTACCGCAGCTGCCCTTTATGCTGCTTGCCGCAAAAGCGGAACATCACAAACCCTTCGCGAAATCGCCAAAGCAAGTCTTGTTAACAAGAACGATGTTGCACGATGTTATAGGCTGTTGTTGCAGGAGCTTGATGTTCATATGCCAGTTGCTGACCCTTTGACGTACATTTCAAAGATTGCTGAAAATAATGGGATTTCAGGTAAAATTCAGGGTGCGGCTATTGAGATTCTCAGGGAGGCTAGACGAAAGCGGGTTGCAGCGGGGAAAGACCCGATTGGCTTAGCTGCAGCTGCTCTCTACTTAGCTTGTCTTCAGCACAGCGAAAGAAAAACACAAAAAGATATTGCAGAGGCAGCTGGAGTAACTGAAGTCACGATTAGAAACAGATACAAGGCACTTAAGAAAGAGCTAAACCTCGAAACACCAGATTGAAAAGCTGAAGAAAATACTAGTTACTGGTGCAGTCTCTCACTTTAGCTCAATCCGCTTTTCTTGTAACATGAACGGCGAAATTGGGTTTCACAGAAATATTGCGGGAAAACGGTTATGCGTTTTCGGCTAAGACTCTCTCGTATTTCATTATTTATTCTTGTGTTATCTTTTCCATTGCTCGCGTTCCCACATCGGGTGATTTTCCAGTTTGCTATATTTCCTCGAATGATTTGATTTGAGGGTTGCTTGAAGACAACTCTACAATAAAGCCGTCCAAAAGTGTACCAGAGTCGCCCAACGAAGTAATGATAATCAAGAAGATAATCAAGAAATTATGAGAAAAACCGCTTTTCTATTGTGTTTTTGATCGATTTTTGAAGGTACGTACATCGCTAAAACACCGTTAAGACCCGCATAAAGCACCTTTAGAAATTGTATAACAAAGTTCTACAAAGGCTTTTAAGCAATGCCAAGGAAAATATGAGTTTGGGTTCTGTTTTTGATTGGAGATAAGGGGGAGGTGAAAAGTGATGAAATGGAAGTATCCTCTCGTGTATGACTTGAATCCTACGTTAATAAATAAAGGAAATAGCTGGCTAACATTGAAACTGAAAAACAGCTCAGAAGACACTCTTAGAGGAGCTGATGTACAATTGCACTCTTTGGACACATATTACCTAACGATCTATGGAACATGGTGGGGATTTGGAGCTGGACAATACCTTAAGGAGCTAAAGCCTAATGAAGAGGCCGAACTGGTTTTCCGGATTAATGCATTAGGGTCAGGTGATGTATACGCCACCATCATAGCGCGTGCTGACTTCTGGTGGGAATCTAGCTTGACGCACATCTACGTAGCCGAGGAAAAAGCGGAACTCGAACGCTTGCTGGTGCTTTCGCACCCATATACCAAAATTGGAAAGACCGTCTCGGCCGAGGCAACCGTCAAGGGCTTAAGAAAAGGTGCAAGATTGAAACTGGAATTCTGGGTGGAAGCCCCCTCAGGAAAATCTGAAAAACAGGCGACAACAGAAATAAAGGAACTTACCAAAGGAGAGGAAGCCCGTTACACAGCTGAGTTCGCGCCCAAAGAAACGGGAAGCTACAGCATTTACGCGTATTTATACGATGGATGGCAAAGAATAGGGCACAAGACAAGTTACGTCTATGTTGAAAGACAATAGCAATCACCAAGCCAACTTAGTCTTCAACTCTCTTTTCTTTGTAGCGCGGGTTCTTTTTAGTTTTGTGTGATATACGTGATATACAGTGAAGTAAGGGAGAGAGAGAAGATATACAGAAGAACCAGTGAATGAAAGAACTGGAATTAGAGAATTGGAAGATTAGTTAGTAGTAGAAAGTAGAGATTTGGGTTTGGGATTAAATTTTAGAGTAACCAACTTTTTCTCTACCCTACCGTGAAGGTTTTGGTACCCTCACCATGGCATTCAGGGCACGTGACAAGCCAATCCTCATCACGCTCATAGAACGTTCGGGCATAAAATTCACCTTGCTAGTATCCTCTGGACTTTCCAGCTACTTCTTATACGTTCAAGTATTGCTTAGCGTCCCCTCTTTATACTCTACTACGCATAATACATTACTCGGATACGCAAAACCTAAGGTGAATAGAAATGACGAGAAAAGGTTTGAGAAGGAAGGGTCCTTTCGAGTACGAAGTGACTGCTGAGAAGATAGAAAAGGGAACCAACTGGCTAACATTGAGACTAAAAAACATATCAAAGGATTCTCTTAGAGGACTCGACATACAATTGCACTCTCTGGATACATTTTACCTAACGGTTTATGGAACAGGATTCTACCGGATGCGTTTAGAACCGAATAAAGAAGAGAAGGATTTGGTTTTCCAGGTTAATGTATTGGGGTCAACTGACGTATACGTGACGATCAAAACACGCAAGGAATTTGAAGAATACTTCTTCTGGGAATCCGGTCGGACGCATATTTATTTAGACGAGGAAAAAGCAGACCTCGAACGGCTAGTCGTGCTTTCGCACCCGTATACGACAATTGGAAAAACCCTTTCTGCCGAGGCAACCGTCAAGGGCCTCAGAAATGGTGCGGGGCTAAAATTGGAATTTTGGGTGGAAACACCCTCAGGAAAGTCTGAAGAGCAGGCCACAATTAACATAAAGGAGCTTGCCGCCGGTGAGGAAGCTCGTTACTCAGCTGAGTTCACACCCAATGAAACGGGGGATTACACTGTATACGCATATTTATTCGACGGAGCGAAAAGAATCGGTTACAAGACCGACGTCATCTACGCCCAGAAAGAATAGCAGCCAACAAGCCACGCACCAAAGGAAATCCAATTTTCTTTGTTTGTCAAATGACTAGTCGTGAGAATTAAAATGTTAAACTAACATTAGTTGACTATTGTAGAACAACTTAAAAGACGCGCCAGACACTAGTAATCGGGTCGTAGAGTATGGTTCGGTGCATCTGTGGAACAGATATTATGGAGAAGAAGTACTGCACGAATTGTGGCACGCAATTACTGTACGTTTGCGAAAAATGCAAGAACCCTGTTGACATAACGGAGAAATTCTGTGGAACCTGCGGGACAAAGAACCCCCATTATAATGCTGAGGCATATAGCACGCACCCGCGATAGGCAGATTCTTTCTTCTTGCGCTCGGCTTAGACTGCTTCTTATTTCGCTATTTATTCTGGTGTTGCCTCTCCTTTGCGCGCACTAACCATCATAAATAGATAGGTCTCAGAACACAAAAACTTAAAGCCGAATTGAACCAAATATCAGTGAGAGGAAAGAATGCCAATAGAAAAATCCGAGTTTGACTCTGGTGTTGTTTTAAGCGAACTTGAAAAATCAGCAGTCTCTTTCTTGGAGAATAATCGAAACAATGCTTTTACGATGTTAGAAATAATGGACGGTATAAATCTTCAAACAAATTTTGGTGACTTGTGGAAAGCTATAGAATCTGGAGTTATCATTTTCGGGATGCCCACTATTCTTAGCAACTTGGTGGCTAAAGGAAAAATCAAAACGAACATCATAAAGGGAACACTATACTACATGGTGAAATAGACTTCAGCTCCGCTAAGAACCGTGCAAAGGTTACTACAGCGGGTATATGCCAATTCCATGGAAATACCTCGGGTAATAAATCAGAAGCAAGTTATTTTTGAGTACCTTTCAAGACGAAAAAAACACTTTTGCAAAAGTGTATATGGAGGAAGAGGACTTTAACCTTGGGTGAGTTTTATGAGTAAAACCGATTCTAAGAAGGCAAATTCTTCAAAAATCTTGGCCGTTGTGGCTGAAGATCGTGGTTTTCATTTTTGCTTTGCAGATCAAGTTTACTCGATGGTGACAGCTACAAGTCTTTCGGATTTTGTAGAAAAATTAAACGGGATTGATGATAGCGCCGTTCTGTTTCATTATCCGCGTGGCGATTTTCAAGCCTGGATACGAGAAGTCCTCGGAGATAATGAGTTAGCAGATAGAATGTGCTTCATAACGCCAAACCTTCCGGGAGATGAACTCAGAAAAGAACTGCAAAGGATCGTGCAAGACCGCATCAAGGAACTTACAGCGATACCTTTGTGAGACGCGTAAAATCCGTTTAAATTATTTTCGAATGAGCCTATGGGCAATGATGGTGGGCCGCTGGGATTTGAAACAGCGGATATAGAATACTTACATCAATTGGAGGCTTCTTCACTTTTACGTGGTCTCCAGGTTCTGCGTCGGAATTGCCAGGGAAGCGGAACACCCTGAACTCTTCGCGAAATCTCTAAAGCAAGTCTTGTTAATAGGAAAGATGTTGCACCTGTTCTGACTTTGTTGTTGTCTTGCTGTTGACACATATATTTAAAGAGGGTCGAACCCGCTCTATAGGAGTTAGGTGTAAGTTATGAGCAAAAAGAAGCTTCATCAGCCTCACACGTTGGGAGCTCCATCATCTCAGGAAATACCCGTTAAGGGAGTAATACCGAGCCAGATTCCTTGTCCAGACTGCGGCAGAACCTTCAAAACCCACTCGGAAATGGAAAGACACAGAGACACAACACACCATGAAACAAAAGGACACGAATAGCAAAGCTCGCGCTGACGCCAACAAGCGTTGCAGCGAGTTGGGCGGGTCAGTACTCCCTTCAGCAAAAATTGCAAACTCATAAAAAACCAAGTGAAGCCTTCAGATAAATGGCCTTACTCGTTGACTTTAACTATTGGCTGTCAACCAGATGAGCTGTTCCGTCTGGACAAAAAACTTTCTCACCTAAACAAACTTGGGCGAAACGCCGTTTACACTCAGAAAACTGCCTTCCGCATCCGTCACAATCACGCGATAACATCCTAACAAATCACCCTCAATACGAATTTGGAGTAGTAGGACGCATCAAGGAATTAAGCATTTGCTTCTTTTCCTCTTTGCCATTATCAATTGCGTTTTTGCAGGTTCTTCGCAAGGTATTCCTACTCTTTTGTAAGCATTATTTCTATTGTTGAAACCATTCGTGCTCTGGTTTCGCCCTCTCTTGGCGGCATCTCCTCTGTTCCTATTGCGATTTTGCCTACTTTCAGGTCTTTTAGGAAGCGGTTTCTCGTTATTTCAGCTGCGTCAACAGCAGTAGTTATTGCTTTTCCTCTAGCCTTCAAGGTTACCTCTTTAGCATTGCTCGCCGATAAGCCTGTAATAATCGCTAGGACATAGTCCATGGGCATTTTATTTCCAACGAAAACAATTTTTGATTTTTCCGACATTTTCCATCACCATTTCATCATAACGCTACTGCCACATACTACGCAACCTTCCTTATAAAACGATTAAACAAAAGAGGATCCTGAGGATGTTTCAGTGCAACTCAATTATCCATTGTTCTGGCAGCGCGTGAACTCAAAACCTAATATAGAAGACTCACTGAAAGCATTTGATTGAGCGATTCTAAATGGCTGAGAATAAGTGCGAATATCCAAATTGCCAAAATAAGGTAGAGCATTTGTTTGCCAACAGAAAAATGTTGTATGGAACGATGTTTGACAAAATCGCTGTGTGCAATGAGCATTATGACTTATTATTGTTCATTGATCATGCTCGCGAAAACCGCTGAAAGTCAGAGCCTTGAAATTGGTCGTCCGACGATAGTTGAAAGTTGGATATTCAAAGAACGCAATCAACAGTCCCGCAATTACTTTTTCCTTGCTTTCCAGTATTCTGTTGCTTCCCTGTATTCTTTTTCCTTTTTGGCTACTCCCAGTTTGACATTACATTCCTGACAGAAGCAAGTGCCCATGTGTTGCACATACCGGGTGTAGAACACCTTCCCGCAATTCTCGCATCGGTGATCGCCCATGATTTCGCCTTATGTATAATGGTTATCTTCCAAGGATTTAACTGGTTCCACATTATTCCACTGTTGTAGAATAGAAACTTGCCGAAGAATCCGAGAACGAAATTAAAACCACTTTTAGGCATTCAAGAACAATAATGCACGCTTTAACTGCAAAGTATAGAGTTAGAAACCTTACATTTAGCAATTTATTCCACATCAGCGGAATAACGTAAGATGCTAGCTGATTTCGCCTCTACTTCTTCGAAAGGCATTGCTGAACAAAATATCATGCAGATAATCAATAGGCACTATTGTAGCTATGCCCATGTGTTGCGGTGTCACCAAATCAGATTGAGCCTTCTGGAGTACAGATTGTGCAGCAAGATAATATCCTGTCATTATCCCAAACAAGCTATATCGAGCTTCTTTTTCGCGTACAAAAACGGGAGACCCGCTGTTTCCTCCAAATGGAAAACACTCTGCCAAATGAAACCTCACGTTTCCTTCCCGTGTCTCGAAATCTTCCGTGGATAAAAGAGAAATTCTTCCAAATCTGATTATAGGGTTGTTACGCCTATGTTGTGGTATTTCTGGAGTAAAACAAGGAAAGAACAACTCGTGACCTTCAACAATTCCATCTCTTTGTATCATTTCCTGAGTTACAAAAGCTGCAGTTGGTATCGTCTGAAAGTCAAATCTGTCAGGCCTAGGATATTGTTGAATGACGGCGATGTCAACGGCGGGATTTGAATGAACACCCCACAATAGGTGCCTTTCTGTGTCAGAGGTACTAACCTGGATAAATTCAAACCCGACTCGATCACTACCTGGATTCCAATCTCTAAGATTTGCCCTGCAGAATACCTTTCCGTAATATTCCTCCGAATTAGATCTAAGCACGTGTCTTGCTGTCACGAGGTATATCCAAGATTGTCCTTCAACTTGCAGATGGGGGACAGCGACAAAAAAGCCCGTTCCCAAAGGATAGATAGAAGTTAGGCTTTGACCACTGACTTCTCCTGAAAAAATGTATGTAATAGTTTTCTTGAGTGCATCGACTCTTGAAATAGCTGACATTAACTAACCAAAACTAAAAAAATCGTATTCTCTTAAAAACATTTTTCTGTCGTATTACAATTTTTCCCAAAAGTCTTTCGCGATAGTCTCTCCATTATGCTTTAACGTATGGCCGAGACTCTCCAAATCAGAGACGCCTAAAAAATCCTTTTAACCAAACTAATTGAGGACAAGTCAGCGCGCTAGCATCAAGTTAAAGTAAAAACCGTGAGACCTAATCAAAAGGCTGCCAAAATTAACTGCCTTAGGAAAGCTTTATTTGTTCTTGGAGTAATTCTCTTCTATATTTCATGTCAGACCAGGCTAGGGTAGCTTATCTTTCAATGGAAATTGGTGTAGATGCTCAACTTCCCACATGTTGTGGAGGACTGGGAGTTCTAGCGGGCGATACAATAAAAGGTTCAGCTGAAATAAATTTTCCTTTAGTTGGCGTATCATTAAGACACCACAAAGGGTATTTTGAACAAGAGATTGAAAATTATCAGCAAAAAGAAGTTCTAAAAAGATCAAATCCATTTGGTGTCTTGAGAACAAGGGATGAAAAGGTCAAGGTGCAAATTGAAGGCAGAGACGTAATAATTGAAGCAGAAGAATACATCATTAAAAATGGCCATAACGACAAAGTACCCATATATTTTCTTGACACTAGATTAGACGAGAATGAAGTAGAGGATAGGGAAATCAGCGAGACATGCTATTGGATAGGCAAACCTACTACATACGACGAGCACCAAAGACACAGATTCAAACAAGAAGTAGTCCTTGGAATTGGTGGAGTTAGATTTCTAGAAAAGCTTGGGTACAATATAAAAAAGTACCATATGAACGAAGGTCACACAGCACTTGCAACATTAGAAATTGCAAATAGAAATAATTGGGATGAGAAAGAAACAAAGAAAAAATTCAGCTTCACAACCCATACTCTGGTTCCAGCAGGACACGAAGTATTTCCTCTGGGTATGGTAAAGAATATTCTAAAAGACTCTTTCCCGTTGGACAAGATTACAGAATACGGTGGACAAGCAAACTGCTTGAACATGACAAAACTGGCAATGAGTCTAAGCGATTATCAGAACGGCGTCTCCAAAAAAAATGCTGAAGCTGCCAGAGAAATGTTTCCTAACAAAAAAATAGATTATATAACGAATGCCATACATCTTGGGACATGGACAAGCGGCAGTTTTAAAGGGCTATTTGATAGACATTTTCCTGGTTGGGAAGAAAACCCTGAAAAACTAAAAGACGCCATGAGATTACCTAACGACGAGGTATGGAAAGCTCACCTGGAAAACAAGAATATTCTATTAGACTTCATAGAAGATGAATACTCAATAGACCTGGATAGAAACAGACTAACTTTAGGATGGTATAGAAGGATAACTGAATACAAGAGACCAACATTAATTTTCACCAACAGGGAAAGGCTCAAACTTATTGCATCAGGAAAAATACAAATTCTTATTGCCGGAAAGGCCCATCCGAGAGACACTTATGGCAAAGAAGCAATAAAAAAGATTCATGAAGAAAGCAAAATAATCAATGGCAACGTCCCAACCGTTTTTATAGAAAACTACGGAATGGAAATCAGCCCTACCCTGATTGCGGGTGTTGATGTCCTATTGAACACACCAAGACCACCCAATGAAGCGTCCGGAACTAGTGGAATGAAAGCTCTTTCAAACGGAGTCATAAATGTTAGTTCTTGGGATGGATGGATAGATGAAGAATTTAAAACAAAAGAAGGAGCAATAGGGTGGGCTTTTGGCGATCAACATGAAACTGATGTTCAGGATGCCCATGGCCTCTATAACGTACTAGAACAAAAGGTAATTCCCACTTTTTACAATAACCAAGAAAAATGGATAGAAATGCAAAAACATTCTATCTCACTGGCCTCTTTTTACAACACAAACAGAATGTTAAAAGAATATATAGAAAAGGCTTGGAAATAATCAAACGCGGAAAAGTTTTCCCCTCTTCCCCAGAAAGGTTCCTTTTGAACTCCGCGCAAGGCTAACAAACCCTGATCCGCCGATACCATCTTATCCAACTCTAATCAAAAATGATTCTCAGTCGAAAAGTCAAGCAGTTCTTATGGTCTTCACTTTCACGTGCGCTAACCTGACCTCTGCATCTGTATCAACAAGACGAGATCTGGCTCCAAGCATAAATAATAATTACCTAATCCGCCTGCCACTCTTTGCAAAAAGAGGGGGATTTGGAAATTTCCAAGTCTGCTTAGTGATTGCTATGGTTTCTGAGCATTGATATGCTCTGTCTTGTAACCTATTCTCGTCCATCCATCATACAAATACGCGTATATCGTGTAATACCCCGTTTCCTTTGGCGTGAACTGAGCTGTGTAACTGGCTTCCTCTCCAACGGGAAGATCCTTTATTTCTATTGTAGCCTGCTTATCATTCTTTCCAGAGGGGGTCTCTACCCAAAACTCCAGGTTCAACCCACCATTTTTTCTCAAGCCCTTAATGGTTGCCTCGGCGCTGATGGTCTGTCCAATTTTCGTATACGGATGCGAAAGCACTAGTAGGCTACCGATTTCTGCTTTTTCGTCGCTTAAATGAAGATTCATCCAACTGGATTCCCACCAGAAGTATTTTCCATCCTCCTTTCCTTTGAGGGTAGCGTATACATTAGCTGATCCTATTGCATTAACCCGGAAAACCAATTCTTTCCCCTCATGCGGACTCAACTCAGTAATGAGTTGTCCAGCCCCAGACCACCATGATCCAAAAATTGACAGGTTATACGTGTCCACAGAGTGCAATTGTACGTCAAGGTCTCTAAGAGTTTCACTTCCTGTGTTTTTCAGTTTCAATGTTACCCAGTTAGTTCCTTTCTCTATCTTCGCGGGAGTCAATTCATAATCAAAAGGATACTTGTGTTTTGCCAACATTTTTTTCACCTCCTTTCGTCTTTGTATTTTTCATCCTTCTTACGTAAGCAGAATCTAGCAGGTCAGATCTTAGCCCGCGCACATGTGCAGCGATTCATGGAAAAAGAGGATTTGACAGCACGAACCTGCTAAACGCTGCGATATTGTAAGTAGGCTCGAGCTCTTATAAAGACACGCAGCGCGCGCTGTATTTTCTGAACGAGTTTAAATCTTGGGTGTAACAATATACTTGTAGAAGGGAACAGTTTTGGAACGGTCAAAAGCAATTAGCGTCCTATCTTCTAATGGTAACACCAATATTCCCCAGCAAAAATCTAAGATTTGTGCATTTGCTAAGAATCACAAAAACACTGATACTACTAAAAAAAGATTACCAATGAATAAGATTAAGGAGAGAATAACATGGCGTATTTAACTCAAACCCAAAGCGGTCAACCGGTGCTCATTTTGAAGGAGGGAACCTCTCGAAGCAGAGGCAAAGAAGCCCAAAGAAACAACATCCAAGCCGCACGTGTAATCGGAGAAGTCCTCAAAACCACACTCGGACCACGCGGTATGGACAAAATGCTCGTTGATAGCTTAGGCGACATAACAATAACAAACGATGGAGCAGCAATTCTGAAGGAAATAGAAGTGGAGCATCCAGCGGCGAAAATGATGGTGGAAATCGCCAAGACTCAGGATGACATGGTTGGTGACGGAACAACAACCGCCGTAGTGTTAGCCAGCGAACTTCTCAAGAAAGCAGAAGAACTCTTAGACCAAAACATTCACCCAACCATACTCGTCAGTGGATACCGCAAGGCAGCACAGAAAGCAATCGAAATCATAGAGAAAAACGCGGTGCCCATCGACGTTGAAGACCACAAGACGATGATGAAGGTCGCTTTGACATCCATGGGCAGCAAAGGAGTGGGTGGCGCTAAAGAGCACTTTGCGGAAATAGCCATAGAAGCTGTAAAGCAAATAGCCGAGAAACGCGGAGACACTATGACAGCTGACATAGATAATATACAACTAGTAAAAAAGACGGGGAAAAGCCTCATCGAGACGCAACTCGTCAGAGGCATAATCGTAGACAAAGAAGTCATTCACCCTGGGATGCCCCGTAAAAAAGAAAACGCGAAAATCGCACTTTTGGATTCGGCGTTAGAAATTGAGAAAACCGAGATGAGCGCCGAAATACGCATACGCGATCCAAAACAGATGAAAGGCTTTCCTAGACCAAGAAGACAGCATGCTAAAAGACATGGTGACCAAGATCAAAGCTTCAGGCGCGGAGGTTGTGTTCTGCCAAAAAGGCGTGGACGACATGGTCCAACACTACCTATCTAAAGAAGGAATAATGGCCGCTAGACGAGTCAAAGAGTCAGACATGGAAAAGCTCGCACAGAGCAACGGGCGGAAGAGTCACCTCCAACTTGAACGATTTGAAAGCTGCAGACTTGGGCTTTGCCGGCTTGGTTGAAGAGCGCAAAATCGGCGACGACAAAATGATCTTTGTTGAAAAATGCAAAGATCCCCATTCCGTAGCTATACTCATACGAGCAGGGCTTGAACGAATGGTGGATGAAGCTGAAAGAGCAATAACCGATGCGCTGTCGGTGGTTTCAGACGTCACAGAGAACAATAAAATCGTCGCTGGCGGCGGCGCTGTCGAAATCGAAGTTGCCAAGGAGCTGCGCAAGTACGCTAACAAAGTCGGTGGCAGAGAACAACTCGCCGTAGAAGCATTCGCAGGTGCAATGGAAATAATACCTAAAGCCCTCACGGAAAACGCTGGATTCGATCCAATAGACGTTTTAGCCGAACTAAGATCAGCACACGACAAAGAAAACGGCAAATACATGGGCATAAACGTTTTCACGGGCAAAGTCGAAAATAGCATCGACAACGGAGTAATCGAACCAATCGTAGTTAAAGTACAGGCCATAAAATCAGCGGCCGAATCAGCATCGATGATACTACGCATAGACGACGTCATAACATCCAAAGCACCCAAAGGTGGCCCACCCGGCGGAATGCCCGGTGGTCCTGAAGGCGAAGAATAAACACTACCCAATTCTTTGAAAAATAACCGTGACGTGCCGCTAAGAAGTATGCCTATTAGGGATAGAAGGGAAGATGTGACACCGGATAAAAACCCGGACCAAACTGAATTCCCTAAAAATAGGGTTTTTTGTAGCAGTTGTTAAAGTGCCCTAATACCCTGGCGGCATACCGCCGTAGCCTCCGCCCGGCATTCCACCTGGAGGCATAGGCGGAGCTTTCATCTTTCCTGAAGCGATGACATCATCGACCCTCAGTATCATTGTGGCAGCTTCAGTAGCAGACTTGATTGCCTGTTTCTTAACAGCTAGGGGTTCGTAGACTTCCAGTTCTCTCATGTCTCTGATTTTGCCTTCAAAAACGTCGACGCCTGCCCATTTTTCGCCCTTCTCATGGCGAGTTCTAAGCTCTAACAGAAGATCTATTGGATCAAGACCAGCATTTTCACCCAACGTTAATGGAACAATTTCCATAGCCTCACCGAAGCTCCGCACGGCAAGTTGCTCTCTGCCCGGTATAGTTTCAGCATAGGCTCTTAGTGCTCTAGCGATTTCCATCTCTGGAGCTCCTCCTCCCGCAACGATCTTGGGTGACTGAACCACATCTCGGACTACGCATAAAGCATCGTGAAGTGATCGTTCAGCTTCATCAAGAAAGCGTTTATCTGCACCTCTTATCAGAATAGCTACTGAGCGCGGGTTCTTGCATCCTTCGATGAAGGTCATCTTGTCGTCGCCGATTTTCCTCTCCTCAACAAGTCCAGCATAGCCCAAGTCGGTTTCTCTGAGCTCTTCCAGATTTGTGACGGCTTTTCCACCCGTTGCCTTTCCGAGTTTCTTCATATCTGACTCTTTAGCTCGTTGGATGGCTAAGACTCCTTTCCTTGCCAAGAAATGCTGGACCATGTCGTCTATGCCTTTCTGGCATACAACGACGTTGGCGCCTGAGGTAACTATCTTTTCAACCATTGTTTTGAGCATATTCTCTTCTTCCCGCAGGAAAGATTCCATCTGTTCTGGACGTTCAATGTTGATTTTAGTATCGAACTCGGTCTTCTCAATTTCAAGTGCGCTTTCTAACAATGCTATCTTTGCCTTCTCGACCCGTTTGGGCATGCCCGAATGTACAACTTCTTTGTCGAGAACCAATCCTTCAATGAGCCTAGTTTGAGTAAGGGATTCACCGGGCTTCTTCTCTATCGTAATATCGTCCAAGTCTGCCACGTAGTCTTCTCCAACTTTTTGGGACACGCGTAAAACGGCTTCAACAGCTATCTCTGCAAGCTGCATCTTGTTTTCAGACACCAGCTTACTGGCCATTGAGGTTTCCGCTACCTTCTTCAAGAACTCCTTTCCTGTGGGCTTAACTGGAATCGCAATGTTTTCAAGGGTTTCAAGAGCTTTTTCAGCTGCTTTAATGTATCCTTCAACGATTACTGTTGGATGAACACCCTTGTTTATCAAGTCTTCAGCCTTTCCCAAGAGTTCGCCAGCCAAAATGACTGACGTGGTGGTTCCATCTCCCACTTCCGCGTCTTGGGTCTTAGCTACTTCAACCATCATCTTAGCAGCTGGATGGTCAATATCCATCTTATCAAGGATTGTTCTTCCATCACTGGTAACGATTACATCGCCAGAACTATCCACCAACATCTTATCCATACCTTTGGGGCCTAACGCACTCTTGACCGCTTCCGCAATCGTTCTTGCAGCCATAATGTTATTTCGTTGAGCATCCCTGCCCGTGGATCTACCCGATCCTTCCCTCAAAATTAGAACAGGTACACCTGTTTGCGAAGACAAAACGCTATTCCTCCATATATCACTACAAGTATGATTCAGTTAAGGCTTTCCTAGTTTTGCTCCTAGCCCTAATTCCGCACTACCCTGAGTCTATTTCTAATAAACAAAGTTGTTTTTTTGGCAGAGTGCTTTCCATTTGGAGGAAACAGCGGACCTCCCGTTTTTGTATGCGCAACAGAAGCGAGATATGGCTTGTTTGGGATAATGACAGGATATTACCTTACTGCACAATCTGTTATCCAGAAGACTCAAACTAGTTGGGCGACACCGCAACATGTGGGCATAGCTACAATAGTGCCTATTGATCATCTGCGATATTTTTTTCAGCTATGCTTTTCGAAGAAGTAGAGGCGAAATCAGCTAACATTTTCTATTATTTTGCCTATGTAGAATATTGGCAAATGCCAGGTTTCTAACTTTATGCTTTACAGTTAAAGCGGTCATGATTGTTTAATCGCTTTATAAGAAAGTTGTGATTAATAGTGCAGTAGCGTTATAATGAAATGGTGACAGAAAATGGCGGAAAAATCAAAAATTGTCTTCGTCGGAAATAAAATGCCCATGGACTATGTTCTAGTGATCATAACAGGCCTATCGGCGAGCGATGGTAAAGAGATAATTTTGAAGGCCAGAGGGCAAGCAATTACTACTGCTGTTGACGCGGCTGAAATAACGAGAAACCGCTTCCTTAAAGACCTGAAAGTAAGCAAAATCGCAATAGGAACACAGGAGATGCCGCCAAGAGAGGGCGAAACCAGAGCACGGATGGTTTCAAGATTGAAATAACTCTTACAAAAGAGTAGGCATACTTCGTGAACACCGTTGCTAAGCAATATTAAGGCACCGCGTGTTTTGAACCTCCAAACGTCCTGAAAAGAAAGAAGGATTGGTGCGTACGCGAAAGTAATCAACATGTCACATGGATTAATGCTGCGACTTTTCTATGCTCTTGGTTTATTTTTCGGTTATCTCTGGCGTGGGCAGAAAAACGGTTTCATATTTTTTCAGAATCAAAATAGCTTTCGGCGTAATGGGAAGCGCTGCGTGATGACCCGTCACATCATCCATTAGAATTCATTCACAGGATTGGGGAACTCGCCGCGGGAGAATTGGGGGTTGAACCCTTTAAGAACGTTGAAGGTGTAGAAAAAATGTTGCGAGAGGCACGGGAATTCATATGGATTCTCGCCAACCAGGTTCTCTCACTATTCGTCCCAACAGTAAAGGAAAAATTAAAGACACCTTTTGAGGTGAAGGCTATTTTTCCGAAAGCAGCTTGGCCTATTCCAGCCTATTTTCCACCAACCGTGACAAGCATTAAAAGGAGAGTGCTTGAAAAAGTGGATGTTATTATAATAGTTACGGAGAACGAGGCCCATTTCTGTCTTCCGGACCGCAGCGGCAAAATAGACTACGTTGGCTTCAGCGGAAACGACCAACAATTTCACAAATGGTGCAAAGACCTGTTCTTGTACTATTGGGAGAAGGCAAAGCCATTGTAAGAATGGACCAGACCTTATTCGAAGCGGCGACACTCCTTCACTTCAAGTAAAGTCCTACTTAGGTAGCTCACCTGGCTACGACGGTAATCGGACGATGAATGTTGTGCCTTTCCTTTCCGAGCTTGTAAACGTAATTTCTCCATTGAAAGCTTCGGTTAAACGCTTTACAACAGCCAATCCAAATCCTTGACCCTTCGACTTAGTCGTAAACAGCGGCGTGAAAAGGTTTGGCTTCACCTCATCCGGTATGCCCATCCCTGTATCCCCAACAGAAATCGCCACATACGAGTTTTCTTTGTTGACACATAGAGAGAGTTTTCCGCCCTCAGGCATAGCCTGAACCGCGTTAGTAACCAAATTCCCAAGAATCCGCTTAACCATATCCTTATCCGCAGTAACCATCTTTGAGTCGTCGTCTATCTCGCAAGAAACAACGATGTTTCCCGGTATGTCTACTCGAAGCATCAAACCCTCGCAAATTTCCCTCAGGCTTATCTTCTCCAAGTTTGGTCTTATTGGTCGAGTGAAATCCTGCAAATCTGCAACAATCTTGCTAATGTAAGTAACATCGTTCTCAATGTTGCTCAGACTCTCAATCATTCTCTTCTGTTCTTCATTCACCGGGGGCTTCGGCAATTCACTCTTCGCCAAAAACAACTCGCTCAGAATCTACTGCAATGGGTTTCTTATGTCATGTCCAACCATGGCGGCAGTCTGACCAATGGCAGCCAAACGCTCAGCGTCTTTTAGTTTCTTTTCAGCTTCCTTAATTTTTTCTTCGGCTCTTTTCCGTTCAGTTATATCCCTTGCAGCTGCGAAAACACCCTCAACCTCACCAGACTTATTTCTGTAAACAGCAGCATTGTATAAGACATCGGCAAGCTTTCCAGACTTGTGTCTGATGGTTAATGGATAATCTTTTACGTAACCTTTGGTAAAGACTTGTTCATAGCCAGCCTTAGCCAATTTTGGTTCAGTGAAATAATCAGAGAAATCGGTGCCAACCAACTCCTTTCTTGAACAACCAGTCACAAATTCTGTTGCTGCATTAACGTCAGTAGTTTTGCCTTCAGCGCTAATAGTGACTAACGGGTCGAGACTTGCTTCAATCAAACTCCGCGAATAAAGGGCGTTTGATTCAAGTTCTTTGGTTCGCTCTTTGACTATTTCCTCCAAATGTTCAGCGTACTGCTTCAGACTCTCTTCAGCTTTCTTACGTTCCATTGCTACACTAACTTGAGCAGTCACAGCTTGCATAAGAGACAACTCTTCAGGCTGAAATGTAGGCTTCTTCTTAGATCCAAAAGACAAAGTGCCTATGACTTTGCCTTTTGAAAAGATAGGGTTTGCGGCATATGATTTAACGTCAAAAGAGCGTACAAGGGCAGTTCGTACATCTTGTGTATCAGGAATATTCTCACAGACAATACGTTTTCCTTCTTCAGCTGCACAGCCACAAACCGCTTCTCCAAAACTCAACCATTCAAAAGTCTTTGCCACATCAGCGGAAACTCCACTATAAGCATTTAGATGCAACTTTTCTTCTTGTTCATCAACTAAAAAATTGAAGAAAACATCGCAATCTAAGAACTTCATTACTTTTTCACAGATTTCTTGTATGAGAGATTGTGGATTGGTTGCTGACAGCAATTGGCTATTAATCGAAGATATCAAAGCAAGTCTTTCACTGCTATGGTTCAAAGCTTCTTCAGCTTTCTTGCGTTCAGTAGTGTCTCTTGTTATACCTCTATATCCTAAGAGATTGCCGTTTGTATCAAAAAAGGGACTCCGCTTATCTCAATAAAAATTAGACGATCTCTCCCATCAAGCGAAGGAACCTGCAAGCCACTAAATGGTTTTGCAGATTTGATTAATGAAGCAAAATAGTCTTTTCCCTTTTTCCCTTCTTCAGGAAGCATTTTGTCAAAAGGAGACTTACCAATCATTTCTTCAGGTTTGAGACCCCAGAGTCTCTCCATTTGAGGACTACAATAAGTATATCTACATTGTGTGTCCATTTCCCAAATAAAATCGCTTGTAGTCTCAATCAAATCTTGATATTTCTTTTGCGTTGCCCTAAATGCGTCGTGGGCTTTCTTCTGTTCAGTTATATCATCAAAGATAACCACGGCTGCAGACACGTTGCCGTTATCATCATGAAGCGGTGCAGAACTTACAAGTACAGGAACGCTAACGCCGTCAAGACTATGAATTATCATTCCAACGTTTCTAATTTCTTCTCCAGTCTTCAAAGATTTGCTAACAGGTAATTCTTCTGACGGAAAAGGTGTTCCATCCATTTTCAATACGTCGACTTTAGAGAGGTGTGCGTCCAAATTAACGTCCATAAAATCTAAACCGTAAAGTTTCAGCGCCCGTTTGTTCAGATAAGAAAACTTGCCTGACTTTTCAACAATAACAACTGCTGAAGGGATGTGTCTCAAAACAGTCTCCAAGTTTTTCTTTTCAAGCAATATCCTTTTTGCTACCAATTTTCCAACTCGTTTTCTTCATAATCAACAGATGCTGCTATAACATCTTCATAATTTGCTACCTAAACCTTAAAGAGGTTTCTGCAAAATCTGTCTGCAAGCCTAACATCTAAGATGCCCACATAAGCTTTCACTTTTGCATCAAACGTTCTTCTCTTTTTCTCGTCCCACTCTTTGATCTTGCCACTTATTTTATTAAGCAGACGTTTTTCATCCCCTCAATCTAATCCAGGCGGAACACTGTCACTTGTATCCTTCCACCCACATTCCCCCCAGAGCACCCTTGTGCACCGTGGCTCGAATCAAATCCCCTCCCTCATGCTCAACATAGAAACTTTCCGGCGGTTCAAAAAGAAGACCGAGCGACCATCCAGAGTCTCAACCTGTAACGTAGGTTCATCGGGAAGCTCGTCGTGAGTGGCGACGTATTTAGCTACGATTTTCAAGTTTACAACTTCAGGCGGACTCGTATCACCTCTTATATTGTAATCCCACGCGAACGCAAAGACAAACGGAACTACTATTATCACGTATATCACATAAGTGAGAAAGAAGGTTCTGAGTGTTGAATATTGAGGAGTTCTCCATCGTCCAAACCATGCAAAAGGCAACGTCACTAAACCGGAAAGAAGAAACAAGGGAAAAAGGAAACGATAGCAGAATTCGTTATCCACCTCTCCGAACATAAACAATGAAACCCCAGCATACCCCCCCACGAGACTACCCAAAGTGCCGCAAAAAGCATCCGACGAGTCTTTTTTCGCTTGTAGCCTATGAATATTCCAGATCCTCCAATCAGAACAAAGAGCAGAAACGCGAAGATGAAATTTGTAGGAAAGAATATTATTGCGGTACAAATTCCTGTTACAAATAGCACAAATCCTACGAACAAGTGTTTTCTGGAGTACCACTCGTTTGGGTTTTTCAACCCATTCACCCTCGGTATCCAAAATCCTATCTTGTTCCATTTTGTTTATATGATTTATTTCGTAACTCAAGAGAGATTAGCGAAGCGCTCACAGAATAGAGCAGTTGTAAAAGCTATTTTCGATTTGCTATCATAACTCTAAGGAATCTCATGCATGCAGAGCGCTCGTCACAGTTGGTTTAATTCCTGTTATGTTAACCGCAGTCCCAGCGAATACGCTGAGGAGCGATAGCCAAAAGACTGCCCCAGTAAACGTTGAGTAGTCTATGTCAATCATATTAGTTCCCATGAAGCAGGCTAATGGATAATTCTTTGGGATACAGCCATAAAGAAAGCAGCAGCGAAACGCCAACAACAATTAGAAGATAACCCAACCCTACTCTTCTCAGCAGCTTCGACCGAGGATAAAAGATTACGGCGACGCCTGAGGCTGCCGCGACGTAACCGACGGGAAGCATGAAACCCCACACAGCACCAGACACGTAAGGCTCAGCCATCGTGTGGTAAAGCCCAAAAGGAAGAAAAAGAACAACAATTAGCACCGCACCGTAAGCCAGACGAAGAATTTGGAGCGCCATCGTCATCTAGACCCCTAAGATATATACAGTGACGCGGATTTTAATCTAACGACTGCGCTCGCTGCATGGAGACATCTTCACCATTTTTATAAATTTAAACTGAAATCACGACGAAATCCTTGCAAAACCTTCCTTTGTCAAGAGGGTCCTTTAGGATTTAGTTTAAATTGTTCTAAGAGTCCAATGAAGCTATCTGAAAGCTTACATACCTCTATGGTAAGTAGGACTTATGGGTGGAGTGGAATGAATAATCCGGTGGATGCCTATATAGAGAAACAAAAATCGCCGCAGAAAGAAATTCTGCAAGAACTAAGAAGGATATTTAGAGAAACACTCCCAAACTGCAAAGAAGAAAAGAGGTGGGGAGCCGTAACCTTTGGAGATGGCAAGTTCTATGTTGCGGCAATGAAGAACCGGGTTCACGTAGGCTTCGCAATCACAGGTTTAAGTGATGAAGAAATGAGTCTTTTTGAAGGAAACGGCAAAACAATGAGGCACATAAAAATCCCCACAGTAGAAAAAATTGACAAGACAAAACTTGTTAAATTAATAAAAATGGTAGACCAAAAAGCAACCTGTAAACCATGCTGAAATCTACCCTCTACGCCTTGAGCAACTGAAAATTAGTAGTAATGTTTGATGTCATGGTGACTACTATGAATAGCAAAAATACTGCAAAATCTCGTCTTGCCCCTTGCGCTGTAACACACCTCCTTTTTGAAGGTGCTTGCAAGATTTTGTTTGGTCCTTTCAGCTGTTGTCGCTATTCAGGTTGCCAGAAAGCCGCCGTAGTGAAATGAGCACCACAGGAGTCACAAACTCCTTCAGCGCACATTCGCCATCGAGTACTCCTTTTCGCCTTTGCTTCAGACCCACATTTTGGACACTTGGCAAATATTTGAGCCATAAGGGTCAGAATTTGATCTGCAGTTTCCCGTATTTAAGCATGTTTTGAGCCTGTCAATTTCTACTTTTGGAGATAACCTCATAAGCATTTTAAGTCCAAAGAGATTTCAGCCAAACAGAGGCGGACGTATGATCCATTTCAGAACTCAATGGAGCAGTACAGAAAACAACTGAAAAAGGGAACCATTCAAAGGGCGTACCAAGGATTAATGGATTACATTATGGATTTGAGATCTTATTTCGAAAACAAATATCCTAACTATTCTGTATCTGGCAGCATCTATTTCGGATATATGGATATGACGTATTTTTCCTTCTTCCCACAGTCTTTGAAACTTCGAAAACTGAAAGTTGGCACAGTCTTTGTTCATCAAGCATTTAGATTTGAAGTCTGGCTATTCGGCTATAATAAAAGCGTTCAAGGAAAGTCTGGGAACTGTTAAAAGAAAGCGGCTGGAGCAAATACAAGGTTCCATCCACAACAAAAGGAGTTGATTCCATTCTTGAGGGCATTTTGGTTGAAAACCCAGACTTCAGTGATTTAGACGCCTTAACCAAGCAAATAGAGAGACGGACATTGAAGTTTATTGAGGAAGTCGAGAACTTCTTCTATAAACATCCCGAACGGGGATAGGAAATGGAAGAAGCAATCAAAACATTGGTGAACACAGGCAACGAAGCATTATTAACAGCATTTACAAAACGGAACTTGCTCGGAGAAGAAGTGAGCCTAAAAAAAACTGTATGGACCCTACCGCGAGTGAAAAAAATACTTGAAAAACAGCAATCGAATGGCTCATGGATCTATCCGAACAAGAAAGCTTCATTGCGCTCACACAACGAACTACAACCAATACCAAACATACAAGACGAGTAGCTGAATTAGTCGAGTTCTACGGACTAAACAAGGGGCATGATGCAATCAGGAAAGCGGCTGAGTACTTATTTTCGTATCAGACAGAAGAAGGAGAGTTCAGGGGAATGTACGGAAATCAGTACAGCCCCAACTACAGTGCGAGCATCACAGAATTCCTAATAAAAGCAGCATATGAAGGCACAATAATTGAGAAACACTAACTGGTTGCTCAAAATGAGGCAGGATGATGGGGGTTGGGCTATTCCACTGAGAACCAAAAACAGAGAATTAGAAGCGCTAAATGAGAGAGAAACAATTGAGCCAGATAAAACAAAGCCGTTCTCTACCATCTAATAACAGGCATAGTGCTAAGACCCTTCTCTCTAACGGCTGCATACAGGGGGAAAGTGAAGAATACAGGAATGCTGTTAGCGGATAGAGTCTTTACCAGAGATAAGTACTCAGACAGAATGGGAGTTGAGTATTGGACAAAATTCACTTTTCCATATCACTGGACAGATATACTATCAACAATAGACACGCTGACACTTCTCGGAATTACAAGCCATCCGAAAATCAATGAAATAATGGATTGGTTTGAGAATCATAAACAACGCAATGGAATATACGAAGTGAGCGTAATGGCCGGAGCCAAGTACAAGGAAATCAAATACTGGATAACCTTGTAATACCTAACTGTGCTTAAACGATCACTTTGGCCGCTGCAAGAAGGAAAAAACCAATCGGATAGCACATAAATAGGAAAAGGACTCCATAAACAGCAGTGTCTACCAACTTGACCTAATCCAATCAGAAAAATAGGATAGACCACCAAAATAGTCCATCCTCAAACCCTTTGGCAAAGCAATCAGCGGATAAAAATGAACCGAATTCGGTCAACCAATCCAAAAAATCATCATCCTAAAGAAGGGGCATTTATGTTTCTTTTGTTAATCTATCATTGTTAACAAAACCGTGAAGCGCGCTTCTCAAAAACCCCTATAGCCCCAATTCGATAATTCTCTTAATGGGAATTCCGATGAATCCAATGCAATCTAAGAAGGGTAGCCAGCATCAGGTACCTGTAAATGCCATATTCCTGGACTACGACGGAACTATAAGCCCGACCAACGTTTCCAGAGATGAATCTAAAGTTGTCGAAGAAACAAAAGTGATTCTCGAAAAGCTCAGCAAAAGAATTCCCATAGCAATAATCACCTCCAAAGACCCATGGTTTGTGCTTCCAAGGACTCCTTTTGCAAGAGCATGGTCCACGATAAGCGGGTTGGATAACATAGTCGGCAAAAAATCAATCGAGTCTTCGATTCACTCAAAGAAGCTCGAGCTTCTTGCTGCAGCCTTGGAGTCTGCTCAATTACAAATGACACCTCTAGGCATAGAGGTTGAGGCAAAGCGAAATTCCAAAGGTCAGCTAGTTGCGTTTTGTGTTGACTGGCGTCGATCCAAAGATAAAAAAGCCTCGGAAAGCTGCGCCAAAGCCTTCGCCTCCTGCCTTAAGGCTCTCTCGTTGACGGTGAAAGACTTTCCGGGGAGACTTACTTTGATGTTTTTGCAAAACGCGTGGACAAAGGGGAAGCTGTAAGAAAACTTCGCAGAGTCTTTGGGTTAACTAGTGGCGTGCTCTTCATGGGTGATTCTTCGGCTGACAATCCGGCTTTTTTAGCTTCCGATATTAGTATAGGTGTGGGAGTTGATAATTCTGAAGGCAACGCTAAGGATTTAGCTTCGACTTACTTTGTGAGTTTTGACAGCGTCCCCAAGTTTCTTGGACAACTTTTAGACAACAATCTGTTTTTCGATTCTAGTGCTTCGCTTGCTTATTGCCATAACTCGGCGTGAAGGAAAATAAAAATGAATAAGCGAATTGGCGTGTTGATGTATCAGACCAGCGCAAGCAAAGGTCAAGAACTTGTAGCTCGGCGAATGGTTGCCGACTTTAATGCTATCGGACAAAAAGCGTTTCTAATTACCAGTGTCTTCCATGATGGCTTCGAAGTTATTCAATCCGAAAGCTTAGGAAAGGACAAAGGCTATGTATGCATCGACGACCCTGAATTGGGCATCCCGATAATTCGGGTGGCAAGCTCCGTCGTGAAGTGGCCTCGGAGACGCATAAGCTTTACAGATTTTG
Organism: Candidatus Bathyarchaeota archaeon; assembly: GCA_963840395.1. GTDB lineage: Archaea > Thermoproteota > Bathyarchaeia > Bathyarchaeales > Bathycorpusculaceae > JADGNF01. The sequence continues at coordinate 60,720 of CAWIYU010000012.1, read as the reverse complement.
TTCAAATCTTAGGACGCATAGTTGAAGACTTCAATCTTAACGTACTCATTACGCATAGTACGCTTTGGAACGGGCCTGAGGAAGTGGCAAAATTCGTTTCTTGGCGACGATACATGAGAAATCTAGGCGGCTACAAAGATCCCCTTGTTTTTTGCCATATGTCTCATTTTCAAGAACCCACTGCGAAACGCTACTCCGCGATGGAGAGGACTTTTCGCATGGCTTGGAACCGCATTTCACTTTCTCAAATTCTTGAAACCGCTAATCTGATTCTAGTAGTCACGCCGCTGGAGAAAAGAGGCTCAAGTAAAAATGGGGGCTGACCCTAGGAAATGTATATTATTTCCAAGCGGCGTGGACGATGAACTCTTCCTTCGTTATGCCACAGTTGACCCATACCAGTTCTTCAAACAGCATAAAATACCAGAATGGGCATTAAACTCGTAACGTATTTGGGAACATTGGAGGAACGGAAAAACGCCTTGGGCGTTTAGAGGTCGCCAAAATTCTGAAATTCAGAAGTGACATTCACTTCGTGATAGCTGGCAGAGGTGATCCGGAATATGCCGAAAGAGTAAAGAAAGAAACAAGTCTTCTGCCAAACGTGACTTATTTGGGCGAAATAGAGGATAAGGACAAAGTTCTACTTATCAAGTCTTCGTATGCAAATATTCTACTAAGTCAAATTGAGGCGTTAGGGTTAACCCAAATTGAATTTATGTACCAAGGCGTTCCAGTCGTGACCTCAGGCGTTGGAGGTCAATCATGGCTTGTTCAAAACGGCAAACAAGGCATACATGTCAACGGTCCAGGAGATTTTGAGGGTGCAGCAAAAGCTTTAGAGAGTCTGATTGACGATTCAGATTTGTGGAGTCAACTTTCAGCAAATGCCAAAGAAAAAGGCAGCGAACTCACCTGTTCAAGAGCAATTAGGAAACTAAACGATGCAATAACCAATGAGTTGCTTAAAGAGAATGGTCTTATTCAGTTGCCACTCGAAACTCGCGGAACGCTCATTGAACCTGAAAATGTGGTAAGGACTTGGAAAAGTGGAAGTTGGGTTGCAATTGCCACCGAAAGGCGTCTATTCATTAAGCATGGTCGCTTTTCAAGGAAAACAACCGAGGTGCCTTATGGCAACATCCAGAGCATTGAACATTCGAGGCGGTACGCTTGGGGGACTCTCGCGGCTGGATTCCTTCCTGCCCTCGTATGGCTCCTTAGTCCGCTTTGGAAAGTCATCCTAAATAGTGAGTTTCTTTCACACCTTGAAAACATATTTTCCTCTGCAAACACCTGGCCCCTTATACTTCCAGTACTCTTGGTTGCTTCGATGTCAATCGGTCTTGGGGCTTTTCTCGTGCAATCGAGAACCGGGTTCAATCTATACGGGACAGGAGCAAAGCCAGTTTATCTTCCGTTCAGCCTCAAGGAAGTTGTTACCTACGTAAGACAAATCCAAGATCAACAATTGCTAGTTGACCCGTCCATTAGAATACCGCGCCTTTCAAAGGCTCAAGAAAAACCGCTAGCGTAATAGCGCCCGCCCAATTAACGTGCGTGTTTGCGAGTAAGTGCGTGAGTGCAAGTTGAATGTGGACAAATTTTTTTAGTTTGGCGTTTTTTGTGAGAATTTCTTAGGTGAAAATTTTTAGAATTGCATATGCTAAAAGGAAGATGGCGCAAGCGATTAGGAATTGGGGAAGGAACACCTAGCGTTTGCGCGAGAAAAGGCCCTAGCAAAGACCCTGATGCCGCGCCTAAACCTGTGAGGACATCGAAAATGCCGGCTTTTCCATCGGGGATAAGCTCCATAGCGAGTGAAATCATGAGGATGTAGTAGACTGCGTAACCAAGATTCAGAAGCACCATGACGAGTGCAGCAAAAAAAGTTGTAGCAAAGGCTATTTGAGTGGCTGCAACTAAGAGAAAGATTAATGCACTTCTGAGAATCACAATTCTGCGGATCTGCTTTTTCGAGTCTATAAACGTCGATCTTCGTTTGACAAGAGAGTAACCCACGATTGCGCCTACTGAATTTAACATATAAATCATAAAAATCATGTTTGCAGGGAGACCGAGGTTTTGGGCGAAAAAGATAGGTAATGGTGTAAAAAACACGTTTGATGCCAAGGAAAAAAACACTATAGCGAGACCGAACGCGAGGAAGCTTTCTTTTTTAGTCCATCAGTGGGGGAATACCCGTCAAGAATCTGTGAGGCACCATCCGTGCCGAAAGCGCCGGCCGTTACATGGCCGACCCCAAAGGTCTGCAGCCGTATTTCATGATGCTCGCATATCAAGGGACGGAAAAGGCCGCTGCCGATCTAAAGGCGGCCATGCATCCGCGCGATCATACGATCCGGCCGCAGGTTGTCACCGCGGCGATGAATTCTCGCTATCACCGGCTGTTGACGTCATTTGAAGAGCGCACGGGCCGCGGCGGACTTCTAAATACGTCGTTCAATATTCACGGTGAGCCGATCGTTTATTCGCCTTCCGACGCCATTGACGTCTTCTTGCGGTGCGGCTTCGAGCATCTGGCGCTCGACAAGCATCTCTTAACGTAAGAAAAAAGCGGTCTAGGCACGAGCGCAGCCGCGCCGACGCTGATCATGAGAACCTTCCAATGTGTGGAATAGCGGGCCTGTGGGATCGCGGCGGCATGGCCGCCGACCGCCTGCACGCGGTGACCGACGCGATGACCCGCTCGCTCGCGCATCGCGGTCCCGACGGTTCGGGGATTTGGACCGATCCTGAAGCAGGCGTCGGACTCGGCCACCGGCGCCTCTCCATTCTCGATCTGTCGGCTGCCGGGGCGCAACCGATGGCCAGCGCCGATGATCGCTTCGTCGTCACCTACAATGGCGAGATATTCAACTCGCCGGATTTACGCCGCGAGCTGGAGACCAGGGGCAGCAAATTTCGCAGCACGTCCGATACCGAGGTTATGCTCGCCGCATTTGTGACCTGGGGGGTGGAGCAGGCGCTTCAGCGTATGGTCGGCATGTTTGCGTTTGCGCTATGGGATCGCACAGAACGCACCCTCACTTTGGTTAGGGACCGGGTTGGAAAAAAACCTTTATTCTGGGCGCGCAATGGCTCAATTGTCGCCTTCGGCTCCGAGCTCAAAGCGCTGACACATAGTCCGGCGTCCGGACGCGAACTCAATCACGACGCGATCGCCGCCTATCTACGGTTTTCCTACATCCCGTCGCCGCTGTGCGTCTTTACGAACGTGCAGAAAGTCGCGCCTGGCGAACTCGTCCGCCTGCGGTCCGACGGCTCGGTCGAGCGCAAGATATATTGGAACCTGCGCGGCATCGCAGCGGCAGGGCTTGCATCGCCACGATCGATCGACCTTCGGGAGGCCGCCGACGAAACCGATCGCTTGTTGCGTGTCGCCGTCCAGCAGCGGATGTTGTCGGACGTTCCGCTCGGCGCTTTTCTGTCTGGCGGCATCGATTCGTCGCTGATCGCAGCGCTCATGCAGGCACAGTCGTCGCAGCCGGTGCATACGTTCTCGATTGGGTTCAGCGAAAAACAGTACGACAAATCCGGCTACGCCGCCGCGGTTGCCCGTCACCTCGGCACCGACCATACGGAAGCGATCGTGACACCGCAGCAAGCTCTCGATGTGATCCCCAAACTGCCGGAATGGTACGACGAGCCGTTTTCCAACTCTTCCCAAATTCCTACACATTTGGTCTCGGCAATGGCGCGCCGCCACGTCACGGTCGCTCTTTCGGGCGATGGCGGAGATGAAATCGCGGCCGGCTACGTCCGGCACTTCGAAGTGATGCGCTGGTGGCCGCGCCTGCGTCATTTGCCGGCCCACCTCCGAGCTCTTCTCGGGTCTATGATCCGGGCTATTCCAGTGCAGTCCTGGGATGCGGTTGGTGCTCTCTTGCCGCAGGCACGACGGCCAGCGCATCCCGGCGACAAGGCACATAAATTCACAGCGCTGCTCGATGCGGCCAATCCGGATCAGGTTTACCGCGCGCTGGTATCGCAATGGCCCGATCCGAAGCGCGTGCTGCTTGATCGCGCCGAGCCAAAGTATCTGCTGGACGACAACAACTTGCTCAACGAAATGCCATCCGTCGTCGGACGCATGCAGTATCTTGATATGGCGACATATTTGCCGGACGATATTCTGTGCAAAGTTGATAGAGCAAGCATGGCGGTCGCCCTCGAGGTTCGATGTCCGCTCCTCGATCACCGTGTGATCGAATTCTTTTGGACGTTGCCGCGGTCGCTATTGCTGCGCGACGGACGCGGAAAGCTGGTGCTGCGTGAATTGCTGTCGCGTTACGTTCCGCCGCATCTGTTCGAACGGTCGAAGATGGGATTTGGCGTTCCTATCGGGGCGTGGCTGTGTGGCCCGTTGCGCGATTGGGCCGAAGAGTTGATCGACGAAGGGCGACTGCGCCGCGAAGGAATTTTCGATCCCAAGCCCATCCGTGAAGCCTGGCAGCAGCATTTATCGCAAAGGCATAATCATCAATATCAACTCTGGAATATCTTGATGTTCCAGGCTTGGCGCGAGCGATGGTGCCCCTGACGGTATCAAGTCTGCGCGCGTCTAGCGCGCCACTCCATCATTTTAGTCCAGCCGGCGGCGGTGAGCACAACAAAGACCGGCTCCATCGGTAGCCGATATTTTGGCGACCCGACTGGCCCATTGACCAGAAGAATGTAGATGCACCAGCTCAGCAACACCCCGACGACCGCAAGCGGAATTCGCAACTTGATCAGCTGCACGACGCCCACCAATTCGATCAATCGGACGGCGGCGACGCCGACAAGTCCGGCTATGAGAAACCAAGCGTAGATCGGGTTAGTGGCCGAAAAAACGAAGCTTTTGACTTTATCGGCGAACGATGTCGCTTGCGTACCGTAGAATCCCGTGCGCGGCAAAGCGGAGATGGGCGGCGACAGAATAATGCCGGGTGATCCAATATTGACGATGGCGCCGTTCAACCAGGCCTTTGCGAAGTCGGCGAATTTGAACTTAGCCAATTCCTCGCCGGCGAGCTTCCGATACTGCCGCGACCGCTCGAACAGGTCATCGGGTTCAGGGCCGAATTCCTTCCGCGCCTTTTGCCAGAGCGCATCGTAGCTTTGCTTCCAAGGCGTCCCATCGTGTGCCTCCTCAACGAGTGGAACCACCCAGAAAGCCATGTGGACGCCCGTTTGGGCCGATAACGACCACGAGCCAAAACGCACCGCGTTGTTGACGAGAAGCGAGCCGAGACAAACGGCAAAAATTCCGCCGGCGACACACATTTGCGCCAACTCGACACGGCGGAGCTTGCGCGTCAGCGCGGATGCCAACAGTAGGAAGGCAATCAATGCAATCGCATATGGGGCGATCAGCACTCGCGTGAACAGCGCGCCTCCAAGCCCAACCCCGAGCGCGATCGCAGCCGCGAATGTCGGCCGCGCCAGCCAACGAACGGATGCGAGCAAAAAAAGGGCGGTAAACAATAAGAACATCGTATCAGTGTACAGAAGGCCCGCGACCACAATCTGGGTCGGGTTAATAGCCGCAGCCACCCCCGCCGGAATTGCCCAACGTGGATTGAGTCCCGCGGCAAGCATGCGCGACCAAGACGCACACCGCTGCGTCCATCATGCCTTGCATTAAGACGAAGCTCAGCGAAGCCGACGCACCAAAACACAAAACGTGCAGAGTCAGAAGCCAACGAAACAACGGCATGATGAACGGGGTCGAGCCAAACCATTGCCATCCGGTGACCGTGCCGTTGGCCAGCGACGCAGGCAAACGTTTGAGCGTGCCCGAGGTAAGTATCGGAATCGACGCCCATCAGCCCGGCTTCCCCCATGCCGCTGAAGAGCGCGAGATCGTAAATCCAGCGCACTAGCAGCGCTAAAAGGAAGACCCATAGCAAAGTGGTTTTCGCCACAGTAGCCCGCCGGTCCATGTCGCCGTTCATCGTTATCGTTGGTCCCGCATCGCGCCACCATCTGGCGTGGCAGTGGACGTCGAATCAAAAATAGATCTGTCCCTCGACTGCTGAATCTTCTGAAGGGATAGCAGGACATTGAATACGAGAGTTTCCGTCAAAACGCCAAACAGAATCCAATCGGTGATCTGGTTGATGTGGAACGTCAGTTCGGGATGAAACTTGAGCCACATGGACACGACGCTGGAACAGAATATGACGTAGCCGAGGATTCTTGATTGGGTGCCTTCGATCCAATCGAGGACTTGCGGCAAGCACAGCAGCAATACGATCAGACGATAGGTGTAATTGGTGCCGAGCAAGAACGTGCCGCAGAACACGCCGCTGCCGAACAGAAAGAGGATCCCGGTGCTGCTGTCCGCTATCAAGCCAGTGCGGACCTTCCTGCGCCAAAGATAAAATGCAACCGCAGTCGCAATCACAATCACCGCGGCGACAGTGAAAATAGGGACGTAGGAGGTCGCAAGACCCGCAACATCGAGACCCAGGCGTGGCGCATAGACGTGCTCGATGCGGTCGAAAATCACCGGATATCCATAGGATACAAACGGCGATATGGGGGTCGTCCGCCGGATGACCGCCATCACATCGGAAATGACGTAGACGTATTCCAAGGTGAACGCTACAAGCAGCACCGCGACGGCCATCGACGTCGCTCGTAACCGTATGAATAGCGTGCAGCAGAACGCCGGCAGAAATTTAAGCACAATTCCCGCGGCCAAAAGCACAAATGTTCCGAACGCCCGGATCGCGCGCCCTTCGCGAAAGAGAAGTCCGCCCGCGCACATCAAATCCCATTCGAGGATGTCGACATTAGCGCGTTCAAAACCAAGGATCACGGATGGCGACAACGCCAGAAGCAAAGCGAGCAGGCCAGCCCAAATCGACCGACCACGCATGATGATGACAAAAAGTACGATGGCCGCCAATTCGAAAGGCAGCGCGATTGCTGCGGTATCCTGGCCGCTAACGCCGAGCTTGCCCAGAAGCAGCCAAACCGGCGGATAATTAAAGCGTCCCCACGGATGGCACGGCGCGTCCACATATGGATAGATGTTGCCGGGTTCCGCGCACTTTGCCGCACTGTCGAGCACGACCCATAGGTCAAAGAAAGGCGGCAAGGCGATACCCGGGAATCCGATTAATCGCCAAGTGTGAGACCAATCGAGTTCCAAATATGAGATTCCCAATCAGCAGAACCGCTGCAATCAATCCGATAGCGGTCGCAACGACAAAGCCAGAGTATGGTTTCGATAAAAGCGTGCAGATCTTGCTACGCAAATGGCCAAGATGACTCCCGACCAGAAGCATTATATGAAAGTAAAATTCGCGTTTGCAGGTGGCATGGATGCGTGAGAATAGCGACTTGAGTCCGCCTGTCAACGAGGGCCCGAAATCAAACGACCGCCGCCGAAACCGAGGTCGAGATCACGCTCGTCGTTCCTGTCTATGAAGAAGAAAAAAACATCGTCCCCTTTGTCCGCGAGGTGAACGCCACGCTGCGCATCCCGCATCAGATTGTCATCATCTATGATCACGACAGCGACCAGACCCTAACGAAGCGCGAGGAGGTTCTTGCGATCGATGCCACGGTCGCCTTCGTCCGCAACACCGGGGGCAGCGGCGTCATTAACGCCTTCCGCACCGGCTTCAATGTCGCCAAGACACGCTATGTCGTGCCGATCATGGCAGATCTTTCGGACACGCCCGAGACAATCGCCCTAATGCGCGAAAAGATGCTGGAGGGTTACGATCTTGTCGTAGGGTCGCGCTATTGCGCTGGCGGCCGCAAAGTTGGCGGGCCCTATATCAAATATCTGCTCTCTCTGATCGCCAATTTATCGTTGCAGAAGATTGCCAAGCTTCCGATACACGACATGACGAATGCTTTCATCATGTATAAAAAAGAAGTTCTCGATAACATTCACATTCGCAGCAGCGGCGGATTCGAAGTGACAATGGAGCTGATTGCCAAGGCGTATATACTCGGCTATCGACTGACGGAGGTGCCGACAGTCAATCGCAATCGCGCCGCTGGAAAATCGAACTTCAAGCTCTTCAAGTGGATTCGCAACTATCTGTATTGGTACTTTTACATTCTTATTTATTCAGTTGTCCGGCGATTGAACGCGCACTATTTGCGCGACACGCAGAAACTTCCGACGCCATAACGATCTCGACAGCCCGTCACATGATCGATGTGTCTCAGTGCCCAGTGTGCCGCAATGTTGGCTTTGCCGAAGTGTTCGCCAACGAATTCTTTGGCACCGCGGCGCAAGCAGCTCAGTATTTTCTAACCGACCGGCAGAAGGCTGTTCACGGCCGCATCGTGCGCTGCGACACATGCGGCTTCGTGTTAACGTCGCCGCAATTCACCGCCGTGGAATACGAGCAGATTTACCGGCACGTCGCATCGGTCGAAAAGCCGGCGGGTCGAAGCCGCGCGACAGCCGCGCGATATGGAAAGCTTGCAAATCTGGTTCGGAATTTTGTCCCCGCCGGGCGGTTTTTTGATTTCGGCTGTGGCGGAGGCGAGTTCCTCGATTGCATGACGGGCTATGAAAGTGTTGGTCTGGAGCTACGCTCGGGCGAAGTTCCAGCGGAGTATTCGAAGGATGGCCGTATCATTTTGAGCAGCCTCAACACCGCCGTCCGCGATGGAGTGCTAAAACCGGCCTCATTCGATTTTGTCACGGCGTGGGACGTGGTTGAGCACCTGCCTGAGCTCGACGCCGACATTGCGACTTTGCGAAGCTTGATCAAGCCGGGCGGCTGGTTTTTCTGCACGGTTCCCAACGTCGCAAGTCTCGCCGCCAGACTTTCAGGCGAAAAGTGGAATTGCTATCTGTTGGAGCATCTTTGGTATTTTTCGCCGAAGACCCTTGAGGCTTATTTTGAGCGGCAGGCCTTCGTTTGCCGCAAAATCCGGCCGTTTCTATTCCCGGCCGATGTCGCGACATTGGCGAGCCGCATCGCGCAGACCTACGGCTTGCAATTGCCGGTTCCTGGCACATTGGCGAATTGGACGATTTCCCTTCCGGCCGGGGTGATATTCGGCGCGTTCCAGTCGAAGAACTAGATCGCTTTCAACTTCATGAAGCCGAAAAAGACCATGCGCAGCAGCAGCAAGCCGTGCCGGAAGCGCGAGATGTTCGTTTCTCCGTATTCGCGCGCGACGTAACGGATCGGCACCTCGGCGGTCTTCAAGTTGAGTTTGGCTGCGCCGAAGATCAGATCGAAGTCGCCGAACGGATCAAATTCGCCGAAATACGACCGGTTTGCGATGATGGCCTGGTAGTCGCCGGCGGCGCAGAACTTTAGTGCCGCACAGCGTATCGGTGTAGCGCTGGTTCAAAAGATACGTGAATAAAATGGCGAAGACGTAATTGGCCAGCAGGTTCAAGAACTGCATTGCCAGCTTTTCCATCGGGTAGACCAGCCGCGACCCGTTGATGAACTCGCCCTTGCCGGAAAGTAGCGCGTCGTAGAATTTCGGTAGGTCTTCCGGCGGCATCGTGAGATCGGCGTCGAGAATCATCAGGACATCGCCGCTGGCCTCGGCAAATCCCTTGCGCACAGCGTCGCCTTTGCCCTTGCCGTTCTGCTGGACCGCTTTGATGTCGTATTGGGGATATGCGCGTTTGATCCGTTGCACCTCGTCCCACGTGCCGTCAGTGCTGCCACCCTCGACAAAAATGATTTCGATCCGCGGGCAGAAGCGCGGAATGCGCTCCACGGCGGCTTTTATGTTGCCGCGCTCGTTTCGGCACGGCACCACAATGGACGCCGAAAGAGGAGCGCTCGCCGGTTTAGGGCGCAGGCGCGCGATCACATAATTGCGCATGCAGAGCTTTCGAATGACCGGCAACGTCGCGACAAAGCGATTGATTAAGCGCCCCAACCCGAACATCGAAAAGGGCGAGAGCATTCTCCATTCTCGCTTGATCACGTCGAAATCGGCGAGCTGCAAGAGGTTGGCGATGTCTTGGCTCGACAGCCAGTTGCGGTGAACGAAGCGTCGTCCCGCCGCGAGATTGCTGTAGAGAATCAATAACGGATTCCATATCCGCGTATAGTACGAGACGACGAGACGGGTTTCCGAATTGCAATATTGGTGCAAGCTCTTGGAATGTCGCGAGGCAGTCGTCGAGCGATCCGATCGTGTCGGACATGACGATGACGTCGAACGGTTCGTCGAAAACTGGCGTCTTTTTCAAATTTTCTACGTCGTCGCAAAGAAAGTTCAAATGCGGATAGGTGCCGGCCGCGTAGGCGACTTTTGCGGGACTGAAATCGACGCCGACGCCGTAGGAAGGTTCGAGCGCGGCGAGACGATGCCCATTGCCACAGCCGAGGTCGAGAACGCGCTTTTGCGGCGGGATAAGAAATCGCAGGTAGCGCCATTCCTCATCGTAGAAAAAGGAATGGCGCTTCGCCCAATAATCGCGCTCGGCCGCGAGCTTTTCTGCCTGCTCGAGAAGAAGTCGTTTGCGCGCCGAAAACCCTCGGCGCTTTTGCGCGGGATCAATGTCGTGGGCTTCAACAGAATCCGTCTCAGTTGAAGACTCCGGCGCCCGCGTGCCGTTTTTCATCCGTCCTCCTCGCTCGAGAGCTTAGTAAATTGCCGTATCGATACGATGTATCGTCCGAGTCCGGCAAGGGCTGCCAGGAAGGTTAACGCGGGGAGCTATTGCTCTTGGCATCGAACGGCGGCTAAACACGGGGCCTGATTGGGCATTTAGAAACGGATTTCGAATGGGGCATGACCGAAAGATCGCCGTGATCGGGCTTGGCTACGTCGGGCTGCCGGTCGCAGTGGCGTTCGCGCGGTCGGGCGTGGCCGTTGATCGGCTTCGACATCAGTCGAGGGCCGTGTCGCGGAGCTGCGTCGCGGTATCGACCGAACGCGCGAAGTCGAGACGGACGATCTGTCGCAGGCGAACCTGCGCTTCGAAGTCAGAGCCCGCGCGCATCGCCGCGTCGGACTTCTATATCGTCACCGTGCCGACGCCGATCGACGCTGCGCGCCGGCCCGATCTCGGCGCGATGCTGGCGGCCTCGCGCGACCGTCGGCGGCGTGCTCAAGCGCGGCGACATCGTCGTCTATGAATCGACGGTCTATCCCGGCGCGGTCGAGGAGGATTGCGTGCCGGTTCTGGAGAAGGCGTCCGGCCTCAAGGCGGGCGCGATTTCACCGTCGGCTATTCGCCCGAGCGCATCAATCCCGGCGACAAGAAGCATCGCTTCGAGACCATCATCAAGGTGGTGTCGGCGCAGGATGCGCGCACGCTCGATATCGTCGCCGACGTCTACGGCTCGGTGGTGACGGCCGGCATTCATCGCGCGCCCTCGATCAAGGTGGCCGAGGCCGCCAAGGTGATCGAGAACACGCAGCGCGATCTCAACATCGCCTTCATGAACGAGCTGTCGGCGATCTTTCATCAGCTCGGCATCGACACCGGCGACGTGCTGGCGGCCGCGGCGACCAAATGGAATTTCCAGCCATTTCGAGCCGGGGCTGGTCGGCGGCCACTGCATCGGCGTCGATCCGTACTATCTGACCTATCGCGCCGAAAAAGCCGGCTATCATCCGGAAATCATTCTGGCCGGCCGCCGCATCAACGACGGCATGGGCGAGCGGGTGGCGCGCGAATGCATGCGCGCCTTGCTGCAGCGCGGCTGCAGCGAGCCGACCGTGACCATCCTCGGCATGACCTTCAAGGAGAACGTGCCCGACATCCGCAATTCCAAGGTCATCGACATCGTGCGCGAGCTGGGCCGCGTCGGCGTCGCCGTGCAGGTGCATGATCCGATCGCGTTGCCGGACGAGACCGCGCACGAATATGGCATTACGCTTGACGCCGTTCGAGTCGCTGCAAGCCGGCCGACGCCGTCATCCTTGCCGTCGCCCACAAGGACTATGTGAGCGGAGGGCTGGCCGCTTGATCGCGCAAGCTGCTCAAGGGCGGGGAGGGCATCGTGCTCGACGTCAAGTCGAAGCTCGATCGCGCGCAAAAGCCGGAGGGGATCGATCTGTGGCGGCTGTGAGCACGCAATCCGATTCTCGTCACCGGCGCGGCCGGCTTCATCGGCTTTCATGTCGCGCGGCGGCTGCTGGAGAACGGCCGCGCCGTGGTCGGCCTCGACAATCTGAATGCCTATTACGATCCGAAGCTGAAAGACGCGCGGCTGGCCGAGCTCGCAAAGCTGCCGGGCTTCCGCTTCGTCAAGCTCGATCTCGCCGACCGCGCCGGCATGGCCGCGCTGTTCGCGCGAGCATCGTTTCCCGTACGTGGTGCATCTCGCGCGCGCAGGCCGGCGTGCGCTATTCGCTGATCGATCCGCACGCCTATGTCGATTCCAACCTGATCGGCTTCACCAATATCCTCGAAGGCTGCCGGCACAACGGCTGCCGGCATCTGCTGTTTGCCTCGTCGTCGTCGGTCTACGGCTCGAACACGCAGATGCCGTTTTCCGTGCACGACAACGTCGATCATCCGCTCAGCCTCTACGGCGCGTCCAAGAAGGCCAACGAGCTGATGGCGCATGCCTATGCGCATCTGTTCAGCTTGCCGACCACGGGCTTGCGCTTCTTCACGGTCTACGGGCCGTGGGGGCGGCCCGACATGGCGATGTGGCTGTTCGCCAAGGCGATCATGGCGGGCGAGCCGATCAAGCTGTTCAATCACGGCAACATGCGGCGCGACTTCACCTATGTCGACGACGTGGTGGAATCGATCGTGCGGCTGGTCGAGCGCGCGCCGGCCGGCGATCCGAACTGGTCGGGCGATAGCGCCCGATCCCGGCTCGAGCGCGGCGCCCTGGCGCGTCTACAACATCGGCAACAACAATCCGGTCGAGCTGCTGGAGGTCGTGCGCCTGCTGGAGCAGGCCATCGGCAAAAAGGCCAAGCGCGAACTGCTGCCGATGCAGCCGGGCGACGTGCCGGCGACCTATGCCGACGTCGACGACCTGATGCGCGAGGTCGATTTCAAGCCGGCGACGCCGATCGCCGACGGCATCGCGCGCTTCATCGAATGGTATCGCGCCTATCATCGCCTGTGACGAAGCAAGCGACTAGCGAGACTGGACAAGACATGGCCGACAAGGTTGCATTGATCACCGGCATCACCGGTCAGGACGGCGCCTATCTCGCCGAATTGCTGCTGGCGAAAGGCTACGTCGTGCACGGCGTCAAGCGCCGCTCGTCCTCGCTCAACACCCAGCGCGTCGATCATCTCTATGTCGATCCGCATGAGCGAAGGCACGAACTTCTTCCTGCACTACGGCGACATGACCGATGCCACCAATCTCATCCGCCTGATGCAGGAGACGCAGCCGACCGAAATCTACAATCTCGCCGCGCAAAGCCACGTGCAGGTGAGCTTCGAGACGCCGGAATACACCGCCAATGCCGACGCGCTCGGCACGCTGCGGCTGCTGGAGGCGATCCGCATCCTGCGCATGGAGAAGCGCGTGCGCTTCTATCAGGCCTCGACCTCGGAGCTCTACGGCAACGCCACCGAATCCCCGCAGAACGAGACCACGCCGTTCGCGCCGCGCAGTCCCTATGGCGCCGCCAAGCTCTACGCCTATTGGATCACGGTGAACTACCGCGAGGCCTACGGCATCCATGCCTCGAACGGCATCCTGTTCAATCACGAGAGCCCGATCCGCGGCGAGACCTTCGTCACGCGCAAGATCACCCGCGCGGTGGCGGCGATCGAGGCCGGCCAGCAGGACAAGCTGTTCATCGGCAATCTCGATGCCAAGCGCGACTGGGGCCATGCCCGCGACTATGTCGAGGGCATGTGGATGATGCTGCAGCAGGACAAGCCGGACGACTACGTGCTGGCGACCGGCGAGGCGCATACCGTGCGCGAATTCGTCGAGCGGGCCTTCGCCGTGGTCGGCCGCCGCATCGACTGGCGCGGCGAGGGCGCGACGAGGTCGGCATCGATGCGACCAGCGGCGAGGTGCTGGTCAAGGTCGACGCCGCTATTTCCGCCCGACCGAGGTCGACATCCTGCTCGGCGATGCCAGCAAGGCCCGCGCCCGGCTTGGCTGGAAACCGCGGATGACCTTCGAGGAACTGGTCGCCGAAATGGTGCACAGCGACCTCAAGCTCGTCGGGCTCGACGCTCAGGCATGAACGGTCAAAGGCCGATATTCGATCTGAGAGGCCGCCGCATCTGGGTTGCGGGACATCGCGGCATGGTCGGCAGCGCCGTTGTGCGCCGGTTGAGCAGCGAGGATTGCGAAATCATCACGGTTGGACGGGAAGCCCTCGACCTGCGCCGCCAGGATGCAGTCGAGCGCTGGATGCATAAGGAAAATCCTCAGGTGGTGATCGTTGCCGCGGCGACCGTCGGCGGCATTGTCGCCAACGATACACGGCCCGCCGATTTCCTTTACGACAATCTGGTGATCGAAACCAACATCATCGAGGCGGCACGCCAGATCGGGGTCGAAAAGCTCCTGTTTCTCGGCTCGTCCTGCATCTATCCGCGGCTCGCAGCTCAGCCGATGCGCGAGGATGCCCTGCTCACCGGTCCGCTCGAGCCGACCAACCAATGGTACGCCGTCGCTAAGATCGCCGGCATCATGCTGTGCCGCGCGTACCGCCGGCAGTACGGCTGCGATTTCATCTCGGCGATGCCGACCAATCTCTATGGCCTTGCCGACAATTTCGATTTGGCCTCGTCCCATGTCATTCCGGCGCTGATCGCCAAGGCGCATGCTGCGAAGTTGGCCCGAACGGGAGAAGTCGAGGTTTGGGGCAGCGGCGCGCCTCGACGCGAGTTTCTTGACGTCGACGATCTTGCCGATGCGTTGGTATTTCTGCTGCGCCATTACTCAGACGAAAGCCACATTAACGTCGGTACTGGCTCTGATGTCACGATCCGCGAACTCGCTGAGATGGTCATGCAGGTGGTCGGCGTTGAGGGGCGGCTTCGCTTTGACGCATCAAAGCCGGACGGCGCCCCGCGCAAATTAATGGATTCAAGCTTGCTGCATTCGATGGGGTGGCGTCCGCGCATCGGCCTCGAAGAAGGTCTGCGCAAAACCTATGCATGGTATCTCGAAAATGTTGCCTGAGCAGCGCGCGCCGGCCGTCAACGCCGATCGCGGACGGCGTCGCCCGCTTCGTCGAATGGTATCGCGCCTATCATCGCCTTTGACGGGCGCTCGCTCCGCTCGGCGGTGATGATCCAGACCAGGCCGCCGACGATGCCGAGCACCAGATAGCCGGCGCCGAACAGCAACGACACGATCAAGCCGTCGCTCTGCGCCAGACCGGCATAGCCGAACGCCGCGATCATCGCGCTTTCGCGCACGCCCCAGCCGGCGATCGAAATCGGAACGACGGTGACCAGCACGACCGGCGGCACCAGGAACAGCGAGTAGAGCAGCGACAGGTTGGTGCCGACCGAGCGGGCCGCGCACCAGGCCGCCAGCGCCGTCAGCAGGTGGATCATGATGGAGAGCGCGAAGATCGGCACGAACGCGCGCGGCGTGCGCAGGATCGTGGTGGCGACCTTGGCCACGGCCGCCAGGTGACGCGTCGGCGACCAGCGTTGCAGGATGTGCAAGCGCTCCCACGCCAAGGCGATGAAAACCAGTCCGCGCGGCGATGGCGCCAAATCCGATGAGCAGCAAGGCGCCGCGTCCGACCGGATTGCTGATGAGCGCGAGCGTCCACGGCAGGCAGACGACGACCAGGACAGGCCAGCGCGACGACGCCGATGACGCGGTCGAGCAACACCGAATAGGCGGCCGTGCGCCAGTCGGCTGCTTGGCGAGCAGCCAGATGCGGATGGCGTCGCCGCCGACGCTCGAAGGAAGCGTCTGATTGAAAAAGCCCGCGATCATGCTGATGCGGAATGCCTGCGCCGACCTGCAGGGACGAGCCGCAGCGGATCACGATCTGCTGCCAGCGTACCGCGACGACCGCCAGCTGGGCCACCAGCACCAGCAGTCCCAGCGCAACCCAGGCGGCGTCGATCTGGCCGAGGCGCGCCTTGACGGTTCCGATATCGACCGCGGCCAAGCGCAAAATACAGAAGCAGTCCGGAGACGGCCGCCTTGATGATAAGGGCAAGCGCCTTGCGCATTGCTTCTCCGGACCGGAATTGACGCTGTTCCCGCGCGCCCTCGGTTGCCGTTTCGCGAATAAGATGTCAAGGCGCGGCCTGCGCCCTTGTGATAAGTCGCGTTCGGCCTTTTGATCGCGCCGGCCGCGGCCTTATATTGGCCGCATGACGACGGAAGATAGCACCCCATGACCGCTCCCACGCTGGCAAAGCTGAAGGTTAAGCTGTTCACCGACGGCGCCGACAAGGCGCAAATCGTCGAGATGGCGAAGCAGCCTTGGATCGCCGGTTTCACCACCAATCCGTCGCTGCTCAAGAAGGCCGGCGTCAGCGACTACGAAGCTTACGCGCGCGATCTGGTCGCCGCCGTGCCGGACCGCCACATTTCGTTCGAGGTGTTCTCCGACGACATTCCGGAAATGGTCGCGCAGGCGCGCGTCATCACGGCCTGGGGCAAGAACGTCTACGTCAAGCTGCCGGTGACCAACACGCGCGGCGAGCCGCTGTTCGACGCCGTGCGCGCGCTGTCGCACGACGGCGTCAAGATCAACATGACGGCCATCTTCACGCCCGACCAGGTCGCCCGCGCGGTCGAGGCGCTCAAGGACGGCGCGCCGAGCTGCGTGTCGGTGTTCGCCGGCCGTCTCGCCGACTTCGGCATCGACTACCGGCCGATCATGCAGGACGCCATTGCGCGCGCGCGCAAGACCCGCAGCGTGGAGATCATCTGGGCGTCGACCCGCGAGGTGTTCAACGTGGTCGAAGCCGACGCGATGGGCTGCCACATCATCACCGCGCCGGCCGACGTGCTCAAGAAACTTCCTCTGATCGGCAGCAAGACCGACGCCGAACTGTCGCTGGCGGCGGTGAAATCGTTTCGTGAAGACGCCATTGCCGCGGGTCTTCGGCTCGCGGTGCCGGCCTCGCGGGCGGCCGAATAGCGTAAACGCGGCCGGCGCGACGTTGTAACGCTTTGAATCAAAACGTGTTCACCGTCTTTTCCTGCAGTGGTCGCGTGCCCAGTGCGAGCGTGCTAGGGATGGCCGGACCAAGTGTTGCGGTCTGGGGGTATCGTTAACAACATGACCCAATCGGTAAATCCGGACGCGGGGCGTTCGTTGCGTGTCGGCGTCATCGGCGTTGGCGTCATGGGCAGCAATCATGCGCGCGTCTTCGCCGGACTGCCGGGCGCCGAACTGGTCGGCGTCGCCGATCCCGACCGCAAGCAGGCCGATTTCGTCGCCCGCACGCTCGGCTGCAAGGCCGTCGGCGAAGTGTCCGAGTTGCTCGATCTCGGATGTCGACGCCGTCACCATCGCCGCCCCGACCCATCTCCACCACGATATCGCGCTCGCCTGCATCGCCCGCGGCGTGCATGTGATGGTGGAAAAGCCGATTTCATCGACCGTCGAAGAAGGCCGCGAGATCATCGAGGCGGCGGCCCGCGCCAACGTCACGCTGATGGTCGGCCATGTCGAGCGCTTCAATCCGGCGGTCGAGACGATCAAGGAAGCGATCAAGAACGAAGACATCCTTTCGATCGCGATCACCCGCGTCGGCCCGTTCCCGCCGCGCATGTCGAATGTCGGCGTCGTCATCGATCTCGCCGTGCACGACATCGACCTGATCCGCTGGTTCACGGAATCCGAGATCGTCGAGGTGCAGCCGCAGCTCTCCAGCGCGGTCGCCGAGCGCGAAGACATTGCGCTGCTGCAATTCCGCACCGCCTCGGGCGTGCTCGCGCACATCAACACCAATTGGCTCACGCCGTTCAAGGCGCGCAACGTGACCGTCGCCACGCGCGGCAAATACATCATGGCCGACCTGCTGACGCGCCAGGTGACCGAATGTTTCGGCTTCCAGCCCGACGGCAGCTATTCCATGCGCCATCTCTCGGTCGGCCATGCCGAGCCGCTGCGCTCGGAGCTTCTGGCCTTCCTGCGCTCGGTGCGCACCGGCGCGCCGCCGGCGGTGACCGGCGAGGAGGGCGTAGCCAGCCTGGAAATTGCCACCCATTGTCTGTCGGTCCGTCCCTGGGCCGCGCCCGCGGCGCATCGCCAGGCGCCGCGCGTGGTCGCCGGCTAATTCAGACGTTCCCTAGGCTTGCAATGAACCAGCACACCAATTTGCCGCCGATTCCATTCATCGACATTGCGGCACAGCGCCGCCGTCTCGGCAACGCCATCGACGTGGCCGTTAAGCGCGTGCTTGACCATTGCCAGTTCATCCTCGGGCCGGAAGTGAAGGCCTTCGAGGCCGAGCTCGCGAAATTCTCCGGCGCGCGCCACGTCGTCACCTGCGCCAGCGGCACCGACGCGCTGATGCTGGCGCTGATGGCGCAAGGCATCGGCCCGGGCGACGCGGTGTTCTGCCCCTCGTTCACCTTCTGCGCCACCGCCGAAGTGGCGGCGCTGGTCGGCGCCACGCCGATCTTCGTCGACGTCGAGGCCGACACGTTCAACATCGACGCCAAGGGGCTTGCCGCAGCGCTCGCGACCGCCAAGCGCCTCGGTCTCAAGCCGAAGGCCGTCATTCCGGTCGATCTGTTCGGCCTGCCGGCGGATCACGACGCGATCGCGCAAGTCGTCAAGTCCACCAATCTGTTCGTGCTCGACGACGCCGCGCAGGGCTTCGGTGGCACCTATAAAGGCCGCCCGCTCGGCACCTTCGGTCACGCCACCGCCACCAGCTTTTTCCCGGCCAAGCCGCTCGGCTGCTACGGCGACGGCGGCGCGGTGTTCACCGACGACGACAAATTCGCCGAAACGCTGCTGAGCCTGCGCGTGCACGGGCAGGGCAGCGATAAATACGACAACATCCGTATCGGCATGGCGTCCCGCCTCGATACGATCCAGGCCGCGGTCCTGATCGAGAAGCTCAAGATTTTCTCCGACGAGATCGCCGCGCGCGACCGCGCCGCCCGCTACTATGCCGAAAAGCTCGCCGATGTCGTCACCGTCCCGACGGTGCCGGCCGGCCTGACCTCGGTGTGGGCGCAGTACACCATCCGCATCCCCGGCGGTCGCCGCGACAAGGTCGCGGCCAGCCTCAAGGCCGAAGGCGTGCCGACCGCCGTCTATTATCCGATCCCGCTGCACCGCCAGCAGGCCTACAAGCACTATCCGGTGGGCGAGGGCGGCACCGCGGTGAGCGACATGCTGGCCGCCGAAGTGCTCAGCCTGCCGATGCATGCCTATCTCGACGCAGCGACCCAGGACCGCGTCATCGACGCCGTCCGCCGCGCGCTGAAGCGGTGATAGGCGAGAAAGCTGCCTTCCATTCCAATATGAACTGGCGCGATCATCATATCCGGCTGCGCCGGCTTGAAGCCGAAGCCATCGCCATCATGCGCCTTTGCATTCAATATATTTTGTGAAAATATCCATACTCCTCTCCATATGCTCTCGAGGTATCGGTTCCGTGATGAAGACACTGCATAACATCGATGCCGCAAAATCCTTCGCCGCCCTAGGTCTGGACCGAATAGCCGCCATCGACAGGAATTGCGGTGCCGGTGATGAAGTCCGAGGCGGGTGCCGCCAAAAATACTGCAATGCCGGCAAAGTCCTCCGGCGCGCCCGAGCGCTGTGCGAGGGCTATTTCTGATTGAGCGCGCCGGTGCAAGTCGCCAGCCCTGCGGCCGCGCGCGCGGTTGCCGCCGATACGCGGCCGACGCTGCGGTTTTTCACCTGCGGCTCGGTCGACGACGGCAAATCGACGCTGATCGGCCGCCTGCTCCATGAGCAGAACCTGATCGTCGAGGATCACCTGGCCGCGCTCACGCGCGGTTCCATCGATGTCGCCTACCGCTATTTCGCGACCAAGCAGCGCGCCTTCATCGTCGCCGACACGCCCGGCCACGAGCAATACACCCGCAACATGGCGACCGGCGCCTCCAATTCGGAGCTCGCCGTCCTGCTGGTCGACGCGCGCAAGGGCCTGCTGGCGCAGACCCGCCGCCACGCCATCATCGCGAGCCTGCTTAGGCATCCGCTACGTGGTGCTGGCGGTCAACAAGATCGACCTCGTCGATTTCGACCGCGCCGTGTTCGAGCAGATTTCCGACAGCTTCCGCACCTTCGCCGCCGAACTCGGCTTCAAGGAGATCGTCTGCATTCCGGTCTCGGCGCGCTACGGCGACAACGTCTCCTCGCGCAGCGCGCGCACGCCCTGGTACGCGGGGCCGCATCTGCTCGACTACCTCGAAACCGTCGACGTCGAGGACAACCGCGCCGCCAAACCCTTCCGCATGCCGGTGCAGTGGGTCAACCGTCCCAATTCCGATTTCCGCGGCTTTGCCGGCACGATCGCGGGCGGCAGCGTCAAGCGCCGGCGACGAGATCGCGGTGCTGCCGTCGGGGCAGACGACACGCATCAAGGAAATCATCGGCGCGCAAGGCGCGGTCGATGCGGGCCGAAGCTGGCGATACCGTCACCGTCACGCTCACCGACGAAATCGACGTCGCCCGCGGCGACATGCTGGCGGCATCGCGCGAGCGCCCGCAGGTGGCCGATCAATTCGCCGCGCATCTGATCTGGATGTCGGCCGACCGGCTGCTGCCGGAGCGCTCTTATCTGATGAAGATCAACAACGCGACGCTGGCGGCGACCGTGACCGGCCTCAAGCACCAGATCGACGTCAACACGTTCGCCCAGCTTGCCGCCAAGACGCTGGCGCTGAACGAGATCGGCGTCTGCAATCTGTCGGTGGCGCGGCCGGTCGCCTTCGATCCTTACGCCGACAACCGCGACACCGGCGCCTTCATCCTGATCGACCGCTATACCAACCAGACGGTCGCCGCCGGCATGATCGATTTCGCGCTGCGGCGCGCGACCAATATCCATAGCCAAGCCATCACCGTCAGCAAGGCCGAGCGCAGCGGGCTGATGCATCACAAGCCGGTGGTGCTGTGGTTCACCGGCCTGTCGGGCGCCGGCAAATCGACCATCGCCAATCTGGTCGAAGCCGGCCTGCACGCGCGCGGTGCGCATACGCTGCTGCTCGACGGCGACAATATCCGCCACGGTCTCAACCGCGACCTGGGCTTCACCGAGGGCGACCGCGTCGAGAACATCCGCCGCATCGGCGAAGTCGCCAAGCTGATGACCGACGCCGGCCTCATCGTGCTGTGCTCGTTCATCTCGCCGTTCCGCGCCGAGCGGCGCATGGTGCGCGAGCTGCTGCCGGAGGGCGAGTTCATCGAGATTTTCGTCGATACCCCGCTCGATGAATGCATCGCGCGCGACCCCAAGGGCCTCTACAAGCGCGCGCTTGCCGGCGAGATCAAGAATTTCACCGGCGTCGATCAGCCCTACGAGGCGCCGGAAAATCGCCGAGATCCGCCTGGAAGCCGGCCGCAAGGACGCCGAGCGCCTCGCGCACGACGTGATCGAGGATTTGGCGAAAAGGAAGATCGTCTAGCCGCCGCTATCGCCTTCAGGTCTGGACCGAATAGCCGCCATCGACCGGAATTGCGGTGCCGGTGATGAAATCCGAGGCGGCGTGCTCGCCAAAAACACCGCGAGCGAACTAGCCGCGCAAATGCATCCTCCGGTGGCGCGCCCCAGCGCTGCGCCGGCGTGCGCGACAGCACTCTTTCATTCAAGCCGGGCACCTGCTCGCGCGCCGAGCGCGTCAGATCGGTGTCGATCCAGCCCGGCGCAGGATGCAATTGACCTGGATGTTGTCTTTCGCCCAGGCCACCGCCATCGCCCGCGCCATCTGCACGATGCCGCCTTTGCTGGCGGCGTAAGGCGCGGCATAGGCCGAGGCGAAGATCGACATCATCGATCCGATGCTCTGATGATCTTGCCGCCGCCGGCCTTGAGCATATGCGGGTAGGCCGCCTGCGAGCACACGAAGGCGCTGGTGAGGTTGGTGTCCATCACCAGGTGCCAGTCCGCGGCAGTCAGGTCCTGCGGCTGCTTGCGCACCGTGGTGCCGGCGTTATTGACCAGGATGTCGAGGCGCCCGAATTGCCCGGCGGCGCGGTCGATGGCCTGCCGGCACGAGGCTTCCTTCAGCACATCAAGCTCGGCGAAGTCCGCCTTGCCGCCGAGCGCGCGCAAGTCCGACAACGCCGCTTGCGCCTTGGCCTTGTTGCGCCCGGCGATGACGACGGCGGCGCCCGCCGCGGCCAGCCCCTTGGCGATGCCGAGACCGATGCCGCCGTTTCCGCCGGTGACGAAGGCAACGCGCCCTTTAAGGTCGAAGCCCGTCATCGGCCAA
This sequence comes from Candidatus Bathyarchaeota archaeon, assembly GCA_963840395.1. Lineage (GTDB taxonomy): Archaea > Thermoproteota > Bathyarchaeia > Bathyarchaeales > Bathycorpusculaceae > JADGNF01. The sequence goes on along the minus strand of CAWIYU010000012.1, from coordinate 38,407 downwards.
CTTACTCCCGCTTGTAGATATCTTCGATGCGCTCGATATCGTCCTCGCCCAGATAGCTGCCGGTCTGCACCTCGATCAGCTCGAGCGGGATTTTCCCCTGATTGGCGAGGCGGTGAACGGTGCCGATCGGGATGAAGATCGACTCGTTCTCGTGCACCGCGCGTTTGCTCTCGCCGATGGTCACCTCGGCGGTGCCCTTCACGACCACCCAGTGTTCGGCGCGGTGGCGGTGTTTCTGCAATGACAGCATGCCGCCGGGAATGACGACGATGCGCTTGACCTGGAAGCGCTCGCCCATGTCGATCAACTCGTAATAGCCCCAGGGCCGGTGCACGCGCTTGTGCACGCTCGCTTCCGGCCGCTTGTCGGCTTTGAGCTTGGCGGTCAATTCGCGCACTTCCTGTGCGCGCGCACGCGGCACCACCATCACCGCGTCCGACGTGCTCACCACCACCAGATCCTCGACGCCGACCAACGCGGTCAGCCGGCCGTCGGAATGCACGATGCAATTCTTGGCATCCATGGTGACGACCGGGCCTTGCAGCACGTTGCCTTGCGCGTCGCGCGCCGTGATGTCGAACAGCGCGTCCCAGCTGCCGATGTCCGACCAGCGGAAATTGCCCGCCACCACGGCGGCGCGGTCGGTCTTTTCCATCACCGCATAGTCGATCGATTTCTGCGGCGCGCGCGCGAAGGCGTCGGGCGCCAGGCGCAGGAAGCCGAGGTCGGTGGTCGCATTCTTGACCGCGGCCTCGATCGCCGCCGCCATCTCCGGCTCGAGCCGCGTCAGCTCCGACAGCAGCACGTCGGCGCGGAACAGGAAATTGCCCGAGTTCCACAGATAGCCTTCGCTGACATATTTCTTGGCGGTGGCGGCGTCCGGCTTCTCGACGAAACGCTTGACCTTGTGCACGCCGCCGCCGATGGCTTCGCCCGGCAGGATATAGCCGTAGCTGGTCTTCGGCTCGCTCGGCTTGATGCCGAAGGTGACGATCTGGCCTTGCTCGGCGGCGGCGCGGCCGGCCAAACATGTGGCACGGAATTCCGGCACGTCGAGAATGATGTGGTCGGCCGCCAGCGCCAGCACCACGGCCTCCGGATCGCGCGCGCGGGCGACCGCGGTCGCCGCCGCGATGGCCGGGGCTGAATCGCGCCGCATCGGCTCGATCACCACCGTCACATCGACGCCGACCTCCTCCGCCTGCCGGCGGGCGAAAAAATGGAAATCCGGGCCGGTAATGACGATCGGCGCCGCGAACATCTTGTCCTTCACCCGCAGCAGCGTTTCCTGATAGCTCGAGCGCTCGCCGACCAGCGGCAGGAATTGCTTGGGCAGGGCGTCGCGCGAGACCGGCCAAAGCCGCGTCCCGGCGCCGCCGGCAAGCAGAACGGGAATGATCGGCGAGGGCATGCGGGGGCTAAGGCTCTATGTTCGGTCTCAGAATCGTCTTAAGCCAGTTCGGCCGGTCTGACCATTGCTAGCATTGAATACGGCCAAATCGGCAAGATCGCAGCAAGATCGCAGCAGGATCGCGGCGGTCAGCCTCATTTTGGTAGCACAGACCGATGATTGAACGCATCCTCACGGTCGGCGGCTATACGCTGCTCTCGCGCGTCACCGGCTTTTTCCGCGACATCATGCTGGCCGCGGTGCTGGGCGCGGGACCGGCGGCCGACGCCTTCTTCGTGGCGCTGCGCCTGCCCAACCATTTCCGCGCCATTTTCGCCGAGGGTGCCTTCAACGCCGCCTTCGTGCCGGCCTATGCGCGCATCCGCGAGCAGGGGGGTGCGCAGCGCGCCGGCCTGTTCGCCGGCCGCATCTTCACGCTGCTGCTGGCGAGCCAGATCGTGCTGCTGGCCTTGGCGCTGCTGTTCACGCCGGAGGTGATCGACATCCTGGCGCCGGGCTTCTCCAAGGATCCGGGCCGCTATGGGCTGGCGGTCGATCTCACGCGCATCACCTTTCCCTACCTGCTGCTGATCACGCTGGTGACGCTCTATGGCGGCATCCTCAATGCGCTGCAGCGTTTCGCCGCCGCCGCCGCCGCCTCGATCTTTTTGAACCTCGCCATGATGGCGACGCTCTCGGTCGTGTGGCTGTTTCCGAGCGCCGGCCATGCGGCCGCCTGGGGCGTGCTGATCTCCGGCGTGTTGCAGCTGCTGCTGGTCGGCGGCGACGCTTGGCGCGCCGGCGCGCTGCCGGGCTTCAGCTGGCCGCAGCTCGACGCCGACGTGCGCAAATTCTTCCGCGCGCTTGCGCCGGCGACGGTCGGCTCCATGGGCGTGCAGCTCGCGTTGTTCGCCGACACCATCATCGCCAGCTTCCTGCCGGCCGGCGCGATCTCGGCGCTGTATTACGCCGACCGCATCAATCAGTTGCCGATCGGCGTCATCGGCATCGCCGCCGGCACCGTCATTCTGCCGGAGATGTCGCGGCGGCTCGCCAGCGGCGATCACGCCGGCGCCGCGCACGCGCAGAACCGCACCATCGAGTTCACGCTGCTGCTGTCGATCCCTTGTCTCGCGGCCTTCTTCACCATCCCCGAGCTGATCATGCGTGCGCTGTTCATGCACGGCGCCTTCACGGCGGCCGACGCGGACAATGCCGGCCGCACGCTCGCCGCTTACGGCTTTGGCCTGTTGCCCTTCGTGCTGATCCGCAGCACGGTCGCGACCTTCTTTGCGCGCGGCGACACCGCGACGCCGGTGAAGGCCGCGCTGATCGCCGCCGCCGTCAATATCGGCTTCAAGATTTTGCTGATGGGGCCGCTCGCGCAAGTCGGCCTTGCGCTCGCGACCTCGATCGGGGCCTGGATCAATCTCGGTCTGGTGATCTGGTTCGCCCATCGCGCCGGCCACGACCGCATCGATCAGCGCTTGCGCCAATCCACGCTCAAGCTCGCCGCCGCCGGCCTCGCAATGGCGGCCGTGCTGTGGTTCGGCCAGGCGCCGCTCGCGCGCGCCTTCGCAAGTCTGCATCGCTGGCAGGATCTGGCGACGCTGCTGGCCTTGGGGACCATTGCCAGCGTCGTTTATGGCGCAATTGTTATTGCGATGTTTGGCCCCACCTGGCTGGCAAAGTTTCGTGCCGCCAAAGGCGCTGAGGCCGCTGAAACGAAGTTTCATAACGCTATTGTGCAGGCGCGAAGGTGGACATAGGTCCGCCTCGACGCTATGGGGACAGGCTGGTTTTTGCCGGATTTTGCAGGTCGATATGAACGCCACACGGGCAATCCCATCAATTTCGTTGATGTTTGCGCTTGCGACTTTGGTCGCAGCCTGCGGGCAAGGCCAGCAGCAGGGCGCGCCGCCGCCGCCGGCGGTGACGGTCGCCACGCCCACCAAGCGCACCGTGTTCGATTTCGACGAATATGTCGGCCGCTTCACCGCGATCAACTCGGTCGAAGTGCGCGCGCACGTCTCCGGTTACCTTGACGCCGTGAATTTCAAGGACGGGCAGAAGGTCAAGCAGGGCGATCTGCTGTTCACCATCGACAAGCGGCCGTTCCAGTACACGCTCGACCAGGCGCGCGCCAATCTGCAGACGGCGCAATCCAACCTCGCCTATACCGAAGCCGATCTCAATCGCGGCCGCGAACTGGTCGGTCAGAAGACCATCACCGAGCAGATCTTCGAGCAGCGCGCGCAGGCTTTCCGCAACGCGCAGGCGAGCGTCGCCGGCGCGCAGGCGGCGGTGCAGCAGGCCGAGCTCGATCTGCAGTTCACCGAACTGCGTGCGCCGGTCGACGGCCGCATCGGCGACCGCCGCGTTTCGCCCGGCAACCTGGTCACCGGCGGCACCGGCGGCAACACCACGCTGCTCGCCACCATCGTGTCGACCGATCCGATCTATTTCGAGTTCACCTTCGATGAGGCGTCGTATCTGCGCTACGAGCGGCTGTCGAAGGGCGGCAATGACGTCGCCAGCCGCGGCACCGGCGTCAAGGTGGCGCTCAAGCTCATCGACGAGCCCGACTTCGCGCACGAAGGCCAGATGGACTTCGTCAACAACGTGATCGACGCCTCGACCGGCACGATCCGCGCGCGCGCGGTGTTCGACAATGCGAACGGCGTGTTCACGCCCGGCATGTTCGCGCGCGTGCGCGTGCCGGGCTCGCCGCCTTATGAAGGCTTGCTGGTACCGGATGCCGCCATCGGCTCCGAGCAGACCCGCAAATATGTCCTGGTGGTCGGCGCCGACAACAAGGTGCAACAGAAATATGTGACGCCCGGCCAGCTCACCTCCGACGGCCTGCGCGTGATCAAGGCGGGGCTTTCGCCGGACGATCGCGTGGTGGTCGACGGGCTGATGCGCGCCCGCGCCGGCGTTGTGGTCACGCCGCAGGAGCAAGGCGCGAAACCTGGCGCCAAATCTCCGGCCGCGCCCGCGGCTGCGGCGAAATAGCAAATGCGTATCTCGCACTTCTTCATCGACCGGCCGATCTTTGCCGCCGTGGTCTCGATCGTCATCGTGATCCTCGGCGGCGTCGGCTTCACGCGCCTGCCGGTGGCGCAATATCCCGAGATCGCGCCGCCGACCATCACCGTGACCGGGCAATATCCCGGCGCCAGCGCCGACGTGGTCGCCGCCACGGTGGTGACGCCGATCGAGCAGCAGATCAATGGCGTCGAGAACATGCTCTACATGTCGTCGAACTCGACCAGCGACGGCAGCTTCTCGATTTCGGTGACCTTCGACATCGGCACCAATCTCGATATCGCGCAGGTGCAGGTGCAGAACCGTGTTTCGGTGGCGCAGCCGCGCCTGCCGGTGGACGTGCGCAATATCGGCGTGACGGTGAACAAGGCCTCGCCCGACATCATGATGGTCGTGCACCTTTATTCGCCCGACAAGACGCGCGACACATTGTTTTTGTCGAACTACGCGACGCTGGAGATTACCGACGCGCTATCGCGCATCGACGGCGTCGGCTCGATCACCGTGTTCGGCAGCCGCGACTACGCCATGCGCATCTGGCTCGACCCCGACCGCCTGCAATCGCTCGGCTTGACGGCCGGCGACGTGGTCATCGCGCTGCAGGGCCAGAACGTGCAGGTCGCCTCCGGCGTGCTCAACCAGCCGCCGGTCAACCACCCGCGCGCCTTCCAGATTTCGGTGGTGACCCAGGGCCGGCTCAAGGATGCCGGCGAATTCGCCAATATCGTCGTCAAGCAGACCGCCGACGCGGTGGTGCGGCTGAAGGACGTCGGCACGGTCGAGCTCGCCGCCCAGGACTACACGACCAATTCCTATCTCGATCTCGATCCGGCCGTCGCGCTCGGCATTTTTCAGCGCCCCGGCTCGAATGCGCTGTCCACCGCCGCCGTGATCCAGAGCACGATGGAGACTCTGTCGAAGCGGTTTCCGCCCGGCATGAAATACACCATCGTCTACAACCCGACGCAGTTCATCCAGCAATCGGTCGATGCGGTCGAGACGACCATGTTCGAGGCGATCTCGCTGGTCGTGCTGGTGGTCATATTGTTCCTGCAGACCTGGCGCGCCGCCGTCATCCCGATCGTCGCCATCCCGGTGTCGCTGATCGGCACCTTCTTCGTCATGAGCCTGTTCGGCTTCTCGCTCAACAATTTGTCGCTGTTCGGCCTGGTGCTCGCGATCGGCATCGTGGTGGACGACGCCATCGTCGTGGTGGAGAACGTCGAGCGTAACATCGCGGCCGGTCTCAAGCCGCGCGAGGCCGCGATCAAGAGCATGGACGAGGTCGGCACCGCGCTGATCGCGATCGCTTTGGTGCTCTGCTCGGTGTTCATCCCGGCCGCCTTCATCACGGGCATTTCGGGCCAGTTCTACCGGCAGTTCGCGCTCACCATCGCCGGCGCCACGGTATTCTCGCTGACCGTTTCGCTGACGCTGTCGCCGGCGCTGTGCGCGATCCTGCTCAAGCCGCATGCCGGCCGCGAAGCCGACCGCTGGTGGAATGCGCCGATCCATGGCTTCTTCCGCGGCTTCAACCGCTATTTCAGCGCGCTGACGCGGGGCTATGGGGCGCTCTCGGCGCGGCTGGTGCGCGTCGCGGTCATGATGCTGGTGGTCTATGCCGTCGTCATCGCCTTCGGCCTCAACGAGTTCCGCCGCACGCCGGTCGGCTTTATTCCGAATCTCGATCGCGGCTATCTCATCGTCGTCACGCAGCTGCCGCCCGCCGCCTCGCTCGACCGCACCGATGCGGTCAACCGCCGCGCGGTCGAGATCGCATTGAAAGTGCCGGGCGTCGAGCACGCCGTGAACATCGTCGGCTTCTCCGGCGCCACCTTCACCCGCGCGCCGAATTCGGGCGCCGTATTCCTCACACTCGCGCCGTTTGAGCAGCGCGCACGCGACCCGCGGCAGTCGGCAGGCGCCATCATCGGTCAACTGTACCAGCAGCTGTCCAGCATCCAGGACGGCCTGATCTTCGTGGTGGCGCCGCCGCCGGTGAACGGCATCGGCAACGCCGGCGGCTTCCGCATGATGGTGGAGGACCGCGCCGGCCGCGGCTCGCAGGCTTTGCAGGGCGCTACCTACGCCATGATGGGCGCCGCCGCGCAGACGCCCGGGCTTAGCCAGGTGTTCTCGCTGTTCGAAACGTCGACGCCGGAAATCTATCTCGACATCGACCGCACCAAGGCGCAGCTGCTCGGCATCAACATTCCCGACGTTTTCGCGGCTCTGCAGGTCTATTTGGGATCGGCTTACGTCAACGACTTCAACCTGCTCGGGCGCACCTTCCGCGTCATGGCGCAAGCCGGCAGCGACTACCGCCAGGATACCAAGGACATATTGAATATCCGCGTGCGCAACGGCAGCGGCGGCACCGTTCCGCTCGGCGCGTTCACGACCGTGGAGAGCCGATCCGGTCCTTACCGCGTGCCGCGCTACAATCTCTATCCCGCCGCCGAACTCGACGGCGCGGCGGCGCCCGGCTTCAGCCAGGGCCAGGCCATCCAGATCATGGAGCAGCTGGCGCAGAAGCTGTTGCCCGACGGCTTCAGCTACGAATGGACGACGCTCGCCTACCAGCAGCTGCGCGCCGGCAATACCGCGATCTTCGCCTTCGTGCTGGCGGTGGTGTTCGTGTTCCTGGTGCTGGCGGCGCAGTTCGAAAGCCTGACGCTGCCGCTGGCGGTGATCATGATCGTGCCGATGTGCCTGATCGCTTCGATCATCGGCGTCATCATCCGCGGCATGGACAACAATCTGCTGACGCAGGTCGGCTTCATCGTGCTGATCGGCTTGGCCGCGAAGAACGCCATTTTGATCGTCGAATTCGCCAAACAGCTGGAAGACCGCGGCAACGATCGCTTCGCCGCCGCGGTCGAGGCCGCGCACTTGCGCTTCCGGCCGATCCTGATGACCTCCCTGGCGTTCATTCTCGGCGTCACGCCGCTGGTCTGGGCGGTGGGGGCGGGCGCCGAGCTGCGCCAGACGCTCGGCACCGCGGTGTTCTCCGGCATGATCGGCGTCACGACGTTCGGTCTGATCTTCACGCCGGTGTTCTACGTGGTCACGCGCTGGCTCGCGCATTACTTCGCGCGGCGCCGGCAGCGGGGCGACGAAAGCGTACGGAGCCCGCGGCGGCGATGAAATTCGGGTTCGGCCAGGCCGTTAAACGCAAAGAGGACGACGCGCTGCTGCGCGGGCAGGGGCGCTATGTCGCCGACGTCGCGCCCGAGGGCGCCCTGCACGCGGTGATGCTGCGCTCGCCGCACGCGCACGCCCGCTTCGGCATCGGCAACCTCGACGGCGTGCGGAGAATGCCGGGCGTGCGCCTGGTGCTCACCGCAGCCGAGATCGCCAAGCTGGGACCGCTGCCGACGCCCGGCGTGCTGCCCGATGTCGACATCCCGGTTCCGCATTATCCCATTCTGGCGCGTGACGAGGTGCGCCATGTCGGCGACGCCATCGCCTTCGTGGTCGCCGACACGCTTAACGACGCGAAAAACGCCGCCGAAGCGATCACGGTCGATTGGCAGGCGCTGCCGCATGTGATCGGCGCCGCTGCAGCGCTGGCGCCAAAGGCGCCGCAGGTCTGGCCAAACCGCCCCGGCAATGTCGCGTTCGAGACCGCGGCGGGCGATGCCGCCAAGACCAAGGCCGCCTTCGCGCAGGCCGCGCGCACGGTCGAGCTCAGCATCATCAACCAGCGTCTCGTCACCAATTACATGGATACCCGCGGCGTCATCGCCGAATATGACGGCGAGCGCTATACGCTCACGCTCGGCAGCCAGGGCAGCCACATCATCCGCGACATCATCGGCGGCGAGGTGATGAAGCTCGCGCCCGACAAGATGCGCGTGATCACGCCCGATGTCGGCGGCGGCTTCGGCACCAAATTGTTTCCCTATCGCGAATACGCGCTGGCCGCCGTCGCCGCCGAGCGCCTGCGCAAGCCGGTGAAGTGGGTGGCCGAGCGCACCGAGCATTTCCTCGGCGACAGCCACGGCCGCGACAACGTCACCACCGCGCGGCTTGCGCTCGACGACAAAGGCCGCTTCCTCGCGCTCGAGATCGACCTCGTCGCCGACATGGGCGCCTATCTGTCCTGCTACGGGCCTTACATTCCGTGGCTCGCCGTCGGCATGGCGACCGGCGTCTACGATATCCCCACCGCGCATGTGCGGCTGCGCGGCGTCTACACCAACACCGTGCCGGTCGACGCCTATCGCGGCGCCGGCCGCCCGGAAGCCTCCTATCTGATCGAGCGGCTGGTCGATGCCGCCGCGCGCGATCTCGACATCGCGCCCGACACGCTGCGCAAGCGCAATTTCATCAAGCCGAAGGCGATGCCCTACACGACGCCGGTCGGCAAGATCTACGACTCCGGCGACTTCGCCGGCACCATGGCGCGCGCGCAGGAGCTCGCCGACTGGGACGGCTTTTCCAAGCGCGCGGCGGCCTCCAAGCGCGCCGGCCGCCTGCGCGGCATCGGGCTTGCGACTTATGTCGAGGCCTGCGGCGGCAACGGGCCCGGAGACCGCGGCCGTGCGGCTCGACAAAGACGGCGGCGTCACCGTGCTGATCGGCACGCAATCGACCGGGCCAGGGCCACGCCACCGCCTATGCGCAGATCGTCGCCGACAAACTCGACCTGCCGCCGGACAAAGTGCGCGTCGAGCAGGGCGACACCGACACGATCAAGACCGGCGCCGGCACCGGCGGCTCGAGCTCGATCCCGGTCGGCGGCGTGTCGGTCGACCGCGCCAGCAAGAAACTTGCCGACCAGACTCAAGGAACTTGCCTCGGAAAAGCTGGAAGCCTCGGCGAGCGATCTCGAAATCGCCGACGGCGCGGTGCGCATCGCCGGCACCGACCGCATGATTGCGTTCGCCGATCTCGCGGCGGACGCCAAGCCCGAGCGCCTGCGCGCGGAAAGCGATTTCGGACCCGACCAGCCGACCTTCCCGAACGGCACCCACATCGCCGAGGTCGAGATCGATCCCGGCACGGGCGCCACCAGGATCATTACCTATGTCATCGTCGACGACTTCGGCGCCACGCTCAATCCGCTCATGCTCGCCGGCCAGGTGCACGGCGGCACCGTGCAGGGCATCGGCCAGGCGCTGATGGAAGACACGGTCTACGACGCAGCCTCCGGCCAATTGCTCAGCGCCAGTCTCATGGATTACGCGCTGCCGCGCGCCGCCGACGCGCCGGACTTCGTGTTCGAGACGCGCAACGTGCCGTGCAAGAACAATCCGATGGGCGTCAAGGGCGCGGGCGAAGCGGGCGCTATAGGGTCATGTCCTGCCGTTATGAACGCCGTGCTCGACGCGCTGTGGCGCGCCTACAAGATTCGTCATCTCGACATGCCGGCGACGCCGCAAAAGGTCTGGCGGGCGATCGCCGATGCGCAGAATGCCTGAATTTTGCTGGCCTTTTTACGATCACGAAATCGTGATCGGCGGTGAGCGCTGCCGCACAAAGGTCGTGCGGGCGGAATAAAGATTTTGCCTTAGGGTTTTTGCATTGCCCTGACAAACCAACGGATGGACACGATGCGAATAGCGCTTGCTCTTCTCGGCCTCATACTCAGCGTCGGCGCGGTGCTCGCGCAATCCGATCCGGTGAAGGAACGCGAAGACCTCATGAAGCAAAACGACGAGGGCGCCAAAGCTGTCGTGGCGATGATGCGCGGCCAGCGGCCGTTCGACGGCAAGGCGGTCGACGCCGCCTTCGCGCAATGGACCGACACCGCCAAGAAATTGCCCGGCCTGTTTCCGGAAGGGTCCAAGACCGGCGGCGACAACCGCGCCTCGCCGAAGATCTGGGTGAACAAGAAGGACTTCGACGCCAAGGCCGCCGAATTTGGCAAGGCCGTTGCCGACAATCGCGCCAAGGCCGCGGCTTCGCTCGAAGGCTTGCGGGCGGCGGTCCCGGTGGTCGGCGACGCCTGCGACAACTGCCACAAGGAATATCGCCTGTCCAAGCGCTAAGCCGCGCCCACTTTGGCGCCGCCGCGATGCCGTCGCGGCGGCGTTTTGATTCCGCTATGGTCGCCTCCCGGGGACTTAGCCGATGATTCGCAAATTGCTCCTGCTCGCGGCGGTAGCCGCCGTCATCGCCATCGGCGTGTTCTGGATCCTCACCATTCCGCAAAGCGTGCCGGCGAGCGCGCTCGGGCCGCACCGGGCGGATCGCGCCAACGGCAGGACGCTGTTCTTCATCGGCGGCTGCTCGTCCTGCCACATGACCTACGGGCAGAAAGATCCGTCCAATCTCGGCGGCGGCATGGCGCTCGAAGTCGCCGTTCGGAACTTTCTATCCGCCCAATATTTCGCCCGACCCGAATGACGGCATCGGCCGCTGGAGCGAGGCCGACTTCGTCACCGCCATGACCAAGGGCACCTCGCCGGAGGGCGAGCATCTCTATCCGGCGTTCCCCTACACCTCGTATCAGCGCATGAGCGTCAACGATCTGCGCGACCTGTTCGCTTTTCTGAAAACCTTGCCGGCGGTGCGCGGCCGCGCGCCCGAGCACGAGCTGTCGTTCCCGTTCAACATCCGCCGCCTGATCGGCGGCTGGAAGCTGCTGTTCCTCGACGGCCTGCCGTTCCAGCCGGACCCGCAGAAGCCGGACGATTGGAACAGAGGCGCTTACCTGGTGAATGCGCCCGGCCATTGCGCCGAATGCCATTCGCCGCGCAATGTCCTGGGCGCGATCAAATCGAGCCTGCGCTTCACCGGCGGCCCGACGCCCGGACGGCAAGGATTGGGTGCCGAACATCACGCAGTTCCGCCTGAGCAAATGGTCGGAGAAGGACATCGCCGAAATGCTGGCGACCGGCATGACGCCGGACGACAAGGTGGCGGGCCCGATGGCGGACGTGGTGCGCAACACCGCGCAGCTCACGCCCGACGACCGCGCCGCGATCGCCGTCTACGTCAAGTCGCTGCCGCCGGTCGAAGGCTACGCGCCGCCGAAGCGGCAATAATGAATCTGTTCAAAGGCATCGGCCTCAAGCTCGCCTCCGCGCTGCTGTTCGCGGCCATGTCGGCGCTGGTGCGCGACCTCGGCAAGGTGGCGCCGGTCGGGCAGATGGTGTTCTTCCGGTCCGCCTTCGCCATTCTGCCGGTGGTGGTGATCTACGCCTGCGCGGCGAGCTCGGCACCGCGGTGCGCACCTCGCGCCCGCTCGGCCAGCTCGGCCGCGGCCTGCTCAGCGTCTGCGGCATGTTCTCGAATTTCGCCGCGCTGGTGCGGCTGCCGCTCGCCGACGTCACCGCCATTTCCTTTGCCTCGCCGCTCATTACGGTCGCGCTGGCGGCGCTGATCTTGAAGGAACGCGTGCGCATCTACCGCTGGTCGGCGGTGATCGTCGGCTTTGCCGGCGTCATCGTGATGCTGATCCCCAATCTCGGCGTTGGCCATTACGCCGCCATCGGCGCCACAACCGCGACCGTCGGCTCGCTGCTCGCGGTCGGCTCCTGCATCTGCAACGCCGGCACCGTGATCCAGACGCGGCGGCTGACGCAAAGCGAGACGACCTCGTCGATCGTGTTTTATTTCTCGCTGGTCTGCGCCATCGCCGGCGCGCTGACGCTGCCGTTCGACTGGTACACGCCGACGGCCTCCGAGCTGTCCGGTCTCATCGCGCTCGGCGTGCTCGGCGGCCTCGCGCATATCCTGCTCACCGAAAGCTACCGCTACGCCATGGCCTCGGCAGTGGCGCCGTTCGACTACAGCTCGATGCTGTGGGCGGTGCTGCTCGGTTATTGGCTGTTCGGCGAATTGCCGGAGGCGCTGGTCTATGTCGGCGCGTCGATCGTCGCCGGCGCCGGCCTGTTCGTGATCTGGCGCGAGCGGCAGCTTGGGCCTCGCGCGCGACGTCGAAGAGCCGACCACCGCGGCGTGAGCTACGTCTGAAACGCCTTGAAGGTGATGATGGTGTGGGTGTCCTTGATGCCCGGAATGCACTGCACCTTCTCGTTGACGAAGTGCCCGATATCGGTGCCGGCATCGACGTAGAATTTCACCAGCAGGTCGAAGTCGCCCGCGGTCGAATAGATTTCCGAGGCGATCTCGGCCTCCGCCAGCGCGTTGGCCACCTGATAGGACTTGCCGAGCTCGCATTTGATCTGGACGAAGAAAGGGGTCATCGCGCGAGCCTCCGGTGTGATTGGCAATCCAGCAAAAACAGCCACCCGTGGCAAGTTCGCACTTGGCGCGTTGGCGCTCTTGCCTTCATCGGGCGCGCGGACTAGTTATTTCGGCAGCAATCTCGTGGGGTGTCCGGCTGGAGCGCCGGGCTGAGAGGCTTCAAAGCCAACCCAACGAACCTGATCCGGGTCATGCCGGCGGAGGGATGAGAGATGCAGCAACCCGCATCGACACCCAGCGACGTGACGCTGGCCGCAGCCTCCGCGCTCGCGCGTCTGCGCGACAAGGGCCCGCGCGTGCACTGCATCACCAACGCGGTGGCGCAGAATTTCACCGCCAATGTGCTGCTCGCGCTTGGCTGCGTGCCGTCGATGACGCTGTCGGCCGAGGAGATCGCGCGGCTTTGTCGCGGGCGCGCAGGCGCTCCTGGTCAATCTCGGCACCTTCGACGCCGAGCGGCGCCAGGCCACCGAGCTTGCCGTCAAGGCCGCCGCCGACAACAAGATCCCCTGGGTGCTCGATCCGGTGTTCGTCGACCGCAGCCGCCCGCGCGCCGATTTCGCGCGCGCGCTGCTCGCCCGCGGCCCCAACGCGGTGCGGCTCAACCGCGCCGAATTGTCCGCGCTCGCGGATGGCGATGCCTCGCCCGAAGCGTTCGCGCGCGCCAACAAGACCGTTGTGGGTCTGTCGGGCGCGACTGACGTCATCGCCGACGGCGCGCGGCTGGCGCGCGTCGCCAACGGCCATCCGCTGATGGCCAAAGTCACCGCCATGGGCTGCGCGGCCTCGGCGCTCACCGCCGCTTGCCTTGCGGTCGAGCCGGACGCGTTCCGCGCCGTCGCCGGCGCGCTGGTGATCATCGGCGTCGCCGGCGAGATCGCCGGCGAAAAGGCCGCAGGCCCCGGCAGCTTCGCGGTGGCGATCATCGACGCGCTCTACAATCTCGACGCCGCCACGCTGACAGCCCGCGCGCGGGTGACATGATGAAAGCCGATCTGCGCCTCTACGCCTTGCTCGATCCCGCCGTCGCCGGCGGCCGCGCGCTGACCGATCTGGCCGCGCTCATCGCCGGCGACGCCACGCTGGTGCAATTGCGCGACAAGCATGGCTCGACCCGCGCCATGGTCGAGGAAGCGCGCGCGCTGCGCGACATCCTCGAGCCGAAGGGCGTGCCGCTGCTGATCAACGACCGCGTCGATGTCGCGCTCGCCGCGCAGGCCGACGGCGTGCATATCGGCCAGGACGACATGCATCCCGCCGACGCGCGGCTGCTGCTCGGCCGCACCGCCATCATCGGGCTCAGCATCAACACGGTGGCGCTGGCGCAGGCGGCGCCGCTCGAGCTGCTCGATTACGTCGCGATCGGCGGCGTCTACGGCACGACCTCCAAGGACAACACCAAGCCGCCGATCGGCATTGCGGGCCTGCGCGAGATCGTGCGCACCGTGCGCGCCCGCAAAGCCGGCTTCCCGATCTGCGCCATCGCCGGCATCAATGCCGGCAACGCCGGCGAGGTGATCGCGGCCGGCGCCGACGGCGTCGCGGTGATCTCGGCGCTGTCGCTCGCGCCGCAGCCGGCGGAGGCCGCGCGCAATCTGCGCAGCGTCGTCGACACCGCGCTGTCGAAACGGGGCGCGGCATGACGGCGATCGCGCTCACCATCGCCGGTTCCGATTCGAGCGGCGGCGCCGGCATCCAGGCGGACCTCAAGACCTTCGCCGCGCTCGGCGTCTATGGCGCCTCGGTCATCACGGCGCTCACCGCGCAGAACACGCAAGGCGTCACCGGCATCCTCGACGTGCCGCCCGACTTCATCGCGGCGCAGATCGACGCGGTGTTTTCCGATCTCGACATCGCCGCCGTGAAGATCGGCATGCTGTCGCGCACCGCGGCCATCGAGGCGGTGGCGCGCGGGCTCACCCGGCACAAGGCGAAGAATATCGTGCTCGATCCGGTGATGGTCGCGACCTCCGGCGACAAGCTGCTGGCGCCCGACGCCGTCGGCGCGCTGCGCCGCCTGCTCATTCCGCGCGCGCTCATCGTCACGCCCAATCTGCCGGAGGCGGCCGCGCTCACCGGCGCGAGCGTGGCGCGCAACGAGCGCGAAATGGAAATCCAGGCGCGCCAAATCCTCGAGCTTGGCGCTTCCAATGTGCTGATCAAAGGCGGCCACGGCGAGGGCGAAGACAGCGTCGATCTGCTGGTCGGGCAGGGCGACGTGATCCGCCTCGTCGGCCAAGCGCATCGCCACCAAGAACACCCACGGCACCGGCTGCACGCTGTCGTCTGCGATTGCCGCCGGCCTCGCCAAAGGCGCCGATCTCGTCACCGCCGTCCAAGACGCCAAAACTTACGTCACCGCCGCCATCGCCGCCGCCGACCGCTTGCAGGTCGGCCACGGTCACGGCCCGCTGCATCATTTCCACGCGCAATGGAGCACGTCATGAAAACCACGCGACGCAATTTCGCACTCGGCGCCGGCGCGGCACAGCCGCCACATTGTCCGCGCCCGCGATTGCCCGCCCAATCGCTGAAATGGAAAATGGTCACCTCCTGGCCCAAGCGCTTGCCCGGCCCCGGCATGTCGGCCGAGCGCGTGGCCGAGCGCATCCGCGCGCTGTCGGGCGGGCGCATCGACATCACGGTCTATGCCGCCGGCGAAGTGGTGCCGGCCTTCGGCGTGCTGGAAGCGGTCGGCAACGGCGTCGCCGATATCGGCCACACCGCCTCGTTCTACTGGCAGGGCAAGATGCCGGCGGCGGCCTTCTTCACCACCGTGCCGTTCGGCCTGACGCCGTCCGAGCACGTCGCCTGGATCGACGCCGGCGGCGGCCAGGCGCTGTGGGACGAGCTCTACGCGCCGTTCGGGGTCAAGCCGTTCATGGGCGGCAATACCGGCGTCTGCATGGGCGGCTGGTTCCGCCGCGAGATGAAAAGCCTCGCCGACCTGCGCGGCGTCAAGGTCCGCTCGCTCGGCCTCGGCGGCGAGGTCTATCGCCGGCTCGGCGCCACGCCGCAGACCACGCCGCCGGCCGAGATCCTCACCAGCCTGCAATCGGGCGTGCTCGACGCCGCCGAATTCGTCGGCCCCGGCACCGACATCGCGCTCGGGCTCTATCGCGTGGCGCCGTTCTACTACTATCCCGGCTTCAACAAGCCGAACGGCACCGGCGAATGCATCGTCGCGCTCAAGGCCTGGAATGCGCTGTCCGACGAACTGAAGGCCATCGTCGCGCATGCCTGCGCCACGGAAGCGAACTACGCGCTCGCCGAAATGGAGCGGCTCAACGCCGCGGCGCTCGACGCGCTGGTCAAGCAGCACAACGTCAAGCTCACGGCGTTCCCCGCCGATCTCGTCGCCGCCGCGCGCAAGCAGGCGGACGACGTGCTGGGCGAGCTGGCGCAGCGCAGCGCGATCAGCGCCAAGGTGCACGACTCCTACGCCGCCTTCCGCGCGCAGACCGCGCCCTGGTCGCGCGTGTCGATCGAGGCGGTGCTCACCGCGCGCGGCGCCTGATCCGATTCTCCGGCGCGCGATCCGCCGCCGCAGGCCCGCTAACGCGCGCGCAAAAAGCGCCCGCTTGCGGGCCTTTCGATGGTTAACCGGCCTTTAACCATTCTCGGGCTCTCATAGGCACGCATCTGCTTACCGGCATGCGCGTTCGCGCGTGCGCCTTCTGTAACGAATTTGCGTCGCCTACCGGGTGGATCGAAGCGATCGCCCGCTTGCAACCATGACACGTCAAAGGGCCGATAGACATGAAGACCAGATTGATCCTCGCCGGCATCGTCGCACTGCTGATGGCGCCGTTCGCCGCGCAAGCGGCCGATTTGCCGCAACCGTACAAAGCGCGACCGGGCATTGTCGAACCGGCTTACGCCAACTGGACCGGCTTCTACGTCGGTCTCAACGCCGGCTATGGCTTCGGCACGTCAAATTGGGACATCCCCGCCGTGAGCCCGGACCCGAAGGGGGCGCTGGTCGGCGGCACCATGGGCTATAATTTCCAGACCGGCACCTGGGTCTGGGGCGTGGAAGCCGACCTCGACTGGTCCGGCATGAAAGGCGACGTCACCTGCCCGGGCGGCACCTGCACGACCAAGAACGATTGGCTTGGCACCGCGCGCGCGCGGCTCGGCTATGGCGGCTGGAACAATTGGCTGCCCTACATCACCGGCGGCGCCGCCTTCGGCGACATCAAGGCGGAAAACCCGGCCGGCACCACCGCCAGCAAGACCAAGGTCGGCTGGACCGCGGGCCTCGGCCTCGAATACGCGCTGCGCTCGAACTGGAGCGTCAAGCTCGAATATCTCTACGCCGACCTCGGCTCGTTCGACTGCGGCCTGACCTGCGGCGCGGCGACGGACAACGTCAGCTTCAAGACCAACATCGTGCGTGCGGGCGTCAATTACCGCTTCTGAGCTGCCCCCGCGTCACTGTCGGCCAAACGACGAAACCCCGGGCGACGAGCCCGGGGTTTTTCTTTGCGGCGGCCGCGGAGGCTTATCTTCCTCGGCTGGCCGCCTTGGTCGCGGGCCTAAGACGTTGTATCTTGTAACTTGTATGTATGGTGGGTGGTTAACCAAGAGACGGCGTTGGCGCGCGGCAGCTCTGCTGGCCGTGCTTTATGCGCTGTGTCTGGCGACACCGACCGCCGCCATGGCCTTCAGCCCGGCCGCCATCCCCGCGCACTGCCTGACCGACGACCATCAAGATGCCGGCGTTATGCACGTGCATCAGGACGGATCGACCCATCATCATTCCGATGGCAAGAACGACGACGGCGACCATGCCAGTAAATGTTGCGGCCTTTTCAGCGTGAGCGCGATCGCTCCCGACATCGCCATTTTGCCCGCCCCACATCGGTTCGCCTCGCGCCAGCCGGTGCTCGCCGCCGACAGCCGGACCGGGCGCGGCTCCGATCGCATCGACCGGCCTCCGAGATCCCCTCAGCCGCTTTGAGTTCAAGCGCATGCGTGGCCTCACGGCTGCGCGCGCTCGTCATCAATCGACGATGAGGGATTTCCATGTTCGCCTCCTTCGGGCCGCCGTCGGCCCATGCCAAGTACCTTGCCAAGCGCGCCATCGCGCTTGCTGGTGCATTGGCGCTCGCGGCCTGTCAGACCTTTTCGCCTGACAGCGGCTTGAGTGTCGCGTCCGACGTTGCGAGTAAGGAACTGCGCAAGGACATCGTCTCCATCCAAACGGAGGACGATGCTGCCGCGGTCCACGCGCGCGTGCGGCATCTGATGGGACGAACGCTGACCGCCGAAACGGCGGTACAAATCGCGCTGCTCAACAATCGCGGCCTGCAGGCGGCCTATAACGAACTCGGGATCGCCGAAGCGGTCAGGGTCCGCCAATCGCTGCCGCCGAACCCGCAAATCTCGGTGCTGCGCGTGTCGGGTGCCGCCGAGACGGAACTCGAACGGCAGATCGTCACAAGTATCCTTGCGCTTGCGACCCTGCCGGTGCGCTCGGAGATCGCTGCCGGGCGCTTCCAGCAAGCCCAGCTCACCGCCGCGCTGGAGACCTTGCGTGTCGCCAACGGTGCCCGCGCGGCATTCTACCGTGCCGTTGCCGCCAACCAGTCGGCCGCGCTGCTCGTGCAGGCGGAGTCAGGCCGCCGGCACCGCCGCGCAGCTCGCCAAGCGCCTCGGCGAAACCGGGGCGATGAACAAGCTCGACCAGGCGCGCGAACAATCGTTTCATGCCGACGTCGCCACCCAGCTGACAATGGCCCGGCAGCGCGCGCTGTCGGAACGCGAGCGGCTTATTCGCTCGCTCGGCCTGGCGGGCGCCGATCTGAATTTTACGCTTCCGAAGACGCTGCCCGCGTTGCCCAGTCGTCCGCTGCGGGTGCCGCAAGTCGAGCAGGAGGCGCTCGACCGCCGTATCGACTTGCAGATCGCCCGTATCGAGCTCGATCTGCTCGCCAAATCCTACGGGCTCACGAACGCGACGCGGTTCGTCAACGTGTTGGATGCCGGCTATGCCGACCGGATCAAGGACAACAAGGAAACCGGGGAACACTCGCACAGCCGCGGCTTTACGGTGTCGTTCGAGATTCCGATCTTCGACTTCGGCGAAACGCGCGTGCGCGAGGCCGAGCAGACCTACATGCAGGCGGTCAACAGGCTGGCTGAAATGGCGGTCAATGTGCGCTCGGAGGCGAGGGACGCCTACCGCGGCTACCGGACGAGCTACGACATCGCCGCGCGCTATCAGCGCGAGATCCTGCCGCTGCGCAAAGTCATCTCCGACGAAATGATGCTGCGCTACGGCGCGATGCAGGTCGACGTATTTCCGCTGCTGGCCGACGCGCGGCAACGCATCGCGGCCAACGCCGCGGCGGTCGACGCGTTGCGCGATTTCTGGCTGGCGAGCGCCAACTTGGCCGCAACCATGGCCGGTGGTGCGTCCGCAACCGCCGGCGGCGCGGCGTCCACCGGCACGCAGACGTCGCTTGCCGCGGCAGAGCAATAGACGAGGAGAGCACCATGATCTCGCGACGCAATCTTATCGGCAGCTCGGCCATTCTGGCCGGCGCCGCCGCGGTCAGCGGCCGGCTGCAGGCCGCCGCCATTCCCGAAGCCGTCATCTCGACCTCTCCGGCCATGCAGCCGCCGCTCGCTCCCGCGAACGGGCCGGACTACCAGCCGGTGGTCACGCTCAACGGCTGGACCCTGCCGTGGCGGATGAACGGCGACTGGAAGGAATTCCATCTGGTCGCCGAGCCGGTGGTGCGCGAGATCGCGCCCGGCATGAAGGCGCGCCTGTGGGGCTACAACGGCCAGTCGCCGGGCCCGACGCTCGAGTGCGTCGAAGGCGACAAGGTGCGCATCTTCGTGACCAACAAGCTGCCCGAGCACACCACCGTGCACTGGCACGGCATGCTGGTGCCGAACGGCATGGACGGTGTCGGCGGCTTGACGCAGCCGCACATCAAGCCGGGGCAGACCTTCGTCTACGAGTTCGTCATCAAGAAAAGCGGCACCTTCATGTACCACCCGCATGCCGACGAGATGGTGCAGATGGCCATGGGCATGATGGGATTTTTCGTCGTGCACCCGCGCGACCCGAAGCTTTACCGGGTCGACCGCGATTTCGTGTTCCTGATGAGCACCTATGACATCGACCCGGGCAGCGCCTTGCCCAAGGTGATGACCATGACCGACTTCAACTTGTGGACCTGGAACAGCCGGGTTTTCCCCGGCATCGACCCGCTGGTGGTGCGGCAGGGCGACCGCGTGCGGGTGCGCATCGGCAATCTCACCATGACCAATCACCCGATCCACATGCACGGGCCGCATTTCGAGGTGACCTGCACCGACGGCGGCTGGGTCAAGGACAGCGCGCGCCGGCCCGAGGTCACCACCGACGTTCCGGTCGGCGCCATGCGCGCCTTCGAATTCGTCGCCGACGAGCCGGGCGACTGGGCGATCCATTGCCACAAGTCGCACCACACCATGAACGCCATGGGCCACGACGTGAAGACGTTCATCGGCGTGCCGCAGCGCGACCTCACCAAGGCGATCCAGAAGCTGGTGCCGGACTACATGGCCATGGGCTCGGCCGGCATGGCGGAGATGGGCTCCATGGAAATGCCGCTGCCCGACAACACGCTGCCGATGATGACCGGGTTCGGCCAATACGGCCCGGTCGAAATGGGCGGCATGTTCTCGGTGGTGAAGGTGCGCGAGGGCCTGGCGCGCGGCGACTACAAGGACCCGGGCTGGTACCAGCACCCGGCCGGCACCGTCGCGCACGAAGTCAAGGAATCCGCCGCCGAACCCGCGTACCGCCAAGGCGCCGCCACACCGGCGCGTGACGAGATCGAGGTCACGGTGGTGAAGCCGCGCATGAGCCACAACGGACACTAACGAGGAGCATGAACATGAAATTGGTCTGACCACCGCGACCGTTGCACTGTTTCTCGGCGCGGCGACCTTCTCCGCCATCGCCCATGACGGTGAGCATTTTTCTGCGGCGTGCCCGGCAATCCGAAAAAGCCGGCGCGCACCGTCGACCGTCGTCATGAGTGACGACAACGGCATGAAGATTCACGTCCCCGACCATGTCGACGTCAAGAAAGGCGAGCAGGTCCACTTCGTCATCCAGAACAAGGGCGCGCTCAAGCACGAATTCATGCTGGCCAGCGTCGCCGACAACGACAAGCACGCCAAGCTGATGATGAAATATCCCGACATGGAGCACGACGACCCGAACGCCAAGAGCGTCGACCCCGGCAAGAGCGCGGAAATCCTCTGGCGCTTCAGCAAAGGCGGCACGTTCGAATTCGCCTGCCTGATCCCCGGCCACCGCGAGGCCGGCATGCACGGCACCGTCACCGTGAAATGAAACCGCAGGAGCCAAACGAGATGAAAAAGACGATCTACACTTTGGCGCTGGCCGGCGCGCTCATGCTGGGCGTGGCGGCGGCTGCGTGGGCGCAGAGCGCTCCAACGCCAAGAGCGTCGACCCCGGCAAGAGCGCGGAAATCCTCTGGCGCTTCAGCAAAGGCGGCACGTTCGAATTCGCCTGCCTGATCCCCGGCCATCGCGAGGCCGGCATGCACGGCACCGTCACCGTGAAATGAAACCGCAGGAGCCAAAAATATGAAAAAGACGATCTACATTGTGGCGCTGGCCGGCGCGCTGATGCTGGGCGCTGCGGCGGCATGGGCGCAAGCGCTGACCGACGGCCTGGTGCGCAAGGTCGACGCCGAGGCCAAGAAGATCACCATCAAGCACGGCCCGATGCCGAAATTCGACATGGAGGACGGCATGACCATGGTCTATGCCGTGCAGGACCCGGCGATGCTCACGGCGGTGAAGGCCGGCGACAAGATCAAGTTCGACGCCGAACACGTCAACGGCCAGTTCGTGGTGACCAAAATTCAGAAGGCCAAATAGGGCTCAATCGGTGCGGCTGAGCTGATACTCGTCGGCGGTGCGCTCGAAGGTCTCGGCCACGCTCTTGATGCGGTAGATGACGCGGTTGTCGCGCTCGACCGGGAGCTGGCGCACGACCTTGTACTTGCCGCGCGAGCCCGGCGTCTGCGTGCCGCCCTCGTAGGTGACGTTCACGCCGACAGCGAATTTATGCATCGTGCTGCTCCTGTTCTTTGTCTTCTTGGCGCTGAGACGAAAACGCCCGGCGCGAAGCCGGGCGTTCGAAGCGCATTTGGTGAGGTGCGCGATCAGGCGTTCTGCAGATTGCCTGCCGCCTGCTTGCCGCGCTCGGTGACGACTTCGTACGTCACGCGCTGGCCCTCGTTGAGGGTGCTCATCCCGGCCCGTTCCACCGCGCTGATGTGAACGAACACGTCACGCGAGCCGTCGCTCGGCGTGATGAAGCCGAAGCCCTTTTGGGTGTTGAAGAACTTCACGGTACCTGTAGCCATAGTAGCTGTATCCTTGCATGAACTGCGTTATGTGTGAGCTTCGCCGAGAGCGACTTCCCGCCTTCAGCGATCGAAACATCCGGATTTTCAGGGGTGTCTTGGGTGGTGCCCGTTCGGGCAGCGCAGCAAGGCAGCTAAAAATACATAGTTTCAACAGCGGCCTCTTACGCGCAATGGCGGGCGGGGTCAATGGATTTCGGGAACCTTGGATTTTATTCCTTGACAGCGCAGCGCTGCTCCCATAAGATTTGAGCACGGTCGGCGCCGTCTGCCTGGACTATCGCGGCGCCGCCGCCCGTTTTCGCACCATCCGGAGCAAAACCCATGACACGTCCTCGCGTGCGCAAAGCCGCGCGCGCCTATACCCATGCGCATCTGCCGCAATCGCGCCGCTACAGCTACACGCCCGAACTCCTGGCCGACGTCCGCCGCCGCATGCGAGCAGACCGAGGATCGGGTCGTCGACATGGCCGCCGACGCCGGCATCCACCCGACCACCTTCCAGCGCCTGGCCAAGCCGCGAGGGCTCGGGTGCGCTATGCTGCCGCCGCCGCGCGACCTGCCGGCGGCGGCCAAGCTCGCGGCGGAGGCGGAGGAGTTGGCCGCTTTATCCCTCCCCCGCGCAGCGGTGGGGAGGTCGTCCGCCGCAGCTTGCGGGCTCAGCCCTGTTCTTGAAGCCGACTGTTAGCGTCCTCGAATGAACTGGATCCCCGCCTACGCGGGGATGACCGCAAGAGCGGTCACTTCGCCGCCACCACCTTCTGCCTCTGCTCGCCCAGCCCCTGGATCCCCACCGTCACCACGTCGCCGACTTTGAGGAACTGCGGCGGCTTCATGCCGAGCGCGACGCCCGGCGGCGTGCCGGTGATGATGATGTCGCCCGGCTCCATGACGAAGAACTGCGAGCAGTACCACACGATGTGCTCGGCGCCGAAGATCATGGTGCGGGTGTTGCCGCGCTGGCGCTGCACGCCGTTGACGTCGAGCCACATGTCGAGGTTCTGCACGTCCTTGATCTCGTCCTTGGTGACGAACCACGGCCCGATCGGCCCGAAGGTCTCGCAGCCTTTGCCCTTGTCCCACTGGCCGCCGGAGCGCTCGATCTGGAAGGCGCGCTCGGACACGTCGTTGGCGGTGAAATAGCCGGCGATCGCGTCCTTGGCCTTGTCGCGGGCGAGGTAGCGCGCGCGCTTGCCGATGACGATGCCGAGCTCGACCTCGTAGTCGAGCTTGGTCGACTCGCGCGGCGTGATGGTGTCGTCGTTCGGCCCGCAGATGCAGGTGATCGCCTTGTTGAAGATGATCGGCTCCTTCGGGATCGGCATGCCGGCTTCGGCGGCGTGGTCGGAATAGTTGAGCCCGATGGCGATGAAGTTGCGCACCTTGCCGAGGCAGGGGCCGAGCCGCGGCTTGCCGCCGACCGGCTTCATGCGTTTGAGGTTGGCCTTCTTGATCTTGGCGAGGCCGCCGGAGGCGAGCATCTCGGAGTCGATGTCTTTGACGATGCGCGAGAGGTCGCGGATCTTGCCGTCCTCACCGATGATGCCGGGCTTCTCGCGGCCGGGCGCGCCATAGCGGACGAGCTTCATGGACAGTCTCCCAAAAGGCGTTTTGTGTTGAAGTCGAAGGCGGGTTCGGCGCGGACTATGCGACGGCGGGCGGGCAGGGGGCAAGCCCGTGCTTTGCCCGTCTTGGCGGCACTTCTGTGGTTAACAAATCCTACCAAAACCCCGCGTCTTTTGCGGATCGTTTGCACGGACGGGTAAAGCATCAGGCCTAGTCTGCGCGGTGGGGCTGACTACGACTGACATCGCGGAGGATGTCATGCAGGAAGAACGCCGCAAGATCGCCCGTCATCGCACGCTCAAGGCGGGCTCGATCAGCTTCAACCGCGCCGGCGGCATCGATTGCCGCGTGCGCAACCTGTTCGCCGCCGGCGCCTGCCTGGAAGTGGCGAGCCAGCTCGGCATTCCGGAAAATTTCGAGCTGGTCATCGAGCACGATCACTTCCGCAGCGCCTGCCACGTCATCTGGCGCACCGCGACGCGCCTGGGCGTCGAGTTCCGCGACGCGGCCTAGAACGCGCCGGTGAAGCTGCCGCCGTCGATCAGCAAATTCTGCCCGGTGATGTAGCCGGCCTGCGCCGAGCACAGGAACGCGCAGGCCGCGCCGAACTCGGCCGGATCGCCGAAGCGCTTGGCCGGGATCATGTTGATGCGGTCGGCCGCCACCTGCGTGACGCTCTTGCCCTTCTGCTCGGCGGTCTTCGACAGCGTCGAGCGCAGCCGGTCGGTGTCGAAGGCGCCCGGCAGCATGTTGTTGATGGTGACGTTCTTGTCGGCGACCGTGCGCGCGACGCCGGCGAGGAAGCCGGTCAGCCCCGCGCGCGCGCCCGACGACAGATCGAGGCCCGCGAGCGGCGCCTTCACCGAGCCCGAGGTGATGTTGACGATGCGGCCGAAGCGGCGTTGCGCCATCGGGTCGATCACCTTCTGAATCGAGTTCGATCGCCACCACCATGTTGGCGATCACGCCGTCGAGCATCTGCTGGCGCGTCAGCTCGCGGAAGTCGCGCATCGGCGGGCCGGCATTGTTGTTGATCAGGATGTCGGGTTGCGGGCAGGCGGCGAGCAGCGCCTTCTGGCCCTCCGGCGTCGCGACGTCGGCGGCGACCGGGATCACCTTGGCGCCGGTCAGGCTGGCGATCTCGCCGGCGGCGGCCTCCAGCTTCTTCAAGTCGCGGCCGTTGAGCACGACCTCGCAGCCGGCCTCGGCGAGCGCGCGCGCGCAGGCTTTGCCCAGGCCCCGGCTCGAGGCGCAGACGATGGCCTTGCGGCCTTTGAGTCCCAGATCCATGACGTTTCCTCGACCCGTGACGTTTTGCGGCAGTGTTAGGGGCGGGGGCGCAAGCGTCAAGTGTCGCCGAACTGTCGCACGCGATTGCTAGGTGCTGGCCCAGCGACGCAATTTCGATTCGTGAGGGGCCCATGCAGCGCGATCCTGACCGCCAGGTGATGGAAAAAGCCTATGCCCGCTGGGCGCCGGTCTACGACCGGCTGTGCGGGCCGGTGTTCGTCGAGGGCCGGCGCGCCGCGGCGCAGGCCGCGCGCGCACACGGCGGCCGCATTCTGGAAATCGGCGTCGGCACCGGGCTGTCGTTCGACGATTACGACGCCGCCACCGAAATCACCGGCATCGACATGTCGCAGCCGATGATCGCGCGGGCGCGCGAGCGGCTCGACAGCGGCCGCTATCCCTTCGTCAAGGAATTGACGGTGATGGACGCGCACAATCTGGCCTATGCCGACGCGACCTTCGACTGCGTCGTCGGCCAATTCGTCATCACGCTGGTGGAAGACCCCGAGCGCGTGCTCTCCGAATGCGCGCGCGTGCTCAAGCCGGGCGGCCAGATCATCCTGGTCAACCACCTCTACTCGGAGAAGGGCCTCGCCGCCGCGGTCGAGCGTCTGCTGGCGCAGAAAGCGCGCCGGCTCGGCCTGCGCCCCGAGTTCCCGTTCCAGCGGCTCGCCGCCTGGGCCGAGAGCCATGGCGGCGCCGAGCTGATCGAGCGGCGCAAGGTCAACGCCTTCTACACGCTGGTGCGGTTTCGCCGCGCCGTGCGGGAAAGCGCGGCGGCGTAAAGGTTGTGAGAGTCAACAAAAGGTTAATAACGCTGTCACAATCCTGAGACGCTTGGCTTGTTATTCAATCCGCATGATCCTCAGCAGGACGAACCTATCCACGTGACGGACGTCGCCACGAAGCGATATCGCGCGCTTTTCATCTCCGACGTGCACCTGGGAACGCGCGGCTGCCAGGCCGACAAGCTGCTGGATTTCCTCCGCCACCACGAAGCCGAGACGTCTATCTGGTCGGCGATATCGTCGACGGCTGGGCGCTGCGCTCGTCCTGGTATTGGCCGCAGGCCCATAACGACGTGGTGCAAAAGCTGCTGCGCGCGGCGCGTAAAGGCGCCCGCCTCATCTACATCCCCGGCAATCACGACGAATTCCTGCGCGGCTATTACGGCACGCATTTCGGCGGCATCGAGGTGGTGGAGAATATCGTGCACCAAGGCGCCGACGGCCGCCGCTATCTGGTCGTGCACGGCGACATCTTCGATCTGATCGTGACGCAGGCGCGCTGGCTCGCGCTGCTCGGCGACAAGGCCTACGACTTCGCGCTCACCGCCAACCGCGTGTTCAACGGCTTCCGCCGCGTCTTCGGCGCGCCTTACTGGTCGCTGTCGAAATGGGCCAAGCACAAGGTCAAGAACGCGGTGAATTACATCGGCGCCTTCGAGAAGGCGCTCGCCACCGAAGCGCACCGCTACAAGGCCGATGGCGTGATCTGCGGCCACATCCACACACCCGCCATCCACGACGACTTCGGCATCCGCTACATCAACTGCGGCGACTGGGTCGAAAGCTGTACCGCGATCGCGGAAAGTCACGACGGCGCGTTCGAGATCATCTCGTGGACACACACCGGGCACGGCGAAGAGGCGGCTCAGGTCGAGCAATCGCAGGCCGCCTAAGCGACAACGAAAGATCACGCACCCATGAAAATTTTGGTCGCGACCGATGCCTGGCATCCCCAGGTCAATGGCGTGGTGCGTACCTTGGGCCACACCGCGCGCGAGGCCTCCGCGATGGGCGCGACCATCGAATTCCTGGCGCCGGGCGAATTCCGCACGCTGCCGATGCCGAGCTATCCGGAAATCCGTCTGGCGCTGACGGGGCCGGGTGCGGTCGAGCGCAAGCTCGACAAGATCGCGCCCGACGCTATCCACATCGCGACCGAGGGGCCGATCGGCCACGCCATGCGCCGCGTCTGCATCCGGCGCGGCCTACCGTTCACCACCAGCTTCCACACGCTCTTTCCCGATTATCTCGCCGAGCGCCTGCCGCTGCCGGAGCGCTGGACGCGCGAAGCGACCTGGGCCTGGCTGCGCCGTTTCCATGGCGCGGGCGCGGCCGTCATGGCGGCAACGCCGACGCTGGCAACCGAGCTTTCCAGCCGCGGCTTCAAGAATGTGAAGATCTGGCCGCGCGGCGTCGACGCGCAACTGTTCCGCCCGCGCGAGCGCGTCGGGCTCGATCTGCCGCGCCCGATCTTCCTCACCGTCGGGCGGCTGGCGGTCGAAAAGAATGTCGAGGCCTTTCTGGCGCTCGATCTGCCCGGCACCAAGCTGGTGGTCGGCGACGGCCCGGCCCGCGCGGGCCTTGCGCGGCAATATCCGAAAGCCGTGTTTCTCGGCACCAAGCAGGGCGAGGCATTGGCCGAAATCTACGCCGCGGCCGATGCCTTCGTGTTCCCAAGCCGTACCGATACTTTCGGGCTGGTCTTGCTGGAGGCGCTGGCGAGCGGCGTTCCGGTCGCGGCCTTTCCGGCGGCGGCGCCGCGCGACGTGATCGGCGAGGCGCCGGTCGGCCGTCTCGACGAGAACCTGCAGCGCGCCTGCCTGGAAGCGCTGGAATGCTCGCGCGATGAATGCCGCGCTTTTGCGCTGAAGATGACGTGGGAAGAAAGCGCCCGCATCTTTCTCGATCATGTGGCGCAGGCGAACCAGGTGGTGCGCACCCGGCGCGGATGGCTCAAGCGTCGCCGGCGTGTCCCTAAGCCGGGCAACGACGTTGTCGATGACGCTGTCAACAACGTCGTCAATGATGTTGTTTTGGCCGAACAAAAAGCGTGCGCGGCTTCCTTGGTCACGTCAACGACGCGGTGAAAACCGCGCGCGCCAGCACGGCGCGCCCGGCGGTCGCGGCGGCTTAATCACAGGTTCCACGCGCGCCCTTGCCCTGGTGTCGCGACCGGCATTAGCCTCGCTTGCATGGGCGTCATCGAGAAACCTGCGCTGCCGGACGGCGGCGATATCGCGGCCGCGGCCAAACGGCTGGCGGGCGTTGCGGTGCGCACGCCGCTGATCAACGCGCCGGTGCTCGACGATCTGTTGGGCGCGCGCGTCTTCCTCAAGGCCGAGACGCTGCAGCGCACCGGCTCGTTCAAATTCCGCGGCGCCTACAACAAGGTCGCCTCGATCCCGCCGGACAAGCGCGCCGCCGGCGTCGTCGCCTATTCGAGCGGCAATCACGCGCAAGGCGTGGCGGCCGCCGCAAAGCTGCTCGGCATGCGCGCGACCATCGTGATGCCGGGCGATGCGCCGCTCGCCAAGCGCAATCGCACGGCGGCGCTCGGCGCCGAGATCGTGCTCTACGACCGTAACACGCAAGACCGCGCCGCGATCGCCAAGGCGATCGTGGCCGAGCGTGGCGCCACGCTGGTGCCGCCTTACGACGATCCGCTCATCATCGCCGGGCAGGGCACCATCGGCGCCGAGATCGTCGAGGATCTGCGCTGGCTGAACCTCAAGCCGCAGGTGGTGTTCATCGGCGTCTCCGGCGGCGGGCTCGCCTCCGGCGTTGCGCTCGGCATTTCCGCGAAGGTGCCGTCGGCCGAATTCTACATCGTCGAGCCGGAAGGCTTCGACGATACGCTGCGCTCGTTCGCCAGCGGGCAACGTGAGATTAATCCGCGCATGAGCGGCACCATCTGCGACGCGCTGATGACGCCGACGCCCGGCGAACTGACCTTCCCGATCACGCGGCAACTGATCGGGCGTGGTTTCACCGTCACCGACGCGGAAGTGGGGGCGGCGGTGCGCTATGCCTTCGAGGAATTGAAGCTGGTGGTGGAGCCGGGCGGCGCCATTGGTCTCGCCGCGATGCTCGCGCGCAAGCTCGACGTGACGGGCAAGGTCGTGGTCGGCGTGTTGTCGGGCGGGAATATCGACGCGGACCTGTTCGCGAAGCTGATCGCGCCGCCGCTCTAAGTGAACAACGCCAGCCGTTCTTCCTCGCTCAGCAGCATGAGCCCCGCCAGCGGGTTGGCGGGCGGCGGCAGCGGCGTCGTGGGGGGCGGCGGGAGCGGCGCCGCCGCAAGCGGCGGCTTTGCTTCCGGCTCAGAGGTCAAAGCGGCGACCTTCTCGCCTATGCTCGGCGGCGGCGGATTGTTGTGACGGTCGGTATCTTCCAGGCCGAATGAGCCGGGCGGCGGGCCGTCGAGCCAAGTCACGTCGGGGATGATGACGGTGCTGGTGCCCGCCGTCGCAGCTTTTTGCGCAGGCGGCGGAGCGCGCTCATGCGCCAGCGTCAATGCGGGCTGCGCAGTGGACGGCGAGGGGATCGGCAATTCGGGTTCGTCCGGCGACGGCACCACCGCGAGGCGCGCGTCGGCCGCGGGCGCTGGGTCTGCCTCCGCAAGCGCAATGAGCTTGCGCTCCAAGAGATTGAGCAGCAGCGCAAGCTTGGCCGCCCGCACCGGCAGCACGCTCGCCTCGATATCCGGCCGCGCCTTGCGGATGCTCGCCAGCAGCGCGCGCAGCTCGCCGCGGGTATCGGCGCGCTGCAGGCGCATGAGCGCTTCCAGCCGGGCGAACGCCGCCAGCAGCACCTCCGTGTCGGCGCCGCGGTGACGCCGGGCATATTCGGCAAGGAACGCGCGACCGCGCGCGCTGGCGGACAGCGCGGCGGAAAAGGTCTGGTACTCGTCTTCGCTCGGTGCGGCGCCAGCCTGTGCTGCCGCAGTCGCCAAAGCCTCGGCCATGTGCATTCCTTCGAGGTCCCGTTTATCAATCGGCGGCGTGATTCGGCCAGCCAAGTAACAGCCAAGAGCGCCTCAATGCCGTCCGCCAGGTTCCAGATTGGCTTCGCGGCGCGCCTGGCGGCGCTTTATGCCGCCATGTTCGTGGTGTCCGGTATCCAACTGCCCTTTTTCCCGGTGTGGCTGAAGGCCAAGGGGCTCGACCCGCAAATGATCGGCCTGGTGCTGGCTGCGCCCTTGCTGGCGCGCGTCTTCGCCATTCCGCTGATCGCGCGCGCCGCCGACCGGCACGACGCCTTGCGCACAGCCATTGTGCTGACAGCGGCGGGAAGCATCGCCGGCTTCCTGCTGGTGGGCCTGGCCGGCGGGCCGGTCGCGATCCTGGTCACTTATGCGCTGGCGTCCTTCGCCACCACGCCGCTGATGCCGCTGTCCGAGACCTACGCGCTCAAGGGCCTGGCCGCGCGCGGCCGCGCCTATGGGCCGGTGCGGCTGTGGGGCTCGGCTGCTTTCATCCTCGGCACATTCGCGGCGGGCGCGGCGACCGACATTATCTCGGCGCGCTATCTGATCTGGCTGATTGTGGGCGCGAGCGTTGTCACCGCGCTGGTGGCGTTGACGTTGGCGCCGGTGCACACGGTGCCACGCCGCCGGTGACGCCGCCGCCGCCGCGCCGCAACCTGTTGCGCGATCCCGCCTTCGTCGCCGTGCTGGTAGCGGCGAGCCTGATCCAGGCGAGCCACGCCGTCTATTACGGTTTCTCGGCGCTGCAGTGGCGCGCGCTCGGCCTCGACGGCACGGCGATCGCCGCGCTCTGGGCGCTCGGCGTGATCGCCGAAATCGTGCTGTTCGCGCTGCAGGGCAGGCTGCCGCCGTTCTTGTCGCCGCCGGTGCTTTTGATCGTCGGCGCGCTCGGTGCCACGCTGCGCTGGACCGCGATGGCGCTCAATCCGCCGGTCGCGCTATTGCCGGTGCTGCAACTGCTGCACGCGGCCTCGTTCGGCGCCACCCATCTCGGCACGCTCGGCTTCCTCGCCGCCAAGGCGCCGCCCGGGCAGGCCGCCAGCGCGCAAGGGCATATCGCCATCGCGGTCGGCACCACCATGGCGGCGGCGACCGCGCTATCCGGCGTGCTGTACGGAGCCTTCGGCAGTCTCGCCTACGCGGCGATGGCGTCAGCGGCGGTCGCTGGCGGCGGTGCCGCTTACATAGCGAACCGCGCGGCGCGGCGCGTAGCGGTGGTTTGAGCGCGCTTGCGCTGAATGCACGCGCGGGGCCGCCGCGCAGCTGCGCACGATGCCGTTGAGGTCGTCGCCTTCCAGGAAGATCATTTTGCGCGACAGGCCGCCGTGCCGGTTGATCCAGTGGCGCACCGTGGTCGGATAAATATTCCACAGCGCGCGCGTGCCCATTGTGCTGGTGACGGGCCGGCCGTCACGGTCTGGCATCCAGGCGGCGTGGAAACCGAAGCGGGCGTTTTCGGTGGCGCAGATCTTGTTGTTCGGGATCAGCCCCAGCACCAGCGTGCAGGCGGACAGACAATTGCCGTCGATCACGACGTTCTCGCCGGTCGAGCGCAGCAGGGCGAAGGCTTGCAGGTAGTGGCCGATCTGGCCGCCACGGTCCTCGGCAATGCGCATGGTCGCCGATGCCGGCACGATGGCGGACGCCAGCAAGGCGGCGCACAGAACCAGGCCGCGAATTCGCATGACCCCCGTCCCCGTTTAAATTTATATCCCGCCTTTTCCCGCAGGCGAGTTTGGCCCAAGTCTATGCGAAAGGGGGATTCGCGGAAAGACTTGGTTAACCACAAAGGCAGGACAATTCGTGAACAGTGTCAGGTCGTTGCCGGAACCCCACACTTCGATTCAATTGTAATTAGTGCCAGGTCGGGCTGTTTGGCGCCGACAAAGGCGCGATTTGCGCGGCCGCCAGGGTGCAATCGCGTGCCATCCGGCGCAATTTCTCAGCCGTGTCCTCATTCCAGCACTGGCGCGCGATCTGCTCGCAAAGCCGCGCATGCGCCAACAGACGTTCGGCGATGGCCGAAACCGTCGGTGCTGACTCGATGTGGTGCGAGGACATGACACATGAATGCCTGCAACCGGGCGCGGCTGCATTGACCAAGGTCAAGCGGGAGGTGCGGTCAGCCCCATAAAGCCGGGGTCGCCGGATAGACCAGGCTGTCACGGTAGACGAGGCCATTAGGCCGGTCGCCGGCGAGCAGCAGCGGCCCGTCGAGATCGACGAAGCGGGCCGTCTGGGCGACCAGCATGGCCGGGGCGACCGACAGCGAGGTCGCCACCATGCTGCCGAGCATCAGCGTAAAACCGAGCCGCTTGGCCTCCGCCGCCATGGCCAAGGCGCCGGTCAGGCCGCCGGCCTTGTCGAGCTTGACGTTGACGGCGTCATAGCGCCCGGCCAGCGCTGGTAACGAGGTAAGGCCGTGCGCGCTTTCGTCGGCGCAGATCGGGATCGGCCGTTTGATCTTGGCCAGCGCCTGGTCGCGGCCTTCCGGCAGCGGCTGCTCGACCAGCACGACCCCGGCCTCGGCGCAGGCGGCGAGATTGGCGGCAAGATTGTCCTCGGCCCAGCCCTCATTGGCATCGACGATCAGCGTCGTTGCGGGCGCCGCCGCCCGCACCGCCGCGATGCGCTCGGGATCGCCGGGCGCGCCGAGCTTGATCTTGAGCAGACTGCGGTGGGCCGCCTTGGCGGTGACCTTGGCCATCTCGGCCGGCGCGGCAAGCGAGATCGTATAGGCGGTGGTGACCGGCTGCGGGGCGGGCAGGCCGGCGAGTTCATGCACCGGCCGGCCGGCGCGCTTGGCCTCCAGATCCCAGAACGCGCAATCGAGCGCGTTGCGCGCAGCCCCCGGCGGCATCGCGTCCTGCAAGGCCGTGCGTGTCAGCCCGGCGGCAAGCCGTGGCCGCAAGCCCAAGATCTGCGCGCTGACGCTGTCGATGCTTTCGTCATAGCGCGCATAGGGCACGCATTCGCCGCGCCCGCGATGGCGGCCATCGGACAGCTCGGCCACGATCACGGTCGCTTCGGTCTTTGCCCCCCGGCTGATCGTGAACGAGCCGGCGATCGGCCAGCGCTCGGCGGCAAGCGATAGGGTCAATGGCGTGGGGCTGTTCATGCGTGGCGGCTTGTGGGAACTACCCTCGACAGGCTCGCATGCAATGGTCAAGTATGGCTAATCCCCGTACCCTCAGCCAAAGGGCAGATTCGGACCAAAACACCGGTCCGGACGGGTTTTCGGGCACAGTGTGAGGCCGCGCGTGAGCGATCAACCGTTGCTCGAAGGCAGGACGGAAGGCGGCCGGCTCAAGCTTGCCGGCAGCGGCGACTGGATCGCCAAGAACGCCCGCCTGCTGGAGGAGCGCATCGCGGCCGAGACGCGCCGGCGCGGCATCAAAGACGTCGCCATCGACATGGGCGCGGTCGAACACCTCGACACCTTCGGCGCCTGGCTGCTCGAGAAGCTGACGCGCGCCTTCGCCGAACGCGGCGCCGCCACCCGCGTGACCGGCCTCAACGAAGACTACCGCCAGCTGGTCGACGAGGTGCACGGCGTCGAGCTGGAAAAGGCGGCGACCCAGCGCCGCAACCAGATCGCCTATGCCTTGACCTCGATCGGCCAGAGTGTCGCCTCGGTCGGCCATTCCTTCGCAGCTTTCGTCAACCTGCTGGGCGCGCTCAGCGTCGTGCTGCTGCGCGTGGCCGTGCGGCCGCGCGTCTTCCGCTTCACCTCTTTGGTGCACCAGCTCGACAATGTCGCCTGGCGCGCGGTGCCGATCATCCTGCTGATCACGTTTCTGATCGGCTGCATCATCGCGCAACAGGGCATCTTCCATTTCCGCAAATTCGGCGCCGACATCTACGTGGTCGACATGGTCGGCATCCTGGTGCTGCGCGAAATCGGCGTGTTGATCGTCTGCATCATGGTGGCCGGCCGTTCCGGCAGCGCCTATACCGCCGAGCTCGGCTCCATGAAGATGCGCGAGGAGATCGACGCGCTGCACACCATGGGCTTCGATCCGGTCGAGGTCCTGCTGTTGCCGCGCATCGTGGCGCTGATCATCGGCGTGCCGATCCTGACCTTCCTCGGCTCGATGGCGGCGCTCTATGGCGGCGGCCTGGTGTGCTGGCTTTACGGCGGCATCGATCCCGACATCTTCCTGCAGCGTCTGCGCGAAGCGATCTCACTGCAGACGTTCGAGGTCGGCATCATCAAGGCGCCGTTCATGGCGCTGGTGATCGGCGTGGTGGCCTGCGTCGAAGGCATGGCGGTCAAGGGCTCTTCGGAATCGCTCGGCCTGCAGACGACAGCCTCGGTGGTTGAGTCGATCTTTCTGGTGATCGTGCTCGACGGCCTGTTTGCCATCTTTTTCGCCTCGATCGGGATGTGAGCGATGGCGCGCGGCAACGGCAAGGACGTCGTCATCGCGGTGCGCGATCTGGTGGTCGGCTTCGGCGACCACATCGTGCTCGATCACGTCGATCTCGACGTCTATCGCGGCGAGATCCTCGGCTTTGTCGGCGGCTCGGGGGCCGGTAAATCGGTGCTGATGCGCACCGTCATCGGCCTGTTGCCGCGGCGCGGGGGCAAGATCAGCGTGTTCGGCGTCGATCTTGCGGCCGCCTCCGACGCGGAGCGGCGGGCGGTGGAGCGGCGCTGGGGTGTGCTGTTCCAGCAGGGCGCGTTGTTCTCCTCGCTCACCGTGCGCGAGAACCTGCAATTCCCGATCCGCGAATACCTGGAACTCTCGCAAGGTCTGCTCGACGAATTGGCCATCGCCAAGCTCGAAATGGTGGGGCTCGACGCGAGCGTGCTGGAAAAATTCCCCGCCGAACTGTCGGGCGGCATGACCAAGCGCGTGGCGCTCGCGCGCGCGCTTGCGCTCGATCCCGAGATCGTTTTCCTCGACGAGCCGACCTCCGGCCTCGACCCGATCGGCGCCGGCGAATTTGACGAGCTGATTGCCACACTGCAGCGCACCTTGGGGCTGACCGTCTTCATGGTGACGCATGACCTCGACACCTTGCACACGGTCTGCGACCGGATCGCGGTATTGGCCGACCACAAGGTGATCGCCACCGGCGACATGGAGACGATGCTGGCCTCCAAGCACCCCTGGCTGCGGGCTTATTTCCACGGCAAACGCTCGCGTGCCGGCCAGAGCGCGCGGGCGCCCAATTGAGGACAAAAATCGGGGACCGCCAAAGGGTTAGGTCGGGGGGCCGCCATCGCCTAAGGTATTATCCGTGCTGAGAGAGTTCGCGTTAGGGCCGGGTATGGAAACCAAGGCGAATTACATCGCAATCGGGCTGTTCACGCTGGCGGTCATCGTCGGCGTGTTCGCTTTCGTCTACTGGTTCCAGAACATCGGGGGCAGCGGCGAGCGCGCCTTTTACCGCGTGGAATTCGACGGCTCGGTGTCGGGACTGCGCGTCGGCGGCTCGGTGCTGTTCAACGGCATCCGCGTCGGCGAGGTCTCCGACCTCAAGCTCAACCCCGACCGCCCGCAGCAGGTGATCGCCACGATTTCGCTCGACAAGTCGGTGCCGGTACGCGCCGACACCGCCATCGGCCTGGAATTCGCCGGGCTGACCGGCATCGCCTCGCTGTCGCTCAAGGGCGGCAGCGCCACCGCGCCGATCGTGGCCGGCGACAAGCAGAACCCGCCGCTTCTCACCGCGCCGCCCGGCGCCACCCAGGACGTCACGCAAGCCGCGCGCGACACAATGCGCCGGCTCGACGACTTCATCGCCGAAAACCAGAAGGCGTTCCACAGCGCGCTCGAGAACATCGACAAGTTCAGCGCCGCGCTCGCGCGCAATTCCGAGCGCATCGACAAGATCGCCGCCGGCCTGCAGAATCTGACCGGCGGATCCGACGGCAATGGCGGCCAGCTCAACCAGGCCGCCGTCTCGGTGCGCAAATTGTCCGACACCGCCACCACCAAGCTCGATTCCTTGACGGAGGATGCCCACCGCACGCTTGGCATCATCGATAATGCGGCGAAGTCGGTTGGCGGTGCGGCGGGCTCGCTCGGGCGGGCGGCGCGTAATTTCGACGCCAACCCGAGCCGCATCATCTGGGGCGGGGCGCCGCCCGAAACCCCGGCCAAAGCGAAGAAGAAGCGCTGACGCCTATTGCATCGTGCCGAGCGCGCCGCTGCCGACGGGTATCGGCTCCAGAGCCTTGGCATCGAGTTCGACCACCTCGGGCTCGCCGGCTTCGATCCGGCGCCGGAACGCCACCCAGTAACCGATCGCCAGCAGCACCGGCACGCAGGCCGCCGTGGCAATGGTGTAGTCGACGACGAACAGCGCGGTCAGCGCAAACGCCGCGTTCACCACGCGGACCGTCAGGTCCACGGCCCGCGAGTCGGAGAACCTGGCCTGCAGGCTGAATGAAATGCCGATGGTCGCGACGCCGACCAGCAAGGCGGCGCCGATCTGATGGAGGCCCGGCTCGATAACCAGCTCAGGATGCACGAACACGGCGACCATCAGCGTGAAAAGCGAAATGCAGATCTGCATCGCCCGATTGAGGACCGAATAGAAATTGGCGTTGGCGATCTTGGCGGTCACGGCGGCGACCAGCGAGGTCGGCGGCGTCAGCTCGCCGAAGCAGGCGAGGAAGAAGGCGAAGAAATGCACCACCCATGGATTGATGCCGGCCTGGATCATCGGCGGCGCGATCACGATGGCCACCAGGATGTAGGTCGGCGCCGGCGGCAGGCCGGTGCCGAGGATGCAGCCGAAGATGAAGGCCATCAGCACCATGGCGGCCATATTGACGCCTGCGGCCTCCATCAGCAGCGAGCCGAGCTTGGTCGGCACGCCGGTGATCACCAGCACCGCGGTCATGATCGACAGCGTCGCCAGCAGCAAGGTCAGATCGCAGACCATGTCCATATAGGCGTCGAGAAATATCCGGATCGGCTTGATGAACGTAGCGAACGTCCATTCGCGCAATCGCACCAGGTCGGCGACATGAATCGTGAGTAGCGCGATGCCGACGATGCAGAAGATATAGAGCGCAGCGAACATCGGCGCGAGGAACAGGATTGCCATCAGCGCGACGAGGCCGCCGACGGTGGTGACGAAGGCCACGAGGTTGACGATGTCGCGCCATGCCAGAGAGTCAAATTTGGTGATGACGACGCGGGTGCGGAATGTGATGGCCAGCAGATAGACCGAGGTGCTGACCGTCGCGTAATAGATC
The DNA here is from genome assembly GCA_963840395.1 of Candidatus Bathyarchaeota archaeon. Lineage (GTDB taxonomy): Archaea > Thermoproteota > Bathyarchaeia > Bathyarchaeales > Bathycorpusculaceae > JADGNF01. The sequence goes on along the minus strand of CAWIYU010000012.1, from coordinate 1,557 downwards.
AGCGCCGGCACCCAGCCGCGTGCCACCACGTCGAAATAGTCGACGCCGAGGAATTCGGCCATCAGGAAGGCGGCGATGCCCATCACCGGCGGCATCAATTGCCCGCCGAGCGAGGATGCGGATTCGATCGCCGCCGCGGTCGCCGGCGGGATGTTGGAGGCGATCATCGCCGGGATGGTGGCCGAGCCGATGGTGATGGCGTTGGCGGCGCCGGAGCCGCTCACCATGCCGACGCACATCGAGCCGATCACCGCCGACTGCGGGATGGCGTGTGCGGAGCGGAAGGCGACGCGCTTGGTCGCGCGCAGCAGCGACTCGATGCAGCCGAAGCCGCGCAACAGGCTCAGCACCAGCAGGAACGAGCCGACCGTGGTGAGCGCGATCTGCGGCAGGCGGGAGAAGATGCCGGTCGCCACCTCGACGCTGTTCGCCGTAACCAGGCGCTCCCAGGACAGGCCCGCGTGATAGAACATGCCCGGCACCATGTAGCCGTAGACCGCGTAGAGGGTGAGCACGATGTTCAGGATGAACAGCGGCATGTGCCGCTTGCGCGCATATTCCATAATCAGCAGCGTCATCACGCCGCCCATGATCATGTCGGTGGTGTTCCACGCGCCGGCGCGCTCGAGCCCGAGCGCCATGTAATTGGTGTTCATGTAGTAGGCGCAGTAGAACGAAAATGCGCAGTAGAAGAAGGCGATCGCATAATTCGCGATCGGCGGCAGAGCCGGATAGAAATCGTCGTTGCGCAACGATTGCAGGACGAACATGACGTAGACCACCGGAACCAGCGTCATGGCGAGCAGCGTGGGTCCGCCCATGCCGGTCCAGTAGTAGATGAAAATGGACAGGAAAAGCGGGATCGATACCGAGTAAAATATGACGTCAAGAATGGTCGTCGGCCGTTTTGAAGTGGTATCGCTCATGTCGGACCTTCGGTCTGGCTGAACTGAGAAGCTGATCTTTGGCGCGCGAATTTTTTCCGAAATTCAATTCCTGCTTTTAGTGCCGCACGCTGGTGGGGCGGGCGCGTCACCACGCCCGCCCCGGATTTCCAGCACGCGATACGTGCGATCACATCGCGGCGACTTTGGAGTCCCACTTCGGATCCCACTGGCCTTTTTCCTTCAGGAACTTGGCCAGGCCGGGATGAATGGGGACGAGATCCCAGGTCTGCTCAAGCGCCCGCTTCTGGAATGCGGCGAGCTGACCGTGAGCGATTTCCGCGAAATCGCCGTCGAGCTTGGCCAGGTTATCGGCGTTCTTGTCGATAACCGTGAGCATCTTGTAGACGTCCGCGGTCGACATATTCATGCCGATGTCGAAGCCCCAATAAAACGGCAGCAGCGTCAGCTTCTGCACGTGAATGTCGTTCTTGCTGATGGTTTTAGAATCGACTTCTTTGATGGCGAAGCCTTTCGCCTTCAGCTTGGCAAGCTCGTCCGCGCTCGGATTGAGGCCCGCCCAGTCGACCGCGAGCGAGGCTTGGCTAAGCCACGGTGCCGGAACGACGCCGCCGGTGTAGTAGACGATCATGGCTTCGATAGAGCCGGCATC
>CAWIYU010000011.1:0-490117 GCA_963840395.1 Candidatus Bathyarchaeota archaeon | reverse complement strand
CAAGTTTGCATGGTAAATTACTATCGAAATGCTACCAGCGGTGTGAGCTTGCTAACACAAATGCAAAAATAGCTGTGACGTTCGATTACAGTTTTTTAAAAAAACTATTCGAATACCCATAAATCTTCCGCTGCAGGGTGAGTCTTTAGGGATGCTCTTGCCAAAATCACGCATAGTTAGGGTACAGTCCCTGAATGGCGAGGTTCACTTCGTTTTTGCAGAATTAGCACTGGATGAAATTGCCGAGAATGCCGTAGGTTTAGATGAGGTTGAGATAAGAAGAATCACGAAAAAGGAAGCCTCCAAACCACTTCTCCTTTTGCGCTCAGAGTGAAGGTCTCTCTCCAATGAGAGACCGATTCGGGTTTCGCTATTTGAGTAGGCCAAAACCATAGTGGGTTATGTCAAAGAATATACTTTAACAACAATACTTTGGGTCCAGTTTTGAAGCAGGTGTGGAATTCGAACCCTCAGTCAGGTGGAGGTGTCTCCAGCAATCCTCTTTTTTTGGTTTAGCACGCGCAAAATTCTTAAGGCTTCAAAAGTCCAATACAAAGAGTCGTGAAAACTTGAAATCCTCACTTGGCATATTCTTGATTGTCGGAGTAATAATAGGCTTCGTAATTGGATATGGCTATCCAATCCTCACCCGAGAACAAAAGTCTTGGCATCAAGTGACAAGTTTTGTCTTGGCAACGGCAAACGGAGACCCTGAACATTTCAAAGTAGCCAACACCTATCCAGACATTCACTACTCAAGGGAGAGATTTCCCAAACTTCACAGTAACGGAGAGTTTGTGGAGGGTAACCGTGGAGACTTTGCCCTACTACAGTATAACTGTTGAAAATGTAACCTCTATCGTCTATTATATCGGTGCTTATGGGGATACTATCCAGATATGGAAAAACAGCGCACTAACTGACAATCCCTTTGGTTCAATAACGCTGCTGGTCCCACACTACTAGTATAATGCACCCACGGGATACGATAGCTTGTTTGGCGTAGATTTCTACACCACATATGGCGACTATGTGCCAGTTCGGACAACTCAGATTTTTGCTGGGCCTGGAAACTACGTTGTCACTCTACAGATGACACTTGGATGCTTCAATTTCACAATCGAAGAATACCGCTGAAAAAGGAAAGCAAGCTAAGATACGGTAATTCGCTGGTACTTGAACCTTGGACAAGTGGAGATGGCACCCGCAAATTCCCATTTTTTGTTGTAAGAAGAAGGAAGACAGGGAGTGCCATTATATTCTTCTAATATCACTCACTTAGCGTAATGCGAAGATAAGTCATCTCTTTCTCAGTTATTTTTTCCCTTATCTTTATTTTGAAAATGTTGGAGTAAAGAGGACTCTCAATAACTATTGTGTGGAATTCACCGTTCTCTCCAAGAGGGTCTATTTGTCGCGTTCTTGATAAGAAGGCTTCAGCCGTTTCATTACTTATAGTGAACCCCAACCACTCATCCGTTAGATATTTTGTGTTTACACCTATGATTGTAGCTTTGAACCTGGGTTCTTTGAACATTTCCTGGAATAGAATTGATGTTTTTTTCCCGAAAAGGGGTTCAAGCAGTTTTGTGCCTGCTTGGTTGCATATATTTTCGAGCCATGTTATGTGTTGTGGAACGTTGATGTCTCCAGCAACAAGCGCATCAACGTTGAGATTCTTAAGTAAGTCAACTAGTTCTCGTTCACCTTTGTGAAGGTCTACGATTGCAAAATGTTTGTTCATGGATTTTGCCAGGGTTTGCAAGGCTTCAATATTATGTGCATGGGGCGATAAAAAAGTTGGAATTTGGTGAAGTAAATACTCAACCTCAACACCTTGGCTTTCAGCAATAGAAATAGCATGAATAGATTCTTTGCCACCTGAGAAAAGACTCGCTGCTAACACTTTCTCAACCTTCTATGACTGCATTTCTTTTTCCTTATATTTAAGCGCGCGCCGCCAATAAAACGTTCACGTAAACGCGAGAGAACCTGTATTTTGGTCCCCAAACTCAGTTAATTCTTTTATGTGCGCGCTAATTGCGATCATAGCGACTTGTTCAGAAATCACATGAACATCGCTGAGACTTCGCTTTCAACAATTAAAAACCTCATTGCACAAACAGTCTAAGCAAATATTTTTCTATTTGTCTCAATCGAGACAGGTGTCGCTATCTCTGTTTGTCCAGTATTGTTTGCCACAATCCTTGCAGGTGGACTTCCAAGCAGGCTTTTGTCTTCTTCCTTCGCTTTTCCGTACGAAGTATTTCTTGATGAGAAAACTATTGCCTTTTTTGGCATAGAGACGCGCAGGCTGAGCAAAGAACCGTGGAGCAAGGACCCCCCGCACTTGACTGGGTTAGTTACTATCGCCTTTCCGTCTTTGAATTCGAAAACCCCGTTTGGGCAGAATTCGACACAGCGTGGCTTCCCAGCTTTGGCGCAACTATCGCATTTATCAGAATAGATCGCCGGAAACCATGGACCTTAAAAGTCTCTCAAACCTCATGCACTTTGCTTCTCAAGTGGGCGGAAAAGACTGAGGGGAGGTGACTATTTCTTTCTTCTTGCCAGCATCAATGCTACGACAACTAGCACTATGGCGACTACAGCCACCATTACGTAGACGTACTCCATCGGGAAGGCGTTGTTTTCGGTGGATTGTGTCGGCGAAGGACTTAACGTAGGTGCTGGAGAAGCAGTTGCCTCTTCTGTGACTGATGGTGAAGGACTTGGCGAAGCAGTGATGCCGCTGAAGGCGTAGACGCCGTGGTCCCATCCGCCTACGTAGACTTTGCCGTTGGAAACCGCTGGGCAAGACGAAATTCCAGCTCTTGTTGTATAGTTCCATATCTTGGAGCCGTCTGATGCATTTAGGCAATACAGGTTTCTGTCGTATGAGCCGAAGTAGACGCATCCGCTCGCGATGGCCGGGGAGGAGGATACTAGTCCTCGGGTGGAGAAATTCCAAATTTGCATGCCTGAATCTGCATCTAAGCAGTAGACTTTGCGGTCATAGGAACCTATGAAGACACACCCGTCAGCGACTGCGGGGGAAGAGTAGATGCGGTCTCCCGTTGTGTAATTCCATATTTTTTCGCCTGTGGAGGCGTTGAAGCAGTAGACTTTGCGGTCTTCGGACCCGATGTAAACGCGGTCGTTGACTACGGCGGGGGTGGATTCGACAACGTTTCCTGTGGTGTAGTTCCAGATTTTCGTTCCTGTTTGTGCATTTAGGCAGTAGAGGTTGCCGTCGCAGGAACCAATGTAGACAAAGTTGCCTACGACTGAGGCGGAGGATTCAACTAAGCTTTGTGTTGTGTAGTTCCATATTTTGTCGCCCGTATTGGCATTGAGGCAGTAGACTTGTCCGTCGTAGGATCCCACGTAGAGGTTGTTGCCAACTATTGTGGGTGAGGATTGGACGTAGCCGTTTGTGGTGTAGTTCCAAACTTTATGCCCATCGACAATGTCTAGGCAGTAGACGTTGTTGTCGTAGGATCCCATGTAGACGTAGTTGCCCACGACTGTGGGTGTGGTGCCTACGGTTTGTCCTGTGGGGTAGTTCCATATTTTTTCGCCTGTTTCTGAGTTTATGCAGAACAGGTTGCCGTCGTCTGAGCCTATGTAGAGTCTTTCGCCGACGACTACTGGAGATGACCAGACGACGCCCCAGGTGGTGAAGTTCCACAGCTTAACAACTTCGGCGATGGGACCTTGAGAAGTTGTTTCGCCCGTGTGGGTTAGGTTGTAGCGGAACATGGACCAGTCATCGGAAGAAGAGATCCCGAAAACAGTAAAGTCTGGATTCATGACATAGAAGAGAAAGGACGTCGAGATTAGAAGAAGTGAAAGAATGGGCAATATGCTGTTCTGAGATATTTTCATAATAAGCCCTTCCGCAAGTAAAGTGGTTTATTAGTATATTTAAGTTTTGATATCCTCCATTTCAGGTCCTGCAGCCAAACTATCAAGGCGACACTAGGTATTACGATTGCATTTGATGCTTCTATTCACCTACTAGTTCGCGGACTCTGCGTTCGATTTCGTCTCGGATTTCTCGTACTTTTTCGATAGGTTTGCCTTTTGGGTCCTCAAGCTTCCAATCAATCGTAGGTTTAAAGAAGGGTCCTGGGCAAATTCCTTGGTCATTGCATCCCATTGTAACAATCAGGTCTGCATCTTGGGCCATCTGGAAAGTAAGCATCTTAGACTTATTCATCGAGATGTCAATTCCTTTTTCTTTCATTACTTGGACTACGATAGGGTTCACTTTGCTGGCTGGTTTGTTGCCTGCGCTTGAGACGACTAAGTTTGCTTTTCCGAGGTGGCTTGCGAAGGCCTCTGCCATCTGACTTCTGCCGGCATTCTCAACACAGACAAAAAGTATGCGCTTCATTCACGTGCCCAAAAAAATGGATGTTGCCAACGTATTTAACTATGTAGTTGCTTTCCCATTGTTGGAAGAAACAATCGCTTTGAAGTTGCCATAGCGGTTGCCACAACGCTTTTCGGTATCTTTCGTGTGCAGCACTTGCAACACCCTCAACCATCATTTGAATTGCCTCCACTGCTTTCACTTGTTAAGCTTGAATTGAGAACCCGAAAATACTTCCCCAAAAAGAAGACCCTTGACATGAATACGCAACGTAAAAGGGAGAGATAACTTACAACTTGAGACTTCGCCTCAACAGCCAAGAGTCTTATCGCACAAGAAAAACTTTGACTGGGAGCTTAGAGCCCAGTGCGCGACACACGCGATAACTTCCGTGTCAGCATTTTTCTGAGTTCTTCGAGCAGAAGAGCCAGGGGCGCAAGCAAAAGGAGGAAGAGCAAGTCCGACGCAAGCAGCGGGGCTGTGCCAAATAACGGCTGAAGGAACGGGACGTATATGATAGCTGCCATCACAGCGATTTCCCCAAAGATTCCTAGGAAAATCCATCGGTTTCTGAAAGGGGATAGCCGAAATGCCGATGATGAACTTGTTCGTGCAGAAAAAAGGTTCCCAAGCTGACCCATCATTATTCCCGCCATGACTATGGTAGTACCTCTCGCATATAACATGGGATCGCTCACCGTGCTCTGTCCCAAAACCCATCCACCAATTCCCCAAACATTGAAGGCCAAATAGATTGAACAAACCGACACAATCACGCCTAGATAGAGACCTTTGAGTAGTGTCGAAACATTGATCAATCTGGTTCCAATTTTTCGGGGAGGTTTTGTCATGACGTCGGGCTCGGGAGGCTCCATTATCAAGGCAAGGGAAGGAAGGATATCCATTCCCAGGTCTATAATGAGCACCTGAATGACAAGTAACGGAAGCGGGGTTTGAAATAGTACAAAGACCACGAAAGCGACCAATTCGGCCCAGTTGTGAGTGTAGACGTAGCAAACGAATTTCCTTAGGTTGTCAAATGTTGACCTTCCCAGCTTGACCCCTTCGACTATCGATGTAAAATCATTGTCCAGAAGGACCATATCAGCGGATTCTCGCGCGACATCGGTTCCACCTGCTCCCATGGCTATGCCAACATTTGCCTCAGTAAGCGCAGGGGAATCATTCACTCCATCCCCAGTCACTGCCACTACTTCACCCATGGATTTCAGAATGTGCACTATCCTTAGCTTCTGTTCGGGCGCTATCCTCGCAAACACAGACTCACCTCTGGCGAGGATGTCTGTTAGGTCTCTGTCACTCATTTGAGTGAGCTCTTTTCCAGTGAAGACTTTCTGGTCCTCTGAAGTTATGATGCCCACTTTTCTTGCTATGGAATATGCAGTAAGTTCGTGGTCACCCGTCAACATAATGACCCGTATGCCCGCACTCTTGGCTTCTCGAACAGCAGCCTCTACTTTTGGTCTAGGTGGATCGAGCAACGCTGCCAAACCCAGAAAGGTCATGTCTTCTTCGACATCTTGGGATAGATTTTCAGGTTCGTTTGGGAGAGCTCTTGTTGCCATTGCGAGAACTCGAAAGCCTTCTGAAGCAAAATTCCTCATCTGTTTTGTTATGTCTTCCTTAATCTCATCCGTGAGAGAGACGTATTTGTTTTGATAGAAGACGTGAGTACATCTTCTAAGCACTTCCAGACCAGCGCCCTTGGTAAACGCGGTTATCTTTCCTTCTGGACCACAATGAACACTCGTCATCATTCGCCTCTCGGAATTAAATGGTATTAGGCCAATTCTCCGATTCTCAGCAAGAGCTTCACTTAAGTTAAAATCCCCCTTTCCCGCGAAGACGAGAAAAGCCCCGTCAGTTGGATCTCCCAAAACCGTCCATCTACCAATTCTGTCCGACGGCGGGTTCAGTTTGGCATTGTTGCAGAAAGCACCAACCTCCAAAAACTTGGAAACGGCTATGTCTTCGTTACGAGAGATGTGTCTGCCATTAAAGGTGATGTTGCCACTTGGACTATACCCGTCACCGGTGACTTCAAGAATTTTGCCGGGAGTCCAAAGTCTCTTTACCATCATCTCTCCGCTCGTAATCGTGCCCGTTTTGTCTACACAAAGTACAGTCATTGACCCAGCCGTTTCAACCGAGGAAAGTCGTTTCACGACAACATTTCTCTCGGCCATCTTGCGAGCAGTAAGAGCTAGCGAAAGAGAGACAGTTAGCTGGAAACCTTCCGGTACTAGGCATATCATCACGCCAATTGCAAAAAGTATGCTTGTCGCGAGGTTCAGTTTAACAATCAGCATTGCTGCCGAAAAGAAAATAAGACTCACGCCAATCGCCAACAAGAAATTCAGTCTGGCCGTGTGGTCAATATCCTTTTCAAGTGAGCTCATAGGCTCATGCACTCCGCCGGAGAGAGAAACAATTCTCCCGAACTCGGTTTCCTTCGCTGTTGACAACACAACACCCCTGGCGATTCCTGAAACCAGAGTTGTTCCGGCGAAGAGTATGTTGTGCAAATCGTAGAGGGTGCTTGCCTCCGTATCCGGAGACATCGTAGCAAACCGCCTTTGAGGCTCAGACTCACCTGTAAGGATTGAATTGTTAATTGACACCTCAAATGCGCTGGCTAACCGCAGGTCAGCTGGCACCCTATCTCCTTCCTCGAAAGCCAGAATATCTCCAGGAACGACATCGGTTCCGTCAATTTCCCTCATTTGACCTTTTCTGATGACCTTCACCTTGGTGGGGATCAGGCTTCTTATCACCTGCACGGCCTTTTCGGCTCTATATTCTTGAAAGAGGCTGAAGGCTATGTTCAAAATAACAATGAAAAATATTGCTAGACCCATCTGAACTGAAGTTGGATCATTGGAGATTAAGCCGCTTAGAAGCGAGAGAAATGCAGCGACGAGCAGAAGAACATTGAACATATTTTTGATCTGTGAAATAATCTTCCGGGCAAGGCTGATTCTCTTCCCTTTGGGGAGGATGTTCAAACCGTGCTTCAGAAGACGTCTTTTCGCCTCCTCATCTGATAGGCCCTCAGGTCCAGTTTCGAGTTCTTTGAAAAGATCTTCGATCTTGGCTAGAGCAGCTCTCCTATACGACATAATTTATCCCCTGAAAAGGTATTGTTAGATTGGAGGGAGTCCTATCGGAGACATGTGCTTAGCCTTATCTCATCTTAACAAAGCAGTCAATTCGAAAAAAGGACTTATTAATCTTTCTAAAATACGCTCAATCTGAAGGAAAAATCAGATCGATACAATGCGCGATAAGATGCGAAGTAAGAGCCGGACAGTTGCAGAAATTATTGCACGGCAGCATATTGCTTTCGAATCTGCGTAAGTCCATCTTTATGACTTCTTGCAGCAGGTCGCTCCGGGTGGGAACGGGCGCGTTTGCTTTTTCTCCAAGTGTGGTCTCTTTGTGGCGTGCGCTTAGGAGACCTTTAGAAGGATTCGTTCGGGAATCCCTTCATTTTCCACAACCATGAAGTTAAGGCCACCTGTATCTCCCAGTTGATCAAGCTGATTTAGCCCTTCACGGGATTTCTGAAGAACCAGCAAGCGTTCCTGATGACTTCTAACAGCAGATTCTATAACAGCCAATTCCTGAGACGCATTTGCATCCAAAACAATTCTTAGGCTGCCTACCGCTACCTCTCCCAAATTCTCGTCAAATCCATTCTTCTTTCCTGACAGCTTCAATACAGTGTCGCGGATTTTCTTTGACTTTTCAGCCCATTTTCTTATCTCGTCCAGCTTTCGCAGGTATTCACCTAAACTGCTTTTTGTATCGCCTATTTTCTTGTCGAGATTTTCTGCTATTTCCTGAATTGCCCCGTATGTAACAATTTCGATTGTCACTTTGCAGTCCTCTTCTGGAGTTGATGTTTAATGAAAACGTAAAAAGTAAATTAAAGGTTGTTAACTGGAATTCAATATTTTCAATTCAGTATTACACATTTGCTTTTTGGCGGCGAAGAATATGTTACAAAAATCATTGCACATATAACTTTACGTTAATTATTCTTATTTTATTTACTTAAATCTTCTATTTCTCATTCTCTCCGTTTCTCGACTCTATCTTTAGTGGTTACGTCGGGGCTTGTGTATTCTTGTTGTACCCATCTACAAGTCCTATCTGAAATTCAAAATGTTTATGTTAGATTGTTTCGTGAGCGCAAATATGCGGCAGCCGCGACTGGAGAGCAGGAAAGAAGAGTTCGATTTCAAACGTTTGATGACCGATTCGGGCTCCTCCCGAAAGGCTGCTGATGAACTTTGGAAATGGTATGACCCCACGCATAAGAAAGGCGCATCCAACTTTTGAGCAAAGGCATTAATAGGTACATTTTCACTGAAGCTTCATTCCCGGTTCTTGGCAGGTGTTTTGAAGTTCAAGATTTAGGATATCCCCCCAAAATTACTCAAATTTTAGTAATGAATATAGAAAATGCCCGAAACAAAAGTTGTCTGATAGAGAAAATTCCAGAAAAAAGACAACCATTCAACAGTTAACGCAAATTTAACCTATCGCCACCCAAGGATCTACAGGCATTCAATGTCAGACCTTGTGCAAGTCTGACGGACTGTTTTTATAAGAGCGCAGACATGGAGAAAGAAAGGAAGCACCAATAGTTTGACTATCACCGTGGATGATGCTGGCAGCGGCGACTTGCTTTTCGGCGTGGTTATAGGCGCCTACCGCGATGATCCCCAATCTTTTTGCTACGACGTCGTGGACGTAAAGTTTTTTCAGCCAGGTGCCTTCCGAAAAAAAGAGTACTTAACGCAGACATCCAGAGTGGTAAATCAACTTCTTAACAGATTACGACCCAAACCTGAAGAAGAAATACACGTATGCCAAGGCTACATCTTTGACGAAGCCGTTGAAGAACTCCGCAAAACCTATGGCGAGCGCATACAAAGAATAAGAGTCATCGGGGAACCCCAGCGGCTCGTGGAAATTGCCTATCTGGACGAAATCAGAAACTTGGGTTATGAACCATTGCCTGAGAGAGACGAGAAGCGGGCAAAAAACTTTTTCCACATGATGCGCTGGCTAAAATCGAATCCAGATATGATGAAGTACGCTAAGACAGGCTGGCCGAGGCTCTCGAGATATCCGATGTTTAAGCCTTTTGCGCAGAAGACGGAGAAGGGAAAATTCTCGGCGGTGTGCGCGGACTGTGGCGTCGAATGTGAAGTTCCGTTTAAGCCTAACGGGAACAGGTCAGTTTACTGCAGAGTCTGCTGGATTAAGAAGAAGTCTGTTCGCCAAAACATATCCAACTGACTCATCTTTCCGATATTTCTTAAATCTAAACAGAAAGAAAAGGTTGTTGGTGCCCAAAAAATGAGCCGCCCTGTTTCCAGTTTTAATCTTCTCTCCACTTGAAAAGCTTCGCCGCGGCTACGAAGAGGATGATTGTTATCAACAAGGTGACTCCGATGTCTATTATCGCAGCTGAGATGTTTCCGTACACCATAACGTTGTTTAGCCCTTCAACAATGTAGAACAACGGCAAAACATGGGCGAAGCTCTGCAGGTACTGGGGCATTTGGCTCAGTGGGAAAAACGTGCCCGAAAGGAACATCATCGGGAACGTAATGATGTTTCCCAACACGCTTGCGCTCTCGACGCTTTTGCTAATGGTTCCAACCAGCATGCCCATCGAACAAAACATCATCGGTCCCAGAATTAGGAACGGAATGAGCCACACCGTCAACGTAATGTGCGCACCGAAACCCAAAATTCCCACGGCAACTAGAAGCAAGAAGGAGACAATTGAAAGGATTATGTACCAAAGTACCTTGGAGGCTAACCACTCCATTTTGTGGAGCGGGGTCAATGATAGTTGCTTGAATAGTTTTGTCTTCTTGTATTCAGAGGTTATGTTAACCATAGCGAACATTGGACTGACAAGGATTGAGAAGCCGATGAGACCGGGTATGAGGAAGTCGATATATTTGGTCTGCTCGACGTTGACTGTAGCCGTACTGACGCCGATGATTGCGGAAGCATTTGGGTTGTAATATCTTAGATTGAATGAAGTTATCACACCCTCAGTGGTTCCTAATATTATACCGTTAGTACTTGAGGTAGGATTTCCGTAGATTACGATGTCTTCAGGTACGCCTGCTAAATAGTTGGCTGAGAAATTCTCAGGAATAACTATTCCATCAGAAGCAGAATGATCTGCAAGGTATTTTGTAAAGTTCTCGGATGGGTCCACCAATTGCGGCACCATGAGCGGCCATGACCCGCTAATCTTGGTTCCATCGGGCAATGTGCCGTTGAGTGCTCCCACAAACTGTTTAGCAATGTCCATCTGGGGCACCGCAAATGGACCGCCGTCTTTGTTTTGGACATAAACAGTGACTTGTCCGTTTCCACCACCTGCGAATATAGCCCCGAAAAGCGCTATGAGGATCACCGGGAATATTATTCCGAAAAACAATGCGGCTCCGTTTCTAACGTATCCTTTGCCGAAGACTTTGAGGTCAGATAAGATTCTTCTTGCGCTTGACATTATTTTTTCCTCCCTATGTTCACCTGTTTAGTTTGTGCGTTTTCAGTTGCAACATTGCCACTTTCGTCCACCGCTCCCTTCACAAGTTTGACAAAGACATCTTCTAGGCTGTCGCGGCGGGTGTGTATGTCTCCCCAGTCAAAGCCCGATTGCTCCGTTGCTGCAAGTGCAGCGAGCGCATCTATTTTCTGTCTAAGTGGTATCATTAAGTGATGTGAGACGGGGTCGTACTCAACTTCAAGTTCGGTGTTGCTTTTTACGTACTCGGCGAGTTCCTCGCTTCCACGGATTTCTAAGCGTTCGCCTGAACCGAACTCTTCGATTATCTCGTTCACTGTGCCCATAGCCACTATTTGTCCATAATTCACAATAGCTACCCGATCGGACAGGTGCTCTGCTTCCTCTAGGTAGTGGGTAGTGAGAATGATGGTTTTCCCTTTGGCTTTCAAGCTCTTTATTACCTCCCAGATAGCCCGTCTGGCGGTAGGGTCAAGCCCCGTAGTTGGCTCGTCGAGGAAAAGCAAATCTGGCTTACTCACCAAAGAAAGTGCCAGTCCCATTTTCTGCTTTTGCCCGCCGGAGAGGTTTTCGAAGCGGTTATTTGCTGAATCTTCCAGAAGGACTTCTTTGAGGATTTCGTCTGGGTTTGCTTTCACTCCGAAGAGGTTTGCATAGTACACTAAGGCTTCTCGGGGAGTAGTCTTTTCGAAGAAAGTGAACTCTTGCGGTATTACTCCGATTCTTTTATGGAGTTCATAACCATTTTTCCACGGATCTAAACCCAATACTTTAACTTCACCTGCGTCTCTTTCACGGAGTCCTTCCATAATTTCTATGGCCGTGGTCTTGCCTGCACCGTTAGGCCCCAAAAGCGCGAAGACTTCGCCTACCTTAACATCGAAGGAGATTCCATCGACAGCCTTTATGTCACCGTAATGTTTCTTCAGGTTGGAAACTTCGATAGGATTCATTTCCGACAACTCTTCCCTTTTTGAAAAAGACAACCAACTCATATTCTTTGCTGTTTAAAGGGGTTATTTGGGGCTGGCTGAATAAATTAATTTCAGTCAAGCTGTGCATGTTATTTGATGCATGTTATTTGATAAGGGTCTGCAAGGATAATTCCTGAGAATCTCCAGCGGCCTTCGCTGATATGTGTGTATTCTTGATTATAGAGCGCTCCATAGCGTGCGTTTGGACTCGCCACTTCCCCTATAAAAGAGAGGCTAACCCGCTAAAAACTGCATATTTGGCTGAAAGTCACTTGGGCATAGCAGGTTCTTTAGGTACTGTAATTTTGGCAATAGCCACCGACCCAGAAAGTATGCTGCTGTTAAGAAGGGTGATTTCTCGACCTGAATCCAGCGAAATCACGGTTCGCAACGCAGTAAGCTCTTTTACAGTTCCTTCTCCGGGCATGTAGGTTGTAACCACTCGGTCGCCGGGCTGGTAAGGAAGCCTTCTTTGAGGAATAAACTCGTACTTCTGCAATTTCGTTATAACTATGGTTCCCGAAGATATTGCGCTGTTGGGGATGGTCATGATTCCCAAGTCGCTTCTAATTCTCGTCACGAGCGCGGTAAGTTCAATTACGGTGCCGGGCACGTTATTAATTACAACTGTGTCGCCTACTCTTAGCTTGTGGGTGGCGAAAACCAAGGCTCCGGCTAGAATCCCGCCAACGAAAGTCGATACTACTAAGCCAATGGTGATAGATGCGAATCCTGCCCCTGTCACAAGAGCCTCGGGGGACGCTCCAAGCTCGTTAAGAACCACCAACACCATGATGATTACTGCTATGGATGCCAGGAAAATCTGCAGTATGGTGGCTGGTTGTTCTCCCAGATGCCTTGCCATGATTGGTTTCGAACGACGGATGAAAACGAGTATAGTAGCCCAGAACCCTATGATAATGGCGACTCCTATAGTTTGGATCACGATGTCTTGTTCGCTTATTGGTGCGGCTACATACAGGGAGTAGAGTACGATTGTGATAGCTGCCAAGCACGTCAGCAGGACTAGACCAACGGCGAATCTTTTTATTGAGTTTACAAAGTTTGGCATTGTTGTTCTCTGGCACTATTGGTGTGTCTGTTACTAATGTTTTTCTCAGTTTGTGATCTTTTAATGGACCATGCAGGTTGAGTTTACCGCAAATTAAAAAAACATCTAACCTAAATATGGGAAACATCAATTTGAAAATGGAGACTGGGAACATGAAGTTGAACAAGAACGACGAGAAAGTGGTAGCTGCCTTAAAAGAATATAAAGAATTGACTTTGGCGGAGCTCACGGAGAAGACGGGAATCCCTAGCAAAAAAGTCTTCAAGTCGCTTAAGAAATTATTCGAGAATGAACTCATTGACTCCCAAGGCCGCAAGTACAAGTTGCTCGCGGATAAAATACCTGATTCCAAAAGCTCAGAAAACGACGATATGCCCGAAAGCGAGTAACCTCTTTTTCTCTTTGAGAACTAGCATTTGTTAGCTTTTTTCATTTTAACGCCCAGAAGGAGATAACCGTGAGTTCTTTTTGGGTTTTGGAAATGGTTGCGGCTGCAGCTCAAAAATTAACGTGGTTGCGAAGGTGGTGGAGCCTCGAGCGGGCCTTGCTCCCGCGGCCTGCTGCTTACAAGGCAGCCGCTCTACTGGGCTGAGCTATCGAGGCACACCTGCGAGGAATACCCAGATTATACCAACAAATGAAAACAAACACAAATAAAAGTTGCTCCTAATAGACTGTCGACGTATCACCTTCCGCTCCCGCGAATGCCTTTTTCAGCAAATCTGGGGGTGTCTCACAAAGAATCAGTCACATCGTGATCTGGAAATAATTATCAACCGCGATTTTGGTGCCTTTGCGGTCACGTAAATCCTCTTCAGAACCAATAAAACACTTGACACAACACTTATATTATCGAAAGGCGCTTCTAACAGTTCCAGCAACTTCAAGTTGCCAATATAAAAACACATGCAACTCTGCGTCCACCAAGACCGGAGTGAAGGGTGAATGAGCACCTTGACGCACAAGACAAGCTCACATGACACCACGCATAGGCCAATGCGAAAGCGACGCAACAACACAAAATAAACACGTAAGGTTTCATCAAACGCTAAACAGATACCACCAAGGCCCGGACATGCCACGCTGTCTGGAGAATGGCTCGGCTTGAGAGCCGAAGAAGGGCGCGGCAAGCCGCGATACCGCCTCGGGTAGGCGCATGCAGCCTTTGAACCGAGGATACCTGAATGGGACTTCCTAGAAATGCTCCTTCACGGAGCGGGAACCCCCCGAACGGAAGCATCTTAGTAGGGGGAGGAAAAGAAACCAAAACGGGATTCCCTTAGTAGCAGCGAGCGAAATGGGAACAGTCCAAACCGAATCCCGCATAGAAATGTGCGGGAGATGTAGGGTTAAGGGCCCAGCTTCCTCTTCATTGGTCAAGCTGAAGTGGCCTGAAAAGGCCTGCCAAAGAGGGTGAGAGCCCCCTAAGCACAAACCAGAAAGAGTTGAGCAGGAGTCCCAGACTACCGTACCATGGTTTTGGTGCGGAAAATTGGAAGTCACCAACTCCCAAGACTAAATACGTCTCAAGACCGATAGCGCACTAGTACGGTGACGGAAAACTGAAAAGTACCCCGGAATGGGGGTGAAAAGTGCCTGAAACCAGACAGTAATAGACGTGTGCAGCCTGGAAGGGAAGATCCCTCTCGAAGGAATCCGCTGTGAAGCGGTAGTACAAGAGAGGGGGACTAAGGTTGCACGATCCGTCTAGAAACACGGGCCGGGGAGTTTATGGCTGTGGCAAGCCTAAGGGTTCGAAACCCGTAAGCATAGGGAAACCAATACGCACGCAACTCCGCAAGGAGCCAGGTGCAGGGTCTGAAAGGGCCCGGAGTCACAGCTTTACATACTAGAAACCAGACGATCTATCCCTGGGCAGAGCGAAGTTAGGCGAAAGCCTAATGGAGGCTCGTAGGGGTTCTGACGTGCAATTCGTTCCTCAGACCTGGGGATAGGGGCTAAAGACCAATCTAGTCTGGTGATAGCTAGTTCCACCCGAAGTAGATCTCAGTCTAGTCCTGAGCGAGGTAGCTAGTGGGGTAGAGCACTGATTGGAAAACAAGGATCCGAAAGGATCCACTTTTCTTTCAAACTTCGAATCCACTCGCGCCAGAGACCTCAGGAAACGGGTTAATGGGGGTAAGCTCCATGACCGAGAGGGGGACAACCCAGACTGAGGTTAAGGTCCCCAAGTGCTGGCTAAATGTCAAACTGAAGGGCGTCGTCAGCCTCAGACAGCGGGGAGGTAGGCTTAGAAGCAGCCATCCTTCAAAGAAAGCGTAACAGCTCACCCGCCGAGGCTAACGGCCCCGAAAATTGACGGGGCTAAGCCAGCCACCGATACCTCAGAACGCAGCTTAGGCTGCGCTGGTAGGGTGGCGTCCTAGTTGGGCAGAAGCTGGGCTGTAAGGTCCAGTGGACCGATTAGGATTGCAGATCCCGGTGGTAGTAACAGCAAAGAGAAGTGAGAATCTTCTCCGCCGAAAGGGCCAGGGTTCCCCGGCAACGATCTTCAGCCGGGGGTAAGTCGGTCCTAAGACATGACTCAACCGATCATGCCGAAAAAGGGAATCCGGCTAAAATTCCGGAACCATAGAGGTACACGCGGCAACGCAAGCCTAGCACCGAACGTTTCGGGATAGGCTGAGCAGGACTGTCGTCTTGTTTAACCGTATAAACCTGGGGAGTGCCGTAATGGCGAGAACCAGGTGAACTCGGGAATAGCCGCCCGTTTTAGGGTGGTTCAGCTGATTTCTGGAGCCACTGAAAAGGGTGCTAGGAAGGATCCTCTGTGACCGTACCTAGAACCGACACAGGTGCCCCTAGGCGAGAAACCTAAGGCGTGTCGGGTATACACTAATGCGAGGGAACTCGGCAATTTAGCCCCGTACCTTCGGTATAAGGGGTGCCTGCTCTTTCAGCCTCGTGCTGTTGAGAGCAGGTCGCAGTGACAAAGGGGTCTCGACTGTTTAATAAAAACACAGGAAGCCGCAAGAGCGAAAGCTTGTGAACGGCTTCTGAATCCTGGCCAGTACAGGTACCTGAAACCTGGGTCCAACTGGGCTAAGGGCCTGCAAACGCCGGGAGTAACTCTGACTCTCTCAAGGTAGCCAAATGCCTTGTCGGGTAAGTTCCGACGTGCATGAATGGATCAACGAGGGCCCCGCTGTCCCCGCGTAGTACCCGGTGAAACCACATAACGTGGACGAACAGTCCACGATCTCCCAGCGGGAAAAGAAGTCCCTGTGGAGTTTTACTGCAGCCTGCCGCTGGAGTACGGTTGTGGATGCAGAGCGTAGTCGGGAGCCGTCGATCCTGTGTTCTCCGGGACATGGGGGAGGCAACAATGGAACACCGACTTTCTGCAACCGTGCTTCTTACCGACGCTTCGGTGTTGGAACAACGGTAGGTGGGCAGTTCGGCTGGGGCGGCACGCCCTTGAAAAGATATCAAGGGCGCCCTAAGGTTGGCTCAGGGGGGACAGAAACCCTCCGTAGAGTGCAAAGGCAAAAGCCAGCCTGACTGGATCCTTAACAGTAAGGGATCCAGAGGAGAAATCCGGGCTTAGCGATCATCCATGTTCCCCCTTGGTGGGGGCTGGATGTGTCAGAAAAATTACCCTAGGGATAACAGGCTCGTCGCGGGCGAGAGTCCCCATCGACCCCGCGGCTTGGTACCTCGATGTCGGCTCTTCCTATCCTGGCCCTGCATAAGGGGCCAAGGGTGAGGCTGCTCGCCTATTAAAAGGGAACGTGAGCTGGGTTTAGACCGTCGTGAGACAGGTCGGACTTTATCTGCTGGGAGTGTTGGCTGCCTGAGGGGAAAGGGTCCCTAGTACGAGAGGAACGGGACGCTGTGGCCTCTAGTTAACCGGTTGTCCGACAGGGCAAACGCCGGGCAGCCACGCCGCTGAGGATAAGAGCTGAAAGCATCTAAGCTCGAAGCCTCTCCCGAAAAGAGGCAGCCATTCCCGTTTCACGGGACGAAGGCTCCCATAAAAGATGGGTTTGATGGAGTTGGGGTGTACGCTAGAAGACTTCGGTCGACTAGCTCAGCCTGCAACCTCCAATCGCCTAAGATGCCAGGCCCTCTGATGGTATCTGAGCGATATTTGATGAACTTGCGTGAAAAGTGTTGTTGTTTGGCCTATGCGTGGTGTCATAAAGAGACACCTTTTCCAAACGCTATAATACCTTGTCCAGACTTTCAAAAATGCAAATTAGAGCTTTTGGTCATTACCCGTTATTCCAGTTTTCGGGTAATTTCTGCACTGAGGACCGTGTTTAGAGGCGATTTTCTTGCAACTCCCCTCTGAGTCTATTCCGTCCTGCAAAAACCTTGACCGTAATTGATATATGCGGTTTTATCCGCTTGTTCAGCAGTCAAAGTTGGCTTCGGTTGGTGACACGTGTCCTGTTTGAATTAATCTCAGTAAGCATTCTCGTTCTCCTCTTAGGCTTATTATTAGACATTGTTGTCGGCGATCCTTCGCCGAACAGCCCGTTTGCCTTCTACTACAAAATCCACCCAACCGTGTTGATGGGCAAGTATATCGCAGCTTTGGAACGGCGGCTCAAAAACGCAAATCCCCGGCGTGAACAACTCAACGGTGTATTCCTCGGGATTGCAGCAATTCTCACTTTTGCGTTGCCAACTTTTCTTGTCTTATGGGCAATCTGGTTTTTCATTGGATCCCTCAACTTTTGGCTAGCCGCAGTGTTTTACGTCGCAGTTGGCGTCGTTTTGATCAAGTTTACAGTATGTATCAAACTGGAAACTGATTGGGCAAAAGCCGCAGCTAAAGCCATAGACTCAGACAACTTGGAGGAAGCGCGCAAATATGCCCATTTTTCGCGTCGCGACTTCACAGACTTAAACGGCTCACAGATTGCCTCAGGTATAATTGAATCCATGTCTGAAAACATTATTGACTTCAAATATTCACCCATTATCTGGTATTGTTTCCTGGGAGTGACGGGCGCAATTGCTTTCCGAGCGATTAACACGCTTGACGGGATGGTTGGATTCAAGGACAAAGAACATATCAATACGGGCTGGTTTAGCGCCAACCTAGACCACATCGTAAATTTTATTCCCGCTCGGCTAACTGGAATTCTCATAATCGTTTCCGCGGCGCTGCTGGGGAAAGACTACGGAACTGCGTGGAAAATCGCCAAGCGCGACCACAAGAAGACACAGAGCCGAAACCACGGATGGCCCATGGCTGCGATGGCAGGAGCGCTTCATGTGCAGTTCGAGAAACCTGGGAAATACATCCTTGGTGATCCGACAGAGCCGCTGGATGGAAGCAAAATACTCGATGCCCTTAGAATCAGGGATGTTGCAATCGTGCTTTGCCTCCTGATATTCTTGCCTGTGCTTGTCGCAGTGAGGCTCTTCGTTTTTCCCTTTTAGCTGGAAGGGACGGGTTTGTTTAGTGTTCTCTTCAAAGCTTCAACGAGTATGCGATTTTCTTCGCCTGATCTGACGGTAACTCTGAAGTAGCTCGCGTCTAAGCCCATAAACGTGCAACAATCGCGGATGAGGAGTCCTTCTTTAGCCAACTCTTCTCTTAGGGCGGTCGAAGTGATTTTTGGAGACGTTATCTTGACAAGGAGAAAATTGGTTTCGGATGGGAAAACATGTAGCTCGCCGATTTCAGCCAACGCCTTTGAGAATTGTCCTTTCTCTTTGGCGATGATGCGTTTGGTGTTCTCAATGAACTCGGTGTCTCTGAAAGCAGCTAGCGTTGCAACTCCCGCTAAACCGTTTATGCTCCAAGGTTGCCTGACGATTTGGAGCTTCTCTATGAAGTCTTCTGCTGCTATTGCGTAGCCGAAACGGATCCCAGGCATACCGTAGAACTTCGTAACTGACCGAATCACAAAGAGATTTTCGTATTGCTTGACAAAACCTGCTACCGTAATGTCTTGCCCTTTCTGGGAGAATTCAATGTAATTCTCGTCCACGCTGACTACGATGCCTTTTTTCTGGCAGAACTCTGCCAAGTCTAGGATATTTTCGCGGCTATAGAGCGTGCCCGAGGGGCTATGCGGGTTACATATGTAAATTATTTTTGTGTCGCCTGTGACTGCTTTCTTGATTCTTTCTAATTCCAAACCAAAGTCGTTGGGCAACTGCACGAAAATCACGTTGCCGCCGACTCTGAGCACGGCTTTCTCGTACTCGCTAAAGGAAGGCACTGGAATGACGGCTTTGAAGCTGCCATTGAAGGCCTCCGCTACCATGTAGATAAGCTCTATCGAGCCGTTCCCTAAGATGACGTTTTCCGCACAGACGCCTTGCCCAACATAGGCAGAGATTTCTTTTCTCAACTCCGCCGGGTTCGGGTCTGGGTAGAACCTTATTAGTCGAGCGTTTTCTTTCACTGCTTCTAACGCTTTGGGCGAGGGTCCCAGAAAGTTGATGGGTCCACTAAAGTCTAGCACTTTCTCCGGTGGGATCTTGTATTTCCGACTGAAGCCCCAAACGTCGCCGCCGTGGCTCACAAACCGTTTCTGTTTACAGGGACTAGTCAACTGGTTTTTCCTCCATCAAATGTGCAATTTCCTTCTCGGTTCGCCATTGTGCCTTGAAGTGGGCGTTGTAGTTGTTTATGATTTTGTAGAGCCAGTAAACTCCGCCTACGCCCAACGTTACAATAGTGACCAAGGCATATTTTTTTATCGGTATGGTTTGTGGCATGAACATCCGCTCAGGGAAAGCGGCAGCGAGAAATTCGTCCTCGTGCTTCTCGTGGATAAACAAGTCTTTGGACAAAAAGTACAGGATAAAGAACACTGGGAAGATTAGTATGATTGAAGCTGCCCATATCTTCGCGTTCATGTCACGCGGCGTTTGCAGTGTTTTTGGGGGTTGTTTTCCTTGCTTTTCCAAGAAATCGGCGATTTGCTTTTCGAGTTCCGCTTCCCGTCTGAAATGTCTATTTCTGCTATCGACCAATCTGTAGAACATTGGGAAGAACGCGGCGCCGAAACTAGCTATGGAACCTAAAAACCACATGGAGAACCATGTCACTTTCTCCTTGTCGGATTTGTTAAGCATGGATGTCCCCATTTTCGACGTCAACTTTCGCTTTAGGGTGCTGGGTTAAACCTCGCAGTCAAACTTTATAAACCGTTTTCTCTTGCTTGTTACTCAAGATGCAAACCGATTGCAAGCGGCTTTCAGTGGTTGTTCCTGTGTTTAACGAGGAACCAACCGTAGGCGACATCGTCGGCCGCTTAAAGAAGGTCCTCGAGGAAACAGGCTTCATGCACGAGGTGATCGTTGTCGATGATTGTTCGACAGATAATTCGCTGGAAGTTACACGAAAACAAGGAGTCGACGTCTATCAGCTGAAGCAGCATATGGGCAAAGGATATGCCTTGAGAGCGGGCTTTGCGAGAGCGAAGGGCAACTTGGTGGCAACCATAGACTCGGACGGTTCGCACCTGCCTGAGGAACTCCCACTTCTGCTTCTTCCCATAGCACAAGACAAAGCAGACTTGGTTATCGGCAGCCGATTTCTAAATAACGGAGAGGGCACAACGAGGAAGATTAACAAAATTGGCAACCGCCTCTTCAACAACCTAATCAAGATCCTTACTGGAAATCCTATATCTGACTCGCAATCTGGTTATCGGGTTATGACTCGCAGGGTTCTGGGCAGCATGATATTGGGTTCCGGCGGGTACGAGATCGAATCGGAGATGCTCGTGAAGTCTGCCCGCAAACGATTCCGGATTGCAGAAGTTCCGATAACGTATGAGCAGCGCACCTACGGCAGGTCTGGCATCGACCCGTTGAAGGATGGCTTGAAGATTCTGGTCTCGATTCTGTGGGCTTACGTGAGGAGTTGACAAAATGGAAACCCCAAGCGTCTCCATAGTTGTGACATGTCGAAATAACGCGCAAACAATCGGTGAATGCCTGCAAGCCCTTCTCAATCAGGACTACCCAAAGGATGCTGTAGAAATAATAGTTATAGACGCATGTAGCACAGATGGCACAGCGCAAATTGCCCAGAAATATACGGGCAAGGTATTATCTTTACCCCTTAACGCGCCAGCAGCCTACAACTATGCCACAAAAATCGCTGCCTATGACATACTTGGCTATGTCGACGCTGACGCGAAGGTGGAACGTGACTGGCTCAAAAAACTTGTACCCCATTTGGTTGACCCCCGAGCAGCTGGAGTCAGCGGCGGAATAGAAACTTGGAACCCGCAGAATAACTGGGCACGCGTCATCGGATATGAGCTCAAAAACCGATACAGCCGTATTGGCAAATACACGGGACGCATAGCCACGATGAACCTGCTTCTTAAAAGGAGCGTTTTGGCGGATGTCGGGGAGTGGGACGAAGATTTGCCCAGCCAATACGACACGGACCTTGGCTTCAGAATAACGGAAAAAGATTACAAATTCGCGTATGAACCCCAGGCGCAATGCTACCACTTTAACAGGCAATCTGTGCGAGCATACTGGAGGCAGCAGCTGCAATACGGCAAGAACACCCTCAAACTCTACCTTAAGCACAGACGCTTGGTTAGGGGTGATGAGATTACGGACTGGGGCATGAACATTCAACCTGCACTGCTCTTGGTGATAATCGTTTTCGCGGTGTTGGGCATTTTGCCGCCACTCAGACCATTATTGTACGTTTCAGGCGGCGTTTTCGCGGCTGTTCTTGCTTACTATGTTTACTCCGCGGCCAAGATTTCAGCAAGGTTCAAGGATCGCACGGCTATGCGGTTAGTAGTGCTTTATTTTGTGCGGGCGTTTGCGTGGCTATGCGGCGCCACTGTGACCACTTTCAGGTTCCTGTTTGGCATTAGGAGGAAGCAGAATTGACAAAAGTCTGCTTCATAAGCCCCGAGTACCTTCCGCTTTCAGGTGGCACCGGCAGCTATGTTTACTACCTGAGCCGTGAACTCATCAAGAATGGCTACGACATAAACATCGTCACAGGCGCAAAAGAAACCAAAGACATTGAAATCAACCCGCATCTATCTGTGAACTTCCTAAGAATTCCCAAAACTCCACTTATAAAATCCTTCATATTTGCCGGAGCCAGCTACCGCAAGCTAAACGCCATCCGTAAGGTTATAACCCCAGATGTAACCCATGTGAACCTGCCTCTAGTTCCCGACTTTGCGGTTCCACCAAATTTTGAGAAAGCTCTCATCTCGACGATCCACTCGACTTGGAAAGGCGAAGCAGAGGCAATTCGCGGGGAGCCCTACAGTCGGCTGAACTCAAACGAGAAGTTTCTCGTGAGTTTCAACTGGTTTCTTCGGATTTTCGAACGCAAGATGATTAAGCGAAGCAATTGTTTAATCGCTGTAAGTAACTTCACCCGCAGAGAACTCACTCAGTACTACCACGTGCCAGAAGCGAAAATCCGCGTAATCCACAATGGCGTTGACACCGTCAAATTTCACCCTGCAGTCGACAAACGTAAGGTGAAAGCCGAGTTGGGTTTCAACCCAGACGACGTTGCCATCGTTTCTGTCGGCAGACTCTACGCGCGAAAGGGATTGTTCACGCTCATCGAGAGCATGCCCGCCGTCATAAAGCGGTACGGCAACGCGAAGTTCATCATCAGCGGTAAAGGGCAAAAAAACGAAATGCAAAAGCTCATCAGCCACGCAAAGCAATTGGGAGTCAAAGGCAACATTATCTTCACTGGATACTTCCCTGACGCTAATCTGCCCAAACTGTACCAAGCAGCGGACATTTTCGCGTTCTCCACCTTCTACGAACATCACCCATTTGCGGTGTTAGAAGCGTTGTCTACAGGTTTACCAGTGGTGACAACGAAGGTGGGTGGCATCCCCGAAACAATAACGGATGGCAAAGACGGGTTTATGTGTGAGCCGTTTCGGCCAGATCAGTTTTCAGACAGGATTCTTTACCTTCTGGGGCATTCCGCTGAAGCGCAGGAAATGGGAACCTTTGCCAGAAGAAATATTCTGAACCGGTTTGACTGGCGCATAGTAGTCAAAAAAGCTATGGCCGTCTACGATGAGGTTTTAAATCATGCTGGTTCCACTGGTGCGCCGCGATAAGCCAACGTTACCCTCTGAAAGAGTTTAACCACGTCTAACGAACAGAAGAAAAACTTGGTGAGGTATTCATGTTTGTAAATTTCCATTTGGGCGCGGACAGGCAGATCGATTCGAGGCGGCTCAAATCTGCGGGCGACATCGGAGACCCGTAAGCCTTCAACGGATATTTCTTCCTCGCTCAGCCCACCTTTCTGTGCGGAATAATTGAGGTAAGTGTTCTTCCAGTTAATCTTCATAATTTCCGCGGCGACTATGTCGACGGCTAAGGAGTCGTTGCCGGTCAGCATCAACCCAATCGGGACAGGTATGCCTTTGGTAGGTCCGTTCCCCTCGATGCCCACACGCGCATCCATGATTGTTAAGGCTGGCTTAAACATGCTGTAAAGTCTCCATAGAACTTCCGGCAGGTACGGATGCAGATAGATGCGGCGGTTGCTGGGGACACAACCAAACAGGTTCTTTAAAGCGCCGCTGTATAGCATGAACTCATGTGTCTTCATCAAGGGCAAATCCACGACAGCGTCTACATCCAACACTGTCTTCGGGAGGAAGAGCTTCTTGAGCGGGTTGCTGCTTTTGGGGAATTTTACTTCAACCACTTGGTCCTCTGATAGGTTCATTACGGTTCCGCCTGCCTTCTTTACGGCTGCATCCATGCCTGTCTGCTCAAACGCCAGTCGGCACGGGTAATTGAAGCCGTCAGATTCGCCCACGATTACCTCTTCTGAGTGGTCCCTGAGCAAGCCAATAAGCTCAGCGGTCAACTCTGGGCTGGTAACGACACCTTGGATATATTCGAAGTGACTGAGGTTAGGCTTTATGAAAATCCGCCGTTTCCCTCGAACCCCCGCGACCTCAACGGCTTCCTTTAGAATTCTGCTAATGTCGGTTTGGGCTCGGTAAATCTTGACAGTTTTCTGGGGCATCTCAGGCGCTCTCCGCTTCTTTTGCCAATATGCAACCTGGGTCTGAAGATAAGTAGTCGTCGTGATATGCGTTGGCTCGGGCGCGACATCCTCCGCAAGTAAACTTGTAGCTGCAATCTCCGCAGGCTCCTTTCAAGTTGGTCCTGTCCCGTAGCGCCTTGAACAATTTGTTGTTGAGCCAGATGTCTGTGAACTTTTCGGTTTTCAGGTTCCCTACTGTGACGGGAAAAAACACACACGGGTGCACGTCACCTTGAGGAGACAGCGAGCAATAAAGCCTGCCCGCGCCGCATCCGCCAATGAAATCAGCGAGCGGAACCGCTTTCTTGCTTACTTTGGCAGTCTGCATATGTGCCATAGACATGGTGACTTCGCCTGTTCCTGCGGGTCCCTGACACTGCAAAGCGACGCGGGCTAGCTGCGGCGCCGTTGTTAGAATTGTAGTTTTGCAGCCCTTCGACATCCTTGCAAGAAGGTACCGCATGAGTTTCTCGCGTTCCTCGGCTGACAGGTCCTGATCGAAGTGTTCTTTGCCCCTGCCCGTGGGAATGAAGTTGAAGTATGTGAATCGTTCCGCGCCGATTTCCTCTGCTAACGTAATTATGGCGGGCATTTCTCCAAAGTTGCTTTTGGTCGCTGTAGTGGCGATGCACGCGCAAAGGTCCTCAGCAACCGCGTTCTTCAAGCCAGCGACTGCTCCCTCAAACGCGCCTGGAACGCCGCGGAAGGCGTCATGGGTGGCTGCAGTGGCACCGTCGATGCTTATCTCGACGTAGTGGATTTTTGATTGTTTTAGTCTGCGTGCCATTTCTCTAGTGAGCAAGGTACCGTTGGTTGCTATAGAAACGTAAAGACCGCTTTTCACGGCGTGACCTGCCACTTCGAAGAAGTCTTTGCGTGTGAGGGGCTCACCTCCTGAGAAAGCCAGAGCTGTCACACCTGCTTCTGCAAGCTGATCTACAACCGCTTTTGCCTGTGTAGTGTTCAGTTCTTCTTCGCGGATTCCGCCGCTGTCACTATAGCAGTGCTTGCAGCTCAAGTTACATTTATGAGTAAAATCCCAAACGACAAGGAACGGCGCGTAAATGCTCAGCGGCTTTCTTATCCCAAAATGGGTGAATGAGCGGGCTATGTTGAGGACTGCCCTACGTGCATACGGGTCAGCCATGAGTTTCTTCACTTTCGCCTGCTTCACGTTGAGACTCTTTCGGAGGAAATCTATCCAAAACCCGATGACCCGTGAATAGAACTTGCTGCATTTGTCGCATTCTGAGCCGGTTTTTCCTGCGTAGCTATCCATCGCTGCCTCTAGCACGGTTCTTCCGCAGCTTGGACATTTTTTCAGGGATAGCTGTAACATCTTTCGTGTTGTTGGAAACGTTATTACAGCGTTCCATAAGCTGTCATGGCTAAGCAGACTCATGGGTATTCTCCTGAAGAGGATGATCTTTTGTGTGTTAGAGTTGGCGCGTGAGGATGTTAAAGATTTCTCCTAAACCCGCAAAGGTGGACAAACGCAGAAATCTTTTAAAAAATCCTTTCTTCACCACTGGACGAATAGAGCTGCGGAAGCAGAGCGGAAGGCTGCGCAACTTTCCAACTAATCTATTCCTTTTCTCCCAAGTTCCAGGCAACAGCAGAATTGAAAAGGCAGTCTGAACCTGGCCCAAAAGCGGAAGGGGATTCGAAACAAAATCGCAACCGTCATCTCACTACTTTAAAGGAAAAGGGCACCACCAAATAGAGCCGAAACGAAGACGGCAATGGCAGCAACCAGAACTAAAGCCAGAGCCCTCGCAGCCTCGTTTGTGGCGCCAATCATGTCGCCGCTAACTCCTCCAAAAACGCTGTTTCCCACTCTATCCATGAACAAGCCGAATCCAACGGCAGCAAAAGTAACGATTAGCCCAGCCCAACCCAACAGCAAGAAACCAACAAATGATCCTACAACGTAAGCGGCAACGTTTAATCGTCGTTTAGCGGTTTCGACGAACCGCGAACCTAAGCCCTTATGGGCAGCTTTGCCAACCCACACAATTGTTACCATAGCCAGCTTTGCAGATGCCTCAGCAACAATCAAAGCCCTCAAAGCTATTTCCCAGTCCAGCAAGAGCAGCCCAACAAAGGCAGAAAACTCCACAAAAATCGCCAAAACAGCTCCTTTGTAAGTTACAACCCATCTGTGTGCAATTTCCCTTCTGTCCTCAACTTTCTTCAGCCCAATCGCGTTGCCCAAATCCACTAAGCCGTCGAAATGCTGAAAACCGGTCAGCACAAGCAAAAAAGCCAACGTCATTGCAGCCGGAAAAACCCTTCCCAGCGCTTCAGTAGGAAGGTGCAATACAAAGTTTGCAGCTCCGAGAAGGTAAGAAACGATGAAGGTACTGCCCAGAAAGTACCCGGCGCCAAACAACCCAATCAAGGCGCCGATTAGCGGGAAAAGATACATGTTTCGTGCGCTCGTCGAAAGAAAATCCTCGTTTTTCCCCAAAGGAATAATCGTTAAGAACGAAAGCAAGTCCCTAAAAGTTTTTATAGCATTCGAGTTCGACATATACCCTATTACACTAATCCAAAGAGGATATAGACTTTATCGTGAGGTTTCATGACACAATTTGAAGGGAAAAAAATCTTGGTCACTGGTGGCGCCGGATTCATTGGGTTTCACCTAACCAAGAAACTGCTCGACTTAGGAGCAAACGTAACCTTATATGATAATATGTCAAACGGCAAAATGGAAAATGTCAAAGACAACTCCAAGGCCAAATTTATAAAGGGTGACATACTCGACCTCAAAAAATTCTGCAGTCTCCCACAGTTCGACCTGATCTACCACTTGGCCGCCCAAGTCGTTGTTCCCTACAGCATGGAAAACCCCACCGAAGACTTTGAAACCAACGCCCGGGGAACCCTAAACGTCCTCGAAAAAGCGCGCAAAGACAAATCACGATTGGTTTTCATTTCAAGTGCAGCTGTCTACGGTAATCCGACTGTGCTTCCAACCAACGAAGAATACGGGTTCCACCCGTTTAGTTGCTATGGACTCAGCAAAGTTGTGGGGGAAGAATATTGCCAGATATACACGCTTCAGTACGGAACAGAAATCACTGTCGTAAGGTTCAGCAATGTTTACGGCTCACGCTGCCACGGCGTCATCAACGATTTTTTGGATAAACTCCAGAAAAACCCGGGTAAGCTAGAAATAATCGGTACAGGACAGCAAGCCCGAGACTTTGTTCATGTCTCAGATATCGCAGAAGCCTTGGTACTGGTTGCTGACCAGAAAGCCGTTGGAAAAACCTACAATTTGGGATTTGGCGAAACAACCAAGATAATAGATCTAGCAAAGATGATTCTAAAAATTCTAAACCTTTCAAACAAAACTTTTGTTTCCACCACCAACCAGTCGTGGCAAGGCGACATCGACACTATATGGTTCAACATCTCTAAAGCCAAAACCGAACTCGGCTGGACACCAAGAATCCGCTTAGAAGACCACCTACGCACGCTAATCGCTGAGAGGAAAATGCTTTGAGCAGAACTCCACCTGCCAAAGGCTTAATCGCCCTTTTGAGGCTTCCATACTGGCTCATGACAGGTGGTCTTGCGCTGCTCACGGCGTTCGCCATCACCAAAGGTTCTTCAATCAGCCTTCTGGATGTGCCGCTGATTTTCTTCTCTATGGCATGCATAACTTCAGCTGGCTTCGCCATCAACGATTACTTTGACAAAGAAAGCGATGCTGTCATAAAACCTAAACGACCGATTCCTTCAGGTGCACTTTCTCTTGGGCAGGTTGTGGCTATTTCAACGATTCTTTTTGCGCTTGGGTTAGCGTTGGCTTTTTTTATCAATTGGCTTAGCTTTGGAATTCTGCTCGTGGATTCATTGTTGCTTCTGGTCTACTCTTGGCTAGTAAAGCGCAAATCAGGATTTGCCGCCAACGTTTTGGTTGGCATCTTGACTGGAACTGCATTTCTCTACGGGGAAGCCGTAACTTTGGGTCCGTTGGCTATGAATCCGTTTGAGTTGAGTTTGGCTTCGCTGAGTCTTTATCCCATCGCCTTCGGAACAATAGGCGGCAACGTGCTGCGCGACATCCTCAGCGTGGAAGGCGATTCA
This sequence comes from Candidatus Bathyarchaeota archaeon, assembly GCA_963840395.1. Lineage (GTDB taxonomy): Archaea > Thermoproteota > Bathyarchaeia > Bathyarchaeales > Bathycorpusculaceae > JADGNF01. The sequence continues at coordinate 461,986 of CAWIYU010000011.1, read as the reverse complement.
AAAGTCGGTTACCCGACTTTACCACAGAAAATTGGCAACCCTAAGTCAGCTAAGGTTGCGTGCAGTTTTCTTTGTCTGCTGCGGTTTACTTGCTCCTTTGCCGTTCTTAGTCGGCTCCTTCACCGTTTACTATTTGCCGCTGATTCTCGTATGGAGTGTCATTCTAATTTACTCGTCGATACGTCTCGTAACCTCAGCTTCCACGTTAGCAAATGTCCGGAAGTATGAGCGGCTAATCACGATGTCTATGATTCTGCTCCCGTTGGCTTTGATTCTTGAAGCGTTGTCCACGGCGATTGGAGGATTGCTGTAAGTGTCCAGGACAAAGAGTATCTGTCCTGAATGCCAAAAAGAAATCGAAGCCGAGTTAACTGAGAAAGACGGCAAAATCCAAATTACTAAACACTGCAAAGAACACGGCGACTTTACAGCCACGCATTGGCAGAGTCCAAGCGTCTACAAGTTCGCTGAAGATTATGATTTCTTCAAGTATTTTGAGGAAGCCAAAATCAGCAAGAAAGCTAAAGACTGCCCTTACACATGTGAGACCTGTAAAAACCACACTTCAGACACCGTAATTGGCGTAATAGACGTCACGAAGAAGTGCGACTTGAGATGTGCAGTCTGCTTCTCTACGTTCTCTGATCATATCGTAAACTATGAACCCACGAAAGATGAACTCGTTAACATACTTACTTTCCTGAGTCAACGCAACCCGAAACCTCCAGCGATTTTATTTTCGGGTGGCGAACCGCTAGAACGCGAAGATATGCACGAAATCATTGCTGAAGCCCATAAACTCAAGTTTATGACTATTTTGGCTACAAACGGAATTCACATCGCAGAGGAACCTGAACGGGCAGAGCAGCTCAAGAAGAGCGGGTTGAATATAGTTTACTTGCAGTTCGATAGTTTCAGCGATGACTTCTACCAGAGAGTGCGTGGAAGAAAGCTGCTCCAAACCAAATTCAGAGCAATCGAGGTTTGCCGGAAACTCGACATGGAAGTCATCTTGGTCACCACATTGATGAACGGGTTCAACGACCCAGAAGTCGGAAAAATCATCAGGTTCGCTGCTGCAAACTCTGACATCGTTCGTGGCTTAATTTTTCAGCCTATCGCGTTTACGGGTCGTGCAACCGATAACCCCTTCCAGGATGCTTGGCGGGATTGGCGTTTCGCAGAGCAGGTTCAAGTGCAAACTGACGGTGAAATCAACAAGTCAGACTTGTTCCCGATGTCGGTGATGAGTTCGCCCATCAAGATTATGCGGAAGTTCATGAGGAAACCTTGGCCTCTTTTCAGCTGTAGTCCGCATTGCGGCATCGTGAACTGGATGTATGTTTCCAAAAGTGGGAAGATAATTCCTATTAATCACTTCGTGAACTTCGACAGGTTTTTTGGCAGTGTCTTGAAGACTGCACAGAATGTAGAATCTAAGAGCAAGATTTCTCTGCTTGCTACGTTGTTTCTGGCTTCTATGCGTTCGTTGAACATGCTGCTTGTGACAAAGGAGGTTGGGATCTTTACTTTGATGAAGGCTATTTTGAAGATGCATATTTCGCCTAGTTACCAATCGCTTGGTCCCATTCGCAGACGCATTTTCCTTTTGGGCTGCATGGCTTTCATGGATAGGTTTACGTTCGACGTAAACCGTGTACAACGTTGCGTGGTTCATTACGTTACTCCAACCTTGAAGGTGATTCCGTTTTGTGCCTACAACAACGTTCACAGAATAGACACAGAAAAAAAGTACGCTCTAAAACAGCACTGATCAGCTAGTTTTTCCTCTACCCCGCTTTGGAAAGTCAATGCATCTAAAGAAAGCCTAGCTGAGTGGTAAAGAGTTCTGGAAATTGTTAATGACCTCTTTGTGCAACAGCGCTTTTGGGTAAACCGTTTCAGCTTAGCGGGATGTTGTAGCCAGTTTTACGCAACCTGCACGTTTAACGCGACGAAGTTGCCTGAATCCTCAAGGATTCCGTTGTCTCGATTGGGTATCCATAGTTCAAAAGCAACCAAGTAATTTCCTAGCTGATTCAGCGAGACCGTTGCCATGTTCTTCCACGTTGCACCGTCCTCAATTCTGCTTGTAAAGATTTGTGTTGCATCCACATCTGAGAGTTCCGTGAAGTTCGACTCATTTGCTATTTTTACCTTCACCTGAGCGTCTTCCAGTGGACGTCCCTCGTGGTTCACCACATACACGTAAACGTTGAAGGTGCTGTTCACGCCGATGTAAACGAAATCAGGGTAATTTGTTTTTCCGTTGCTGTCCAAAAGGTAAATGGTTGTGTACTCGTCCGGAGGCGGACTATCAACAACGTAAAAAACAACAAGCAGAACAGAAGCAAGCAGAAGCGCAATAGCCACGGCAACAGCATAAGAATCCCTATTGTGCTTTACGCCTAGGTTCCCGCCGAGATTCCTCATCGCTTCTCCGATACTCTCACACTCTTATGCCCTTTACGATGGTTGCCAGTATTTCAATTCCGGAGTTTATAGGTCGAAGCTTGGTTTGGCCGTACTTCCTGATTTTGTAGGTGGATGGAACCTCAACCATCTTGAAGCCTTTATGAGCGAATTTTATCAACATTTCCGTGGCGAATGCCATATCGGTCTCTTTGAAATCAACTTTTTCGATAGCTGCATGCGAGATTGCTCTGAAACCGGACTGGGTGTCGCTGAGGTTTTGTTTGTAGACCATGTTGAAGCAGAACGTGATTAATTTGTTTCCGACGAAGTTGAAAAATCCCATCGCTTTGTTTGGGTCGTACATTCTTGTGGCGAGGCACATTTCGGCATCAGTTGCCACCATGCGCTCAAGTAACTGGTTCATATGTCGTACTTCGTAGGTTCCGTCGCCGTCGACCATGATGACAACGTCGCCTTTGGCTTCTTTCATCCCCCGGCGTAAAGCCAAGCCGTATCCGCGGCGCGGTTCGATGATGACTTTGCAGTTGGCTTCTCGGAGGATGTCGAGTGTTCCGTCAGTGGAGTTCCCGTCTACAACAATGATCTCTTTGGGATAAGTCAGTTCTCGATCGATGGTTTCGAGTGCCTCGGCGATGTTGCCGGCTTCGTTAAGCGTAGGAATCACAACTGAAACCATCTCAACCTTAGACGTCATGGAATAGTTGCCTCCGCATGTGGGAGTCGTATATAATTTCCGCAGGGTTTAAATAATTTCCTCATAGACCTTCATCAATCTCTCAACGTTTGAGTCCCAACTGTGTTTTTTCATCATGATTAGCCTAAGCGGTTCTCTGAGGCGATCCAGTTTGGTGTTGGCGAAATCCAGCGCTGCTTCAGCAAGTGCCTGTGGATTGTTTGGCGGCACAATCCTTCCATATCCATCTACTGTAACCTCTCTTATTCCGCCCACGTTTGTTGCCACTAAAGGCAACCCGCAAGCCATGGCTTCAAGAGCAACCAGCGGCAAGCCTTCCCCGGATTTGCTCGGCAAAATGAAAAAGTCCGCGGCGTTGTAGTAACTCGGCAAGTCTTCGTCGGAGACGAAGCCTGCAAGTACAAAGTTCTTTTCGATCCCAAGTTGCGCAGTTTTTGCTTTCACATCGTTGAGGTCTGGACCTTTTCCAATGATCAAGTAAATCAGTTTACGGTTGTTTTGGATTGTGATTTTTGCGCTTTCCAGGAGTGTGTCAATCCCGTTCTTGTAGACGAGCCTGCGCACCGTCGCCGCCACAACCGCGTCGTCTGGGATGCCCAGTTTTTTTCGTACTTGAGCTCTGGCGTTTACTATGGGCTTAAACCGATCCAGATCAACTCCGTTGTAGATGACTTCGACTTTCTCAGGGTCAGCTCCCAAACTTAAAACATAGTTTTTGGTTGCACCGCTGATGGCGATTATTTTTTTCGCTGCCTTCAGGGTCTGTTTTCCAACTGCTAAGTCATTGAGTCTCTCAATGTTGTCCCATATACCGTTGTACTCTATGAAGGTGTTGTGTTGGGTAAGAATGAAGGGTTTTTTGTAGCGCTTGGATAGTTTCGCAACCGCGAACGACGACAAGTAGGGGTGTCCATGTGCGTGGATGATGGAGCTGGATTTCACTGCTTCCAGAAATGTTTTGTAGCTGGTTATGTTTGGGATGGGGTAGGGAATTCCAAGTCTGAATCCAACGTTTAGGGCGTCGTAGCATCGAACTTTTATGCCGTCATAAACATATTGGCTTGGGGTATAGTTTCTATGGGTCAGTACTGTCAGGTCGTATTTCTTATTTATCAGACGCTTGCCCTGCTCGTAGACCACTCTTTCGATTCCGCCTACATGTGGCAGAAAGGTGTGAGTTACGATGCACAGTTTCATTGATGCCATAGTGTCCCGTTGCTATGTCCCTCGACAAAAAGACTATTAGAATCTTCTGGTCAACTGACTTCTGACAGGTTCCATCAAAAAGCAACCTTGCTGGGCTGCTACGGTTTTGCGTTCAGTTTCTTTTTCTTAGAAAATTCGATTATAGTCGTAGGGTCTGCCGGTTAAGAAAGGAAAACATCTGCCTGTTTCTGAGCGAGTTTGCAGGCACAACAACAAAGCAAGAAGTGTACGTCATATGGCAAAGCGAAGCTTACGTGGCATGAGGTTGTGGAGGTTTTGGGAATTGGATGTTTGAGTTTTGCAATTTAGTTTCAATTTTGGGGGGTAGTTTGAAGTGGAAATTGTTGTTTTGGGTTTATTTTTGTGATTGCGGCGTATTTTAGGCATATTTTATTGAAGTGTTTTGCAAGAATTTGACGTAGTTTTGCGTTTTTTCACGTGTTTAGGGGCTTTTTGAACAAGCATGTGCCCTAAAATGAACAAATTAGGCCTCTCACGGAGACAGTCGCCTGCTAAATCCTGAATTAAAAGTAATAATCAAAATAGCCACTTCGCTCCATGTCGATTAAGGCTTACTCTATACGCCAAGGAGAGTTTTGCCATTTTGGGGAAAATTAGTAATTCGAAACTATGAATTAATTTCACATTTGTTCCGCGAGAAACTTTAATACCGCGCTATATGGATGATCTATCCAACAGACCAGGGAAATCATCTGTTCGGTGGATACAAATGGATATAATCATAGGAGGAGGAAAATACGGTTGCCACGCAATCGAATTTACCCGCGAAAAACACGGAAGCTTTGTTGTGGTCGACCCTGATCCGCACTGTCAAGCCATTCAACGATTCGACCTAAAAAGCCTGAAAGGCACTCCTGCGCATGGAGAACATTTTGTTCAGGGCACTCTTCCAAAAGCAATAGAGCTAATTGAACTTCTAAAACCCGAATATGTTTTTCCCACAGCTCCGGTGCACATAGCTGCGGATATGGCAAGAATCAAGTTTAACCTGACTCCATGGACGGAAGCCATTAATGCGATACTGCCCTATCTGCCCTCTGCAGTCATCTTGCTAGCGAACCAGGGCAAACTTATAGTGAGTTACAACCGTGACCATGAATGCCTAGAAAAATGCTCAATGCCAGAAGTGTGCCCAACTTCCAAAACGAAAAAACCCTGCACCATGACGAGGCTGATGAGGTTTGCCAGCCCGGACGCCTTTATTCTTGTAAGTCACTCAATGGCTCCGGGCATGGGGGCGCTCAAAGGAAGCGAGTTGCAGGAGTTTTTTGACTGGGCAAGAAACAAAAGCCAATTCGTTGTCGGTACGGCGTGTGACTGCCATGGGGTATTCTCAGCTTTCAAGAAAACTTGAAACTGGCCTTGCCGGAAGAGTTGTCGGGATTTATTTCGCGTCGGCTTCCCGGAGCGCTCGGGTATACATGTTTGAAGAAACGCCAGCAACTAACCCGCCGATGGCATCGTTCGATAATGCACCTAACCTCTTGAGGATGCCTGGCTTTGCTTGGTCAAACCTGGTAAACTCAAAAACTCCCCTTACGCCTGCTATATAACTAGCAATCGCCAGACCGATCAACTCGTCAGCGACAAGTCCTGGTCTTCCCCGGAACCTCTCTTGTGTCAAGCCAGGAATTCGTCCGGCTTCAGCCTCTACCTGCGCCTGGAATGCCATAACTTCCAACGTTGCAACGTTTACGTCCTGCAGTGTGTCGAGAAATTCTTCTGTTAGCATTTTGATGGCTTTCTCTTTTGTTTCCACTCCAGGGTGGGGAACATAAAACTCGAGCGCTGTATCAATCATGTCCTTAAGTGTAATGCCGCGTTCTTCAAGATAAGTGAGCAGCAAAGGCGTGGTTTTTTTGGTCATATTTATCAGTCATCCTCTCATGGGCAAAGGATTTCATAAATCTTCCGCGGGGTTTGTGCGTTTTCAGAAAGTTTATATTCCGGAGGTAGGATGGATAATCCATCTAACCGAGAGAGGAAGTGTGAAGAAAATGCCAAACATTCGAATAATCATCCTAACTGCAGCGATGGTCGCAGTAATCGCGTTCGCTTCGGTTGGAACTGTCTATTGTTCGCCTTCGGGAAACCCTATAGTTAGTCCTTCATCGAGTCCATCAACTTTTCCTATAACCTTGACTGACGACACGAATAATACCGTTACCCTCAACGCATACCCGCAACGCATCGTTTCGCTGGCGCCAGCAAACACCCAAACAATTTTTGCCGTCGGCGCCGGAGACCAAGTGGTCGGTGTAACCCAGTACGACAAATATCCCTACAACTTTTCCGCGTGGATCGAAGCGGGCAACATGAGTCTCAGCGGCGACTACTACAACCCAGCAGTTGAGCCCATCGTCGGGTTGAATCCTGACCTCGTAGTAGCAAGTTTAGGCAGCGTAGACGTAGCCGTTCAACTTCGCACCTTGGGCTATAACGTTCTAACCCTTAACCCCACCGACCTTAACGGGGTGCTACAGAACATGATAACCATTGGTAAAGCAACGGGTCACCAAGCAGAAGCCGAAGCAGAAGTGGCAGCCCTCCAAGCAAGAATCGATGTCATTGTGAACGGCGTGGCTAGCGCCACCACCCGACCCAAAGTCTATCATGAAATCTGGAGCGACCCATACATGAGCGTGGGCAAAGGAACTTTCGTCGACAACGCGATAAGGCTGGCTGGAGGACAAAACATCTTCGAAAACGCAACCGACGCATATCCAGTTGTCAGCTCAGAAGCCATAATCTCAGAAAATCCCGCCGTCATGGTTTTCCCCACCCAAATGGGCGTCGATAGCTTCTGGGGGAACTACTCAACCGTTGCTGCCCGGGAAGGATGGAACACAATCGGTGCAGTTGTTAATCAGAAGCTATACACTGTCAACGGAGACATCATCGACGAACCTGGACCACGACAAGTAGACTCCTTGGAGATACTGGCAAAGATAATTCATCCGGAAATATTCGGCTCCTACAATGACCCACAATCCTCAGCGACACCGATTCCAACAGAGACTTCTGGAACCTTCTCAAATGAATTCGTCATCGCTATCTTGGCGATCATAGTAATCGTGATCGCTGTAGCAGCATACGCGTATTTGAGGCGCGGAAAGAGGCAGTAGGCACTGGCACACAATAAATATCACTTCTCTTTTTATTTTTGCCAACGGAGAAGGCACAGTGGAAGAAAAAAAGAAGAACCAATCTATTCGCAACTCTCGATGGAAAACATACTTTGCCATACTAATCGTGGTTTTCTTAGCTACCATCTTTCTATCCCTTAATATGGGATTCACCCAGATTCCGCCTCTAGACACTCTTCAGATACTCTTGAAGAACATCCCCTTCATAGGCGACTCAATACATCTGACAGCTTACCAAGCTCAAATCGAACCAATCATAATGTTGGTTAGACTACCAAGAATAATGTGCGGCGCGCTAGTAGGAGCTGCCTTGGCAACTTCTGGGATGATTTTTCAGGGATTATTTAGAAACCCAATGGCGGACCCCTACACGACAAGCGCTTCATCAGGAGCTTCGCTGGGAGCGGCATTAGCTATCGTCTTCGGGATCTCCATCTTCGGGCTTGGAACAACACCAATTTTTGCTTTCGTCGGTTGCATGATATCCGTGCTTGTCGTCTACTCGATTTCCCGAGTCGGATCCCGAGTTCCCATTACTACTCTTCTCCTGTCCGGCATAGCTGTAAGCATATTCGAGCTTGCAATCGTTACTTACCTACAGACGATAGCTGGCGATAGACTTGGACCGCTGACCTTCTGGCTAATAGGCAGCTTAAGCTCTACCCGCACGACATGGACAGGCGTGATGATTCTGCTGCCATTCATTTTTATTGGCGTGGTTGCCGCTTTTCTCTATTCGCGTGATCTGAACCTTCTCACGTTGGGTGAAGATCAAGCTCAGCATCTTGGCATAAACTTGGAGAGAGTCAAGTTGATCCTAATGATTGTAGGTGCTCTCTTGGCTGGCGCTGCTGTGTCCATAAGCGGGCTAATTGGCTTCATAGGCCTGATGGTTCCTCACCTTGCAAGGCTCTTGGTAGGTCCAGACCATCGGGTACTGCTCCCAGCTTCTGTGTTTACGGGTGCAGTGTTCCTTGTTCTCTGTGATGGCGCAACACGGTTCTTAACGTCACCATCAAACCCGAGCGAGGTTCCTGTCGGGGTAATCACTGCAGTGACTGGTGTTGTTTTCTTCCTGTTTCTTCTGCGTAGAAAAAAGAGGATAGATGCGCTTTGAGGTTGAAAAAATGGTTGACTTAATTATTGAAGACATTGATTGCTTCTACGACTCGGTTAAGATTTTGGAGAATGTACGCTTCTCAGTAAAAACCGGAACTTTTCTTGGAATTTTGGGTCCCAACGGCTCGGGAAAAACTACTCTACTCAAAAGCATAAGTCGAGTGCTTAAGCCACGCAAGGGTGCAATTCGGATCGACGATGTGAACGTCTACAAAATGAAAGGGTCTGACGCCGCTAAGAACATGGCTGTCGTTCCGCAGGATAGCTCAATTGCTTTTAGCTTTACTTCGCTTCAGGTTGTTCTTATGGGTCGCGCACCACACCTTTCTCGTCTCCAAACGGAAGGTGAGAAAGATATTGCCATAGCAAAGAGAGCCATGGAGTACACTGGCACTTGGAACCTAGCAAACAGGCTAATAACTGAACTGAGTGGAGGCGAGCGGCAGCGTGTGATCATTGCGCGTGCTTTGACGCAGGAGCCTAAGGTTTTGCTTCTTGATGAACCCACAAGCCACTTGGATATAAGTAACCAATTAGAAATAATGGATTTGCTTAAGCAGCTTTGCGCCGAGAAGAAGCTGCTGATTGTCGGAGTGTTTCACGATTTCAACTTGGCTGCTCGTTACTGCGACTCCATCATATTGCTTAAGAATGGAAAAATCGTGGCTGCGGGAAAAGCGTCGGAAACCCTTACAGGAGAGAATATAAAAGATGTCTTTGGCATCGACGTGATCGTTAACAAACATCCAGTCACAGACTTACCTTTTGTAATTCCGATCTCTAAGCCTAAAGACCAACACCAAAAAAAACTGTCCATCCATATGATTTCTGGCGCCGGAACAGGGAGCACCTTGATGAAGATTCTGACAGATTCAGGCTACAACGTAACAGCGGGAGTGTTGAACGTTCTGGACACCGACTTTACCACTGCACAGTATCTGAAAATTCCGGTAACCACTGAACCTCCCTTTTCTCCGCTGACTGAGAAAGCATTGAAGTCGAATTTGGCAATGATAAGCAAGGCAAACATCGTGATTTTGACTTCGGTTCCGTTTGGCTTAGGCAACTTGCAGAATTTGGAGGCCACTAAAGATGGTTTGAAGCTGGGCATCCCAACTTACCTAATAGATGAAGTGCCCATAGAAATTAGGGATTTCACGGGGGGCAAGGCGAAGGCGCTGTTCTTGGAGTTGAAACAACTTGGAGCAGTGGTTGTGAAGGATCAGAATGAGCTTCTGCACTTGCTGAATGTTTCCGAAGAGAAAGTGAAGATTGCACGGACGGATTTGGCTTCCGTTACTGACCACTTGAAGCAAGGTGAAATCGTTAAGGAAAGTCATATAGCAAGCAAAAGCGAAAAATGATGTGGGCTGAAGAGGGAGTTCTATGAAGGTTGTAGCTGCTTGGAGTGGAGGAAAAGACAGTTGCTACGCATATTATAAAGCGCTGAAAGAAGGTTTAGAAGTTGTTAGCCTTTTGACGTTTATGCACAGCGAAAGCAGGTCGAATTTCCATGCCCTAAAATCTGATCTTCTGGATGCACAAGCCCACGCCATCGATGTTCCGCTAGCTAAGCGAATCACAACTCACGATTCATACGAAATACAGTTTAAAGATGCATTGACCGAGTTTAAGACAAAGGGTGTTGAAAGCTTGGTTACAGGCGACATCTATGAAGTCCCCGGTCACGAGAAGGGCTGGTTGGAACGTGTCTGCGGCGAGGTTGGTTTGCAGCCTATTCGGCCCTTGTGGCAGAGTAACACGACCAAGATTTTTGAAGATTTCGTCGGTGCAGGTTTCAAGGCGACAGTTGTCAGAACGAGGTTAGATGTGTTGGGCGAGGATTGGCTAGGGCGAGAACTTGACGAATCTTTCCTCAGGGATATCTTGAAGATGCCTACTGTCGATCCTTGCGGTGAAGGCGGCGAATATCATACTGTGGTAACAGACGGTCCCGTTTTTCGTGAACAAATCAAGCTCCTAGAGACCCAGAAGATGTCTCGTGACGGATATGGGCATTTGGAGATTATGCGATTCAAAAAGATACGGAAATGAGTTATGGCATGTTACGTCAAATTAAGAATCTGTTGGCTTTTCTGACCGTTTTGCCATTTCGAATGGACATGGAGTACCTTGCTGATTCTGCACGACTGATGTGGCTGTTCCCCTTTGTCGGTGCGTTCTTGGGTTTGCTGGCGGGCTTGTTTGGATGGGTCGTTGGGTATTTCCTTCCCGCTTTGGTTGTTGGCGCCTTGACGTTGGGTGTATTGTTGTGGCTCACTGGTTTGCATCATACGGATGGGCTTTTAGATTTTGGTGATGCCGTAATGTTTCATGGTTCGCCTGAGCGGAAAATCGAGGTTATGCATGATCAGTTCACGGGTGCAGGAGCAGTCGGGTTGGGTTTGATGACATATGTGGTTACAGCATTTGCGTTTGTTTCCATAGCAAGTTACTGGGGCAATTTCAGATTTGGTCTTGTCCAGGTTCCTATTGTTGTTTCGGGTTTGGTTGTGGTTGAGTTGTGTGCGAAGCTGTCCATGGTTACCGCAACCTGGGCTGGAAAAGCAGTGCATGAAGGCATGAATTCCCCGTTCATGGAAGCTATGCATGGTAAATATGGTGATGCACGTTTGGTTGCCGCTTTGGCGTTGTCTTTTGCCGTTGCAGTGCCATTGTTGTGGGTAGTGGGATTGGTAACCCTGGTTGCCGCTGTTCTTTGTGGGCTGGTGATGGTTGCGATTGCGCATAGGAATTTTGGGGGAGTAACAGGTGACGTTTTGGGTGCAACGAACGAGATTTCGCGCATGGTCTGTGTGGTTGTTTTGCTGGCGGTTTTACAATGGTTGTAACCGCTCTTGTGATGGCTGGCGGAAAAGGTACGCGTTTAGGTTTGGCGAAGGAGAAGCCGCTTTTGCAGGTAGACGGAAAACCTGTGATTGCCTTAGTTCTTTCTGCGTTGCAAGAAGCGAAGTTGGTGGGTTCTGTTGTTGTCGCCGTTAGCCCAAACACTCCCAAGACTGCCGAATATTTAAGAAATGTAGATGTGACGGTTCTGGAGACTCCTGGGAAAGAATACATTTCTGATATGGATTTTGCGGTAAAGGCGCTTGGTAAGCCGACTGTGTTGGTTATTGGTGCAGACTTGCCCTTGTTGACTGGAGAAGTCGTTGACGAAATTGTGGCGCATTTTTTTGATTGTGGAAAGCCTGCTTTGGCGGTTGCGGTTCCGCAGGGAACTCGCGAGGAGCTCGGCTTGGCGGATGGCTATGCTTTTGACTATTGCGGTGAGCGCTTGGTTTATGCGGGAATAAACGTGCTTGACGGAAAAAGAATTGATGATGCGGAGCTGGAGGAGGCTGTTTACGTTTTGGACAAGAAGGAGGTTGCGGTGAACATAAACACCGTAGATGAGATACGGATTGCAGTGGAGCAACTTGCAAAGTTTTCTGTAAGCAAAAGCTGAGTTATGCTGCTTAAGTCTCGACAACGATTTTTCCAATTAACAGCTTGCATAGATATCATGTTTTGGAAATTGGCGGCAATTAGTCCACGAAAAAAGCAGAGTCTGTCTTTTGGGGGACGAAAGAAAAGAGGAAAGGTTGAGTTTACTTCTTTTTTAGGCAGTCTGGGTCTTCCTGCAGTATTTTTGGTATATAGTTGCAGGCTGGGTCGGATTCGAATAGGTCTCCTGTGTAGTATTCGGCGCGTGTTCTGCATCCGCCGCAGATTTCGCGGTATTCACAAACGCCGCATCTGCCTTTGATGTTGCTTTTGTCACGTAGCTTCAAGTGTAGTTCGCTATGTTGCAGTTCATCCCACGCTTTGCCCAAAGACTTGTCTTTGACGTTGCCTAATCGGTAGCCCTCGTGGAAACCGCAGCTGCGGTAGTCGCCGTTCTCGGTTACGCTCATGTAGTTGCCGCCGATGGTGCATCTGCCTAGGAAGCCGTTTTGGAACCAATCCCAGAAATCGACTGGGTTCTTCTGTCGGACTATTCTTGCGTAGAAAGGTGCGTAAACGTTAATTTTGACTTTTCCTGCTAACTTGACTTGTAAGTCGTATATTTCGTTGAAAGCTGTCTCATACTGGTCGGGTGTCGGAGCTAAATCAGGCATGTTGTTGGTTGCTCTGCCCACGGGGACCAGGTTGTGGTATACGACCATTCGGGCTTTGTACTCTTCTGCTAAGGCTGCTGGATGCGCCATATCTTTGATGTTATACTTAGTCATGGTCGTGACTATGCAATCCAAAATGCCGTTTTCCGACAGCTTCTTCATTGCGAAAAGTGCCTTGTCATAGCTGCCTTTGCGTCTTATTACGTCATTGGAGACTTGGTTTCCGTCAATGCTTACCGCCGTGTGGACATTGTACTTTGCCAACTTATCCAAACGGTCCTGGTCAAAAGCGAAGCCGCTTGTTATCAAGCTGACTTCCATGCCATATTTCTTTTCAGCGTAGTCAATAACCTCAAAAATGTCCGGTCGAACCAGAGGCTCTCCGCCGCTAATCCCCAACCACTCGCAACCGAAACCGTGAATCTCATCTACAATTTTCTTCGCGCCCTGGGTGTCAACTTCAGAGTCTTTCGCGTATTCTTTAGTGTAACTGCAATACATGCAGCTGCCAACACAGTTTCGTGTACATCGCCAAGTAATCATGAATAATGGCGGCTTAGACTTAGCCATCAAACTCACAACAGCAAGTTAGACGAACCTTAATGATATAAAATTTCCTATTAAAACCAGGTTAATCCTGCGTGATAGTTATAACTTGTTCTTGTCTCAGTCAAACCACGATTTGCGCCTCAGTGAATGGTTCAATGAAGAATTCAAGAACAAATAGATCCGATTCTTTGGCACATCAACAATATCGGGGAAGAAACATTTTTACATTTTCAACCCACAAATCGCCAAAATAAGCCCATTATCGCCTCGAAATTGACCCTTTTCGGTGTCCCACTAGAAAATCTTATAAAGAGAGTACCATAGAGGTTTTCGACAGATTCCAACAAAGGAGATAAGGATAGATGTCTAAACCAAAAGAATACTCGTCTATGACTAAAGATAAGCTAATGACTTACACCTTCGTCGCTCTCCTAATTCTCGCCGTAATCTCCGCAATCATGTGGTCACCCATCACCGAGCCCTCAGGCTGGAACCTGGGGCTCTCAGTAGCCATAATCTCAATCATAGCAGTCGGTATCGCAGTGGGCACAGACGTGCTGCTAAACAAACTTGCTTCCGACAGTCCGTTAAACATAATGTCCGCCGCAGTCTTCGGATTAATCGTTGCCCTATCATACTCACTAGGCGCGCCAGCAATGGGTCAATTCGCTGCGAGTGACGCTCCCGCTGTAGGATTGTTGAGTGCACCAACAGCATTCATCTACGTCGCCCTGATATCGCTTATTGGCTTAGTTTTGTTCAAGAAGCTTCTAAGCTCATCTGGAAGGAAACTCGTCAACCCTGCCGCAGCAGCAAAATTCATTATTCTGCTACCGTTCATTTCCGAAGTCTTTCTGGCAAAGGACCACTTTGCAGACCTAACAGCAGGCGGCTTAGGCGTACCCAAACTCGCAGGAGCTATCGGCGGAGGTCTTCTACCAGTAGGCAACAATGGCTTAGCCTCGTTCGCCACTTATCTGCAACAATGCTACTCTAATCCAACGCTCACAGCCAACTACCCTGATTTGAATTGGATCATGATTTTGGAGAAGTTCCATGGATGGGTAGGTGGAGCTTGCAGCCTAGCAGTCATCATCGTCGGCATCGCGCTGTTCGTACTTGCTCGCAGGTACATCAAATGGAGAATTACCCTCGCATACTTCGTTTCCATCGCATTAATGTCCGTGATAATGTCCATGGCATACGCAGACGCAGACTTAACCACTCGACTAATGTTTGAGGTCTTCATCGGGAGCTCAATCTTCCTGGGTTTCTTCATGGCAACTGACCCAGCAAGTACACCGCTAACCTATACTGGACAGATAGTCTTCGGCGTAGGCTTAGGTGTGCTTACGGTCCTAATACAGACGTACATGAACTTCTTTGGCGGCTCAATTCTGGCATTGCTCGTTATGAACTTGACTGCTCCAACTTTGGACAGACTCGGCAGACTAAAACCAACGACTGAATCTAAAGAACCCAAGCTTCCGAAAGCCAAAGCCTTCCCTGTAGAGAAAGTCAAAGAATACCAGTGTATGAGATGCGGTGCATGCATGCGCGTTTGCTGCCATAAACTTAGCCCAATCCTGATTAAGCAAGGATTCGACAAGATGAACTTCGATTCCCTCTCAAAACTCCACGCCGACTACTGTACAGGATGCGGACACTGTACCTTCGTTTGCCCAGCTAGGATCGACCTTCGCAAAAGCGTACTCCAAGCAAAAGGCGCCCTACGCGGGCAATAAACTTCCCTTCTTTATTTTTTTTAAGCATTTTCAAGACAAAGAATAGTCATTCCCACCAACCTGCCTAATAACGAGGATCTTTCTGCGCAACTATACACTGTCCAGTTTCTGGAACAGTCAATTTGCGTCCTTTATGTCGACTTATTGAACATGGGGTTAAATTTATAAACGCGCTCGAACCAATAGAAGAACTAAAAGAGGGATAAACACGGAAACAGAGAAATTTAAACTAAAAGACATCCTCTACGGCTTGGCAATTCCGATAGTCGTTGCAGTCATCATAATGCTATTCCCAACTCTTATCGGTCCAGCAGCGACAAGCGCTTTCGGTGCCGATTCACCTTTGCCCCAAATTCTCACACACGGTTTCGCTCTCATGGTCATGTTCGCCATTCCAATTCTCGTAGGCTTAATCTGGAATAAATGGGCAGGCGGAGCAGCAGGCTTTCTACTGGGAACGCTATATTACTTAGGTTATGCTGGTTACTATACAGCTGTAATCAATTTCCTACCCGACTACAACATGTACAGAGACCCGAGCTTCATAGGAGCCTACGTCGTAGGCGGAGTCTTGATTGGATACATCGCAGGAGCACTGAACAACAAGTCCCAAAACTTCAAACGGATGCTAGGTGCAGGATTGACAGCCGCGCTAACTGTTGGAATAATGCAGTTCATACTAAACTATTTCGTCTCATTCGGCGCATACATGACACGAAATGACCCAGTATACGCATTCTGGACAACAATGCTACCGATGGTAATCTTAGGCATAATCGGTCCAATCATAGCCAAAGTGATGACGTGGTACGGACTCTCTCCGACCCACGGCTAAATATAAACTTCCCTTTTCATTTTTTTCATTCTTAGCAAACAACTTTTCCATAAGCTACTACGCCAAAAGCTGAGGAATTTCTTGTTGGGACTTTTCGCAAAAGCCTTTAAAAGTCAAAAACGGACAAAAAATTTGTTATTTGCCGTGGGTTTGGCTTTCAGAGGCAAATTCCCATGCGATGTTTCCTTTCCAAACTTCACCCTGCTTCGTCAAGCGCACTTCTTTGTCGTCGACTGTGATTAGTCCTTTGTCCTTGAGGCTCTGAAGCTGCTTCGGAAAAACGTCCTCGGGCAATTTGCCGAATTTTTCCATGAACTCCTTTTTGCTTACTGGCAATCTTATGTATAGTCGGCTCATTTCGCGTCGCATCATGTCGTCGTCGCTGGATTCTGAAAGTCTCTGAATCGGCAACTTGCCATTTTTGACGGCTGCCATGTAGTTGTTTATGTCTTCGATGTTGCTGTAGCTGAACCTCTGCAGGTAACCCATAAAGCAGCCAGCGCCAGTCGTTAGGATTCCGCCCCATGGCCATCCATTGATGCAGTTCTCCCGCACATGCCACTCAACGCGGCTGAAGCGGTCGTGACCAACAGCTTTGTAGCCTGCTTCAGTTAAGATTTTGTAGGCTGCAAGGTACATTTCCTTCTCATACTCTGCATCGCCCGGTTTGGCAGCTACACCTCTCTCTATCATCTTTTCCAAGGGCGTGCCCGGGTCAACATGAAGTGAGTAGGCGTCGATTTCTGCGTCCAACTCGATGGATTTCTTAAGTGTGCTGACCCAGCTTTCCATCGTTTGCCCTGGAAGGTTGTACATGAGGTCTACGCACACGCATAAGCCAAGCTTTCGAGCGTGTTTTATGGCCTTCTCGACGTCTTCAGCGGAGTCGGGGAGGCAAAGTAGCTTGCGGAGTTTGTCGTCGAAGGTTTGAGCCCCCATATCCATCTGGTACACGCCGTACTCAGCTAGCTTGTCAATCTTTTTTAGCGCCAAGGTCTTTGAGGAACCGGTTACTTTGATGAAGTACTCCTTGTTAATGTTAAACTTCGCCTTGCAAAAATCGATTAGATCAATTATCTGCTCCGCAGTCAACACGCTGGGGGTTCCGCCACCTAAAACAATTTCGTCGAAAACGCTCGTTTTCACGTATTTCGTTTTTGCGTACATCTCAAGTTCTTTCTTTACGAGGTCAAGGTAAGGTTCAATCTGCACTTTGCTGCTGGCGGTGGTCGGGAAATAGCAGAACGCACAACGGCTGTCACAAACAGAAATCCAAGGTTGCAGCTCCATTAATCTTCCTGAAGTGTTCTCAGTGTTAAGGAAATCCATGAAAGCCTTGTAAGTATTGGGCTTTATGTCGGGGTAATCCCGGTAGGTGTAAGGCGGCCAATTGGCTCGTTCTCCGTAAGCGTTCGATTTAGTCTGAGGAGTAGACTTTTTCATCTTGAAGCCTCAAGCGTCAGACCTAAAAAAACGCCTGATAACATAATAAAGTTTCCGACAACAACCAAAGTTTCCCTCAACGGAAGGCTTGAGCACCCCAGGATCTATCACAAACGCTTGGCATGGTACCTTTGATTTATCTATCGCGAAAGCACGGTGCCGTTCCAGTAGATGAGTTCGCTGTAGCCTGTTAGGCTAAGTTGTGGGCAATCTTCATAGACGATATCCAGGTTTGCTCCATACTGTTGGATCAGGCTGCTAGCTTGGTTCCAGATTTGCGCTGACTGCTCATCGGCTTCCCATAACCCCCAGATCTTATCTGTTGGTCCTCGGAAGCCAAAGCCGTAGTCCTTGGGCAAAATGTAAGCGAGTCGATTAGATACCTGCGTTTGGACGCGAGGATGGCTTTGGATGTACTCCCAGAATTGTTTTAGTGCGTCGAAATGTTCCTGCTTCAAAATGCCTCCTTGCAGGTTTGGGTAATCGAAGACTAGGATGTATTTGGCGCCGTTGTGGTATGCGAGTACCATGTCATCGTACATTTTCTGCCCCGAATAAGGTTTGGGGTCGGTTAGGTTTCCGGTTATCATGACGCCCCAGTCACTGTTGTGTACTGTTGCTGCCCCTCTGCCTAAAGCTACGGCTAGTTGCCTGCTGTTATTCTTGAAGCTGAACTCCGAGAAAACTGCGTTGTATCCTGCCCTATAATCGAATTCGTTTAGGGCATAATCAGATGTGAACAGAGGAAAGTTTCCGATATCCCATTCAGCCCTAACTAGACTAAGGTAGTAGGTGAGGTTTTTGACGTATGTAGTGGCGGCTTCTGAGTAGTTTGACGCTTCCTGAGCCGACATGAAAATGTAGTCATGGTCAATCTGGTGACCGCCTGGTTCATCATAGGTGTACAATCCCAGATAGTTCGAATTCCATTGTTGCCGCGCCTCCTTTATCCATTGGACCTGGGAAAAATACATGCTCGCTGCAGGGTGGGCGAACGTCATGAAATGTAGTTCGCTGTCGTTAAGGTATTGGCAGACTTCCGCTAGTTTGCTGAGGTTCCACGTTATCGCTGTGCTGCCGACGACGAAGAGATTCGTGTACGATTTGACGGTATCCACTATCTGCTTGGTTTCATCAATCGACGCAAAGGAAGCGTCTACCCCGACGAAGACGTCTGGGGCTGTCTTTTTCTGTTGTGTCGTAAAAAGTGTTGGAGCAATAAAGAAAGATATTACAAGCAACAACGCGGCAAGAAAGCTTAGGATGCGCTTTGGGTTGCTCGACTTTTTCATAGCAGCTTATTGAAAGTTATGAATAAAAAAGATTTGCTCAAAACTTCTCTTGGTAACGTCGTAGTAGTTTTTGGGGTTAAAAGAGGGCTTTGACGCGCCACAACAAGTGGTTTATGGCTAGACGCATCATTAGTTGGCTGTAGAAGTTCCCCTTTATCTTCCCCTTTATCGCCTGCCTGAACACATAACTTGGGGAGTATAACTCGTTGTAAAATTTAGTCCTAAGTTTGGCTATTTCTTCCGCAGGTACCATCGGGTTATCGATAACGGGGTTCATGGTATCATAAAGGCCCCAGTTGTCGGATATTTTCCAGCCTAGATTCTCTACCAAAGTTCGAAGTTCGGTGCCTGGGTAAGGCGTTGCAATGCATATGTACGCATCGTCGGGTTTCATTAGTCTCAGCAGGTCAACGGTTTGTTTTACGTCGTCTAAGGTTTCGCCTGGGTATGCTACTAGCGCGGAAACGGCGACAAAGAGCCCTGCGTTTTTCGCCAGCTTTACCGCTTGTATGTTTTGTTCGACAGAAGTCTTTTTTTTCACCTTGTCAAGCGTTTTTTGGCAGCCTGATTCGACGCCGAAGGAAACTTCGTTGCAGCATGCTTTCTTCATCTTAGCTAAGACTTCGGTGTTAACTATGTCCACTCTGGTTTGGCAGCCCCATGGGAGCTCAAGTTTTCTATAGGCCATTCCGTCGCAGATGTCGAATAGCCGCTTCTTGTCAAGTGTTAATGTGTCGTCGTAGAAGGATACGCCGTCAGCTCCATGCTCATTCTTTAGCCATTCTAATTCGTCCACCACGTTTTTGGCGCTTCTTGCCCTGAATTTTGGTCCAAAAAGTTGTGTCGTTACGCAGAAGGCGCATTGGAATGGGCATCCTCGGCTTGTGAGGATTGGCATGAATCTTTTTCCGTAAAGCTTGTATTTTTCTAGGTTGAAGAATTCGTAGGCTGGACGCGGCAGTTCATCGAGGTCTTGGATGAAGGCTCTTTCTGCGGTTCGCACAATTTCGCCATTGTGCCTAACTGTTATCCCGTTAATGTTCGTGAGGTTATCGGTGTAGGGTGCTTTTTCGGCGAGTTCCAGCATGGTTAGTTCCCCTTCTCCTCTTGCGACTGACGTCTACGTTTGGGTTTTCGTTGAGGGTTTCTTTGTCCCTGAAAGTGACGTGGGGTCCTCCCATGATGACCTTTGAATTGGGACAGGCTTCTTTCGCTGCTTTGGCTGATTTGAGAGCTGAAACGATGTTCGGAGTAGTCGATGTGATGCCAACTAGTGCAGGATCAAACGTCGAAAGTTCGCCTTTGAGCTTCTCATGGTCAAGGTTGCAGGCGGGGCAGTCGATGACTCTCACTTCGTGCCCTTCTTTTTTGAGGACAGCGGCTAGGTAGGCTAGGCTGAGGGGGAGGAGAAGTGGGTGGTGGAAAGACTGCTCCTGATGAGGAGAATTAATTAATGCTACTTTGGTTGTTTTCATTTTTATCAGCCAGACTCGCGAAACCACTAAATGGTTAGTCGCTTGGAAAGTTTATGTCCTATTGACGTTGCTCGGCTTTTTTGTCGTTTACGTCCTTTATAAGGTTTAGGTGAACGTTGAAAAATTACATTTGGATATGTCGAGCTGAGGAAAGGGCTTGTTTCAGTACTGTTGAGGCGCCTTCTCGCCGGATTTTTCGCAGTATCCGCTTGGGCGACCTGTTCCAGGACTGGAGAATTCTCCTCTGAATCTTCACCAAGGAATCGAAGTCAAAGTCTTCCGTTTTCACGTAGAACAAGAAGTCCTCCACGCGGTCATACAGATGTTTCTCCAGGATTTCCTCGTACAGGATGCTGCCCGGATAAGCAACGTAAATGTTAAAGCCGCACCAGTCAGGGTCCAGTTGCTTTGCAAACTTCAGGGAGGCTTCCATATCCTTGACTGTTTCACCTGGAATACCAATCATGAATGAGCAAGCCACTTGTATTCCTACTTCTCTGCAGAGCTTGAATGCCTTCATTGTTTGTTCCTTAGTGATGCCTTTATTCACAATGTCAATTATTCGTGGGGAGCCAGATTCCACGCCAAACCAGATGGTTTTACATCCTGCTTCCTTCATCTTCACGAGAATGTCCTTGGAAAGCAAGTCTGCTCTGGTGTCGCAAACCCATTCAATGTCAAGCTTCTCTTTCTTCATCAAGTCGCAGAATTCTGCTGTTTCCTGTTTTCGGATGGTGAAGTTGTCGCTTATGAAGTACACGCCTTTTGAACCGAACTTGTCGACCAAATGTTTTATTTCATCGACTATTCGGGGTGGGCTGAAAATTCGGCATTTTTTTCCCCACAGCTTTTCTATGTCGCAGTAGGCGCAGTTGTAGGGGCAACCTCGCGTGATGCTCATGATGTCGACGGGTTTAACGTTTAGAAACTCGATTTTTCTGCCATACAGATTCATCGGTAGCAGATGCCGAGCGGGAAAGGGAACTTCATCCAAGTTGGCGATGAACTGAGGCGGGTTCTTTGTTATGTTTCCGTTGCGTCTGTAACCGACTCCTGCGATCCCAGCTACGTCTTCATATTTTCCGCCTTTTGTGATGTGTGCCGCAAGTTCAGTCATTGCTTGCTCGCCTTCGCCCACTACAACGTAGTCTATTTCTGGGTGTTCTAGCAAGCTGTCTGGAGCGTAGGATGCGTGCCAGCCGCCGACGACTACTTTGCAAGTCGGGCGTGTCTCTTTTACTGCTCGGGCAGTTTCTAGGCATCGTTGATAAGTTGCGGATCCACACGTTATGCCCACTATCTCGGGTCCAATTTTAGTAATCATTTGTTTGACTTCGTCGATGGGCTTTTTTATGAGGTAGTTGTCCAAAATCTGTACTTGGTAGCCGCTTTTTTCAAGCGCTGCACCAACGTAGGCTAATCCTAGAGGAGGCAGTTTTCTTCCAAGAACCCATGGTGCATTCGAAGGGGGAGCAGTTGTCATTAGCAGAATCAGTTTGTCTTTTCTCTCTGGATGGTCTGCGCTTGGTATGTTCATTTGGCAACATTCTTGGTAGACGACCTATTATAGATATTGGGATATGCTCGAGAATTGTCAAGTTTGTCTCTTTTTCATTTTTGGGTTTGAGGGGTCTCCTTTTGGGGAAAAATTTAATAAACATAGATGCGTGTATGTTTTTCAGTTTATGTGGAACTAAATGTTTTTGGAAAATTTAGTCCATGCAACCCTAAAAGGGTTCATGCATGAAAAATATATATGGTGAGAAAATTGGAAAGGATGAAAAATAAAACTTTAAAAATAGCAACAATATTGATAGCAGCGCTCTTGATTTCCTCAACGCTAGTGCTGCTCTCAAACATACCTGGAGCAACCACGGTATCAGCACAAACAAGCAACGCAGATCTACTGCAGTACGAGTGGACTCAGCTAGGCGCAAACGGCGGATGGAATCTGTATTCTGCAGGTCCAGCACCGAATAACCCGACTGTGGCCTGGACGCGTAATGTCCCCGGTCTAAGTGCAAGTGGATTCGCAAGTACGTCAACAGCCTTCAATGGAAAAGTCTTCGTCATCAACGCGTCTGGTTCCGGTGCAAATGCGCGGTCTTCATGTACTGCGATTAATGGTTTCACAGGTGAAGTGGTATGGGTTTACACTCAATCTCTCGGTAACTTCCAGACTGCACCCACCAAAATCGACGACACTTACCTGTTCCTCGACGGTGGAACGGGCGCAGGCGGACTTGGCATTGGCTCAGCTGTAGGTCAACTTACCAACGCAACCGTAACAGTTCTGAGGATAGCTGACGGGTCCTTCGTATCGAATTTCACGCTTGATGGCGTTGGATTTCAACCTGGAGCAGGCGGATATTTCCCAGGAAGATATGCACCCGAGACACATATGAAATATGTACGAGGCTACAACGCACAAACCAACGAACTATCCTACTACGCTATTGACCTCTCAAACCCAGCAGCTCCGAAACTTGGCTGGAAAACCATCCTTGATGAGTCAGGTGAGGATTTGTCAGTCGGAGGCGGAGTCCTGTTGGTGGGAACCGTTAACGGCGCTATAATCGCTTTGAACTGGACAACAGGGGCAGTGGTTTGGCGAGCGTTAAAAGTTGGGTTTGCTCAGTATACAGCAACCTACATTGCAGCTGATAATACATTCATTCAGGGTTCAGCAAGCACCACCCTCACATGCTATAACGCGACAAACGGCGAGATAATATGGGATAAACCACAGGGTGGCAGAGCATTCTTTGCATTCGCCGGTGCAACAGCGTACGGACGCTTCTATCAACACAACATAGCTATTCCAGAAGGTTACGTTGCATGCTGGGATGTTAAAACAGGCGACATGCTATGGAAGCAACCAGCGCTCTACAACATCGGATATATCACTCCTGTGGTAGCTGACGGTAAGGTCTACATTCAACGCACCTCTGGAACTGCTGGAGGAGTAGCGGCTGAAGTAAACGAATTTGCATGCTACGACGCATTCACAGGAGCACTGCTCTGGACGATGTCCAAATCGATCGTTAACCCTGCAGTTGCATATGGAAACCTCTATTTTATGGTTGGCAGCAACGTCTATTGCATTAGCGACGCAAACCCAGTAGACTGGAACATGTGGCGTGAAAACGTAGATAGCCCTGGCATTGCACAGAGCTCAGGTCCATACGGAAACAGCACAAACGGGTTCACACCCGAATTCGTCTTCACCACACAAGGTCCCATCACCTCTTCACCAGCGGTTGTCGATGGCAAAGTCTACTTCGGTTCTCAAGACAAGAACATCTACTGCGTTGACGCATTCACAGGCAAGGAAATCTGGCGCTTTGCAACTCAATACAGAGTCTTCTCCTCACCTGCGGTGGTAAACGGCAGAGTTTACACTGGTTCAGACGACGGTAACATCTATGCTTTGAACGCCAACACTGGAGAACAAATATGGAAAGTTTCAGCTGGAGGTGTCACCAATTTTGTCTTCGCAGCTACATGGCAACCAAGATCATCGCCCATAGTCGTCGGCTCTAGGCTTTACGTTGGAGCTTTGGACGGCAAATTCTACTGCCTCGACACATCAAACGGAGGCACAATATGGACAAAGCAGCTTGGAGATATTGTTCACCCAATCGCAGGCTCTGCAGCCTATGATAGTGGCTATGTCTATATTGATGCGTGCAACCACAATCTCTACAAAATAGATGCAAACAACGGAAACATCATATGGACAACATCCACAAATGGGTCCACTGTACGTCCCTACACAGACTTCCACCCATGGAGCACACCAGTAGTCTTCAACAATACAGTCTATTGGGGCGCAGGTCCGGTCTATGGCACATTAGTTTGGTACGCACTTAGCGCAACCGACGGCAAACAAGTCTGGAACATAACAAGCAGCGCGCAGCAGACACCTAATGCCACCTATAGATTCACAGGCAACACCCCGACATGTCAAACACCAGTAGTATTCCAGTGGAACAACAGCCTAAGCGTAATGATTGTCAGTGAATTCATGGGCGTAACAATCCGCGACGCAAACAATGGACGCAAAATCTGGTACCAATTCCTCGGACACGAAGTGTACTCCTCAGTAGGCTACGCAAACGACACAAGAGACCCGAAGTTCTACGTAGGCTCTGACACCTACAGTATAACCTGTTTCAACATGACCGCAGCCGTACGCAACGACACAGCCAACGCAGTCATGGCGCTGTACACGACGCTGTCGCACGTCCAGTCCTCTCCAACTATTTGGGACGGAAAACTCTACGTGACCTCCGCAGACAATAACCTGTACATGTTCAGAGACAAGACAAAGACCGACTTCAGCATGCTCGTCAACACAAACAAAGGCACAGAAATGTGGAACAACGAAACAATATCGTTCGTTGGCAAACTTAGTCCAGTAGCTGGCACAGAATGGGGCTCTTTCCCAGTCAACGGCCTACCAAACGCAACAGTCAAGATGTCTCTGACTAAACCAGACGGAACCTCTGTAAACTTGACCACAACTACCGACAAACTTGGCGAATTCATGTTCGAGTATAGTCCGACAGCTGTTGGTCAATGGGGCTGGGTTGCATTCTATGAGGGCGAAAACAAGAAACTGATAGATTATGCTGCTGCGAACACTGAATTCAACGCTATCAACGTTGTTGCAGCTCCGGGCTCTCAGCCTGTTTCGACTCCGACGCCAACTGCGACTGTTGCGCCTACTGCTACTCCGGTTCAGACTGCTTCTCCTGAAGCTACTGCTACGCCTACTGCTACTGCTACTACAAACAGTGGGTTCCCCATTGAGTACTTGTACGCTATTGTGGCGGTCATCGTAATAATTGTGATCGCTGTCGCCGCGTACATCTACATGAAGGGGAAAAAGCAGTAAACAACATCCAACAACCCCCCTTTCTTTTCTTTTTTTGTTAAGTCTCTATTTTTGTAATCTTTTGACTTTATCTTTTACCGAGAGCTATTTCCAAAAGATCGCACCACTATTGTCCGATTTTTTCTGTGAAACGTTTATGAATATGACATAGGTAATACTTTTGTTGTGGAAGAACGGCCTATGGGAGAAGGAATCCTTGGAAAGAGCCTAGGCCTCCGTGTTTACTCGGTTATTCTCATACTCGGTATGTTCTTTGCTGCTATTATCGGGATTTCAAGTGGAATCTCTAATGCAACTGCTGCTCCTGCAGATCTCTATTTAGGATGGCGCCTCGTAATTGACGGTGCTGTCGGCACCCCCCAGAGCCTTTCTTTTAGCGACTTGGCAGCTATGCCAAAAGACGAAGTCAACGGTGCAATATACTGCGGGATTTCCATGGTTGCATCTGGAAACTGGGTCGGGGTGAAGATAAGCCATTTGCTCGAGAAGACCGTCGCGGACCCCGTGGCCACAAATCTCGAGTTTCGCGCCGATGATGGATATGTAATCAACGTTGCTGTTGAAGCTGCTTTGCAGCAGGGGTTGATAGTTGCTTATGAATTGGACGGTCAGCGTTTGGTTGAAGTGTTGCGTTTAGCGCTTCCAGGGTACCCAGGCAACTTTTGGATAAGCACCATTACCAAAATAACGGTGACCATGTCAACCGATTATAACATAGGACCCAACTATTACACTACACAACTTGGCACCGGGCATTCGGAATCTGTGCCGACTCCAATTCCCACGGCTGCTCCCAAACCTACGCCATTTCGATTGCCAACTCCCCCTCCTACACCGCAGCCGACTTCGACTCCTCAACCAACGCCGACCTCAACTGCCTCTGCCCCAGAACCAACTGAACCCTCGACCACTCCAACTCAAAGCCCACCAGCCTATACTCCCACTGCACCTGCGTTGAACGGTCAGCAGACTCAGCAAGATTTTCCTTCAAACCCGACCTCATTCGCGAACTACATTCTTCCTGAGATTACTGCGGTTGTTGTGGGTTTAGTGGCAGTTGGCTTGCTGTTTCTTAGTCGGAGATCGAAACGTTGAGTGGCTTCGTCTAAGCCCTTATTTCTTAGGCTTTGGCACAAATCTGTCAGACTTACGCTTTCTCCCCCCCAAATTGAGTTACAACTCTTTTTATGCTTTAGTACGAGTTAAGAGTTTAAAGAGGCTAATTCTTCGCACCATTCGGAAAAGGAGCTAAATTTCGTCTGAATAGGCTTTCGCAACAAAGAGGTCAAATTTGCAAAACCTTATATGTCAACTCTATCTAGAGAGGTTCCAACTGGTAACTCCAGTTGAACATAAATGAGTGAACTCTATGAACAATGAACATAGTTCTAATAAAATAAATGGACGCAAAGTGATGTCGACTCTGCTTGCAGTGCTGCTCATTTCCTCCGCTATTACGATGCTTGCTATGTCCACCATCAGCTTAGTGTCTGCTGAAAACAGCATCCCCACTACGCCTTATGGTGACCCAAATCAAGAGAAATACGCATATCCAATAGGCCCAGGCGGCAACAGCGGTAACAACTTCTTCAATCCAGGTCCAGGCCCAAACACACCCACAATTAAATGGGCTGCAACTTCAGCAACACTGGGTTTAACTGGCACTCTTGCTGGTGCTCCATGTATTGCTGTTGGCGGCAAAATCATAGTCTGGACTAGTGCTACTACCTCTGGTTGGGTTGCAATTGATGCACAAACCGGCGCGAAAGTATGGAACAGAACCGCAGGCTTCCAAGGTTCTCCAGGAGGCTTTGGAACTTCAACCTTGTTCCAGACTGATGAAACACACTTTGGCGAAACTACAGGCAGCGGTGTGTACATCTACAGCTTGGCTGACGGTTCAAGAACTGGATCATATGCTGTTAACGGCACAGTTGGTCTCGGCTCTTTCGGCGGCGGCTCAGTTATTTACTGGCGTGGATTCTACAATAGCTGGGACAAGTTGAAGCTAGAAACATCTGCATCAATCCCGCCAAACTATACCGACCCTGACACAGGCAGAGTTTTGACTGCTGTGGCTCACGTTGCAGTTGCTATTGACTGCTCAGACCCTGCCAATCCACACCTTGCATGGTCAAGACCACTACCAACAGGAATTGAAGCTTTAGGCTCAGCTCCTGGAATCTGCTACTTCGGCGGTTACGGTGAGGGTCAAATCTGGGCTCTAAGCTCACAGGACGGCCATGTCCTCTGGACTGCCTTCAAGGGTGGAAACGCAGGATACATAGGCAACTACTACGAGGGACGGTTCTACCATAGCGCTTCAAGCACCTCAATCACCTGCTATAACGCGACAACTGGCGAGGTCCTCTTTGATCAGAACGAAGGCGCCCGTGCGTTCTTTGTGTTCGGTGACACTTTGGCTTATGGCATGTACATTGGGAAGAACATTGCACTGCCTGACAGCTATGTTGGAGCTTGGGACGCATATACCGGCACGCCCTTATGGAAGAATCCTGCACTTTACAACATTGCTTACTTGATTCCTGTCGTCGCTGACGGAAAAATGTACGTGCAGCAATTCCAAGGAACTGCAGGCGGAGAAACAACAGGGGGAAGCGCGTTCTCATGCTTTGACGTGTTCACTGGAGAAAGAATATGGACATTACCTGGAGTAAGCTGGGCTACACCAATTATCGCGTACGGTAACCTTTATGCAGTATCCGGCGGCACAGTGTATTGCCTTGGTGACGCACAATCATCCGGCCATGCTCCAGACGCGTATCCTCAATTCCACTATAGCACTGACCCCACAAACTACGGCGGCGTGCTCACTGGACAGCCAGCACCCAGCTCATTGAGTGTGCTTTACAAAGCAACCCTGCCGAAGAACGCTGCAATCGGCGGCTCAGTTGTCGCTGACGGCGGCAAAGTGTTCTTCGGAGCTTACGACGGAAATGTCTACTGCTACGATGCCAACTCACCTAAGCAAATCTGGAACTTCTCCACAGGATACCGCATCGCCTCGACGCCTGCACTTTACGGCGGTTTAGTCATAACGGGTGCTGACGACGGCAACATTTACGGAATAGACCAAGCGACAGGAAAACAGGTTTGG
Organism: Candidatus Bathyarchaeota archaeon; assembly: GCA_963840395.1. Lineage (GTDB taxonomy): Archaea > Thermoproteota > Bathyarchaeia > Bathyarchaeales > Bathycorpusculaceae > JADGNF01. The sequence goes on along the minus strand of CAWIYU010000011.1, from coordinate 433,889 downwards.
AAGACTAATGCCGGCGGGTTCACGCAGTACCTAGTAGTTCCTGCTTGGCAAGGACGCAGTTCACCACAAATAGACAACGGTAAAGCCTTCGTGGGATCGCTTGACGGTCACCTCTATTGCTTAAACGCAGCGACTGGAGGCGTGATTTGGACAGCAGACGCGGGAAACGTGACATATCCGCCATGCGGAACACCATTGGTAGTTAACTCCACATACGTCTACCAATCAGGCACCGACAGTTTCCTGTACGCCTTCAATATTGCAGACGGTTCACTACTATGGAAGACACAGCTTCAAGGAAACACAGGCTTCGCAATTAGATCCCAATTGTCCACTCCTGTCTACGACCGCGGCTGCCTCTGGATAGGCACTGGCACAATAGCTGTCCAGAGAATCAACGCCACAGACGGCGTAATCTACAACGTAATTAGGCTGCCTTACTCTGCAGGCTCAGGCTCAATGACACCAGCAATCTGCGCACCCGCAGTCTGGCACAGCGGCAATAACTACTTCCTATACATCGGCGACGGTTTCCAAGAAGACTGCTTCAACATCTCGAACTTCAGATATGGATACAACGGAACTGACGGACCAAACTCACTCGCCAGCCGAGGCACGAACTAGTATGGTGGTCAACGGTTCAACCACTGGCTCCGCAACATCCTACTCAGGCATCTACTACAGAGACAAAAACCGAGGCAACCAATTACTTCCAAGCTAACGCAAGCTTCCAGAACGTCCAATTCCAAAACCTGACCACAGGCGCCACATGGACACTCAGCAACGGAACAGTTCTCTCCGGCACAGTCTACGTCTAACGAAACGCAAGCTCCTATTGTATGGACACGCTGGCTCGGACACCAAATCTACTCCGGATCACTGTACGTTAACGACTTGCAAGGACCAAAGATGTACTTAGGCGACGACGTGTTCTCCATCACTGTCATCAACGCCACAGCAACACCATCTCAAAATGCAGGTGGCGCCGGCGCAGGGTCAACATTCGATTCACACGAAACTTTAGGTCCAGTATTCGGCGGGCCATGCATCTACAACGACACAGTATACTTCGGCTCTGAAGACGGCTCCCTGTGGGCATTCCGAGACCCAGTCGTTCAAGCAGACTTCAAGATCTTTGCAGCTCCAAGCAAAACTGGCTCAATGTGGAACAATGAGACGCTAACCTTCGCAGGCAGACTCGCGCCAACTCCAAAACTTCGCGCCGACTTCCAAGGCAACCCAACAAACTTGGGCATCTACGACAGCGCCAGGCTACCAAACACTACAGTTACTGTACAGATCGTTAAGCCAGACGGATCAAACGAAGCAATAAATGTACTAACCGACAACGATGGCAAGTTCACCGCAAGCTACAGCCCAACTGCAACAGGCACCTACAGCTGGATAGTCTTCTATAATGGCCAAGACAAGGGCTTCATACAGTACAACCAAGCCTTCACGGAATACAATACCCTCAACGTTGTTGCTGCTCCAGGCACTGAACCAGTTGCTACCCCCACTCCGACGCCAACCCAAACCGTTGCTCCTACTGCTACTCCGACTCCAACTGCCTCTCCTGAAGCTACCACAACGCCAACCGCTACTGCTACCACAAACAACGGCTTCCCAATCGAGTACGTGTACGCTATAGTCGCGGTCATTGTTATTGTTGTGATCGCAGTCGCGGCATACATGTACATGAAGGGCAAGAAGTAAACTTCAACCCTCCTCTCTTTCCTTTTTTTGTTAAACTTCAGTCGATTTGCATTCAACAAACCGTTCATCAATTCTCGTTAGCGACTCTTCGCATTAATCCTAGACCAAAAAATTCTGCTTCAGATAGTCAAGTTTAATAAAGAACCGCTAAATACATTCCAGCCGCCGATGTTTATGCCCACCAAATATAATGAAATTCAGTGCAAAAGCGCTTTGGGAAATCTCGGAGTTTTGGATACTAGGTTTTGGACTAGACATTGCTTCGATCCCTATACCAACTGCGAACTCAACTGCGTATACTGCAACACTAATACCATCAGAATCCAAAGTAATGTTGAGTTTTCCGTTCCCGTTTGCGCAAAGACTAACGCGCCTAAGTTGTTAGCAGCAGAACTCAACAGCTTGCGGAACAAAGGTGTGGTTAGCGTCGGCTTGGCCATGGATGCCTATCAACACATCGAAGAAAAACTAGGTTTGACACGACAAGTTTTGCAGGTTTTAAGAGATTACAATTGCCCTTTTGCAATTGGTACCAAGTCTGATCTTGTTCTCAGAGACATAGACATCATTTCGGAAGCCTCTAAGAAGTCTCCCTGCTGCGTGTCACTTAGCATCACCACGCTCGATACCGATCTGGCTAAACTGATGGAACCCAATGCGTCATCTCCCAAACGACGTTTAGAGGTGGTACGTAAGCTTTCTAATGCTGGGATAATGACGGGTGTCTGGCTTTCTCCCGTACTTCCTTACATAACCGACAGTGACGAAAACATCGAGTCAATAATTGAAGCAGCCGTCGAAAACGGAGCCAGATTCATATTATGCGGAGCTTTAGACATGCGTTCACCAGTTGGAATTCTGAAGTTCCTAAACGCCCACTATCCAAAGCTTGTTCCCAAGTATGAAATGTTGTATAAGAAAAGTGGCGGTTCATATTCGTATTATCCAATTGTATCTTATTTGTACGATTTGTATGGACGGTTTGTTTCTCATTGTCAAAGACTCAAAGTTGAGAGTTACATGCCTCATTTTCATACGCGACAACAGGCTTTGCTCTTCTATATTCGGACCAGCTCATCCTTTAGGGAATTTTTGCCTCTGCTAAATTACTCGTCTCCTACCCAGGAAATACTGCAGACAATAAACCTAAGGCTCAAGAGCAAGAGTCTTAAGCGGAGCGTTCTCAAAACCTTGCGTTATTTTCCACATTAGCCAGAATAGTAGAATTTCGAAAAATCGACCATACTTACATTCAATCGATAACGATTTCGCGTTTTCTTTTGCGTCTCAGCGTCTTGACCCTGCCAAAAAACAGCTTTGCAAAAATGTTATAAACGGAACCATTTGAGATGAACCAACTACTTTCGATATGTTCAGTCATATTTGTGGTAAATACTTAGATCTTCTCAACGCCAAAGCATCTTCAGTTGCCAACTTGTTCCTCGAAAAATGCCTCCTTTTCTGCGCTTTCGTTGGATTCAAGGCAAATTTGATCGCCGAAAACGAATCTACGAATCAGACTTTTTCCTGCAATAGCTTTAAGTCATCCATTTCTCCATAAAATAATTACGCGGTTAACGCGAGGGGATATTAAGGGACTTATGCGCCTCAGGCGAATCAGCCTACGATATATAAGGTGGGCTACCAAACTTGCTTTCTTGATTCTTTTCCTGATACCCCTACAATACGTCCCGAACGGGCCAGAGTGGCCAGCGCCGTCAACGGGCGTAACTACCGTTTTCCTGCAGCAACCCGCACCGCCTTTCTTCTTCGTGCCTATGGTGCAGTCGCCCTGCAGCATATGGTTGCAGGGTTGGAGCAATCCCCTAGCGTTGGGATCTTGGATAGTCGAACCTCTCGGTGGACTCCAAGCTCTCGTAACAATGAAAGTTGACAATTTACTTGTATTACCCACGGTAGTTGCCCTGCTCTTTGTTGCTACTATTATCATACTGGTGGGCTCGATGTTCTGTAGTTGGGCATGTCCCATAGGCACCTTCGTGGACAGTTTCGACAGCTTCGTAGGGCGGTTCCTCCCAAAAATCGAAGCCAAACGCGCACAAATAATCGACAAAAACCTACAGACTGCTCTACACGAAGCCGAAGCCAAAAAAACAAACCCAACCGTCTGTTTATCTTGCCCAGTCACTCGACTCGTGACAAAAAACGGCGTCGCCACCACAGCGATTTTGGCGGGGTCAATCGGCGTCGCTTCGGTTCTCGGATTCAACGCGTTCTGCCTCATCTGCCCCATCGGCATATCCACAAGAGGATTGTTTCACCTTAAGGCAACCACCTTCTCCACCAAAGCGCTCAGCGGGCAAATGATAATCAACCCCTTCTTCCTAGAACTGCTAGTTTTCCCAGTTGTCGCAGTCCTCGTCAGCCTCAAAGAGCGGCGGTTCTGGTGCAATAAACTCTGCCCAGTCGGCGCAGTCATAAACCTCACCGCCTCACTGAACCCCTTCATAAAACCAAAGATGAACCCTCAAAAGTGCATTATGAACGGCTGCCCAGAAGACTGCAAAGACAACCGAATAGGCTATTGTACAGCTTGCCGCAAAGAAGATAATTACAAATGCCAACGCGTCTGCCCCGTGCAAATCAACCTCATCGGCAACGCCTCCCTCAACAGATGCACAAAATGCATGGAATGCTACATAGCTTGCGACCACGGCGCAATCACGATAGCTCGAGTAGCCAAACCCGACATCTTCCGCATCCGCGGCTTCTTCAGCAAACTTAAAGCAAGGCGAAAGAAGAAGCAACCACAAAAACCTGAGGCAGACTACATTTTGCCCGCAGACTGAATGCCCTTTTTGGACTCGAGCACGATTTTTTGGGCAATAGCTAAGTCGTTCAACGTGTTAACGTTTAACACAGCTTCCAAATCCGCACTAATGTAAGCTTGTTCACTCAGCTTTTCTTCAGATATTTTTGCCCCGTTTATGACGTTGACTCCGCAAACGCAGTATAAGGCTCCTTCAAACGGGTACGTGGATGAAATTGACAACCCAGTTTCACCGCGTTTCTCCACTGGTATTAGAACCGTCAATGCGTCTGCCCTGTTTCTTTCGTACATCAGAACTACCCCATCAAGAAACTTCGCCAGTTAATGCTGGGAGATCCGAAGAAATCGTCATGACAGGGGAACTAATGTGTAGTTTGCCAATGCCTGCTTCAAATCGTCATGGTAGCCTTTTGCGTCCGTTCTAACAACCTTCAACTTGTTAGTTAGGCACCATTTTTCTGTTTTGAGGGTGTTCTCGCTTGTGACAACGAAAAAGTCTGAAACATTTCCAGCGGACTTGACAGCATCTGTGACCCATTCAATCAAGGGTTTGCCTAAAAAAGGTAGCAAGGGCTTCTCGACGGGCAAACCTAATCTCTTGCCTTTGCCTCCCGCCATGACCAAAGCAGTAACTTTCACTTTTTCACCCTGATTGGAGCATCTGCCATGCTAAATGATGCTGTTGCTCTAGGTTCTAATACTTTTGTTTTCTGCCCGAAAAGTCTTTCCAAGATACACAATCCTGACATCTACGTCGTGACAACAAGCAACATTACGATGCAAAGATAAGAAGACTAACCATACCTCAGTTGCAGGAAATTTATCCCAAACCGGCTCGATTCAGGAGCTGGCGTCTTGGAGTCGTTCAGTTCATGACGCATTTGCCTGAGTACTCTTGGCTTGGCAACAGCTTAATACACACTAAAAGACCATAAATAGTCATTTGGGAAAGTCATGCTCAGATGAAGAAGCTACAATTAGCAGTCATTAACACCCAACCCCCACTCTATCTCGGAGGAGTCGAACGCCGCATCCTTGAAACCGCCAAAAGACTGCAAACTCAAATCGACATAACAGTGTACAGCGGTACCAAAGCAGGCTTGCGCAAACCCGTCACACTAAATGGGTTGAAAGTGGTTCCATGCTTCAGCACAGACACAGTTTTTCCCCTCGACAACTGGACATTTAACCAGACACTTGCCAGAAACGCAGCGACGATCAAAGCTAATGTTTATGAAGCTCACACAGCAAGCGGCTACGGACTCATCAATGCTATTGAAAAAAGGGGTTTGAAAGTGCCCTTTTTGCAAACAGTGCACGGTGTGTTGGCGGACGAATATTCCCAAGCGGTTCTACGGGGTCAACTGTCGCTTCGGCAAAAAATAGCTAACTTCTTCATGTGGGAACTCGCCAAGAAAGAAAAAGAATCAGCGAAGAAGGCAACGCTAATTGTCACGATAACCAAATATTCAGAGCGGAAGATCAAGCAGTTTTACGATGTGGATCCTGACAAAATAAGGATAGTGCCAAACGGCGTAGACCCTGAGAAATTCACACCGCAGGGTGACTGCGAAGAAATGCGCCGCCGCATCGGTGCAGGCAGACAGGCAATGTGTGCTTTTCGTTGGAAGCCTCATACCCCGCAAAGGCGTCGGATTCTTAATCCAGGCGGCTAAACGAGTGGTTAAGAATAACCCTGAAGTCTTGTTTATCATCGTTGGGAGCGGACCTCTTAGAGGCCGTTTGCTCTCTGACGTTGCCGCAGCCAGTTTGGGTCACAACTTTGTTTTCATCCATGGATTAAGCGAGCAAGACCTCCCGGCAGCTTACCGATGCGCCGACGTCTTCGCATTTCCCTCCATCCAAGAAGGACAAGGCATTGTCTTGTTGGAAGCTCAGTCTTCTGCCAAGCCCGTGGTAGCTTTTAACGTGAGCGGCATCGCGGAGACAGTGCGAAATGGCGAGACAGGGTTGCTTGTAGAACCAGGCAGCGACGAGATGGCTGAAGCCATAATGCGACTTTTGTCTGATGCTCCCTTGCGAGCGCAGATGGGTACCCGGGGACGGGAATTCGTCCGAAACAATTTTTCTTGGGACCTTTGTGCCAGCAGAATGCTCGGGGTCTACCGTGAAGCGATGGCTGCCAATTAAGCAGTTGTAACAGAAACGTTATTACACACAGAGCATACAACCGTCACTGGAGACCACAAGATGCCAGTTGTGTTTATGATAGGAACTGCCGGATCAGGTAAATCCTTGTTCACAGCCGCGTTCAGCGAATGGCTAAAGATGAGCAAGCAAGACGTAGCAACAGTCAACTTGGACCCAGGTGTTTTGAAGCTACCGTACTCGCCTGATGTGGACGTCCGCAACTACGTGGACGCTGGCAACATCATGGAGAAGTATGGTTTGGGTCCAAACGGAGCGGCAATAATGGCGGCAGACCTTATTGCAGACGAAATCGAGAACCTAACCCGCGACATCGAAGAAGCCCACGCCGACATCGTCTTAGTCGATACACCTGGGCAAATGGAACTGTTCGCCTTCCGCGCCAGCGGACCATACATCGTCAACGAACTAACGAAGGAACCCAAAGCCTCTGATTTACCTGTTCGACGCGGTTTTCAGCGTTAACCCATTCAACTACGTGAGTAACATGTTCCTGTCAGCAGCGGTTTACAACAGGTTTTTCCAACCACAAGTGCACTTGCTCAGCAAAACGGATCTATTGCCCAAAGCAGATGTTTCTCAGATTGTGGAGTGGTCTGGAAATCCCCGCAGACTAGAAGACGCAATAGAAGCTAAACTTGAAGACACCAAACGCATCTTTAGCAGAAACATGCTTCGCGCAATTGGGCAGCTTGGAATGCAATTCCATTTGACTCCCATTTCCTCCAAAACCAACGATGGACTAATTGCAGTAAACTCCATACTTGAACGCATGCTAATGCAAGGGGAAAAGTACACTACTTAGCTATCTTCTGCGCTGTCCCCGATTAGCACCCACGCTGCAGCAAATGCTCCCCGCTTCGCTTTCGCAATTGTGTCGGCCCCTGCTATGATGATGACATCATTGTCTTGGGGCTTGAGGTTCTGGAGGATCCTACTCGCTGCATTTGGAAATTCTCTCTCAATGCTACTACTCACAGAATCTATGACTAACTGTCCCTTCCTCGAAACTATAGCGATTGCCCGTTTAGCTCCCCCCATAATAGCGGCATCTCGCTGTTCAATTCCTGACCCGATTTTGTGCCCGCTATTTTTCACCAGAAATGCAAAATTGCAGGGCGAATTTGTCAACTCAGTTTGTTCAATCTCGATTCTTTTTGGAAAAAGCTCCTCGAACTTTTCCCATGTTTCCAGGCCCTTTTTTGTGAGTAGGCAACCTTCCTTCGCCGTGGTGATTAAACCTGCCTCTTTAAGACGACTTATGATGGTGCGTATTGCACCTTCCCCAACGTTCAGTTTCTCGGCTAACTTGTTGCGTCCGATGGGCTTTTGCGCCATCAATTCCAAGGCGAAGAAGATATGGAACATGGAGAAACTTGTCGAGGGTCCTGGAGCTTTTTCGCTGGCTAAGCCTTCAATAAATTTCTTGAAGTCAGCAGACGCAGTGGTCATGGGTTAGCCACACACTTCTATTCTCAAACGGGTGACTATTATAATTTTTCACTGCCCGCAGAACACAGGACAGCAAGGTTTACGCTTGGCTAGATTTTCTCGCTGGCAAGATTTGGGGCTAGTAGGTCAACTGCATTCTTGAGCTTGCACCATTCGTCGAGGGTTCGGATGCCAAACTTGTTTTTGCGTTTCCAAACACCATTTCTTTTTTGCCAAAGATACATGCCTATTTGGCGCTTGCCATAAGTCTCGAAAACGACGACGGCCTCCCACCATAGATCCGTTTTGAACAGAGTGACGTAGTCGACGACTTTGTAAACAGCGCTTATCGGCAGCTTCTCCGCCGACTCCTCTTTCACCTTGTCTGCTTGAAATTCTCCGCTAACGAGGATGTTGATAACTGAGCCGTCCTGGGTTACGGCGTTCACTGTGGGCTTGTCCATCATGAAGTCCATGTGGTTTGCGGAGTTGTTCTTGCCACCCGGGAAGTCAGTGTTATCGCCGAAAGCGATGTGCACCGTGCCCAGCATCTTCTCTGCCTCCAAGAATTCCTCAACAAACCTTGCTTTGGGGTTTATGCCAAAGGCGAATTCGCCAACAACCTTCGCCATGGAATCGGTGTGGAGTGAATCCTGCACTCTTTTTAGTACTTCAGTGTCCTCTGAGGTTGCAGCGTCCACTTTTCCCCCTTTAACTCTGAGTGTCACGGGCGTTTTTAGAGGTCCGATGCCGCCTATTGCCAAATCGCAAACGAGTCTTCCCCCTAGCGAATCCTCTACAGGTGCCACGTAGACTTCTCCCGTAGGCAGGTTCATCCATTTCATGTGCTCCCAGTTCAAAATTGTGTCAGTAATGAATGGTCGCTGCTTAACGCTCAAATTCAGTTTGGTGCCACGCGGGCGTCGTAATTTCGATCTTGACGGCTTTCCCGAGTTTCTCCAAAAGATTTCTGGCGAAATTCTGCATTTGCTTGTGATCTTCAGCAGTTAACGCCAATGCCCCTTCGGTTAGCATATCCATGGTTACGCCCGGGCAGTGTCCTAAACGTGTTTTTTTATCATTTGCCTCACGGTGAATCAGCTTTATCCTGAACGGTGTCTCCTCTCGGATTCCGCGCATGAGGTTTATGTAGATTTTGGGGCGGTCTGTGGTGAGGTATTTGGTGAGTTCCGGAGGGATTTCTTTTCTGAAAACTTGAGGATCCGTTTTGAGAACGACAAGTTTTGTGATTAACTGTAGATTCTGGGCACCTATCTCAAACGCTTTCCCTATCTGCGCTCGCGTATCATCGCAAAAGATTACTAAACTGTCTCCTTTCTTCGCTTCGAACACATATTCAAGGGCATTCTGAGCTGCTTGTACACCATCCATAATGAAAACCAAATGTTACTGTGTTGGTTGCTTTTGATAAGCTTTCAGTATCAAAAAACGCTGCATATTTCTGCAGAAAGACTTTTAAGAAATAGGTCTGGTTATTAGAACTCTCATTACATGAAAGGCTGAAGGATGTTACTTATGAAAAAAGACGGTAAATATTTGTTCACCTCAGAATCCGTCGGCGAAGGTCACCCCGACAAAGTCAGCTGATCAAGTTTCCGACAGCATTTTGGACGCAATTCTATGCAACGACCCTAAAGCCAGAGTCGACGCCGAAACCCTCGTCATGCAGGGAACCGTAGTAGTCACCGGCCAAATCACCACCAAATGCTACGTAAACATCCCGAACATTGTCCGTAACACCATAAAGGAAATTGGTTTAGATAACGCCAAAGATGGCTTAGACTGGGAAACCTGCGGCGTACTCGTCTCGATAACGGAACAATCCCCCGACATTTCCCTGGGTGTCACCGAAAAAGAAGGCCACGAGCAAGGCGCAGGCGACCAAGGCATGGTTTTCGGATTTGCCACAAATGAAACCAAAGAACTCATGCCTCTACCCATAACCCTCGCGCACAAGCTAGTTAAAAGGCTGGCCGACGTGAGGAAACAAAAAATCATCCCCTGCCTTCGTCCCGACTGCAAATCACAAGTCACCGTTGAGTACCTCGACGGCAAGCCACAATGCGTTACCGCCGTTGTTATTGCCGCCCAAAACAACGGGAAGAGTAGACGACTCAGAACTCAAAAAAGAAATAATAGAGAAAGTCGTCAAATACGTCATACCCGCAAACATGCTGCGCGCCGACACAAAATACATAATTAACGGCACCGGACGCTTCGTCATAGGTGGAACCCTAGCGGACTCGGGCTTAACAGGAAGAAAAATCATCGTGGACACCTACGGAGGAATCGGCAGCCACGGCGGCGGATGCTTCAGCGGCAAAGACCCCTCCAAAGTTGACCGCAGCGGAGCCTACATGGCGCGATACATCGCCAAAAACATCGTAGCCGCAGGACTGGCGGACCAATGCGAAATCCAAATCAGCTACGCTATTGGAATCGCCCAGCCCATAAGCGTACTCGTCGACACCTTTGGCACTGGCAAATGCAGCGACGACAAGATCTTGGCGTTGGTCATGAAGAACTTCGACATGAGGCCTAAAGCCATCATTGAGCATCTGCAACTGCTCAGACCAATATACCGCAAGACCGCTGTGTTTGGGCACTTCGGCAGAGAAGACGCAGACTTCCCCTGGGAAAAAACCGACAAAGCCGAAGAACTCAAAAAAGCCCTCAAGAAATAGAAGCTAACGCTGAAGATTAGCTTTCCATCTTTTCTTCATCTTTTCCTAGTTCTTTACGTGTTTGGCTGCCGAAAACGCTACCGTGAACCCTTCCTCTATCTTTTGTGGATGCTATTTTCGTTAAACTTCAAACACTTGAAGCAAGCAACAGATTTGGCAACTGACAATTAAGGTCCATGTTGAACTCAAACCGCAGACCCACTTGACGAAAGAATTATGGTTTGCGGATTTGCCTTCGGTATTCCCTGAGTCTCTCCATGTCGAAATCTTTGGTTAAGACGGAGTCTTCCACGGCATCGGTTACTTCTTGCTCAATGCCCCACGGCGTTATGAAGGCACTTCTGCCACCTCGCGAATTAGAACTCACATTGCCAATTTTTATGAGGTAGATCCCGTTTTCGGCTGCTAGCCTAAAAGTCAACGGGTGCCCGTTAACTGTGGGATGTGTACCCATGGCCGCGACCGGGAGGAACACAAGCTCCGCACCCAACTCGGCAATGTCTTTTATTGCGGGACGCGAGAACATGTCTGCGCATACGAGCATGCCGACTTTGCAGTATTCGGTATCGAACACGGCCGGTTGGTCACCCCGGCTCACGCCTGCTTCCAACTCTGCTTTGATCGGGTTCCGCTTGCGATATTTGCCTATTAAGGTGCCATTGCGCCAGAGCGTGCTGGTGTTGTAAAACTTGTCGTTGTCTCCTTCAAGCACGGTGCCGCCCATGAGGTACGCGTCAGGGACTTCCTTACTGACCTTTGCAAGAAAATTAAATGTTGGTTTGAAGGTTTCTTTGCTAATGTCTTTTGCCGATCTGAAGTCTTCCATGTTGTTTGGGACGGAGAAGTATTCGGGAAGTGCAATGAAGGCGGGTTTCTGCTGTGCCGCCTTGGAAATGCCCTGTTTCGCCGCGTTGAGGTTCTCGTTGAGGTCATTTCGGACTTTCATGTGGATTAAGCTTACTTTCAAACATTACACCTTGCGTTGGAAGATTACATGTTGTCTAGGAACGGAGACTTAAAACTTTTAAATGTAACTGAATTGGCTTAGCATCAATCAGGAACAGTTGTGTGTTCACTGTTTTGGTTGCTTTTTCCACATATGTTTATAAAATCAAAGGTTTTGTATTCATATGGATAAACTTAAATAGTTGGGTCGAAACAAACTCAGGTATTACGGGGAATTTAAATATGACGCTTGAAAAAGAAGAATACGTCAAATTTCTGCCCGAAGTTAAACCTTTAATCAATGAAGTTGTCCGCAAGAATATGGCTGACAGCATGCTATTCTCGGCAGGAACCGACACCTCCATAATCGCTTACGAAGCCGTCAAATACAAGTCCAGCATTCCATGCTTGACTTTGGCTTTCAAACATGGCAACCCAAAAGACACTGGATACGTCAAAACCATGGTCGCCTTCCTGAAACTGAATCAGGAAACCTACGTATTTGACAAAGATGAGGTCCTTAAATTCTATCCAAAAGTTGTGGATGCACTCAAGAAGTTTGACCCCATGGAAATAAGAAACAGCCTCCCGGTATACATCGGCCTAACGCTCTTAAAACCTAAAGGAATAAAGACCGTGTTGACAGGCGACGGGTTGGACGAACTCTTCGGTTACCCATGGCAGTTTCATCTAACTCAGGAAGAGTTTGCTAAGAAACAAGAAGAGATGTGGGCAGAGATGGGGTTCTCCAGTGGACCCATGGCGCAGTCTTTAGGCATGGAGATCAAAGCACCCTACCTTGATCCTCTGTTTAAGGAATGGGCAATGAAGCTACCGATCAAAGTCAAGATAAACTTAGGCGAAGACGGACAACGGTACAGCAAGTGGATCCTACGCAAAGCCTACGAGGATGTATTACCTAAAGACGTTGTCTGGAGACCTAAAGCGCCGCTTGAAGAGGGCACAGGAACCGCGATCCTTCGCACCTTCTTCAACGACATGCTAACCGACGCGGAATTCGAAGAGAAGAAGAAACTAATCCTAGCCACCGACGACGTTGAAATCCAAGACAAAGAACAACTTCTCTACTACGAACAATTCCGGAAGAAGTTCGGCAAACCCAAAAATGTCTTCCCTAAGATTGAAGGCGCGGTGCAATGCCCCAAGTGCAAGAGCTACATAAAAACGAAGATACATTTCTGCAAGACCTGCGGAGCTTACCCCATCTAACTTTTTTCTTCATTCTTCAGAGCTAATCTTAGTCACTTGAACATCCCTTATGATTCCGTTTCGATTTTGGGAAAAGACTTAATTCTCCAATCCTCTCAGTCACTTAAATCAAAAACAGGTGAACACAATGGCTACCTTATCTCAACTGAAACTAGCGATGGGAACAAGCATAATCGTAGCATCGTTTATCTTCGGTCTATTCCTCTTCGGAATAATCTTCGTCGTTGAATCATACGTTGCAGACTTCAACTTGTACCTGGGACTAATCATCGCCTTAGGCGGAACAGGTCTATTCATTCTGTTTGAGTATCTGATAGGTCCAGTCATAGTGAGCGCATCCACGCACCTGCAATATCTCAAGCCCGGCGAGAACCCTTGGCTTGAAAACACCGTCAAGGAACTTGCATTAAAAGGTGGCATACCAATGCCTAAACTCGCCATCGTCCCCAACAACTCGCCCAACGCATTCACTTTTGGCAGAACCCAGAGCAGCGCCGTCTTAGCCGTGCACGAAGGACTGCTAAGGCAACTCAACGAGGACGAAGTACGAGGTGTACTAGCACACGAGTTAGGACACATTAAACATAAAGACTACATAGTGGTCACAGTGCTGTCTGCTTTACCCTTGATAGCGTACATAATCGCCCAATTTGCTTTCCGCGCAGGGCTCCTCACTGGTAGTTCCCGCGGACGCAAATCAGACAACTCGGGCGCAGCACTGATAGTCATCGGAGTCATCGCATTTGTAGTGTATATCATAAGCTTCCTCGCCGTTATGCGCCTAAGCAGACTACGGGAACACTACGCCGACTCCTACAGCGCATACCTAACGGGAACACCCCACAGTCTCCAAAGCGCTCTCGCAAAAATCACCTATGGGCTATCAATTGCGCCGAAAGGAAACGCTGAAGCACGCAGCTTCTACATCGAAGATCCCACACAGGCAAAACAGGAAGTCTCAACAATTATGCAAAAGAAAGACGAATACGACCTAGACCATGACGGCGTCTTAGATCAGCACGAACTGGAACTCGCAATGGAAAAAGAAGCCACTTCTACATGGACCCAGATGAACAACCTGTTTGCGACCCATCCACCTACGTTTAAACGGATTCTGCTTTTACGAGAGATTGAGAGCGAGATGCAAACTGGAAAATACACCACCGACAGAATCTACGCTCACGTTTAAGCCTTCGTTTCCCTCTTTTCGCATCCAGCAAGTGCGGTTTTCAGATAAAAACACCAAAATCCAAGCGAAGACTAATATCTGCGCAAAGGCGTTTATCTAAAAACAACAAGAGGAAAAAGAATGCCCTATTGCACGGAATGCGGCGGAGAATTTGTGTACTCCGTAGCCACCAAGCACTATACCTGCAAAAGCTGCGGCTTAACTTGCACCCAGCAGGAACTCATGGACCTCAAAGAGAAAAATCGTCCTCCTGAAGAAACCGAAGACGAAGTTCGGCAGAACCGCAGAAAAGAGTACTTGAAGTGGTATCTTAGCAGTAAGAAGAAGTAGACGCCGCGAAGTCTGCGGTTCTACGCGTTTAGTTAGAAAACAGTATAAAGGGCAGCCTTCTTTTTATGAAGATTACAGTTCCTCACAGGATGTCTTGCCGTGACCGTGGATATGGAGATTATATGCGTAGGCAATGAGTTGCTCATAGGAAAGGTCGTAAACACCAATGCAAGTTGGATGGGCAAGCGCGCCACCTCTTTAGGCGTCAAAGTCAAACGTATAACCGTCGTGGCGGATGACGTTGAGGAAATGGCGGTTGCTTTCCGCGAAGTGCTCGATAGGAAACCGCAATTCCTCGTATCCACAGGAGGCTTGGGACCAACCTTCGACGACAAAACCCTCGAAGGAGTCGCCAAAGCTTTGAACCGAAGACTCGCAGTTAACGAAAAAGCGCTTCAAATGGTTAAGGCAAAATACCGAGAAATCGCTAAAACCAGGCGACTTATCCCAGAAGGTGAGATGACTCCTCCCCGAGTGAAAATGGCAACTCTACCCGAGGGCACACAACCCGTCCAGAACCCAATTGGAACCGCGCCTGGAGTCCAAGTCAAAGTAAATGGGACTCTGCTTATTGTACTGCCTGGTGTACCACATGAGATGGAGGCGATTTTCGAATCTTCGGTTGTACCTCTGCTGCGCCATGCAGCTGGAGACGTTGGCTTCTTTGAGCTCAGTATCTACGCTGACGGCGTTATGGAATCTTTCCTCGCTCCGCTCATAGACAAAGTGATGCAAGACAACCCACTTGTCTATATTAAGTCACATCCCAAATCCAGAGAAAGCAAGCCCCACATGGAATTGCATCTATCCACGACAGGAAAGCTTTCTGAGAACCCTGAAAAGCGTCTAAGCAAAGCGGCGTTGGAGCTCGCTGGTTTGATAGAAAAAGCAGGCGGCGAAGTCGTCAAAACCGAAACTGAAGTCCCTGTTTAACGTTTTTGCAGTAACCCTTATTTGTCCTTCAGAATCTCAATAGGACAAGTTACAGCAGAGGGAAATGAGGGAAGAATGAAAGCTAGGCTTGTCTGGGCTTCAGTTGCAGTTTTATTCGTCATTTCCACTCTGCTATCAACCGTCCCCGCAGGCTTGGCTCAGAACACCGTTTTCACATACGAGCTCAAGAATCATGTGGATGGCACCTTGAGCTACTCGCTTAACGTCGGAGTATCGCCGGCGCTGAACGACTACTACGCGGGACTTAGTCATAGATCCTACACAGACAACGATTTTCAAAAGTTTATTACGCCATACTCTGTGCGACCCATCGCAGATGTCCTAAGAGAAATTTATCCTGACGATGAAGACTTCACCAACGCTGTTCTATCTATTATTCACCAGATTCCCTACGAAGAAACCGTTGAACAATTTTATCCCGTGGAAACATTGCTTAGACACAAAGGAGACTGCGACATGTTCTCGCTTCTCGCAGCTTCAATAATAAAGGCAGGCGGCCTAGATGTTACACTTCTGCATTACGTAAGCGACGAACACATGAACATTGGAGTCCACCTTGCTCAGGATCCAACGGATGCGCGGCAAGATGTCTACTCGGTCAAAATGGACAATGTCACCTATTACATAGCAGAATGCACAGGAACAAACTGGAGAGTGGGCGAATGCCCCCCGGATTTGCAGGAAACGTCTCCCATAGTTGTACCCTTAAACAACTATGAACAAATCGCACCTGGACAGGTTTCTGCAAGCTTCAAGAACTTGACAACCACAACAATGACACTATCGGTTTCTTCGGCATTCGTCCTTGAAGGCAGCTTTGTCAATATTGAGGGTAAACTATCATCGGCGTTGTTCAATGAGAACGTCACGATTTACGCGA
Organism: Candidatus Bathyarchaeota archaeon; assembly: GCA_963840395.1. Taxonomy (GTDB): domain Archaea; phylum Thermoproteota; class Bathyarchaeia; order Bathyarchaeales; family Bathycorpusculaceae; genus JADGNF01. The sequence continues at coordinate 417,549 of CAWIYU010000011.1, read as the reverse complement.
GTGCATCAGGGTCTGACTGGACCGTGCTCGCGACGACAAAAACGCGGGCTGAAGGAAAATTCAGTTATCAGTGGCGGTCTGTGGGTATTGGTGAAGTGATGATACGGTCTGGTTGGGCGGGCAACGACCAGTTTGCAGGTACGACGAGTTCGAGCACAAAGACCTTGATTTTGCCTTTCTACTTGGTCGCGTTGTTTGTCATAGCTGTTGCGGCTGTCGCGCTCTGCGTTGTGGTGTTTGCTGTCAAGAGGAAGAGTAGCAAGCCTCAATCTCCCGAACTGCAATTTGTCACAGAAAATTGAGAATTACCATCCTTCAAAGAAAAACCATAACCAAGTATTCCTAGAATTATGCGAGAGGAGCAGAGGTTGGCTTTTTAGTAGAGTTTTGCCCAGTCATCGACGATTCGTTTCATTTGGATGAAGTCGTTTTTGCTAAGCCAGTCCCGGAACTCGCTGTTATGCACTGCGTATCGTGCGATGCCTTTGGCATTCTCCGAATCGTGTACCAGCAGCAGCGCACCCATCAGTCCGTGCCTGCCCAGCAGCGCCACAGTCTTTAGAAGGGCGTCCGTTTTTTCATCAGTTTGCATTTCGCCGCTGAGTTCCACCACCACTGGTTTCTTGAGTATCTTGATGAAGTCCCTCGTCAACAGGTCCACCCAGTAGTTAGTCGTGTAGTCCCTTGCTGAGAGAGGAACATGGAAGTAATCCACCAACTCGGTGATGGCATCGAAATCTATCCCGAAGCGCTCCAACGCCATGAGGGGATCAGGAAACATTTCGACTGCGAAGGTCCCCTTGACATGAGTTTTTGCCTCTTTGAGGAATTCGGTAATGGTTTTCGAGCGCCATTTGATCCAGTCTAGTCCGCTTTTATGCCAGAGTTCAACGCATCGGGGGCAGATGCAGAATTCTTGTTCTGGAAAATGGTATAAGTTGAGAGTCACCCCTTCCACGTGCCCCATGCTTAAACTATCAATATAATCGAAGAGTCTTTTGCGATACTGGGGGTTGGTGGGGCAAACGTAGTCGAAGGCCAAGTTGAAACGCTTGTTTTTTCGCAAGGCTGCGCCGTCTTTGGAGACTGCCACAATGCTGGGGTCTTCTCTGATCGCTTTGGCGTCACAGAAGCAGGTGACATCGTTCTGCATGCCTTTGGCGGGGGGGAAGACTTGTCCGTCGACCCATTTCGAGTAGTAAACATGGATATCGTAGCCTGCGACTTTTTCAGGTGCGTACGTAACTAGGCCAATTTTCATACTTTCTATGCCTTCGCGCAAGAAATATATTCTTGGCACTTATTTAATTGTTGACTTCACATGGACAAACATAAAGCACATGTATCAATTGACCGCGCAAAGTGTGTTCCATGTTCAGGGCTAGTATGTGTAGGTGTATGTCCCGAAGGCATTTTAGAGCAGAGTTCCGACAAGAAACCCAAAGTCGTCGACGCGGCTTCATGCACATTGTGCGGGGTATGCGTCACCTTGTGCCCGACAAAAGCCCTCTCGATTAAGCAGGGCGAAAGCAGAAAAGAGCCTCGGTGAAGCTATGAAGCAGATCGACCTCGTGGGGGCTGGCGTCCGGCTTCTTTTTGAGGAGAACATTCTGGCGGTTTTGTCTGATTCTTCTCTTAGTACGGTCAGCTCAGCTTTTCACAATGGTGGCCTAAAAGAAACAAAGGTCATAATTAACGCTCAGATTCCTCTAGACTACAACGACCAGAACCTACACCAAGATCCAGAGAGGTTTATCCAGCGGTGCTTTAGCAGGCTGAAGCTTGATGGGTTCGCCAACGGGTTTGTGGGCATGATTACTTTTGCGGTGGTCGCGGCGTTCTCGGTGGTTTCCATGCGCGAAGGCGACATCGCTGTGAGTGTGGTTGCCACTGGCGGGTGTACTCATGCTGAATCCGCGGGCGAAAACATAAGGGTACCGCCCAAAGCGGACACGATTAATCTCATAGTGATAATTGACGGGAACCCAACTGAAAGCTGCTTGGTGAGCAGCATAATCACGGCGACGGAGGCAAAGAGTGCTGCGCTAAGGGAACTTGACGTCAGAAGCCTGTACACAGGCAATCAGGCGACTGGAACGCCAACTGACGCCATAGTTGTGGCGAAGACGGGTCGAGGCTCCGACATCATCTATAGCGGTCCCGCTTCCCAGCTAGGCCAGCTAATCGCTTGTTGCACGAAGCAAGCCGTTAAGGAGGCGGTTGCCAAAGCGCCCATCGGAGGCTATCCGCTTGGTAGACCCTTCAAGAATCGGCTGGCAGAGCGGCACCTATCCATCGACAAGCTAGCTGTTGAATTGGCTAAAGTGGAGTGCCTTGGTAAAGATGAGAAGGCAATAGCTGCAGAGCTGAGCAAACTGCTTGACGATGATCCAGTTTTTTCCTCGTTTTTGTTTGCGGCTGCGGAGTTGAGCGAGGAGTTTGAGCAGAAGCGAAACCCCTGGCAATTTGGCGACGTGAAAGCTTTAGCTCAGAAGTTCGGAGAGTTACTATCCACGCAGGAAGCCGCGGAAAAAGTGGATTCGCAGGGTTGTGACGGCGTGGATTTGCCCATTTTCCTCAAGTACGCCCTCGTAGCTCTGCTGAAAAACAGTGTTTCTGCAAAGAAAAACTGAAAACCTTAAATAACCTGCAAATATGTTCGGTAGCAGAAAAGGACACTAAATGGTGAATGTACCTTGAAATTCGGAGTCTTCTTATATCAACCAGAACCAGTCGAAGGCGTCGACTACAACTTCTACCGTTTGAAGTCTGAATCAGGAATCGTCGGAAAACCTAACCCAAAAATGTACACTAACATCGCCTGCTTTGGCGACAATTGCATGGCGGCAAAACGCCCAGAATGGAATTCAGTAAGCTCATTTGGTCCAGCACTCCGCACCAACAAACGCTATAACCTACGCTGGGACGTCGTATGCATGACTAACCCAGAAGCCAGAGAATATAACCTGAAAATTATCGCTGAATCAGCCAAGGTCACCCCCGGCATTAGCATCAGTAGCCAGCACTTTGCCGACCAACATTTCTGCACTTGCCCCCGATGCATCGAACAACAACGCAAAAGCGGCCTAAAGTGGGTCGATTGGCGAGCAAAAGTAGTGACTGATTTCCTTGCCGAAGTCAAAGAAGTAGTCCCCGGCAAACCCCTATTTGTTAACTGTCTCCCTGACCCCTTGATGGCTAAGGAACGCTTCGGATACGACTTTGAAGCAATGGCACAATATGCCGACTATTTCGTCATCCCGATGTTCAGCAAGGCTTACCCGAGCCCATGGTACTGGGAAACCATCGCACGCGGCTTCAAGAGCATCCTTAAGAAACCCGTTTTCGTCAACTTCTACGTCCGCGGACCAAACGAAACCTGGGACACCGTAGCAACAACCCCACAGGTAATGACCGTCGCCACCCGAGTTGCTAGGCAAGGCGTGGATGGCATCATTTTCCTGGCTGAGAAGGCTCAGTGGATAGAGGAGTTCCAAAAGAACGCAGTCGCAGACAAAAAGACCCGCGAGTTCCTCAAGGACCACGGCGGCGACGAGGTTCTAGAACTCTTCAACCGATGGGAAAAAATGCTAAAAGCATAATATCCCAACATCTTTTCCTTTTTTTTTAGCTTCGTTCTGTTTTCTTTTCCATCTTAGAAAACTATATAATGCATCTTTGCGCTTAAAACCCCCTACAGAAGGACACATCTATTGAAAATTACTCTGGTTAATCCGCCTTATCCACCAAAAGCGCATGCTCACCTACCCTTCATCCCGCTAGGCATCGCCTACTTGGGTGCAGTCGCCGAGAAAGCAGGGCATCAAGTCACCGCTATCGACTGCCAAGCTGAAAGATTAACCTACGACACCTTCCGCAAACGCATAGAAACCATCCCAACCGAAATATTCGGCGTTACCTCCACCACTCTTTTGTACAACTCAGCCAAAAAACTAATCACCATAGCCAAAGAAGAGCACCCCAACTGCACCACCCTAATCGGCGGAAGCCACGCAAGCTTTTGGGACGCAAATGCCCTCCAAGAATGCCCCGAACTTGACGCAGTGGTCCGAAGGGAAGGAGAAACCACCTTCCAGGAAATCTTGCAGCGCCTCCAAAACGGAAAAGACCTAACTGGCGTTTTGGGAACAACCATCCGCACCAAAGATGGCTCAGTCCGCCATGAAGACAGACCCTTAATCCAAGATTTGGACTCGCTGCCGTTTCCAGCTTTTCATCTGTTGCCACTGGATTCTTTCCACCACATGGGCAAAACCATCTTTCCGCTCACCACCAGCCGCGGTTGCGTCCAATGGTGCGACTTCTGTAGCACCGTACGCATGTTCGGCAGGGGCTACCGCATGCGAAGCCCAAAAAACGTCGTCGACGAACTCGAAATGCTACACAAACAATACGGCGAAAGCCAATTCACCTTCTACGACGACGCCTTCACCGTGAACCGCCAACACGTTATGGACATGTGCGCAGACATCAAAGCCCGCAAACTCAACGTCATCTGGGACTGCGAAACACGAGTCGATATGGTTGACAAAGAACTGCTCGAAACAATGCGCAAGGCGGGGTGTATAACAGTATGGTTCGGCGTGGAATCGGGCTCCGAAAAAATACTAGGGGCTATGCACAAAAAAATAAAGCTAGATGAAATCCGTCTGGCTTTTAAAACTGCTCAGAAAGCTGGGTTAATGACCATTGCCAGCGCAGTTCTCGGTTTTCCAGGCGAAACCGAGGGAACAGCTTGGGAAACAATCAACTTCATCACTTCACTAAATCCAGACGACATCGGCTTCTACATTGCCACCCCCTACCCGGGAACACCAATGTTCGAGCAAGTCAAAAAAGAAGGCTGGCTAAAAGTAACAGACTTCGACAGATATGACACAGCCCACCCCACCTTCGAAACTCCTTGGCTAACCATGGAGAACCTCTCAAAGATCCGCTACAAAGCAAACCAAAAGTTCTACCTTCGCCCCCGCTACGTGTTCAAGATGATGCGCAGAGGCGGAACCTACGGTAAATCCGGACTGAAAACGTCAGCTGCTTACGCGCTTAGAGCCATGCACATAAAACTCTCCTAATTCACCTCGTTTCCCCCAAAAAACAAAATCGCAAGACCCAACTGGAAAGGACATGCTGAATGAAAATTGCCTTAGTCAACCCCCCTTATCCACCAATCGCCCACTCACATCCCCCATTCATTCCGCTGGGTCTAGCATATTTGGGCGCCGTTGCACAAAAAGCCGGACATGAAGTAACCGTTATAGATTGCCAAGCAGAAAAACTCACATATGAAACCTTCCATAGCCGTATCGCGAAGACTCCAACAGACGTTATTGGAGTAACCGCCACCACACTGCTTTACAAATCCGCCATGCAAATAATAACTATAGCCAAACAGGTCCAACCACAGGCAGTCACTATGCTCGGCGGATCACACGGAACTTTCTGGGATGAAGACGCCCTCAACGAGTACCCTAGCCTCGACATCATCGTTCGCAGGGAAGGCGAACAAACATTCATCGAATTGCTTGACAAACTTTTCAGCAAAAGCAGCTTAAACCCCGTTCTTGGCATCACCTTCCGCAGGGATGGAAAAATCATTCGCACCCCCAACAGACCTTTTCTGGAAAATTTGGATTCGCTGCCGTTTCCAGCCCACGACCTATTACCGCTTGAAAACCTAAAGCATGAGGGCAAAATACTTTTTCCCTTGATCACTAGCCGCGGCTGCGTTTACTGGTGTGACTTCTGCAGTACCGTACGCATGTTCGGTAAGGGCTACCGCTGGCGCACCCCCAAAAACGTGGTGGATGAGATGCAGCTCGTGCACGACAAATATGGCGTTGACCAAGTTACGTTTTACGATGATGCTTTTACTGTAAACCGCGATCGAGTATTCAAAATCTGCGAGGAACTTCGCGCCCGAAACCTAAATATGACATGGGACTGTGGCACTCGCGTTGATATGGTTGACCGCGAAATGCTGAAGACCATGCGTGACGCAGGCTGCTTCGCGGTTTGGCTGGGCGTAGAGTCAGGCTCCGAAACCATCCTTGGGGCTATGAACAAACGAATCAAACTGGACCAAACAAGATTGGCGTTCAAGACTGCAAACAAGGCAGGCTTGATGACGATTGCGAATACGGTTATAGGCTTTCCAGGCGAAACCGAGCAAACAGCCCATGAAACAATTCGCTTCATAAAAGAGCTGAATCCAGACAGCGTCGGCTTTTATGTTGCTACTCCTTATCCTGGGACCCCGATGTATGAGCAGGTTAAGCAGAAAGGGTGGTTGAAAGTTACAGACTTCGACAAGTACGACACTGCGAACCCGACCTTTGAGACTCCATGGCTAAGTATGGAAAAGCTTGCAAAGATTCGTTACAAGGCATATCAAGAGTTTTACCTGCGGCCAGGCTACGTGTTCAAGATGATGCGCAGAGGCGGAACCTACGGTAAATCCGGACTGAAAACGTCAGCTGCTTACGCGCTTAGAGCCATGCACATAAAACTCTCCTAAAACGTCTTCCCTCACCAAAATCCAGCCGTAAGCGGCCACAACATAAAATTCTTAGAAAAATTCAGAATTCAGAACTAGCTGTTCGCTTGAGTTGGTTTTTCATGCCGAACCTTCGTGAAGGAACCTTCACGAGGCCAACTTTTCTCAGATAAGCCAACACCGCCAAAACAACGACTATCCCGCTGACAGTCTCAACAATTGACGTGACGTTTATGCCAATTGGCGACAAACCCAAGAACAGCCCCGAAATCCCGGCGACGCTGAAACTGAGCGCAACCGACAACACAAGTCTCTCGGCAAAATCCAGCTTGCCATCTTGAAAGAGAAAACTAATCAAGCAGTAACCAGGGATGAACGCCACAAAAACGTAGGCTACAACAATTCTCACGACAAACAACAGGGAATCACTAGGAATAAGAACGACACAAAGCAACGTTAAGACTGTATAACCGACGATTAATCCAAGCCATTTTATGGAATTCAAGTCTATATCCTGCTAAACCAAAAAAATGAAAGGGGGATATTTAAAGGAACATCTTGAAGATCGGATGATCTTCGCCCAGAGGTCGTGTTTCCAAATCTGCTGCTGCTGAAGCAATGTATGTATCTACTACTGCAACTGCTGGGAAGACCCATTCAGCTTGCTCTGCTGGACCAATCATCAGCCAGTTTGCGCCCTGTGTCTGCATGATAGCGTTGGTTGCGGTTGTGCATCCTTTACGGAACTCTTTGACGACATGTGCCTTAACCCATCCCATCGTGGTGACGACGTTTCCGCTGCCTAGGCCAACTGGGTGACCATATTTCTCCTTCATTATAGGTATGGTTCTAACGGCTGTGCCCATGTCAGGAGCGAACGCTGGAATGGCTGTGTCGATGAGTGGTTTTGTAATGCCGCCTTTGTCTGCTAGTGCTAAAGCTTCTTCGATGACCTTCATCTTTCCTTCCAAGCTGTTATCTTTTGGGTTGTCAGCAAGCACTATTGACATTTTGATGCCGCTGTCTTTCAGAATTGCCAACTCAGCGTCACCTACACCTTTGTAAACTGAGTTGTAGAAGCAGCGGTCGGAAAGACCCATGGTCTTGGCCATAGTTGCGGCTGCCATACGTGTCTTGGGGCTCATTGCATCCAGCATTATTGGTGCATCGCTGTGTTTGGCAACGAAGTCAATGTATTTCCCGAATGCTTCTTCGGTTGTTCCGACCACGTCGAAGCCGAAGGTAACACCGGTCATGTCGCTTTGAGTGTGCATCGTGTTGATTATTTGTTCAGCTTGATTAGCATCAAAAATTCCTTTGTTTGCGTCTTGAACCATCTTCTGGCCTAGCCAGAAAATTGAACCGATGAGAAAAGTCGGCAGTTCCCCTGGTTGTCCGCCAACTTTGACCTTTCCAATGTCGTATATTTTCTGTTCGGTATTGAATTTCCTCATGCTATTCATCTGACTTTCAGTTTATTTTGCGAGGGCTTTCTTTGCGATTTCTGGGGCTTCTTCTTTGTTCTTTCCAAAGACTGCGCCAATTGCTTCAGCGTCTTCCTTCTTAACTGCAGCGCCACCCATGATGATTTTGACGTTTAAGCCTGCTGCTTTTATTGCGTCCATGAGTTTGGGCAGGTTGTTCTTTGCTGGAACGGTATTGACTGAGAGTGCCAGCAAGGCTGCGTTGTTTTCTTTTATTTTCTGAATGAAGACTTCAACTGGTGCACTCTTGCCTGCATCGATCATTTTGAAGCCAGCGCGTTTCAGGGATTTGCGGACAGCTTCTTTCGCGGTGTCGTGCATGTCGGGTTCAATGTTGCCTATAACGCATGTAGCGATAGGATTGGTTGGTTCTGGTGGTTCCTTTTCCATCATAGATTTAAGCCATGACATTTTCAACACACCTTAAAGTTTTTTTAGGTTGGTTTACTGTCGGGTTTTATATTGGAATAGATATTTAAACTTTGACTTCAATACCATTTGACCAAGAAAACATCACCGCGAAGGCTTTGAGGAACACGATTAATGCTAAAAACGACGAGAAATAATTTACTGTTGACTCTGATTCTTGTTTTCTCCTTCGTATACCGCGTCGTCTTGATGCTACGTCAAACGTTTCCTCCAGGCGCAGACATCGGTCTCCACAACAGTGTAACCAATTCAATTACACAATCAGGAAACACCAACTTTTTTTGGAACTATTATCACATGGGAGGAGGTTCCTCAGTCACTTTCCCGGGGTACCATATATTCGCATCATACATTATTCTGCTAACTGGGTTGCCTGACTATGCAGCTCACGCATTGGTTGTTTCTCTCTTTTCATCCCTTATTGTTGTTGTCGCTTTTTTGTTGACGCGCAAGATCTGGAACGTTTCAGCCGCACTGATCGTTGCTTTTCTTGTGGCGGTCTCCAGATTCGACCTTGAGATGCTCATGTGGGGGGGCTACCCGAACGTTGTAACTTTGATGCTTATTCCTTTAGCCTTCTACCTGTTTCTGCAGAAAGACAGGTTCTCGCTTCTCCCGTTTCTCGGTGTAGCAACACTCGTTTCCAGCGCCATTTTCCTCACCCACTCGCTTAGCGCAGTGCTGTTTACAGCTATTACGGCTGCAACGGTGGTTTTTACGTTTGTCTTCGCTGGAAGAATGGGTGAACGCCGAATAAATCTCCTAATTTGGATTACGCCTCTGATATTGGGCGCCATGGCTATCTCTCCTTTCTTGATTCAGGCAACATCTGCTTACGTGGACGCGGGAACCTCAGCCATCACGGGAACGGGTGTCACTGACATTCAGCAAGCCTTAATGTCAACAAAGCTTCTCCCGCTCGACATCGTCATACCCCTTCTGGTTTTTGTTTTCCTCTATTTCTTGTTCTCCAAATACTACACTGGAAAGTTTCTGAACGTTTCGACAGTCCTGCTGGTTCTTTGGTGGTTAGTTCCCACAGTTCTGACGCAGGGCTACTTGCTGGGGCTTTACACGGACTATTCCCGATTCCTCTACTACGTTATCATGCCAATGATAATCCTAATTGGACTCGGATTCTATCATAGCGCGCGCTTCCTTGGGCAAGCGTCAAACTGGCTGATTTCCAGCGTCAAAGAGCTTCCGGGGGTCAGAGTTAGCAAAAACAAGAGGCTGCACCGGATTTTACCGCATCTTGAACTGAAAAACCTCACCATGATATTCGTGCTTGCCTTCCTGTTGTTCGCGTTTCTGTCCGTTCCCCTTTTTGCTGCACCCTCCAGCGGCATCGGAGTGCAGAGTTTCTACCAGCTCATGAATCAGCCCGAGTACGAAGCGATTCAATGGGCTAAGAACAATACTCCAGCAGGCGCGGTTTTCCTCACTGACGCGCAGTACGGCTGGTGGTTCTCAGGGTTCTCAGAGCGTTCGACTATAAGCGCTGTTGAGCCGCAGTACCTGACAAACAGCCGCGAGTTTGAACCTGCGCAAGCTGCGCGCTACATTCTTGACACTGACTATCTAATCGACAATGGCTTATTCCAGGTAAGGGAAGACGGTGGATACATCGGCAGGCACAACCCCGATTTCCTAGCTAAGCGTAGCGATTATTACTTTCCCTTCGGCATCTTCACCTTTGACAACAACGACATAAAAATCAAATTTCAAGATGCAAATCGAAAAGATTACAGTGTTGACCTTTCTCAAGTTCCGGTTACAGAGCAGCATTTAGACAACGGGACCGATTACGTCTCCTTTTATGTCACGAAAGCTAACCAGGACTTCTCCTTCACATTGAACACCACGGTTTTCCAAGGTGCAAACACCACGATTTTCCAAGCCAACAGCTTTGCAAACATCACCGTAACGATTTCCAGCCAAAGACCCGATGTGACATTTGACTTCGTCACGTTCTTCCTACATGTAGGCGGTCTATATGTAACTGGAGTTCCGAACACCGAAGCTTTCTTTGACGTTAACAGAAAGGTCGCAGGCCAACTAATTTTTACTGGCCAACAACCCACTATTACGCCTGTTACGGGTGATAACCTTGCGGCTTTACTTATGGAATACAATATTGGTGGTGTGTCCGCAGCTAAACTTACCTTTTCTGCTGGCGCATACGAATACGACGACAAAGATCTAGCCCCTAATGCAAAAGCGAGCGAGCAAAGCGATTTCTATCAACAACTTGTCCTAGACCACACTCAGGCATTCCTCGACCACACGAAAATAGAGGCAGAAAATTTGCCGATGCAATGGTTTGATTACCGTGAGGCGTTGACCTCCATGAACATTTCCTACATTGCGCTTCGTGATCTCGGTCAACTCTCGAGATTTGCCGAGGATCCCACCTTCAGCCTTGTGTTTATTAACAATGAGGTAGCCATATTCCAAGTGCGAAAGTGACATGCAAGTTCAAAGGGGACCAAGCGTCGTCGCTAACGTCAAAAGAAACCCAAAGACCTTAGAAGCAATCTTCACAGTTGCTTTTTCTGTGCTTGTTTTCGCGTTCTTCTACTCCCTTCTAGGCGCGAACGGCTTAGTCTTGGGAAACGACCCCGCAGTTCACCTCCAAACAGCACAATATTTTCTTTCAATTGGCAGAATTCCCTTAAGCGACGTTGCTTGGTACACGCCCCTTTACCATCTTGCGCTCGACAGTTTCATCAGCTTCACGGGCATAACGGAAGTCGGGCAACTCTTAATCCTACTAAAAGCGGTGACCGCACTGTTGGATTGGCTTCTCGTTTTCTCCGTTTACGTCGTCGCCGCCAAGTTTTTAGGGAAACAGACGGGTGTCTTTGCAGCTTCATTAATGCTTGTTTGTCTTCCGCTCATTGAACTTAACTCCTGGGGTGGATACACGAGCATCTTGAGTCTTGTCTTCATGGTCCTATCTCTAATGTACCTGTCTTTACCCCTCAAAAGCATAGGCAACACGTTGGTAGCCTTCATTTTGGCATTCTCACTGGTTCTGTCTCATCAGCTTGCCACGTTCTTAGCAGTGTTCATTATCCCCCCGTTCATCCTCATGGTGCTCATTAGATCGCGGGGAAACTACTCAAAAGCATTAATCGCCGCCGTCCTAGGCGGAGCCATTGCCTTCCTAATTTACTACGTCAAACCCATCTTACCCTACATCGGAAGCTTAGTCTACATCATTTTCTTCCAGCTAACCGTGTACCTCTATCAGTTGCCTTTCGTGACTTTCGACGCCTTCATGGTATACTTTGGATTCGCACTTTTCTTTTCCTTCGCAGGCTTAGTCCTTGCGTTCCTCCACCTGCGAAAAACCAAAAACCTGAGCTTCTATGCCCTTCTGGTTTTGATGTTTCTGGTTCCCCTCATACTTTCGCAGTCGCATCTTTTTGGTTTGCTCCTGCCGTATCAGAGATTCATTTACTTCCTGTTACCTCCGCTAGCAATCCTCGCGGCAGTACCCCTTTCATACCTGGTCGATTTGGCTTTTACTTCATTCTCCAACAATAAGGCGGGCTGGAAATGGACCGCATGGAAAGCTGTCTCCGTAATCATAGTAATTTCGCTTGCTGCAGTTCTCGTCCTCCGTGTCCAAACGGTCTCAGAAAGAATCCAAGAAGGCAACACTTTCTACGCCACATCCGATCTGAGCGCGTACCAAGCTGGAAGCTGGATACACCAGAACTTTGGTCCTGCCACAGGCGGGATAGTGACACAAAAGCCTGGAAACTGGTTCCTCGTTTACTCTGGAACAAACGTAATTGCCGAAACAGATCCAACAGTCGATTGGAGCTTCACAGCCCACTGTGCCTTGGATTTATCTTACGAGATCATGAACCCTTTAACCACGGTGAAAGTCTACGAGGCGAGAAGTAACGCTTCTGAAGCCAACTGGGTTTCGTTGAACATGGCTTGGCGAAGCGCTACCTACTTCTCTTTAGAGAACTCATATTTCTACTACCGCGATGCAAACAATTCACCTCGCGAGTTTGCACTTGCCAATCTTAACCGAAGCATCTCCATGGACGAGGTTCATTCCCCAAAGAGGATCAGCGTGACCTACACTGCCGACGATTTTGCGTTAACTGAGAATCTTTTTGTCCAAAACGACACCTACCCAATTAACGTGACTTGGCAAGTCTCCGCCTTAAACATCGACTTAAACTATGCGAGCCTGAACTTGAACGAGTACTTCGATCCGTCCCTAACGTTTAACAAAGCCAACGTTGCAGACGCTTTGAACTGGTCAGACCCCTGGAGCAACCCAACAAAATCGGAACCTGGTCAATGGGCCTTTACACAGTTCACCCGCGAGAACCTAACTCTAAACAACCACGTAGATGTTTATGACGAGAAAAGCCAAACAGCCTTCGCCCTGCAATTCACTGATTTGCCTGCGTCAGGAAATATTGGGCAACTTGGTGATGGACGCATAGACGCAGTGCGATGGAAATACGACTTCTTTGTCGTCAAAGCCAACTACACCATCACAGTGGCGTATCAGATGCTAACTTTTTCTATGACCAGCTATCCACAGCTTGAGAATCCAAAGGAGATGGATACGCTCTTCGACCTGAAACTATCCGAGCCATTTGACGTTCAAAGCAGAAACTTTGCCTCCATCATCAGCAGCAACAACATAGCCTTCATGGTCTACGACGTGACCCGTTTTGACCCAAGAATCTTAGCTTCCGGCTGGGTACAACTAGCTTACTCAAACGACAAGTACGTCGTTTTGACTATCAAGACCAACCATCCTTATCCATACATCCTGGATTAGCTTAGCAATTCCCTATCCACCATTCGCACCATGAATCCATTATTCCTAGCTCCAAAACTTCGTCTTTGATTGATAGACAGCAAATCATAAATGCCACTATCATCAACTTGTGAAAGGCACAGGACAGACTATTTATGCCTACTCGCGGTCTTTACGTCGGACGATTTCAGCCCTTTCACCTTGGTCACCTAGAAGCGATTAAACGGATTCTTGAAGAAGTTGAAGAACTTGTCATAGTCATTGGGAGCGCCCAGTACAGCCACACGAAGGAAAACCCGTTTACCGCAGGCGAACGCATAGTCATGATTCGCAACGCTTTAGACGAAGCAAAAGTGGACTATAGCAGGGTCTGGGTGGTGCCTGTTCCAGACGTGCACCTGCACATGATGTGGGTCTCTGCTGTGGAAGGATACACGCCCAAATTCCAAATCGTGTACACCAACGAGCCACTGACGAAAAGGCTCTTCATGGAATCAAACTACAAAGTTAAGGGAATACCGTTTTTTGAGAGACAGTTCTACTCTTCCACCATCGTCCGCCAGAAGATGCTAGTAGGCGATACCTGGGAAACGTTGGTCCCAAAAAGCGTAACGCACTTTATATGCGAAATCGATGGAGTCAACAGGACCCGCGACTTGAACCGTACCGACAAAGCTTAAAACATCGCCGGAAACCCAAACTCAAAAGAGTTTCACACATAAGAGTTTCAGACGTAGAAACCAAAATTGTGGAATCCATAAAAGGTCCATCAACACATTAACGTTTAGGCTAACTTAAAATGAAGATTCTGGGTTTGGTTGGCAGTCCCCGAAAAGGAGGAAACACAGATTTGCTGGTTAGCGCAGTTCTTTATGGCGCAGGCGCTAACAACAACAAAATAGAAAAACTGTTTCTGTACGACCTCGATATTTCCCCCTGTGTCGACTGTCGTGGCTGCAAAAGACGCACCTGCCAGTGCATCCTCAAGGATGGTATGAAAAAACTCTACCCGAAGCTGGAAGAAGCCGACGTCATCATTTTCGGAACCCCGCTTTACTGGTACGGTCCAACGGCGAAAATGAAACTATTTATCGACAGGCTTCGCCCCTATATTTCCTCAAAAAAGTTAAAGAACAAAAAGGCTATACTCGTGGTTCCGTCGGAAGAAGGTGCAAGAGCATGCCGCAACTTAGTAAGAATGTTTGAGCTATCCTTAAATTACTTGGATGTGGCGATATTGGGCAAACTCATAGTAAAAGCCTCCGAGAAAGCTGAGGTAAAAAAGCAGCCCAAAGTCTTAGATAAGGCTTTCAAACTTGGAAAAGCCATACAGTAATGCGCTCACTCAAACCCGAACTTCATTGCCCAGTCAAATCAGCCTGTTCAGAAGTGGAATCTTCTTCAAAGCTAGTATTAGCAACAACGTCAAAAACAAAGTAGCTAAAGTCATTTTCGGAATTTCTATATCAAATTTAGAAACGTAGTACTTACAGTAAATCCGAAGTAGCCTTTCTCGAATGCTTCTATTATCATGACGGAAATAGGTAAATGGAAAGAGTGTTCTGACTTATGAGACTAAACACTTTGTTGGTGTAGTCTTTTTTGTAGAAGTTTCTTGTCCAAACAAATGTTTTTCCGCAGGTTTCTTGACGAAAATTTTCTTTACTAGGCAAACCTTCCGAAACGCGGCTACAAGTACTAGTGGAGGTCAAAGGTTCAGAATAGAATAAAATAAACTCGCGTTTTCAGGCTTTTTTCTTGTACACGCGAAAATGCGAGTCTCTGCCTGCGCTTATGTATTCGCCACCTATTCCCCTCACCGTCGAGGCGATTTTCGCAAAGTTCTCAGAACCCAAAAACTGCTTTGGCTTGATCATAACGTAATCGCCTTTGTCTTCGAAAGCAAGCATGCTTTCGAGGTTTTCAGGGAACATCATGCGGATGTCTTCGATGTTCTGGGTTCTTACGTCAGCTGGAGCCGCAAGCGTTGAAGCCGCCGGATAGCGAGGTTCCGGTGGTTGTACAGGCGCTCTGGATGCGCTTATTGACGCATTTAGCAATCCGGAAGATTGAGGCTTACCAGTTATCTGTGAGACAGCCAGGGATTTCATGCTGGCGGATACAGTTTTCAGATCTTCAGAAACATCTCTCAATACCGAAAGAAGTTCGTCTATTTTTTCCACAAGTTGTTCCAATTTTTCTTTCTCCCCGCTCATCTTTGACATCCCCTTTGCAGTCTTTAAAGTACTTAAGGCGCTAATTAGTTATTTGAAACTTACCATAAAATTAGTCCAGGGTTTGCCTTTTGTTCGAGATTGATGGAAGCCAGAAAAGCGGAAGTGGCACCCTACTGCGTCTAGCCGTTGCCCTAGCCACCATCAAGGGTGAGCCACTACATATCACAAACATCAGGCAGAACCGACCCAAAGCCGGTTTGAAACCTCAGCACCTTGAGGCTGTGTTGACCGCGGCGAAACTCTGCAACGCCGAAACAAAGGGAGCTAAGCTGGAAAGCAAGGAACTCTGGTTCACTCCCCACGATATAAGAAGCGGGCTATTCAAAGCAGAGATAGGAACCGCCGGCAACATCCCTATGTTGCTCATGACAATATTGCCCATCTGCTTGTTTGCAAAGGATAAAGTGCAGGTTCAAGTAACTAAAGGAGGAACAGACACCACTCACGCACCCACAATAAACTATTTCCGGAACGTGCTCCTGCCAGCACTCAAACGCATGGGCGTAGAAACAGAACTAAAAGTGCAGCGCTACGGCTACTACCCGAAAGGAAACGGCGAAGCAACCCTAACCGTGAAACCTACGCCCAGCTTGAAACCTTTCCGAATAGAAACCTTTGGCAAACTGCAGAACATAAAAGGCGTATCTGTATGCACATTTTTGGCTGACAGAAAAGTAGCTGAGCGCCAAGCTCAGGCAGCAACCCACACCCTCACAGAAGAAAAATACAACGCAGAAATCCGGGTTTTGAACGATGTCTCAAACCCACTTCAGAAAGGTAGTAGTATTGCCCTGTGGGCAGAAACTGACTCTGGCGCTATTTTGGGTTCTGACGCTATTGGGGAGGTCAGGAAAACGGCTGAGGCAGTTGGCGTCGAAGCAGCGAAAAACTTGATAGCGGAACTTGTTTCACAAGCCACGGTTGATGTTCATCTGGCGGACATGCTGATTCCCTACATTGCGTTGTCGCAAGGCAATTCGTCTTACCTAGTACGGACCGTTTCAGATCATTTGGAAGCAAACATATGGCTCACAGAGAAGATACTCAACGTCCACTTCAACGTTAATAGGCTAGGGACGCTCTACAAAGTAGAAAAGTTGGCTGAGCCTGATGCCTAAAGAATCCGTCTGTCTCAAAGTGCCCAAAACCCTCGGCGAAGCAGCAATTGCCGTTGTAGACAAACTTGGACTAATTGATAAAACCATGCAAATTCAGAAAGGCGGAACAAACCACCTCTACATTCCGCTGGTCCGAAAACCCAACGAAAACGAACATGCACTTCTAGGGATTTTTCTATCAGAGTTCCAACTAACCACACAGGAATTTTCAGAAAAGAGAAAGCAGGAGAAGAATCTAGCTGAAATCCTAACAAACGAGTTGCCCCCCCAACTGCTGCCAAGCCTGCCCAGAGCACTAGATATCATAGGGGATATAGCTATCCTCGAAATTCCGCAAGCGCTGGAGCAGCGCAAAATCGCTGTAGGAGAGGCCATAATGAAAACGCACCGAAACGTTCGGGTGGTGTTGGCGAAGGCGGGAGCTGTTAGCGGAACCCATAGGCTCCGGGATTTTGATTTTATCGCGGGAGAACGACGAACCTCCACTCTCTACAAGGAGTACGGTTGCGGCTACTATGTGGATGTGGGGAAGGCTTACTTCAGCCCAAGGCTTAGCCGTGAACACCAACGAGTTGCGGAGCTCGTAAAGAAAGGCGAAATCGTCGTGGACTTGTTCGCGGGAATTGGACCCTTTGCAGTGCTCATCGCGAAAAAAGTCCAAAACGTGAAGGTTTTCGCCATCGACATTAATGCAGACGCAGTCGAACTGCTTAGAAAAAACACGCGACTCAACCGAGTGGAGAACAGAGTTTTCCCCTTGACAGGCGACGCCCGACAAGCTGTTAACGAAAACCTTTCCGGTAGAGCAGACAGGGTAATCATGAATTTGCCTGAAACAGCCCTCGAATTCGTCGATGTGGCCTGCAAAGCAGTGAAGCCAAGCGGCGGCGTAATCCACTTCTACGGTTTCGTCAAGCTGCCCAAGACTTTAGATGACCTGAAAAGATCTTTCAAAGAAAATGTTGAAAAGACAGGCAGGAAAGTGACTAAAATACAGTACGCAAGAACTGTTCGTGCTACCGCCCCCTACGAATACCAAGTGGTCCTTGACGCCAAAATCCTCTAAGCCCGAACTGTTAGGCTGATTTTTGCTTTTTGTAATGGATCTCTAAGTTTCTCCACCAGTTCGCGATTTATGTCTTTGGCGGCTTTATCGGAATTGATACATAGTGTACGATCTGAGGTGAAATCGCCTTTCCGCAAAACCATCTCATTTGGATGCTCTAAAGTCAGGTTGGGGGAACCTTGCGCGTGGATTTCTTCCGAAATGTTGTCAGCTTCGATTTTGACAATCAGTCTAGCGTTTGCTTTTTTCAAAGCTGTTTTGAATTGTGCGCTTAGGTCCGCTAATCCCTTATCGACCGCTATAACAAGTACGCAATCACCGTTTTTGGAAAGTTTAGTGTCTTTTGTGAATTCCAGGGTAGAGTGGTGTGTAGCTTGGACGTTTTTATGTCCGAAGCCGCGGATGACCTCTGTGATTTCTACGCAAAGCAAACTACTCGGCAACCTCTATTGAGTCCACTTTGCCATCGCCGTCCATATCAAAGCCCTGAATTACTGCGGCGAAGCTATCACCGTTGGCTTCGTGATAGTTGCGCAGAGTTTTCGCCCAGAAATTCGTTAGAGCCAAAACGCAGGCTTTGGTCCCTACTTCCTTGTTTCCTGCCAAGACGATGACCCGTTTGCTTTTGTCCCACGGATTCTGGATTTTTGCAACCAACCCCGCCACATCAGCGGTGTAGACTACACCAGTTTTCTGGGATATCAAGCCGCCAAACAGGTAGCCCTGTTTGCTGGACTCCATACTGAATCGGCTCGGGAGGTGATCGTTGAGTTCTTGGGTTAGAAGGTTTGTTCCGGGTCCCCCGACGAGTATGAGGTTGTTTTTTTCTTCTTTCTCGACTTTGACGTCTACATCGAGTTTTATAGCGAATTCTTTGGGCATTTTGAGGAACTGCCCCAGAAAGAATGCGAGGTGCGCCGCGTAATGCCCATCACGGGCGCTGGTTTTGAACGGCCCGTGCGGAGTTGGGCTACCCACAACAATTTTCCCTTCGAATCCACCGTCAGGGTTGGTGAATTCTCTGAAGAAGTCGTGAATCTGCTGGCTCGCCGCCAGGATTGACGGTCGTTGCATGGTTTGGTATCCGCCTGGGAACTCTATACCAAAAGCTGGTGACACAGTACGATAATACTTGGCTGTAGCACCTTTTTTCTTTTCCACGTGATCAACGGTAATGGCTCCCGAGCGTTCCAGTTTGCGGATGTGGTAGTAGACCTTCTGTTCGTGTATTCCAAGTTGCCTCGCGATTTCGAGGGGGTACATAGAATTTTGGTTGAGTATTGTGAGTATTTTCCAGCTCAGATGAGCTAGCATCATTTTTAGATCTTGGGGGTTTTGCGCAATGGCGATTTCTTTGGCTTTTTGCTGAGTGCCATCTTCCTCGAGTAGCAACTTCTTGTCCACTTCAGTGTTCTCCTTGCGTTACATCTGTGGAACCGTTACTAAAAAATTTTTCATAGTTCGGAAGAAAAACTGCGCCCTCTTTTCGCAAGTTATTTAACTCGTTTTTTGCATGTATTTGTACGGTGCCATCTTGGGCGTAGATATGCGTATAATAGTTCCGAAAACCGTGGTTAAGTTAGAGGATCTAAGCGGTAAATCCGTAGCCATTGACGCGTTCAACGCGATTTACCAGTTTCTCAGCATTATCCGCCAGCCCGACGGCACGCCACTAATGGACGGAACGGGCAAGGTAACCAGCCATCTTAGCGGCCTTCTTTATCGAACTGGTAATCTAATGGAGATGGGAATAAAACCTATTTACGTTTTTGACGGAGCCCCACCGGTTTTCAAACGTGAAACCATTGAACGACGACACGCGATTAAAGCGGAAGCGCAGGTACATTACGAGAAAGCCGTAGCCAAAGGCGACATGCCTAGGATGAGAATGCTTGCCCAAGCGACTACCACAATGAAAGATTACATGAAGACAGACAGCCAGCGGCTGCTGGAGCTGCTGGGTTTACCTTGGGTTCAGGCTCCCAGTGAAGGCGAAGCACAAGCCGCACACATGACCCGGAAAGGCGTTACAGACTACTGCGGAAGCCAAGACTACGACAGCTTGCTCTTTGGCGCCCCAATGCTGCTACGCAATATTACAATTTCTGGTCGGCGGAAATTGCCCAGCAAGAACATCTACGTCGACATCGTCCCTGAACTAATAAACCTAAGAGACACACTCAAAGACCTAGAAATCAACTACGAGCAACTCATCGACATAGGCATCCTTATCGGAACAGACTTCAACCCCGACGGCATCAAGGGACTTGGACCAAAAACCGCCCTAAAACTGATCAAACAACATGGTACCCTTGAAAAAGCGTTGCCAAACATCAAGAACGCAGAGTTCCCCCATCAACCATCAGAGATCCGCGAAATCTTTCTGCACCCCGAAGTAACCGACAGCTACCAGATAGAGTGGCGAAAGCCCAACGTAGAAGGCGTTGTCGATTTCCTCGTGAGGGAAAAAGACTTCTCAGAGGACCGCGTGCGCAAAGCCTTAGACAAAATATTGGCTGGCGCTGAAAAGCAGAAAGGAAAGACGACACTGGAAAAGTGGTTCGGTTAAGACTTCTATTCCAACTCATCTGTCAAGGAGGTAAAGAAGACGTTGCCAAGGTTTTCCTCTTTTACTCTTCCGTCGGCCAGCTTCGTGAGTTTCAAGAGTCTCTGAAATAACATAGGGCTACCTACTGGTATTAGGAGTATGCCGCCTTCTTTGAGCTGACTAACCAATGGCTTAGGCACTTTTTGCGCCGAGGCGGCGGTGATGATACGGTCGTAGGGCGCTTTTTGCTGGTAGCCTTTTAAGCCGTTGTCATTAATTATGGAGACACGGTCACCGTACCCGGAGTTCATGATATTCTTCCTTGCGGCTTCTGCTAGCGCACTTACAATCTCAACTGTGTAAACATGTCCCCATTCGGTCCGCGGAGCTGTCATGGGCGCAACAATCTCCGCCATTATCGCGGCGTGCCAACCTGTGCCTGTACCGACTTCCAAAACTTTGTTGCCGACGTCCAGCGTCAGGGCTTCGTTGATAACGGCGACGATTTGCGGCGCCAAAATGGATTGCCCATACCCAAGTTGGATTGGAGTGTCAGTCGCGCAGTAGGATTGCATTTCTGCAGGAACAAACTTATCTCTTGGCATTGCTCGCATCGCGCGGATGACTTTTGGCGTGTGCAAGTTACCTTGTTTGATTAAGTTGTCAATTAGCTTTTCCCAGGTTGCCTTCTCCACGCTGGAGCACCAATGTAGAATGTGGGCTATTCGCTTTTAAGGGCTACGAATTTGGACCTAGAAAAGGAGGGGGAGCGTGTGAGTTAGCTACTTTACGGTGACTGATTTTGCTAGGTTCCGTGGAGTGTCCGGATTTATACCTTTTTCCACTGCCATATAGTAAGCTAACAGTTGCAGGGGAATGATGTACGGAATAGGCGAGAGAACCTCAGGGATGCCTTTTGGGATCTCAACGTAATCATCGGATAACGCTTTTGCCTCTTCATCGCCTTCCTCGATTATGCTAATTATTGAAGCACCACGGGCTTTCATCTCTTGAATGTTGCCGATGAGCGTCTTATGCGTTTGTCCATCTCTGGGGCATATGAACACAACTGGGAAACCAGGTTCGATTAGGCTTATTGGCCCATGTTTGCTTTCACCAGCTGGGAAAGCGATGGCTGGCACATAGGCGATTTCCATCAGTTTGAGTCTTCCCTCATACGCGGTGGCTGTGTTTATGCCTCTGCCCAAAAAGAAGAAGATTTTTGCGTCTCGATATTTTTTGGCGAGCGCTTTCACTTTTTCTTCCTGATTAATGATAATTTCTTGGACGGTTTGTGGTAACGTCTCCAATTTCTCGGCGAGATAATCCATCTCGTCCTGCGAGACTTTGCCGCGTTTGGTGGAGAGCTTAAGAGCTAGTTGAGCCAAGACGGAAAGCTGCGAAGTAAACGTTTTTGTTGCAGCAACGCCGATTTCGGGTCCTGACTGCTGTCCAACGTAAACTCGTGACACCCGGGTCAGGGTTGAGCCGACTGTGTTGGTCAAGCCTAGGATGGTGGCCGCACGTTGTTGGCTACAGGTGACTGCTGCAAGTGTATCAGCAGTTTCTCCTGATTGGCTAACTGCGAGTATTGTGCTGTCTATGTTGACAGATTTTCCGTGCTGTTCTATGAACTCTGAGGCATAAACTGGGTAGGTGGGCAAGAACGCCAGTTTGGAGAACATGTAAGACGCAGCCAAGCATGCGTGGTAGCTAGTTCCGCAGGCGACCAGAAAGACTTCTGTGGCACGATCTAGAAAAGTCGAGATCAACTCAAGATAGTGCCCTTGTGCCCGCAGGGTGTTGCGCAGTGTACCCGGTTGCTCGTAGATTTCCTTAATCATGAAGTGTGGATACCCCTGCTTTACAGCCATCTCAGGCGTCCAATCAATGAGCTTAGGTTCCCGCTTGACTACCAAGCCGTCTTGTATGCGTTTTACTTCGTAGCTCCCTGGAGTAAGGGTGACGAGTTCCCCATCGTTTATCATGACAGCGCAGTTGGTCATAGGTAGAAACGCGGTTAGGTCCGAGGCGCAGTATGTCGCGTCTTGGGATACGCCTACCACGAGGGGGCTTTCGTTTCGTGCGCAAATAATTTTGTTGGGTTCCATGACGGAAATTACTGCAAGTGCGTAGGAGCCACTAAGCTTCTTAATTGTTTCCACAACCGCCTCGGTGAGGGTCCAAGCTGGATTTTTCTTGAGAGCTTCTTCGATTAGGTGTGGGATTACTTCAGTGTCAGTTTTTGAGACAAATTCATGCCCCAAATTTTCAAGGTCGGCTTTAAGTTCTGCGTAATTTTCTATGATGCCATTGTGGACGACGGCAATTTTGCCGCTGCAATCAACGTGGGGGTGCGCGTTCACTTTGAGGGGTGCGCCGTGGGTTGCCCACCTAGTATGTCCGATGCCGACGTTTCCTTGCATTTCGTCCAGGTTGAGGATTTTATGAACTTCGTCGATTTTTCCCTGGTCTTTTTTAATAGTGATTTCGCCGTTGTTTAGAGTAGCTATACCGACGGAGTCGTATCCGCGATACTCAAGTCGCTTGAGCGCCGCATGAATCACTGGCGCAGCATTTCCATCTTTAAGGATGCAACCAAATATTCCACACATGGATCTAAGCCTCAATTGTCCATTCCGTCTTAGAAGGAAGCGCTAATAAGCATTATTAGGAAAAACGTTTACGCCTAAAAGAAAAATTGTAAAGGCGAGCATGGAACAGGTTTCTTCCGAACGCAGTTTCTTGCAGCACCTAAAAAAAAGGTTTTAGGTTCGTTTGACTAATCGAATAAGAAGACTCCCGAGGACTTTTCTTACAGAGATGATCTTTTCTCTCATAGACTGCTCGCGGAAAACAAGCAGTACAGAAAACTCGAAACCCAAAAACTCTAGCACAGCAGATATAAAGGAGTCTCACATTTAAGAAAACGCGAACTTAGAAGTTGAGCAAGATGGCAGAAAAACAAGCAACAAGCTTATCACTGGTCACCTGCACAAGCTGCGGAAAACCAATAGCCCCCGGAGCAGAAGCTACCAAATTCCCCTGCCCCAACTGCGGCGAAATCCAGATTAAACGAGACGGCAAATGCCGCAAATTCGGCAGACCGTACAAATGCCCCAGATGCGGTTTCACTGGACCATAAACGAGGCAAAATCAAATGGGTAGCGTAATCGTAACCTACAAGATTTTCCCTGAAGATATCGTCAAAGACTTCCAACCCCTAAAAGATGCAATCCAAGCTAAGATTCCCAAATACGCTGAGGTAACCGGTTACGGCGAAGATCCCGTGGCATTCGGGTTGGTAGCATTGCTCATCCAAATAAAGTTCCCCGAAGACCAACAAGGTGTAGTCGATGAACTCGAAACCAAACTCGGCGAAATCAAAGGCATAAGCCAAGTCCAGACACTTATGGTCCGCCGAACAAGCCGATAGACTACTTCCATTCAATTTTCTTCGCTCAAACATTTAAATAGTTTATAAAAGCATGTTTCAACAAGCTTCATACAAGTACATCACAGGAAGTATTCTAAATGAGTGAAGTTCATGAAGTTCAACTACGCGCAGGAGATGCCCGACAACGCGACGTTGGGAGAGGCATAGCTCGCATAGACCAAAGAACCATGCAAAAACTTGGCATAAGCGCAGGCGATGTAATCGAAATTGTTGCGAAACGAACCACTTCCGCCATCGCCTGGCCGGCGTATAGTGAAGACCAAAACCGTGACATAATACGCATCGACGGTTTCACCCGCAAGAACGCTGGAGTAGCCATAAACGAATACGTTATCGTCCGCCCCGCCAAAGTCAAAACTGCCCTGAGCATAACGCTTGCCCCAGTTGACATGCGCCTAAACGTAGACGAAGACTTCACGAATTTCGTGAAAAACCGCCTCATGGAACGTACCCTTGTGGAAGGCGACACAACATTGGTCATGATGCTTGGACACGCAATCCCCTTCACGGTGTCCAAAACTCGCCCCCATGGCATCGTCAAAGTCACATCAGAATCAAGACTTACAATCCTCAACGAGCCCGCACCCGAAGCAAAAGGTCTGCCACGTACCACATATGAGGACATCGGGGGTTTGCACGAAGAAATCCAGCGAGTTAGAGAAATGGTTGAGTTGCCGCTGAGGCACCCTGAACTGTTCCAGCGCCTTGGCATTGAGCCCCCAAAAGGTGTATTGCTACACGGTCCACCCGGTTGCGGCAAAACCCTCCTTGCACGTGCCGTCGCAAACGAGTCTGAGGCAAATTTCTACTCGATTAACGGTCCCGAAATCATGAGCAAATTCTATGGCGAATCCGAAGCCCGCTTACGGGAAATCTTCCAGCAGGCCCAGCAAAACGCACCCAGCATCATTTTCATTGACGAGCTAGATGCAATAGCGCCCAAACGCGAAGAAGTAACGGGCGAAGTGGAACGACGCGTGGTCGCGCAATTACTTGCTTTAATGGATGGGCTTTCGGGTAGAGGAAACGTCATCGTTATAGGTGCCACGAACAGACCCGGCGCACTAGACCAAGCGCTGCGCAGGCCAGGTAGGTTTGACCGTGAAATAGAAATCGGTGTCCCAGACAAGAAAGGACGATACGAAGTGATTCAGATTCATACTCGAGGCATGCCGTTGGCGGAGGATGTTGACCTAAAGAAACTCTCTGATATGACGCATGGCTACACTGGAGCTGACTTGTCGGCGTTGGGTAGGGAAACCGCGATGAAAGCGCTACGCAGGTACTTGCCACAGATTAACCTTGAGGAGGAGCGTATCCCGCCTGCAGTCTTGGAGAAAATGGAGGTTAAGATGGACGATTTCCTGAACGCCTACAAAGAAGTCACGCCAACCGCAATGCGCGAAGTCTACATTGAAGTTGCAACGGTTCATTGGGCCGACATTGGTGGCTTGGACAGCGTCAAACAGCACCTCATAGAAGCAGTTGAGTGGCCTATGAAACAGCCGGAAATTTTTACGCGTTTACATATTAAGCCACCAAAGGGGATATTGCTGTACGGTCCACCTGGTTGCGGCAAAACTCTGCTTGCCCGAGCCGTTGCGACAGAGAGCGATGCCAACTTCATAAGCATAAAGGGTCCCGAGGTGTTTAGCAAGTGGGTTGGCGAATCAGAAAAAGCAATTCGCGAAGTCTTCCGAAAAGCCCGAATGGCTGCCCCAGCGGTGATTTTCTTCGACGAGATGGATTCGCTCACGCCCATGCGTGGCGGAGGCGGCAGTGACAGTGGAGTCTCAGAGCGCGTTATAAGCCAGCTACTCACAGAAATGGACGGTATATTAAGCCTACAGGATATCACTGTTATCGCAGCCACCAACAGACCAAACTTAATTGACCCCGCGGTGTTGCGTCCTGGAAGATTTGATAGGCTGATTTACGTGCCGGAACCTGATGATAAAAGCAGGCTTCAGATATTGAAACTTTACACGACTGGCATGCCTCTAACAAACGATGTTGACCTAAACCAAATTGCCATGCAAACCAAGTACTATTCAGGAGCTGACTTGGAAAATATCTGCAGGGAAGCAGCCATGCATGCTCTGCGTCGAGACATAAAAGCCTCCGAGGTCACGATGAAGGACTTCCAAGATGCATTGAAAGAAGTCGGTCCATCCGTTACTCCTGACATGGAGAAATGGTACAAGAGCTTCATGCAGCAAGTTCGCCAAGTCCAAAAGCCATCCACACCAATAGCCTAAGGAGGGAAAAACAGAAACGCCATTACCGACCAAAATTTGGAAAACTCGCCCCGCCTATTTTGTCTTGTTGGAGACGCTTAAAAAGAAAGGGGACATGCCTGAAAACGACCTGTTCAACGCGATGACAAGTGAATTCGATGACTTAGGCTACAAAGATTTCGTTGAACTTCTGCTCAGACTTGAAGTTGCCGGCAAAATCCGCACAACATCTCTGTCGCGCGGAAAGAAACGTGTCGAACTCGTCCAGTAACTGTGGATACGGTGGAGAGCTTGCGGGACGCCGTCGTTGCCGGTGGCGGACCTGCCGGCACATTTTTTGCACTTGAGCTCGCAAAGCGTAAGGCCGGGGTAACGGTTTTTGAGGAGCATGCGCAGGTTGGTTCACCTTCTCACTGCACCGGACACTTGAGCATTCGGAGCCTACGCAGTCTGGGGTTGTATCCGCTTCCTGAAGGGATCGTTGAAAACACGTTTTCTGCTGCCAACTTCTTTTCAACGACTGGCACCAAATTGAATGTTAGTCTTTCCAAACCTGTGACTTGTGTGATAAATAGGGCTAAGTTTGACAGCTTCTTGGCAGAGAAAGCGAAGAACGCGGGAGCAGAATATATTTTGAACACCAAGGTTAAGTCTCTCAATTTTGAAAATGGATTTGTACGGGGTGTAAACGTTGCTCGAGGTGACGGATCAGGTGTCGAGGTTTCCGCAAAATTGGTTGCGGATGCTGAGGGTATCTCTTCGAGGTTGCTTAGGCAAGCTGGTTTGCAGTCAATGAATCCCGCGGGTTTGGTTTACGGCGTGGAGACAGAAGTGGACACCGTCCAGGATGTGGAGGAGCATTCGGTTGAAATTTACGTGGGAAAATCTTATGCGCCTGGCTTTTACGCTTGGATCGTTCCAAGACCAGATGGTTCAGCAAAAGTTGGACTAGCAACGCGAAAAGGGAATCCTAAGGAGTTCCTGGAGAGGCTCATGCATCGCCATCCCGTGGCTTCTAAACGGCTCAGAAACGCGAAAATAACCAGCATGGTTTTTCATGCAATAACGCTTGGCGGTCCGATTCCTCAAACCTATGGGAATGGGTTTCTGGCGTTGGGCGACTGTGCATCACAAGTTAAACCCACGACGGGCGGCGGTGTTGTCTTTAGTTTAACTTGCGCCAAAATCGCAGCAGAAGTAGCGGCTGAAGCGTTGGGTACGAACGATTTTTCGACCGGGGTTTTGTCAGCATACCAGAAACGGTTTATGAACCTGTTGGGTTTTGATGTAAGCTTTATGTTGAAGGCAAGAAGAGCAGTAGACTCGTTTTCCGATGATAAAATCGATAGAGCTATGCGATTCGCCTCGAAGGTCGGCTTCGACAAAGCATTGAGGGATGTAGATGAAATTGACTTTCAGGGAAGAACCCTGCTCAGTATGGTTCGTAAGCCAGCCGCTTACGCTACATTAGCTTACTTGCTCGCCCTATACTCGCTTTAAATATAGTAAAAGCTTTAAGAAGACAAATCCGGATCTCCCTTCTTTTCTCCAAAGACCCAAAATTACCTTCTTCAGGCTATTTTCGTTAAGCTCCCGCATATTAATAATATACCCAGGCAATAGGCAACAGGCAATTTTCCCTGCAAATGCTTAAAGCATCCGAAAACACACCTAACCAACTATGGAGAATCATAGATGAGCAGATTTGAGTACAAGCAAGTTCTAGTGTTTCGTCAGGATTTGCCTTTGAGTAAGGGCAAAGTCGCAGCGCAGGCAGGACACGCAGCAGTATCGGCAGCCCAGAGTGCTTACAATTTACAGAAAAAGTGGTGGGAAGCATGGCTCTACGAGGGCCAACGTAAGATTGCAGTAAAAGTCAAAGATGAAAAAGAACTCCGCGAGCTGGAGAAGGCGGTGGATGAGGTTGGTTTGCCTCATGCATTAATTGTAGATGCGGGTTTAACAGAAATTCCCGCTGGCACGGTTACTTGCCTTGGGATTGGTCCTGCTCCCGCGGATAGAGTTGACAGGTTAACTATCAAACTTAAGCTTCTTTAGTAAAACAGGCGTATTTGAGTGTCTGTTCCAGAAATAGACCGTCAAATGGGCATCGAAGTCTACCTCACAAAAACTGATGGCTTAGGCGGCACAATCCGGCGATGCATCGAAGACTTCGTCGTCGAGGAGGTTTTGGTGGATGGCTCCAAAGCATCCGAAGCCCAGAGAACTGACACAAAACCTGCCTTGAGCGCTTCTTCTGACAGGCAGCCTTTTCTGCTGTGTGTTTTGGTGAAGCACAACTGGGACACATTCATAGCCCTCAAACGTATTGCCCAAGCACTGGGCATCAACCAAGAACGTATCCAGATTGCTGGAATAAAAGACGCCCAAGCACTAACAGCCCAATACGTTACAATCGAGGGAGTATCCGCGGAAGAAGCCGGAGAGGTCCATGTGAGGGACATCGAGTTGCGTCCTGTGGGGTACTTTCGGGAGCCTTTGTGCTCTTTCTACCTACTGGGAAATAACTTCAAAATTGTGGCAAAAGATATTGACCTGACACAGGAGGCGGCCAAGAAGCGAGTTGATACCGCTTGGGCTGAAATTGTGTCTAGTGGGGGAATCCCCAATTTCTACGGTCACCAACGCTTCGGTACCACACGCGCCATTACCCACCTCGTTGGCAGAGCTATGGTCAGAGGCAACATGGAGGAGGCAGCAATGCTTTTCCTGGCTAAACCCAGCCCTCACGAGCACCCCGAGTCTAGGCGTATCCGTGCAGAGTTGCAGGAATCCAAAAACTTTGAGCGGGCGCGGCGGGAATTTCCGATGCAACTTCGCTTTGAAAGAACAATGATTCAACACTTAGTTGATCATCCAGCGGATTTTTCAGGTGCGTTCCGAAGGTTACCTATTAAACTGCAGTTGATGTTTGTGCAGGCTTGGCAATCGTACCTGTTTAACCGTTTTCTAAGTGCCAGAATCAAAGACGGATTTTTGCTGAGTAAAGCAGAGATCGGGGATTACGTGATGAACGTTGAACGGACTGGTTTGCCTATGGTGAGAACAGGCAAGATTGTTGATACGTGCAACGTTGCGGAGATTAATCAGCTAATCAGTTCCGGCAAAATGCGTGTTGCGTTACCTCTTTTCGGAGCAAAACAGAAGGTTTCCAACGGTATCATGGGTGATTTGGAGCGGCGAGTTCTGGAAGAGGAAGAGGCTGAGGCGCAAGGCTTTTTAGTTCCAGCAATGCACGAAGTCGCTGCGAGAGGGGAACTTCGAGCGGCGGTCTGCCCGGTCAAAAACTTTTTCGCCGGCGCATTTTGGGGTGCCCCCGAGGGAAAATTGCAGCTGCCTTTGGAGTTTACGCTGCTTCGTGGAGCCTACGCCACCGTGCTGCTGCGAGAAATCATGAAGCCTAAGGATCTGGTAGCGGCGGGTTTCTAGCCAAATTATTATGACGGGGAATAAGTAGCAAAAAGGGAGACAAGTCTTGCAAAGTCAGCGTCGAATACTGAATCCACTGAATTCACCTTTAAAAGGCTCCCAAGACACGACGACGTCTTCTACTACTGCACCCCGAGGTCCCCGACGACAAAAATCCAAAAGAGCATTCACCGCTTCTTCTTCGCCTTCAAAAACAGATTCAACTCTACCATCAGACAAGTTGCGGACCCAGCCTGTCAAACCCAGGCGCACCGACATTTGTACGGTCCTAGCCCTAAAGAAGACGCCTTGGACTCTTCCGCTGATGTAGACGTGGACACGGATTTTGATTGTTTTTCGCCTTCAGCTAACTTCGCAGGAACACGTTAATAGGTTGTCAAGGTTGAAAGGAAAGGGGAGTCACATCCATCCTTCGTGTTTGATGTCTTCGCCCACGGTGTACAAGAAGAGACTAGCCGACGGAGACCCTAGCCACTTGAATCTCCTACTTAGTTCGCTTACGACGTTCGCGTAGTTGTTTGATTTCTCAAAGCTGGCTAGGTACTTCTGGAAGGAACCGTGTTCCTTTTGGATTTCTTTGATTTGCCTCGCATTCAGGATTATCGCTTGGATTTTACCTCTGTTTCGCACTATTCCACTGTCCTTCAGTAGACGCTCCAGGTCCTCGTCGTTGAAGCAAGCGACTTTGTCTACCGGAAACTCCCTGAAAGCTCTCCGCGTAGTTGGCCATTTTTTGTCTATGACGCTCCAATTTAGGCCTGCTTGGAAGATGATGCGGCACATGTTCTCGAAGTAGCGGTCGTCGCTTGACGGATGTTTGCCTTTTGGGCACCACCACTCTGGTGGTTGCCATTTTTGGTCCTGCACAAAACTATCTCCTTTTCTATTTTGCCTCATTGAGGAAGTCTCAGTTGATTATTTAAGGTGATGTGACTGCTGAGCTAAAGCAACAACGGAGACAGTTCGTCTTAGCGCGATGCAGCTCATAGTCTGTTCTGCTTCACTTTAACCTACCTCTCCCACCTGCGCGTGCGGTTTGTTCACGCAACCGCCTTAAAAGTGCTCAATTCTAACTTGACGTTTAGTGGATTACATATGTACAAAATTGACTCGGGCAAACTAATGGTGTACGCCTCAACCGGTTCTTCACATAGGCAGCGGCTTCAATCAGTTAAAAGCGCAACGGAGAAAATGGCTAAACAACTAAACCTTAGTTTCGAGATGGTTAAGCAGAAACACAGATCTTCGCCAATTTATGTTTACTACGAAAGTGGGGCTGAGGAGCCAATTCCAATTTATTGTGATGAAGGCAAAACGGGTGACTTATCGGAGATTTCATCAAGAATCCGAAGTATGATGTTTGTGCTGTCTTTTCATCCAAGGCACGCAGCATTGATGCAGGCGCGAAAAGTGCTTTTTACACCTTCATGAATTGGATGCCCTGGTTAGCCAGCTTAACTTCGTAGACTTGGTTTACATCGAAGACTATGCCTAAATTGTCATACTCGCTTTCGGTGAGAAACAAAAGTATCTTTGGTACGGCCACTTGCTGCCTCTGTGGAAACATGGGCATCTGCTGCTGGAGCGCAGAGAGGACATCCTGTACCATTTTCGCTTCGTCAGTTTGAGGTCTCATGACGTAGTTCGCCATTTCCCTTTCCTCGACCAGTTCAATTCTTTTTCCCAAGTTGCCGTCTACGTCGCGAATGGATTCGATTTTGTTAACTCTAACTCTGAACATTGAGGTTCACACTCTTAGGAATAGGTTACAGTTCAAAGATTTAACCTATACCCAAATGGACAGTACATCGGAATTTCATAGTTCGGATTTCCCCCGGTTAAGCAGATCAGAAAGCAGGATCGACGCCAACTCTTACTCAAGTTTTGTAGAGGTCAAATCTTATATATGTGCCACATGTATATGCCCATAACATAAGAGGGACCTTAATGAAACTCGTAACCGTACTCTTACCTGAAGCATACCTCGAAGGACTAGACGAACTCGTGAGAGCAAACATGTACCCCAGCCGAAGCAGCGTAATTCGCTCAGCAGTCCGTGATTTATTAAAGAAAGAACTCTGGGAAAACAAACGCGGCCGATAACCGCGCACATTTTCCTATTTTTCCGCTTTCAGTCTTGCCAGTTCCGCTTTTTGCCTGATCGATTCCGCTTCTAACGCAGGATCTTCTGCGTTGACGATTTCGCGTCCTACAATGAGAAAACGTGCCCCTGCTTTCACGGTACCTTCTGCTCCGCCGCCCTGTGCACCCACGCCGGGCGAATAAATCGGGACTTCTTCCCCCAGCACAATGCGGATTTCCCGAATCTTGTCAGGCGCCGTAGCCCCCACGACTACACCATCCGCTTTCCAGTTGCCCGCTTTTCGCGCAAACGCCAAATACTGCTTCGTTTCAGCACCCGTTATTGGGTCCCGTACGGTCAGACCATAACCTTCTTCAGCACCCTTGTGGCTCATGTACGCAAGAAGGATGACTCCCCGCTGACGACGTGTTGCGACTTCGAATATGGGTTTTAGGCCGTCATCCCAACCTACGAACGGGTTAGCTATAAGCGCATCAAAGCCCGCGTCAAAGTAGTACTCCGCGATGACGGTGTTTGTGTTGCCGATGTCATTAACTTTACAATCCATTATGGAAGGCAGCCCCCTCTCGTGTGCCATGTCCACGAGGGATTTGACGCCTCCGAAAGTGCCCAACGGTAGCACGAGGTGATGGTTGATTTTGACCGCGCAAATGTAGGGACTAGCCATGTCCAGCGTATTTGTTGCCTTTTCCATCAAGGCTTGGAGGTTTTGGGTTTTCTGATATGGAAAATCTAACGCTAGGATGATGCTCGTTTGTTTTTTCTTTGAGATTTCTTCCATCTTATGCTTGAACGACACCGCGTGCACCGCTTCAGTGTTTTGTGTGTTTACCTATAACTCTTGCTGTAATTCCCAGATCAGGTAATCGCGTAAACATTTTTCCCGATTAGAGCGTTAGCATTCAATACAACAGACAACCCGAGCCGATGTGCAGCAATATCTATCCAACCTTTATGTGAGCATATTGTCGTTTCCCGTCTAATCGTGGGAGCATCGATTTGTTATGCCTTCAACGAGAAAAATACTCCAGCACCACCAAAACAGCGTATTCTGCAGACGAACACCGCTTGCGACGGCCAAAAATGCTCTAAAAGTTTCCATTGGTGCCAAATCCTTTTAGCTTTACCGTTATTTCGGGGATTTAGTTTTCTTAACCGATTCGTATCCTTCTTGTTGCGGGACTTGGGGAAAGCCGTTACAGTTTTATACCTCATCCTGTGAGTGAGTGCACGAGGTTCCCATGTGTCTGTTTCGCCTAGCATCCGGGAAGTTTTAGCCCGCAGGATAGCGGGGGAAATAATATTTTCTAGCAGGCCAGGATCTACCATGAAGAAATGGCGGGAGCTTTTTGCCGTTAGCCAAGTCAGCCTTAGCGATAGGATGCTCCTGAGTAGTAGCACAGTGATCAGCGACTACGAAAGCGGGAGACGCAAAAGCCCAGGAGCCAAATTTATCCGCCGCTTCGTGTGGGCGTTACTCAAAATCGATGAGGAGAGGGGTAGCCGTTTTATGCGCGAATTTGCTAAACTTACAAGTTCCCCAACTATGGCGATCGTGGACCTGCGTGAGTTCCCTATTCCCGTGCGAATTGAGTACCTTTGCAGAGCTATAAATGGTGAAGTGGTCGCTGGCACGGGCAAGTTTGTGAAGGAAGTCAACGGATATACAGTGGTGGACGCGCGAAAGGCAGTTGAAGCTTTGAGTGGGTTGGAGTACGCGCAGCTGTTCGGAGCAACGACGGAGCGGGCTCTGGTTTTCACGAACCTGGAGAACCCTGCCTTAGCCATGATGATGGTGCGGGTCAGCCACCTGAAACCCCGTGTCGTGGTTTTTCACCGCGTAAGACCCGACGAGGCCGCAGTCGAGTTGGCAGAGTACGAGCAGATTCCCATTATTTACTCTGCGGCGCCAAGCCTTGAACTGCTGGTGAAGTCGCTCAGGAAACTGTACCGCATTGCGTTACGCATCAAGCTTGGCAGAAGAGTGAAGCCACCACCTAAAATTAGTGCCTAACCAAATGACTTCTCTATGGAGGCAAAATAGCATCATTCGCTTACGTCTTCAAAAGATCTAATACTACCGCTTTGTGCGAGGATTCTTTGAACAAAAATCAGACCGTCGGTGCAATGCATAGACAAAGGATAAAGCAGGCTTCTCTCGTAGTTTCTTTCAGATTCAGCGATGCAGACTAAAGAGTCCATTTCTGTTTTCGAGTTGCTCGCCAAACCAATTCGCAGCGCCTTAATCGAAGCTGGATTCACACAGCCTACGCTTCCCCAAGCCATGGCTTTTCCGCCAGTTTTAGCTGGCAAAAATGTGCTTTTGATTGCCCCCACGGGAACTGGCAAAACCGAAGCTGTCCTTCTCCCAGTCTTCTCGAGGCTAATGCAAGAGAAAAGCGATGAACGAAGCGGTATTAAAGTTATTTACATCACGCCTCTTCGTGCTCTGAACCGAGACATGCTAAAACGCCTAGCCTTCTGGAGCCAGCAACTAGGAATCTCCGTCGAGGTTCGCCACGGCGATACTGAGATGAAAATTCGCCGCAAACAGGCGCGTCAACCACCCCAAGTTTTGGTCACCACCCCCGAAACCCTCCAAGCCATTTTACCAGGCTCACAAATGCGCAAACATCTTAAAAACGTGGAAACAGTCATCGTGGACGAAGTCCACAATTTAGCTGGAAATAAACGGGGAGTCCAGCTGACTCTGGCGTTGGAGCGGCTCTTGGAGGTAACGAAACATGACTTCCAGCGCATAGGCTTATCCGCAACTGTGGGAAACCCAACTGAAGTCGCCAAATTCATTGCTGGAACCAACCGTCCGATCAGCGTAATCCAAGCTTTCCTAGCAAAGAACTACCGCTACAAAGTCGAATTCCCCATCCCGTCAGAACCCGATTTTGAACTTGCAGGAAAACTGGAAACTTCCCCCGAAGCAGCGGCAAGAATCCGAAGAATAACCCAACTCGTAGACAACCACAGATCCACCCTAATATTCGTCAACAGCCGAACCATAGCAGAATTGCTGGGACACAGGTTCAGCCAACTCGACCGTCAGGACATCGCGGTTCATCATGGCTCGTTGAGCAAGGAAGAAAGAGTAATTGTCGAAGACAGCTTTAAAGCAGGAACCCTCAAAGCCATCATCGCTACGAGCACGCTGGAACTAGGCATAGACATCGGCAATGTAGACCTTGTTATCCAGTACATGTCCCCCAGACAAGTAAGCAGCCTTATTCAGCGTGTAGGCAGAAGCGGACATACACTCGAAGGGCTTAGCGATGGAATTATTATCACCGTTTACCCCGACGACACGCTCGAATCGGTTGCTGCTGTGGAGAACGCCCAATCTAACAGAATCGAACCTGTGCTCATTCACGAGAACGCCTTAGACGTCTTGGCACATCAGACTGCGGGAATCCTCGTGGACAAAGACACCATCCCGATAGACGAATTGGCAAAAATAGTCCGCCGCGCATACCCTTATAGAAAACTGAGCAAGAAAAGGCTGCTCGATGTAGTAGACTTTTTAGCGCGCCTCAACAAAATACGAGTTGATCAAGAAGGCAAATCTCTGCGCAAAACCGGTAGAACCCGAGAATACTACTACGGAAACCTCAGCATGATTCCCGACGAAAAGCGATATCCAGTCATTAACGTCCTCACAGACCGCAAAATAGGCACGTTAGGCGATGAATTCATGGCACTGGACGCGAGAGTTGGCTTACACTTCATAATGCGAGGAAAAGTCTGGCGCATCGTCCAAATCGAAGAAGCGACTGGCACTGTACACGTTGTTCCCGCTGAAGACCCGTTCGCAGCAATTCCCGGGTGGGATGGAGAGATTTTGCCGGTACCTTTTAACCTGGCGCAACAAACTGGCGTGGAACGCGAAAAAATCGGTGCTCTTCTAAAACAAGGCAAAACCCCTGAACAAGCAGCAGAAAAGCTGTCGATTGAACTGAAAACCGACAAGACTACCCTGCTGGAAACAACCCGAGAGATCGATGAGCATCTCAAAGAGAATGCGACATTGCCCACTCAGAACCGTATCGTGCTCGAAGCGTTCGACAGGTACCTTGTGGTTCATGCTTGTTTTGGGGAAGTTGTGAATCGGACTTTGGCCGGCGTCTTTGATTCGGTGCTTTCGGGACGCGAAATAATCACGGGTTGGTGGGCAGACGGATACCGAATTCTCATCGAAACCCCTAGGAAGCTTTCGCGGCAAGAAGTTGACGAAATGCCAAACGTGCTGTTCCAGTTAACGAGTGAAGAAGTTGACCAAGCTTTTCAGAAATACGTGAAAGCAAAGTTCCCGTTCGCGAACAAGATGAAGTTTGTGGCAGAACGTTTCGGCGCTTTGCCCAGGGGCAAAACCATGAGTCACGAGCGTCAAGCCCAACTTCGTGCTTCGTTTGAGGGCACTCCAATATACGATGAAACCTTGCGGGAAGCCATGCTGGAAAAAGCTGATCTACTGAAGGCCAAAGATATAATGCATGGGGTGCAGGCGAGAAAAATAGCTGTTGCCACCTTGTATCACACGGAAAAACCCACACCCTTAGCGTACCATATTTTGGCGCAGTACTCCGACATCAGCGAATTGATGGCTCCAGAGAGAGTGATCCTTAGCAACATAGACAAAATGAAGAACTCGATCGACGCACGAACGACAACCCTATTATGTATGAACTGCGGAACATGGAAAACCCAGGTTCGGGTTAGGGACTTGCCCGATGAACCACACTGCGGAAACTGCAACAGTAGGCTGCTGACTCAGCTGTATTTCACTCAAGACGCAGAAAAACTGAAACAGGACCTGCGCAAACGCAAGGAAGGTGGAGAGCTTAACCCAGATGAACTCAAAGAGTTGACGGTGGCTAGACGTAAAGCAGATTTGATTTTGAGCTACGGCAAGCA
This sequence comes from Candidatus Bathyarchaeota archaeon, assembly GCA_963840395.1. Classification (GTDB taxonomy): domain Archaea; phylum Thermoproteota; class Bathyarchaeia; order Bathyarchaeales; family Bathycorpusculaceae; genus JADGNF01. The sequence continues at coordinate 381,178 of CAWIYU010000011.1, read as the reverse complement.
GGCAGTTCGTGCTTTGCAGGTTAAAGGGGTTGGTCCCGAGACAGCTTCGCGGATTCTTGGGAAGATGCATCCCAAAGAAGATGATTTCTACACGGATCTGTTGAAAGCGAAGATCCAGTATTTGCGCACGCGAGAGTTCTGGGACGACAAAGTCAAACCGCGCTAAAGACAGTTCGATGGGTTTCTCGATTAAGCGTTTATTACTTTGAACTGCAGAAAACATCCTTATGGAGTGTAAAGAGGAGCCTAAGCACCCTAAACAACTTAAGCGAAGTTTGGGCTTGTGGTCAGCAACTGCGATTAACGTTGGCGCCATCATCGGCGGCGGAATCTTCGTTGTCACGGGCATCGTGGCTTTCTACGCTGGTTCGGCCATGGTGATTTCCGTTGCTATCGCGGCAGTTGTCGCGCTTTTTACTGCGTTAACGTTCGCAGAGCTGTCAGCTTGGCAGCCTGTGGAGGGCAGCGCCTATGAGTACACTAGGCAGCTAGTGTCTCCCTTTGCGGGTTTCCTCAGTGGGTGGATGTGGATTATAGGTAACACGTTTGGTGGCGCCGCCGTTTCTTTGGGTTTTGCGTACTATCTGAATGCCGCGGTTCCAAGCTTGCCGGTGATCTTGGTTGCAGCGTTTGTGTGTTTGGCGTTTGCGGCTTTGAATTTCTATGGCGTTCGCGAATCGGCGTGGTTGAACAACGTGCTTGTGGCGGTTAAGCTGGCTGTTTTGGGGTTTTTCGTGGTTTTTGGTTTGTTCTTCTTTAAGGCTGAAAACTTTGTTCCTTTCAGTCCGTTCAGTTCTAGCGTTCTTTTCGGCGCGTACTTCATCTTCTTCGCTTACGGCGGATTTGCAAGAGCAACTATTTTAGCTGAAGAAATTAAGGACGCAAAGCACAACGTGCCACGAGCGGTGTTGCTCAGTTTAGGAGTTTCAACGGCAATATACGTTCTTGTGGGCGTGGTTGCGGTCGGGCTTACCGGTGCTAGTGGACTTGCAGGTTCAAGCAGTCCTTTGGCTAGTGCCATTGGGGCTTCGGGGAGTTCTTTGGCGATGCAGATAGTTTCCGCGGGTGGCTTGGTTGCTACCGCAAGCGTTCTCTTGACGGCAATTCTGGGGGTTTCTCGCATGATATTTTCGATGAGCAGGAGAAGTGATTTACCAGAGGCGCTCTGCAGGGTTCACGAACGATACCGTACGCCATACGTTGCGGTTTGGGCTGTGGGTGCTGGAATGATGCTGCTGGTATTGTTCGTCGATTTGAAAAGTGTCGTTGCAGTAAGCACTTTTGCGTTGCTGTTTTGGTACGTTTTTGCGAATTTGGCTGCGTTTCGGTTGAAGGTTGAAAACCGGCTGTTTCCGAGGTTTCTGCCTTTGGTGGGCATTCTAACTTGCTTTGGGTTGCTGGCCGTTATCTTTTTCGTTGCGCCGCTTGCTTTGGTTTCAGGTGTTTCATTTCTATCGGTTGGAGCTTTGATTTACGTGGTTAAGCGGCGCTGGAATAAGCGGTCAGGAGGGACAGGGTAATGTGGGAGTTGCTTCTGCCTCTTCTCGGTTTCCTGGTCGCTATTGTTGCTTCTGTGACTGGTGTTGGCGGAGGAATCTTTTTTGTGCCGCTTCTAGCGTTGTCTTATGGTTTTGCTCCTTCGAACGCCGTTGGAACAAGCTTGATGGTTATTGTTTTTAGTGCGCTTTCCGCTTCAATTGGTTTTGCGATGCAGAAGCGGATTTTCTTTAAGACCGGGCTTCTTTTGGCTGTCATGACTGTTCCTGGCTCAGCGATTGGTGCACTCCTTACTTCAGTCTTGCCTGGCAACATTTTGGGTTTGATTTTCGGTGTTTTTCTTATTCTGGTAGTAGTTCGAATGGTTGCTGCAAGAGGGGTTCGGCGCAGAAATAGTTCTCGAAAGGATGTTTCGAAGGTTGTTGTTTACGAGCATGACTTGTTTTTGAACAAAAAAAGGTTGGCTGTTGGGGTGAGTTTGGGTTTCTTTGGTGGTTTGGTTTCCGGTTTGTTGGGCGTTGGTGGGGGAATTCTTTTGGTGCCGTTGATGGCTTTGTTTCTCTGGATGCCCATTCATTCGGCTGTGGCGACATCTATGTTTGCGATGATTTTCACGTCACTTTCAGGTGTGGTCCAGCATTGGACGCTGGGAAACGTCAGCGTCGAGTATGGGTTGCTGCTTGCTATTGGCGCTTTGGCTGGTGCACAAGTTGGGGCTTGGCTTTGCAAGCGGATTACGGGCGAGAAACTGAGTTTGCTTTTTGCGGCTCTTGTTCTGGTTGTCAGTGTGCAGATGATTGTGAAGTTCATTTGAATGGGAAAAATAGCCCGGTATTTCCCTTATTTTTGGTTTCTCAAAAGAAAAATGCTTCTGTTTTCTTGGCGGGAAAAATAGAATTCTTTGTCTATGACTTTGTCACTGCTGACACGCACTTTACGTTATCGAATCCGTATTTCTCCATTAACGGATCCATGAAATTGGGCACAAAATCGTTGTTCACCTCTCCCAGGACAACGGCGTCTCCCAACCTGTACACTAATGCCACGTTGGTAAGCTCTTTCATATCTTCATATTTGCCTTCAATCTGCCAGTACTCTTCTTCGCCTTTACCCCGTTCAATAATCCAGCTGTATTTGCCCTTCGGGTGGGAATCCTCGAAAACGTTGTAATCGCAGACCACTTCGCCAACGGTTTTTGGTGTGTCGGTTGTTTTCACGTAGAACCAAATAGTCATAAAAGTCACTGTATTAACCTACTACGCGTTTCCTTATTTGCTTTTGGTTCGTTCTAAGAGGAGACTTTAAAGAATGGATTAATGTAGACACCAAAATTTTCCCCCAAACGTGTTTTTCAATCACAAAAGGAGGGTCTATTTTTGTGGGTAACTTCGGTTTTCCTTCCATTGCATTGGCTCATGACTTCTTCTTGCTCCCTGTAGGAACAGCTGCTTCCCAAAGGCTCCTTTTGCAAAAACTTAATAGCTGAAATCTCGAGAAAGACAATTGTTGTGGCATGAAATTGAAAATTTTAGACCCCAAATTTGCCGCTAGCAAAACTATTGTTGCCATAGCTGTGGTTATAACAATGGTTGCAATCGTGTGCTTTGAAGCCTACAGCGCTTCACTTTCTATTCCACACACTGAGAATTCGCCTACGCCTTCTCCTGTCCCTACCTCGACTCCAACTTATAGTCCCCCACCGACCACATCAACTCCTGTCGTTACGCCATTGGTAACACTTATGCCCTTGGCTTCTCCCACTTCTAGTCCTTCTTCTCAACCTACAACTTTGCCCTCGCCAACAACTCAACCTTCAGCTTCGCCGCAACCCACACCGTCCCCAACACCTATTCCTATCCACCCAACACCAGGGACAGGTCCTAGCGTCGTCGAACGCACTGTCCAAGAAGGTTCAGTCGAAAGCATTCTTAACAGCTTAGGTTCCTCAGAGAAATCTACCTTCACGGCGTACCCAAACGCGACTCTGGGCAACTGGTCAGCATCAATTACTTATGCGCCGCTAGAGTGGACGGCAAGCGCCAGAGTGAGACTTGGCGTTTCGGTCAGCATTTCCAAGGAAGTATTGACCGAGTTTCGCTCTCTTAACTCCGCTCAAATCAGCAACGTCACCGTATTAGTGACGGCTGAAAGGGATTTTGACCCACAAGGAAACCAGCATGTTCCATGGGATAATACCGTCTCCACAATATTGACTCCTGCAGGTCTCCCAATTGAAGGAGGCGGAAGCGCGGCTGTCTCCCGTTTTAACAGCTACACTCAAAGAGGGCCAGTGGACATCATGCTTGAAGTGCCGTTTTCAAACTTCACGTTGTCAGGCGACACGCAATGGACGACTGGCATAATCTACGGCAGCTTTGATTTACCCAACAACCTTCCTCCGGGAATATACCGGTTAAGGCTAGATTTGGGACTTAAATCTGGCTCAAGGTACATAGACTTCAACAACAACACGATAGGAACAAGACCCCAAACCCTCAATAGCATTTCGTGCGCGTATTCCCCACAAATCGAAGCCAGTGGATGGGATGTTAATGGCAATTGGGTAGATGCTTCAACGATAACTAGAAAGCCTTACTGGGTCCTGCTTTGGGACTACAACTCGAATGGCTACAGAGGCGTCGTTGCTCGAGAAGATGAGGGAAGAGTGGCGATTTCTCCGCGCAACCTAATTCATGACGACGTTATTCTTCCAAAAGTCAACGTTAATGGCGTTGCTTTGGCTTACAATCTTGAACCCTTGTTCTTGCTTGAAAACGATAACACCCAGCGCAGTATTCCATGGAATTACACCTCTGGGCAATGGTCAATAAAAATCAACCTTCCAAACGGCACAGTAGTGAATCTTGGCACAGCTCAATTCATAGCCAGAAGAGGAAACGGAGTAACAACCAAAAATGCCACGTTTACCTCATGGAAACCGCCATTATACGGGAATTATACGGTTGAGGCAAAAGGCTGGATTCAGGATATTTGGGGCAACCGCTACAGTGGCGGGGGAAACTACAGCTTCTGGATCGCTGAGAGACTAACTTTGGCAACTGCAACGTTCCAAGGTATGCCCTATAACGTCGGAAACCGCTACGGTCGAGATCTCGCCTTCAACCCTCCAGTGCCAGCCAATGTAACAGTTAGGTCACAGCTCTTCGCAAACTCTGACTCAAGTAACGTTACAACGGTTGTGTCTAAAGGAAAGGCAACTGCAGGCGGACTTTTTGGTGCAGCCCAGGGTTTGATGGCGCTTCCGCTTAGCTCGCCAGGAGAATACTACGCCACTGTAAGCGCGACTTATGTGGACTCTCAAGGTGTTCTTTGGGTTTGCGCAATGAGACACGCTGGGGTTGTCTATCCTGCTAACTCGTCTATTGACGCGCAAGGAAAGAAACTTACCGCCTCCGGTGGTAGCCTCGTTGACCGCGGAGAAACAAAAAAAGAAGGCTACGTAGCTCCAAACGGTACGACTTACCTTCAGCACATCAATTTCCCGTACAATTCTGGCGATGCCTTGCTAATAGCTAGTGAGTATCAGGGCGCAAACAAGATAGAGCCTGTCTTAACTTATGCTATTAAAGGCAGCAATGCCACGTACGATTCGGGGTTGCAGACGATAGGAAAGACTAACCTCGTCATAAAAACAAGCAACAACCTGTCACCCGAAATGTTTCCAGAGTACATAACAGACAAGCAATACTATTATGGGTCAGCTCCGAGACCGGGATTTAATTCCCGATTCATAATTGCACACGGGCTAATCAGAGCGCCCTACTGGCCTACCAGCAACAACAACTTCGGAAACCAGATAGGTGCGTCAAATAACGGTGACTTTCCTGGAGACATCTACCGTTTGTTGGGCGGCGTAGTTATCCGACCACAAGGTCAAACTCCACTGTATGCGGGTTACCAAGCTAGCGCTTTCATCCTGCCGAAGGGAACAAACAACAATCGCGTTATAGGACCCGGCGACGAAGATCTGTTCAGTCCAGATGGTCAATCCTCCAGATTTTTCCTTGTGCCAATAAGACCAGGATCAACATACGAAGTTGGTGCGACTTTTGGAGCTGTTCTGCAAATAGACCCCATCGTGCCATGTAACGTAACTTTTGCTCTGACTGCGCCAGACAACACAACAAGAGTGACAAGAGGCATGGGAGACCAATATGGGTACTTCGTAGCTGTAGATAAATGGCCACTTGACCAGGCTGGCGTATGGACCTACACGATAAACGCAACATGGAACGGTTTTCAAGGCAGAGTACCAGGTTTACCCGAAGCTGGTGGGTGGATATACGTGCTCGAAAACGCTACCTCTCCAGGTCCAGGTATTACTCTCACAATGCCTAGGCAGCAGACTTTCTCTCCATTGACGGGTTTAAATGTGACTGGTCAGACAACTGCCTCAAAAATCTACGTGGCAGCCATAATTCCTGGAGCAGTTCTAGAGGAAGTCGTTTTGCCAGTTAACAATGGAACATTCCTCTACACTTTTGACCCGCAAAAGATGGCAGACAAAATAAAAACATATGACATTGTAAACATGGTGAACGGCAAGCCAGAAATAGGTAGGGTTGTTCACCTGACGTTTTTCTCCGGAGAGCTAGGGTCGGGCGGCGTCACCTATCATTCGTTTGCAAGACTAGTTCTGAGAGGGACAACCGCTGTCTACGTCAAGGGAGGATAGCAAACTCCAAGTTTGATGCCTGACTCGGGAGATAGAAGACGAGATGAAAAGAAGTCTGCAGATCATCGCGCTACTTGCAATGGCAACAGTCGTTACAGCGGCAATCATAACCTTCTTCTTAAGCATCGAATTTGCAGGCCAGAACGCTGAGTCTTCCAGCAAAGGTTACCTTATGTACCAGGGAGAAAAGAGCAAAATCTACTTGATCGCAGCCACATATTCCTACAGCAACGCAAACGAAACCTACACCACACCTGCAGGCCAACTTGTGCAGGCCGGAAGCTCCCTTTTCATCGTTACCGTCACACTGAGAAACGACTACACCTCAGAAGATGCGCCACCACCGCCAAATGGGCTTCCTATTTCTCCAGCCGACGGCACAGCATACGTTTACTTCACCGCTCAGTTGTATAATGGAAACGGCGCGATTAACGCAACTAACGTAACTGTGCCTGACTTTTTGCTTCCCTCAACGCCCGGAACCGCCCTGGTTTTGAGTTCTGGACAAACAGCATCCGCAAACATCTATATGTCCACAGACAAAACACGAATCATCAAATATGTGATAGAAACGATTTTTCTGGGAGACTCGATTCCAACTAAATAGAACGGTTGACTTTTTCAGGCAACTTGAATATGCTTTTAGATTCTGCGGAATGGGTCAAAGAGTTTGACCATTTGTCTTTTTCAACATGCTTAGGTTTGTTTTTTGTTGTTAAAATTTGACCTGTTGTTCCAAAAATGATGGACGTATGAGAAAAATTTTTCTTATTGAGAGGAAGTAACTGTTGGTGATTGCTTGATTTTGTGGTGATTTTTGGGAAATAGCTTGTTTTTTGGGTTTTTGATGAGAATTTTCTCCTCTATCTAGCAGTTTTGGAGAGTCTTGGAGGTGCATTTGAACGCGTTTGTAAGTCTTTGGGGGCGTAGCAGAAAAGACGGTGTGTTTTCAGAGCAGCAAAGATTGTCGATGAAGTTGTGGAACTTAGCAAAGTTGGCTTTGTGCCTTACATAATGATTGAAGGTATCCAACTCGTTTGGAAGCATAAATAAGTCAGTCCCTGTTACTCATAGTTTGGACTATGAAGATATCGAGGTACGACGAGGCTGAAAGCGGGGAAATTTAAGCTGTAGGCCTGTGAAGTCTTTTTCCGCTACTGAGTCCACAATTACAAACTAGATTTTTTTGGTACATGCTTTCATCGCAAAAGCGATTCGCAAGATTCCGAAGAAAAATCTAGATTAAATAAACTGGGATTTTGTTAAAAAGAAAGGGTGGGTGGTGCTTTCTTTTTAGTTATTTCGGTTACCTGTCATATACGCCCATGCGCCAACAACCAACACGGTTAGACATGCACCGGCAACGCCTGAGATCATAAAGCTTGAGAGACTGCCTAGAACTGGTAATATCGTGATCATCCACGGGATGAAGTATGTTGCTGCCAGCTGCGCGATGACGCCTGCCATGAAACCTAAGAGCGCAATGACTCCGAATATTTTTAATCTGTCATTCATTAGTTTTCACCTTTGTAAAGCAATTATGCTATGGGGCTCTTTAGTCTAACTAACATGTTTATGTCTAATACCCCCAGACACTCGACTCAGCCTTCACTCTTACAATTAAAGCCAAAAACCAATTTTTAGACCACGTATAGCCCTACATATATACGTCCATATTGAAATCATGTTAACAATGTATAAGATTGTTCTACGCATCTCACTGTTGTTCGGAGGAATATAATTGTCCGAAAGGTTCGCTAAAAAATGGGAAAGTAGAAAAGAAGAAACACCGTTCAGCAATCGCATTAAAGACGCTGTGAAGCCGCCAGGTCCGCTAAAACCACGACTTGACTTTGCTGTCAGACGCATAGAGCTTCAAGTACAGAAGCTCGATCAAGCAACTGAAAGGTTCAGCCAAAGAGACAAAGCAATCTTTGCAAGAATTGTAGACGCATACACCAAGCATGACACCGCACGCGCAAATGTTTTCGCCAATGAGTTAGCCGAAGTCCGCAAGATGTCCAAGCTTATCATGAATGCTAAACTTGCTCTTGAACAAATCACATTAAGGTTACGAACTGTATCCGAACTAGGTGACGTGGTATCCACTCTGGGTCCAGCAGTGGGCGTTCTTCGATCAGTAAGAGCAGGATTGGTAAGCGTGTTCCCCGAAGCGGAAAACGAACTCGGCGAAATAGGAAACATGCTAAGCGGAATCATGATTGAAGCAGGCCAAGGCTCAGGAATGACCCTCAACTTCGACACTGTAAACGAAGACGCATCCAACATACTGAACGAAGCAGCAACAGTTGCAGAGCAGAAGATTAAAGACAAGTTCCCAGATCTGCCGCCAGGAATGCCCGCAACGCCATCATCGCAAACGGAAAAATCAACCCAAGGATTCTAGGAGTGTAGAAAATGTCTCAAACACTCTCCAATCTTTTTCTTTCTATTGGCAAACCAGTGAAAGACGAATATGGACGATCCGTTGGCAAGATAGTATGTTTCGCCACTTCTCCTAGTGGAAAATTTGAAGCAGCATTTATTGAACAAAGCGATGGAAGATTCACAAAGCAGCCCATGGAATACTTCGTATTCAATGGTGCTGACGTTACATTCTTGTCAAAAGTCAAATCCAGAGCAGCAGTATTCTACGACCAGATTCCGTTCATATGGCGCAAGGACAAAGCCCTCAAAGACTTAACTGAGAAACAAGAAAATTGCTCAAGTTCTCTATCAGGAACTCCACAACAACTTCACCACAGTCCTGAGCCAACTTCGCAAAGATGCACAGATTCTCTATCGACGAGGCAATTCAGGGAATGAATCGTTGCGAAGAAGAACTAACGACTCTAAGCTATAGCATTCTCTACCTGGAATTGGAACACGAAATTGGGAAGATTGCCGACGAAGCCTACCGAACATCCTTTGCACAGCTGCAAGAAACCATCAAACGAACCAACGCGGAGAAAGCCGACATGGAGTCTGTCAAGAGCAAACTCTCCAACATACTACTTGGCGATTCACAACCTATTGCTGAACCGAAGTTGCCCGAACAGAAATCCAAGGTCTACACCGAATCGGTGCCTCAGTCTTCTGATCTTCCAGAACCCCCTGTTGTAGTTTACGTTAAAGAAGTCGGAAAAGCTGGAATCTAACCAGAAACACAGTGGACACGGTAGCTGGGTGCGGAGGGAAACAAAATCAAAGTCATATCCGCCCACCAAGCTCCTCCACCTGTGAAAGAACTTGCAACAAAGTCGATTTATACACTTAGAGCTCAGCAAAACAAACTAGAGCAAGCAAGCTTCCGTTTAAAAGAACGCGATAAGATTCTTTTTGAGACTTGCATGAGCGCCTTAAGAAAAAACAATAAGGAACGCGCTTCAGTTTGTGCTAACGAGCTCGCAGAAGTTCGCAAACTCCTCAAATTCCTTTATAACGTTCACCTTGCAATCGAGCGAGTCGTGCTTAGACTCGAAACTATTCGAGAGCTAAGCGAGATTGTGTTAGATTTGAAGCCTGCGCTTAAGCTGCTGCAGGGTGTGTCCCAAGAGCTTTTCCAGGTTCTACCGGATGTCTCCGCTGAACTCAACAGCGTCCAAAGCACCATCAGCGAAACACTTTATGCCACCAAAGTCACCGCGGACGCTGATCAAGTCATTCAAGTGGGAACAAAGACTCCAGGTGGAGAAGAAATTCTCAAGGAGGTCTCAACTTTCCTTGAACAGAAAGTCGCAGAAACTCTACCCGAACCTCCTTTGACTGCGCCCGTGAAGCAAAAAGTTGCTCCGGTTCGTGAGCTTGTCGCTCTGTCAGCCTCAAGTTCGCAGGTTATTGGTCACAAGTCCCAAGAGGAATCTGACAGGACTCCTTCTCAAACCGTGTTTTCCTACAAGAAGCAGGAAATTAAGGAAATCTCTTTGACTGTCCAAAAGCCCTCGATTGAGGATATGCTATTAGAGTATGTGCGGAAGAGTAACGGTGAAATAGATCTTTCACGTTGTTCCAGTGAATTGAAAACATCAAATACTGAAATAGAGAAAGCCCTTGAAAGCTTAGGCAACAAGGGACGAATAAAAATAGAGCTAAAATCGCCAGAGTAAACTGTTGAGGATGAGAGGGGAAAATATGAGTGCTTCACAAGAACTTGAAAAAGCGGCAACATCATACGCATTAGACGCTGTTAAAATGGATAAGCAAAGCAACAAAGGTCGAGCCATAACACTATACCAGAAAGCCATTGAAAGCCTTCTACAGCTTGTCCAGCTTTACCCAGAATACGGATTAAACAAAGTCTACGTGCAAAGGGCAATTGCGTACCAAGAACGAATCAAAGCTTTGCAAGGATCAGTCTCCCTTCAGGATGTCCGCCACGAAATGGAGCGGGAAGCCGAGGAAAGCGGAGTTGAGAAAACAACACCTGAAGGCAAAGCGGAAGGCGAAGAACTCATAATTACTGAGAAACCCATGGTGAGATGGGATGAAGTTGTCGGCTTGGAAACAGCCAAAAAAGCTGTGAAAGAAGCCATAGTTTACCCTGTTCAGAGGCCCGATTTGTTCCCGCTAGGATGGCCCAGAGGGATCTTGTTGTTTGGACCTCCTGGCTGCGGTAAAACATTGCTGGCAGCTGCTGTTGCAACGGAAATCGACGCGAATTTCTACAGCATAGATGCTGCTTCAATTATGAGCAAGTGGCTGGGTGAAGCTGAGCAGAACGTTTCCAAACTTTTCATTTCAGCCCGAAAATCCGCAAACGATGGCAAACCAGCTATTGTCTTCGTAGATGAGTTGGATTCTTTGATGGGCACTCACTCGAATGAGGTGGGCGGAGAAATCCGTGTCAAGAACCAGTTCCTCAAGGAAATGGATGGCATAATGGACAAAGGCAAAGCGCTGCACGTTTACGTTATCGGTGCTACTAACAAACCGTGGGATTTAGATTGGGCCTTCATACGCAGGTTCCAGAAACGTATCCTTGTTCCGCTGCCTGATAGCGGCACTAGAGTGAACATGCTGAGGCATTACACTGGCAACTTGACGATTTCCGAAGATGTTGACCTAAATGAGCTGTCAAGGTTAAGCGAGGGCTTTTCAGGCAGCGATATCCGAGATGTTTGCCAATCTGCACAGTTGTCACTTATTGGCGAATTCTTCGAATCAGGGAAAGCCGTGGACAGAGAAGCTAAACCCAGAGCCTTAACCATGATTGATTTCCGAAACATTTTCGACGCCAGAAAACCAAGCGTTTCAGTGGATATGCTTTCATTGTACAACCGCTGGTTTGAAGCCTTCAAAGCACTTTAGCAGCGTGTCAAGGGGACAAAAAAAGGAATACGGGTTGGGTGGAAAGGTTTGGAGACATCACACTTTTTTCCATGCTCTCCCTTCTCCCCATTAAAGTATCTCCAAACCCCACAACCCAACGAAACGCCTTCTATCTTTTGAGAACTTTATCTTCGATTAGGTCAGCCAGTTTCCCTGGACTTTCCAGGGCGTTTACGTATGGAATTTTAGGAATAAGTTTATGTGTGTCGTAGGGTCCGCTGAAAGCGATTATAGGCTCATAGGCTGTTTCGGCGATTTTTGCTTCTTCCTCAGTTCTTACGACAGCAATTTTGGGCACGTCAGCTTTTTTGGCAACGGTTTGTTTTAGCCCTTCGACTAGGACGACGTCGTTACCTAAGCATTTTTCTATTAGCTTTTCAAATGGGACGGTATCAGCTGATACTCTCTCGATTGTGGCTATTTCGTTGGTTGAAACAACTATGACAGTCTTGGCTCCGTGTTGCGCGTAGCGGTGAGTGTCTTTTCCGGGCGTGTCTATGGTGAAGTTTTCACGTTCTGGAACGTGCTTTATGGCTGCAACTCGGTATCCGCGTTTGGTGAGTTCAGCAATGAGGTTTTCAGTTGTGGTAGTTTTGCCAGATTTTTTAGTGCCGATGATGGAGACGACTTTTGGTTGCTTCAAGTTTTCATCTCTTCTCTGAAGATTTCGAAAAACATTTTCTTGTCAATGTGCAATTCCTCAGCTAAACCCTTCACCATTTTCACGTAGACGCGGAAGAGGTTCTGCATGATTTCCGCCTTCTCTTGCTCAGAGATCTGTTCTTCATCAGCCAATAGGAGAGCAAACCATTTTCCCAAATCGGTAAGTTTGTAAGCTTTGACCCAGATGATTCTGCCTTCTTTCTCATTTTTCTCCATGGCTTCATCGATAACACGGAGTTTTGTGAGTGTTTTGAGGTTTTCAATTATGGTCTTGTTGCTGAAGTTCAGTTTGCTGACGAGATCCTTTTGGTAGATGCTTTTTGCAACACCTTGCTCCAGACTGAATTTGAGCAAGTCGACAGCGGCTTTAGAGCCGAAAATAGCGCTTAGAACTTTGTTTTTCTCCTCGGATGGAAGAAAAACTACATAAGGATATAGTTCTTCGTTACCAAGTTATTCCCTCTCTACAGTGTCTATTAGCAAAGCTTTTAAAAACTTTGGCGTTTTCACTTCAGGGTTTCGAAGAAAAGCGACTTCAATTATTTCAATAAGAGAGTAATTGGAAAGCAAGTACAACCGCCCTCCGTGATGCGTCTTCGAAGTGTAACCTTAGCCTTAAAGTAGGCTGCCGTGTGCAATATGTTTTTTAGTACTCATCTTTCTTTCATATCGCGGTGCATTAGAAACGGCTTCCACAGCAAACTGGGTTCCAAGCGACGGAGACACCTTCGTTACCAAAGAAGGCTTCATATTTAACACTCTAGGTTATGAGCATCCAGAGAGCCGCGTCTTTGCATTTCCTAAAGTACATTCCCAGCTGAGTTCCAGGAACTCTTCCATGTAGAAATGCTGGAACGGACCTGGAAATTCGGCGACAAGAAACTGTTTCGCGCCGAAAAACTGTACACTGCAGCAAATTATCAGTCTTTCATTGAAACCTTCCGCAAAAACTTCCCCGATTATCTGTACTTTTGCCCATTCCGCAACAAGGAACTCATTAGCGCCCCGATAAAGAACATCGACCAAGTTTTCGTTCCCAAAGACTGCTTGCAAGCCATTTTCAAGCTGAAGCAGCTTGACCGAATGCAGAAGATGGCGCTGGAGCTTATAGGCTTACTTAGCAAAGAATCAGGCGTCATGCTAAATCACTTTGGCATGCATGGGTCCATCGCGCTTAACATGCACAGCAAGAAAGCGACATAGACTTTGTCGTTTACGGTTCAGGCAACTTCCGTGTCGTAGAGGAAACCATCGACGCGTCTCGTCGAGACTGGAACCTTGCGGTACATTTTCGGCAATAAGCTGGACCACGCCCGCAAGTTCAAAGGCAAATACAAAGACAAAATCTGGATGTTCACGGCCGCCCGACTGCCCAACGAGGTAACCGAAAAGTACGGCGAATCCCGCTTTGTTCCTAAGGCTCAGCTCAAGTTCCAGTGCATCGTGGGCGACGACACTGAAGCTATTTTCCGTCCAGCAATCTACAGGATTAGAGATTACACCCCGCTCGATGAAAAGTCAAAGCTCCCCTCAGACCAACTTCCCAGCTGCATACTGAGCAACATCGGCTGCTACCGAAACGTTGCCCGCAGCGGCGACAAAATCAAGGTTTCGGGTATGCTGGAGAAAGTTGAATCTGTCAAAACCGACGCCGTTACTTACCAAGTTGTGGTTGGCACCGCAACGACTGAGGAGGAACAAATTTGGCCACTTTGAAGCTTCGGGACCGTGACGGCATAATCACAAAAGAAGGCATAATTTTTCGCGTCTTTGGCTACAGCCACCCCCGAGGAGCTTTCATATGCGACGCCGAATACGCTTCGGCAGACATATTCCAGTCCAAGGACCCACGCGCGCTTCGGAACGGCGGAGCAGTCCGGGAAAATTTTCTACAAATTCTACGACGATGAAGGCTGGAAATTCACTTCAAAAACTATCCTAAGTACACGTTCATGCACAAAATGCTTGGGATCAAAGTTGTGGGCGTCAAAAAGGACAGACATAGTAGAGGTACGCCAGCCACAAAAGAGGCTAGAGGACGCTAGTCGCTGAGAAGAACCCGACAAACTAGTTTCCGTTACCCTTCGGATACTCGAAATCTCCTTAAAACGATCTTGTTTAGAAGCGGAAAACTTCGGCGTTTTCGGATCGATGCTGCATGGTTTCCACCATCCTGACTACTCGGATATTGACCTTCTGGTTTACGGTGGAAAACAAATCGCCAAGATGCGTGAAATTTTAGGCGACCTTTACGGCGACGGCTTGTCTGGATTCCGCAATGAATTCGAAACTTCCTCTGCCATGGCTGGGAAGAAGTGGCGGTTCAAGAACTTCAGCGTCAAAGAGTTCATGTGGCACCAAAGACGCAAACTAATCTACGGTTTGTATGATGACCGAGAAGGCGGAAGAACCGTCAAAGCCGAGTTTGAGCCAGTCAAAGACTGGAGCGAAATTTTCAGCGAGTATAATCCTGAAACAAAAATTGTGACGAAGGAATGGGTCAGAGTGAAGGCTCGTGTGGTTGCAGATGCGGACGGTCCGTTTATCCCGTCAGTTTATGGTGTTGAGCCCCTTGAAGTTCTGAGTGGGTCAAAGAAGGCCATAGAAGCTGTACGTGTGGTCTCGTACATGGAGGAGTTCCGTCTTCAAGTATGTAAAGACGAAACAGTAATCGTGGAGGGCAACCTTGAAGAGGTCCAATCGCCATCGGGCAGCTTCTTTCAGATAACGCTTACCTACTGTCCGCGGTACTACGAGCAAACGCTTAAAGTTTCAGACCTAAAGCTTTGACAGCGTCATGTAGTCGGCTGGCTGGTTGCCGATGATAAATCGATGGTGGCAACTGTTTTTGCGTTTGTCCGTGACCCGTTCGATTTTGCCCTGCACCAACACTCTTTCTCCCGGTTTGGCTTGTTCACAGAACCTGCCGCGGAACGAGGCGACTTCTTTTATATCTATAAGTTTGGGTCCCTGCAGCACTTCGACGTTTTCTATCTTATATATACAAGGAGTAAACAAAGCCTCGGTGTCGTCGACGACTGTTGCTGCTGCTTTGGCATACCCCGCGTGCTCGTAGCAGATGTCACCGTAATTCTCGTGGATTTCGATCCAATCTTTCACGAAGCGAACAAAATAATCCGTCCCATCATATTTTCCTTGGAAAGCTTTTCGCTTTTCGACAAGCTCGAAGTCTTCGAAGGTCATATTGGTATCTTTCGAACGGAAATCGAAAAGCGCAAGTAATTCTTCCCGAGTGTAAGCCTTAAAGCTGGACGTTGAGAGACTGAGATTTTGTAGTGCTTCGTAAGCTTTCCGGCAGTTTTCCGACCCGTAAACGAGTGGATCTATGTCACTTTGCAGCGTGAACAATCCCGCCATCACCGAGCCAGATATGCCTATACTACTCCACGGGATATCAGATGCCTCCTTCAACTCTTCCGTCAGCATAACTGCTTTCTGCTCCAGAGGCTGCAGCTTCTTGGCCCTTCGTAGTCTCTCAAGCGTCTTGATGGGATCATAATGCTTAGTGATCGCGCTATTTGGGACTTCGCACAGCCTCTCCCCGAAAACTGGATCTCCCACCAAGAGGTTTGGGGCAACTCGCTGCAAAAACAGGAAGCGTTCAGCCAAATTGTATATCTTGTCATACATTTCTCCACCGCGCCCACGGGTGCCTTCCGGGTTGGGAATGTACCTTGGGAACGCTATAGTTTTTTCTGGGGGATGCACCAATCCTTTCACGTCAAAGATGACGTTGTCGCCGGTTCTAATCAGATCTCCTTCCCGAGCACGCATGAAAAATTCGCCTCATCAATTGTGTAACATACTTCAATTGTTTGTACTTTTTTACATAACGTTAATAAACCTTTTTTGGAACCAGTACCACTGTGCATTAATCCATGGTTCACCTTGACAAGGCAAAACAAATTTCCAAATGTCTGGAAACGGCAATTCTGTTCGAAGTCAGCGCCAATAAACCCGGCAACGTAAACCTCGTAGTTGGATTTGAAGGTACCCGAGTGGAACATTTCTTGGCTTCTGCAGTTGCAGCTGCGCCATCTTTTCAAGAAGCTGCTAGACGAGGAATTGCTATTCAAGAGGGGAAACTCCCAATCGGCGAAGCCTGCATAGGTCAGCTAATAAGGAACTGTGTCGCCGACATCGCTGATTGGCAAAGAGGGGGCAACACCTTGTTAGGGACGGTAATGCTCTTCATTCCGTTAGCCGTAGCTGCGGGGATGACAGCAATGAATGGAAAAGGCGAATTCCATCTCAAAGAACTTAGAGAAAACATGAAGCTGGTCGTTGAATCATCCACTGCGCAAGACGCGGTTTGTCTCTATGACGCAATAGCCATTGCAAAACCCAGCGGCTTAAATGATGCACCTGACCTTTCCGTGAGCGACCCCGCATCAAAAGCGCGCATAGTTGAGGAAAACGTTTCTCTTTTCAAGGTTTTCGAGATAGCAGCAGGGTACGACGATATCTGTTTTGAATGGGTTAACAATTTCCCGATAACCTTCGACATAGGCTACCCTTACCTCACCGAACAATTGCGCGGTAAAAGTAGGAGCTTAAACGCAGCCATAATCCACACATTTCTGAAGGTTCTAGCTGAGCGCCCAGATACATTCATCTCTCGCAAAGTCGGTTTGGAGAAAGCTATGGCAATTTCCGAAGACGCCAAGAATATCCTTGCTCTAGGCGGTGCGGTCACTCCAAAGGGCAGAGAAAGCCTTCTGCTATTTGACAAGAAACTGCGTGAATATGGCAACAACTACAATCCAGGAACCACTGCCGACATAACTGCCGCGACCATAGCGTTAGTTTTGCTTAATGGCTACCGCGGATAAGTCGCCACTTTCGTTTCAATTCAGACTTTGAGAGCGTTTTTCGCACCATGACTTATCGCTTCGAGCACGATCAGCAAGAAAGTAACATCTACACTTTTCGTGCTCCTCAGCTTCCAATCCATATGCGCTAGCCGCATCGAGAAGTGCCATTTTGCCCCTGGAGGTCTGGGCATCACCAAGTCTTGGTTCGCCCTCAGACAACCTCAAGAGACTTTTGCCCTCGTTTTCCCGACTTACAGCAGTCCAGAACAAGACTCCCTTCTTCTTAAAAGCGGCAGCGCAATTTGAAAAAGCATCTGAAGCTTCCAAAAACTCTCTTTGCTGAAAAAGAACAGCGGCCTTCCTTAATTGCTTCATTTCAACAGTTGGCAGAGACCCTCTTTTTACGTGGAGGTTTTTCGTGACTATACCTTCGACACGGCGTGGTTGCAACTTAGTCAAATCTTGGGGGGAGTTGATGTTAACGAAACTCTTGAGTTCTGGATCGATTAGGCTGATTTCGCCAATAATGGATACGAAGTCAACGTTAGAGGTTCCCCTGATAATGTCGTCTGATCGGGGCCGTAGCAGCATACAGAGAGTTTCCGCGATCTGCAAAGATGTTTCTCGTTCAAGGACCATGATGAGGGTTTCTAGCCTTCCGTTAGGCCAAACAGGCACAACCACGTATGTGCCCTTTGCCTTTTCAAACATGTATTCAATGACTGTTGGCTGCACAAGAGGCATATCCCCTGGAAGAGTTAGGCAGTAGTCAGCGTCCAAATGTTTCAAGCCAGTGAAAATTGCAACTAACGGACCGCCTAAACCGTCAAATCTTTCGTCTACAAGCAACCTAACGTTGGCTACGTCATGCGCCCTCAAGACTTCAGAGTAATTCTCTTTACGTTTTCCTTCGTTCACGCAGACTACGACTTCATCCACAGTTGCTTTTACGTTTTTAACCGCGTGAACCAGAAGAGGCTTGCCGAAAAGAGGTGCGAGAGATTTGTCCTGCCATTTTTCTGGATTGGTTTGGAACCTCTCGCCTTTTCCTCCTGCAAGTATAATCGCAGCCCTTCGAGTCATGAGATAAACCTCAACTCCGACGTTAATGGTGCTTCCTACCCAAAGTTATGGCGACGTTTTTATTTAGCTTATTTGAGTCTTTCTCCAAAACCTAACTCCAATAGCCGTAATATGAAGGGTTTCGGGGAAGGCAATGCTTCGCAAGGGTTAATATCGCCGGCGAGGCTTGAAATATTCAGATCTTAGCTTATGAAGGTTGGTGCCTGCATGGTGATTCAAGTGGGTATAACACGAATTGATCTTTCCACCGGAAAAGTGCAAACGATTTCAGACTCTGTCGCTGAAGAAGTTCCTTTTCACCTATTCGTGAACGCGGCTTTCTGGGCAACTATCCTGTGTTCTCCGACAAATCTCAAGGAACTATCTGTTGGGCATCTTCTTTCTGAGGGTATTCTGAAATCCATCGACGAAATCGATGAAGTAACACTTAAAGAAACGGAGGGAAGTTGTAACGTCAAACTGAAACCTGGAATCAGAGCTGAGGACCGCGTGAGACTCTCAAGGCTCCATCAACGCGTTATCACTTCTGCGTGTGGCGCTGGTTCGCCCTATCAATACACCGGAAAAAGCCCTGTAGTCGACTCAGACATGAGGGTCAAAGCCAAAGTGGTTTTTGACTGCGTGAATGAACTAAACTTCAAAGCCGAAGGTTTCAGGAAAACGGGTGGGCTGCACGTTGCGGCTATATACCGTGCTGACGGTTCCTTGGTTGCGCTGGCTGAGGATGTAGGGAGACACAATGCCGTAGACAAAGTCATAGGCATGGCTGCCTTAATCAAGGTGGACTTCGGCGTATGTTTTTTGGCTTTGAGTGGACGCATGTCAGGCGACGTAGTGTTTAAGGCCGCAAAGGTTGGTTTACCAATTGTTGCTTCTTTGTCTGCTGCTCTCTCTTCAGGCGTAGCTATGGGCAGAGATGCGAATTTGACTTTGGCGGGGTTTGTGAGGGGAAAACGTATGAATATCTACACAGTTCCGTCGAGAATCACTGTTTGATGTGCTATACTTGTTATATTTCTAAACTTGCTTGAATGATGATTTTCTCATTTTTTCTAAACTTACTCTTAAATATAACCAGATAAACTCTATTGGATAAGGTCAGATCATCATGGAGCAGCAAAAGTTGCGCGTGACTCTGCTTACGGGTCGAACAATCGAGCAGGGCGTAGGCAAAGAGTATGGAAAAGCTTCACGCGAATATTTTGACGCATGTTCGATGTGTTACATGGACTCGGACGACATGAAAAAGCTGGGTGTAAAGAACAATAGTAACATTCTGGTTTCCACGCCTGTGGGATCTGTAATTCTAAAAGCTGTTAAGTACCCACGCGGGATTACTCCTGGACTAATTTACGTCCCTTATGGTCCATGGGCAAATGCTATTTGCAGCGACGCCACAACAAGCATCGGAATGCCCTCTTTCAAAGGAACCCCCGCTGAGGTTCAAGCCGCTCCAGACAAAAAAGTTCTCACCATGGAAGAACTCCTGATGAGCGAATTTGGAAGGTAAGAAACATGACAATAATCCAATCCGTAACCTGCCCAATTTGTGGCTGCTTATGCGACGACATTGAAGTGACCGTGGAAAACAACCAAGTTGTCAAAATGAAAAACGGTTGTGCAGTCTGTGAAGGCAAATTCCTCGGCTACAGGGGCGAACACCGCATAAAAACGCCGCTGATGCGCAAAGAAGGAAAACTCGTCCCAGTTTCAATGGACGAGGCTGTTCACGCAGCAGCTGAAGTTCTTGCGCGCGCAACTTATCCGATACTTTACGGTTGGAGCAGCACGAGCAGCGAAGCCCAGCGTGTCGGTGTAGAACTGACTGAGGAAGTTGGCGGAATAATGGATAACACAGCAGTCGTCTGCCACGGACCTTCCATCTTGGGCATCCAAGAGGTGGGTATACCTACAGCGACGCTGGGACAAATTAGGCACAGGGCCGACCTCGTTATTTACTGGGGATGTGACCCTTGGAGCGCACACCCAAGACACCTTGAACGTTATACTAACTTCACTGAGGGTCGATTCGAAAAGAGCGAGTGGAAGGCTTACATGCAAAAGCTCAAAGCAGGGGCTGGCAAGAAGAAGCTGGAAAGCGCTCTCAGAAGCGGGGCCCCAAAAACTCATCCTTCTAAGCCTCAAGCCTGCTATGTAGGCGGAGTTCCCCCAGAAATGTCCAAAGGCGGACGCAAGCTCATCGTAGTTGACGTCCGAAAAACCATGACTGCGGAAATGGCTGATTACTTCATCCAGGTTGAACCCAACAAAGACTACGAAGTGATGCAGGCACTCAGAGCAATGGTGAAAGACAAGGAACTTGATGTTGACAAAGTCGGCGGCATACCCGTTGAATACCTTGAAGCAGTCGCCGATGCGATGATTAACTGCGAGTTCGGTGTAATCTTCTTCGGAATGGGTTTAACTCAAACCGCAGGCAAATTCCGAAACATCGAAGTTGCAATCCAACTGGTTCGAGACCTGAATTCGCGCACAAAATTCATGATTATGCCCATGAGAGGCCACTACAACGTCACGGGTGCAAACGTCGTCTCGGCTTGGCAAAGCGGTTATCCCTACGGAGTTGACTTTTCTCGCGGGTTCCCAAGTTACAACCCAGGCGAAACAACATGCATGGATGTTCTGCTCAGGGACGAACTTGACGCGTCGCTGGTCATCGCAGCAGATCCCGGGGCTAATTTCCCAAAGAATGCAGTTAAGAATATGGTGAAGCACCCGCTCATTGTCATCGACCCACACATGAACGCCACTGCAATCCTAGGCGACATAGTCTTTCCTGCTGCGTTTGTTGGCATAGAAGTCGATGGCACAGCATACCGCATGGACCATGTGCCTCTACCCTTACATAAAGTAGTGGAGCCCCCCGCAGGAGTCCTCTCAGATGAGGTAATTCTCAAGAAGATCCTCGAAGAGGTCCGAATAATCAAGGCTAAGAAAGCTGAGGTTGCTTAAAATGACTGAACTCATAATCAAAAACGGTTTCGTTTTCGATCCATTGAATAAAATCAACGGCGAAATCATGGACATTTGCGTAAAGAACGGCAAAATCGTTAGAACCGTCAACGAACACAAAGCAAAGAAAATCGACGCTACAGGCTTAACCGTCATGCCCGGCGGCGTTGACATCCACACACATATTGCAGGGGGAGAAGTTAACACTGGCCGTATAGTTCGGCCTGAAGACCACATCAAAGACGCAGTATCTAAGACGCTTTTGACGCGTTCAGGCAGCGGCTACTCGATTCCGTCAACGTTTGTTACTGGCTATCGATACTCTAAGATGGGTTACACAACCGTCATGAATCCGTCTATGGCACCGTTGGAAGCCAAGCACACTCATGAAGAGCTGAATGATATTCCGCTTCTAGATAAGGCAACTTATCCTCTTATTGGCGATTGGTGGTTTGTCCTCGAATACTTGCAGAAAGGCGATTTGGAGGGATGCGCCCGACACGTCGCGTGGATGCTGGACACAACTAAAGGCTACGCCATCAAAATTGTTAACCCAGGCGGCTTGGAATCTTGGGGTTTTGGCAAAAACGTTCACACGATAGACGATCAGGTTCCCAACTTCTGCATCACGCCGAGAGACATCATGTGCGGTTTGGCAAAAGTTAACAAAATGCTCAATTTGCCACACAGCATTCACCTTCACACCAACAACTTAGGATTGCCAGGCAACTACCAGACAACTTTGGACACAATGAAAGCTTTAGAAAGTGTACCTAGCGACGGTAGACCAGTTGCCCACATTACTCACCTGCAGTTTAGCAGCTTCGGCGGCGACGGCTGGGGAAGCATGAAGTCAGCTGCTCCTGAAATCAGCAAATACATCAACAACCACAGCCACATGACCTTCGACATGGGTCAAGTCATATTTACAGACACCACAACCATGACTGCTGACGGTCCATTCGAGTACACGCTCTTCCAGCTCAGTGGGCACAAATGGGTCAATGGGGATGTCGAGACCGAAACCAGCGGCGGCATCATACCCTTCCACTACAAGAAGAACAACGCCGTCAACACCATTCAGTGGAGCATCGCTTTGGAGTTGGCGTTGATGATCGAGGATCCGTGGAAAATATTCATGACCACCGACCATCCCAACGGCGGACCCTTCTTTGCTTACCCAAAAATCGTCGCTTGGCTCATCAGCAACAAAGCCCGCATGGCAACCTTGAAGAGATGCAGCAAGAAAGGCCAGAAGAAGAGCTTACTGCCTACTTTGAATCGAGAGCTAAGCCTCTACGAGCTTGCAATAGTAACTCGTGCAGGTCAAGCCAAAGCCTTAGGACTTAAGAACAAAGGTCATTTAGGGGTAGGCGCGGACGCGGACATAGCCATTTACAACGTGAACCCTGAAACAACCGACATAGCAAACAAGTACAAGGTCGTACGCAGAGCATTCCGCAACGCCGCGTTCACGATCAAAGACGGTAAAATCGTCGTCAAAGACGGCGAAATAGTCCAGAACGTCGAGGGCAGAACCATGTGGCTTGATGTGGAGACGAAAGAGAAAGTCCAGGTGGATCAAGATATGAGGAACAAGTTCAAGCAGTACTGGACCGTCGAATACGACAATTACCCAGTGTACGACCATTACCTCAAGGTTCCAGAAGCAATAACTGTGAAGGCAGGCGTTTAAAATGATAACGCTCACTCCACTGAGACAATTCAAGTACCCAATTTACGCAGAATGTATTACTCCAGGAGTCTTCCAAGGAAAAAGCGCCGCTGAAATCGCAGAACTGCAAGCTTACGAAGGCAACAAACTCAAGAAGCTGGGCGACCTCTTCAAAATCGAAGAAGATCCATCCGAAACCCCAAGTATTACAATTAACGGCGACGTGAGCGAAGTGCGTCGCATCGGTGCAGGTATGAAGAACGGCGAAATCGTAATCAATGGTAACGTTGGCATGCATCTGGGCGAGAAGATGGCTGGCGGCAAAATTACCGTGAACGGCAATGCAGGTCAATGGGCAGGCTGCGTTATGAAGAAAGGCTTGCTTGAAATTCACGGCGACGCTGGGGATTACTTGGGTTCTCCTTATCGAGGTATCAGCGAAGGCATGAAAGGGGGTAAAATCATCGTCGACGGCAACGTTGGGAGTGACTCAGGCTGCTACGTGGGCGGCGGGCTCAATTAAAATCAAAGGCAACGCTGGTCCCTTCTTGGGTTTCCACATTAGTGACGGCACGATATATGTGGAGAAGAACGTGGGACCCCGCTTGGGAGCTAACATGGTCGGCGGCAAAATTGTAGTCGGAGGCTTAGTTGAAGACATGATGCCTACCTTCACAATCGACACTTCAAAACCGAAGGTCAAGATAGATGACACCGAATCTGCTCAAGGTCCCTTCTATGTATTTCTTGGCGACTTGGCAGAAAACGGCACAGGTAAGCTCTTTGTATCAAAACCTAACAATCCTCAACTGAAACATTATGAAAAATTCCTGTAAGGAAGCGGAACTATGCATGAAATCCTCAGCGTAAACGCACTTTCATGGAAAATTGCAGAAAAACTCCTAAATAAACAAGCATTTTACGGTGTTCACGCCTCTAACAGCAGCGCAGGCGCTACAATAATAGATGCAGGAGTCAATGCCCCGGGTGGATTCCAAGCAGGCAAAATCCTCACGGAACTCTGCATGGGCGGGGCAGGAAAAGCTCAACTTGGCTTCAAGAGCATACGGCGACATAACCTTACCCTCCATCACCGTCTCAACCGATCACCCCGCGATTGCAGCGCTCGGTTCACAGTTTGCTGGGTGGCGCATTAAAGAAGCAGATGGCTCCATAGCAATCGGATCCGGTCCAGCACGCGCTTTAGCGCTCAAACCTAAGGATGTTTTTGAAGAAA
Source organism: Candidatus Bathyarchaeota archaeon (assembly GCA_963840395.1). Taxonomy (GTDB): domain Archaea; phylum Thermoproteota; class Bathyarchaeia; order Bathyarchaeales; family Bathycorpusculaceae; genus JADGNF01. The sequence continues at coordinate 357,191 of CAWIYU010000011.1, read as the reverse complement.
TTGGCTACAAAGACGCCTCAGACAAAGCCGTCCTGACTCTGGAGAGCAACAACCTCCCATCCGATGCCCTAATCGAAAAAGTAGCCACATCCTGTAGCATTAAACCCGAAAACCTAATCGCAGTTGTAGCTCCAACTGCGAGCATCGCAGGGTTAACCCAGGTAACAGGCAGAGTCGTCGAAGTAGGCATCCACAAACTTCGCACGTTAGGTCTGAACCCAAAGACTATTCGTTACGCAAGCGGATACGCGCCTATTCCGCCTCTGGGCAAAAATTTCGAAGTAGCAATGGCACGAACTAACGACGCTATCCTCTACGGCGGTACGGTATATTGCACCGTGGACTCCGACGACGAAGTCACACTCCAAAAAACCGTCGAACAAGCCCCATCGAAAATGTCAAAAGACTACGGCAAACCCTTCCTGCAGATTTTCCGCGAAGCCGACCGCGATTTCTACAAGATAGATCACAACCTCTTCGCTCCAGCCGTGCTTATGGTGAACAACGCAAAAACAGGAAACGTCTTTAAAGCCGGCGAAATCAACCCTACGGTTCTTGAGGAATCTTTGGGTTTCTAATTTTTTCTTCTTCAAGAAATAGAGTGAGAAAAAGGGTTTAGTTAGCCATCCTTTCCTAATTTATGTTTAGTCTCAGGTTTTTCTTGACTGTTTTTGCGATGAAGTAGCCAATTGGTATTGTGTAGAGTGCCAGTGTGGCGTTGAAGAATGCCGCCGCTGGCAAATACAGGATTGTTGCTGCTTGGTCAAACCCGAAATTGGCAAAACCTATCGGAGGTTGTTGGGGCAAAGCAAAGTACAGCAGAACCGACATAAAAGACACTCTGAAAATAATTCCCATTGCTGTTGATAATCCCACCCATTTGAGTTGAAATTCTCCCAGAGGGTTTTTTCCATTGCGTTGGGTGATTTTCTTGGCAATTATGTAAGCTACGAAGATTCCAAGTTGCATAGACAAGCACGCGGCGAGGTTGTAGAAGGGCCCCGTCGGCAAAATCCCTGGATAAACGGCGAACAAGACTCCAGTATTTAATAAGGTTATTGCGACGCCTGCAACGGGGCCGATTATGAGGAAGGCTATCACGATTGGTATTTCCCATATTTGATAGATGAGACCCGTGGCAAAGGGCGCGTAGAGGGCTATGTTTGTGAAGGCTGGGTTTAAGGCTACCGTGAGCGCGCCAAAGACTATGGTCAGGGCGAGTTTTTTGGTATTCATGAACATTGCTCTTTTCCTGTTCTAAGGAAACCATAATTATTTAAGAGTAGCTACTCAAAAAAGAGTGAACAGCCCTGTTGCAGATCTGAAATGCAAAATTGGGAAAGGCGATAAATATGGGGAAAACCCTAACTCATGGTATAGTGAGCACACTTTGTCCCAAACAAAGCTCTCCACAACCGAATTAAGAACCTGGCTGGAACGAGAAACTGGCTCCATCCTTACGCCCGTCCAGGCAAAAGCTCAGGATCATCGCGACCAAACCCGCCTCGCCCTTCAAAACCTAACCGAAGCCAGTAGGGTGCTTTTGGACATCAGCCAAAAGGAAATCGATAAGCGCAACATGAAAGTCTTCAATCGCGCCCGAGCCCTCAACAAACTCGCCGCACTCTTCATCGACAGGATAAAGAAACTAAAACTCCCAGAACAGGTCTCATTCGATAACCTAAGCACGTTTGCGACTGAAACCCAAAAAACCCTTAATGTTACCGAAATTGACGTAAGAAACTGGTTTCCCAAAATTAGTCCTTTCTTCATAATGGACCGAAGGAAATTCCTGACAGTTTACGAGAAAACCAAACTAACCGTAAACGCTCTAAATGACTTCCTAAACAAGGAATACGTCAAATCAAAGACCTTAGAAAAAACCTTCCAGCTAATTGCTGAGCTGCAGACGTTTGAGCGTCAATTGGCGGAAGTGGACGCTACAAAAACAACCCTTCAGACGGAGCGTTTGCGGCTTGAAAAGGAAATCAAAGATTTAGAACTGCAGACCGTCCAATTAAAAGGCAAAGCAGCCTTGGAGGAAGTAACCCGGCTTGATGCGGAAACTGAGACTCTAAGCGCTGAGCTGAAACAGACGCTAAGTCACCTTCAGAAGCCCTTCCTGAAGATGCAGGCACTTGCTACTTCAGGGGGAGGCGGCGGCATAACACCAGACGAGCTAAAGATGATTGGGCTTTACATGGAAACCCCCTTTGATGCCGTGACAGCGGAGAAACCGGGTCTTCCAACTCTGAAGGAAATCTTAGACAAACTAACGAATCTAATGGCTGAGGACAAACTGAAACTGAAGCCTGACAAGCAACGCAAAGCCGAACAAGCGGTATCGGAAATCCTCAAATCCGACTCTTTGGGTCCGCTGCAAACTAGAAGTCTTGAGGTTGCCGCACGCAAGAAACAGCTATTAGCTTCCCCGGAACTGGAAGAAGAAAAACGATGCCTTAGCCTAATTCAACAGCAAATGGAGACACTCAAAACTCGCAAGGGCAACATCGAAACTGACGAAAACTTCAAAGAGAACCAACGCCAGGAACTGCTGGAGCGAATCCGAGGGTTCAAGAAAACAATCGAATCAAACGTGCAGAGCTTCATGGGTAAACAAATCCAAGTCCAATAGTTCACGGAGCTACCTGCCCGTGGATTTTTTGAAAACAATTAAAGAGTCAGAAACAGTTCAAGCAGAAGAATTCATACAGCTTATCAACAATGCAATTGCACAACTGGTACAGAGAAGAAGAGCAATTCTAACGGCTTCAGTGTGACAGAGAAACTCGTAAGCCTAAAGCCAGTTGGCGAAGCCATGGTTATCGGAGACTTGCATGGTGACCTGTCAAGTCTTGAATCAATTTTTGCTGTGAGCAGTTTCTTAGACAAAATGGACAGCATCCGCGAGCGCGAAAGTGGTTTTCCTGGGTGACTACGGTGACAGAGGGCCAAAATCACCTGAACTGTATTATGCTGTTTTGAGCCTGAAACTTGCGTTCCCAAGACAGGTTGTTTTGCTAAGGGGAAACCACGAAGGACCAAGCGACTTGTTGGCTTCACCTCATGATTTGCCCGTTTTTCTTCAGCGCAAATTCAAGGAGAAATGGGTTTCAGTTTACCAGAAGGTTACGGGAACTTTTTAGCTATCTCTATGCCGCCGTTTACGTGGAGGAACGTTATCTTATGGTGCACGGTGGGTTACCTTCGAAAATTCGCAGTCTCCAAGAAATCGCTGAGGCGGTCAGACTCCACCCACGCAAAACTATACTTGAAGAGTTGTTGTGGAACGATCCTGATGAGCAAATTGACAGGGTTTATCCTTCAGCAAGGGGTGCGGGAAACGTTTTTGGAAAAGCAGTCACAAATAAAGTTTTGCGGAGGCTTGGCGTGAAAATCCTAATTCGGGGACATGAATCAGCCCGCGACGGATACAAAATTAGTCATGAAGGCAAAGTCTTAACTTTGTTCTCCTGCAAAGGTCCACCGTACTATAACCGCAATGGTGCATTCTTGAATGTGCCACTGGCGGAGAAATTTGAAAACGCCAACCAGCTTCTGCCTTTCATACACAGATTTTAGGTGTGTTTCTCCGCGGAAACTTTAAGAACTAAGCCAGATGCATCATTGGCAGAAAGCCGTCAAGGAAGAAGTCTGCGTGAAGATTGGAATCGCTACCCGAAACATGGAAGCCTGGAGCAGCACTCAAGTCCGCGAGGCACTGACTAGGCATGGTGTTTCCTACGTGTGTTTCACTTTTCCAAAACTCATTGCCCAGCTAGGAAGCAAACCTTACTTCAAAGTTAAAGATGTGAATCAACAAGAAATCGACATACTCAAAGACCTAAACGCCCTCATCATACGTCCCATCGGACGGGGCAGTCTAGAGGAACTCGTTTTCCGCATGGACATGCTCTACAAGCTGGAGCGAGAAGGCTTCTATGTTATTAACCCGGCTGAAGCTATCGAACACTGCGTAGACAAATATGACATTCTCTCTATCCTCGAGGACAATGGTGTGCCCGTTCCGCGGACCTTTGCGACTGAGAGCGCCAACGAAGCGGTCAAAGCCTTCGCTGAGCTAGGCGGAGACGTAGTTGTTAAGCCCATTTTCGGCATCAAGGGGCATAGGCGCAACCCGAGTCAACGACGCAGAAATTGCCCTCACAATCTTCAAGGCAATTACTTTTCAACACGGTGTCATATACCTCCAGGAATTCGTGCAACACGGCACCTCAGACATACGCGCGTTCGTTGTAGACGGGCACGTTATCGCCGCAATGCGTAGAGTTGCCGAAGGCTGGAAAACCAACTACAGCCAAGGCGCCAGACCAGCTCCCACAACCCTAAGCAAGGAGTTTGAAGAGTTAGCTGTCAAAGCGTCAAACGCCGTTGGTTGCAAAGTCAGCGGCGTAGATATCCTCGAAGGTCCCAACGGTCCTTGCATATGCGACGTAAACAGCCAACCCGGATGGAAAGGTCTACAGATGGTCACGAAAGTCAACATCGCCGAGGAAATCGTAAAATTTATGCTCTCCGAACTGAAGAAATAAAAATAAGCAGTCTTTTTCCCCTCAAGTTGAATCTACAAATGTGCTGGCTTCCAATTTTGAACCGTTAGATTCTTGTTGATTCTACAAATCTATCAGTGTAGCTCTCTGGCTTCCGGATTTGACCAACAGACGTTATAGGAATATGTCGAGCAGCTTCTTTTTCAGCAATAAATAGATAACGGCAACTGTGATGCAGAATTCAGGAATAAGGTAAATACCATTGTAAATTGCTGAAGCGGTTATTCCGTCAATGGAGAACGACGTGAAGAATATTATACCTGCGGCGAATGAACAAAGGAACCTGCCGATGATCCCGATTGCTGTTCCCAAGAAGGGAATCTTTTTGAAACCGCCTGCCAAGCCGAGCGCTGCAAAGGCTAAAGGATAGTCCAGCAAGCCTTGAAGTGGATGCACGATGTACGCCCCTGGCAGGACGGCGTGAAGGGTTCCGTAGATTAGGCCTGCTAAGACCCCATATTTTGTGCCTCTCCGCAATGCAAACCAGATAAGAGGCACCAAGCCGGCAATCGTGATGGCGCCTCCTTGGGGCATCTCAAGTATCGGTGGTAGAACATCTTTGAGCACAATGCTTAAGGCAACAAAGACGGTAAGTTCAGCTAGTATTTTCGTTGGAAAATTATGTTTATGTTCTGTTGTTTCTTGTTTCATTTTGTTCCCTCCGCCAGTATTACCTGGTTCAGGTTCATTGGGTCGACGACGATTCAGTCGTCCTCTCAGCCGGGTCATATTTTTCCCAGCTCCCCGAGACCTTGTGAGGGGATAATGTTTTTAGGTGTATTTTAGTTTTCCTAAGCAATCAATAGACAGGATTTGACTAACATGCAACCTTTGCCGAAAGAATACAACTTTGCGGAAATCGAGCGGAAATGGCAACAGAAATGGGAAGAGATTGGCATCCACCATTACGATTGGAACGACAGCAAACGCAAGCCGTTCAGCATAGACACGCCGCCGCCTTATCCATCGGGAGAGCTGCACATGGGCAATGTCCTCAACTGGACCTACTTTGACATGGTTGCGCGGTACAAGCGGATGCGTGGCTTCAACGTCCTATTTCCTCAAGGCTGGGATTGCCACGGCTTAGGCATAGAAATCCAAGTGGAAAAAACTAACAATATCAGGAAGCGAGATTTGCCGCCAGACCAGTTCCGAAGGATGTGCATGGAACTCGTCGAGAAATACATCGCCATTATGAAAGAGGGTATTCTGAAGCTTGGCTGCAGCATCGACTGGAGCACAGAGTACCGCACCATGGACCCCGATTACTGGCGCCGAACCCAGTTGAGCTTTGTTTTGCTGCATCGAAAAGGCTACATGTACCAGGGCAAACACCCTGTAAACTGGTGTCCCCATGACGAAACCGCAATAGCCGATGCTGAAGTCGACTACGTGAAACGCGACGGGGTCCTTCACTACATCCGCTTTCAATTTGAAGGCACCCACGAGTACGCAGTGATTGCAACATCACGCCCCGAATTCATCCCAGCTTGCGTAGCCATCGAAGTAAACCCTCAGGATACACGCTACTGCAAGTATATCGGCAAAACTATGCTTGTCCCTCTCTTCGGAAGGTCGGTCCCCGTTATCGCGGATGAATGTGTGGACCCCACTTTTGGCACTGGTGTTGTTATGATTTGCACATACGGTGACAAAGAAGATGTTAAAACCGTCATGAAACACAAGCTACCCGTAATTATGCTGCTAACAGAAAGCGGTAGAATAAACGAGAACGGAGGCAAATACCACGGCTTGACCGTGAACCAAGCTCGAACAGCCATAGTGCAGGACCTGACAGCAGCCGGGTTGCTAGAAAAAACCGAGAAAATAGTTCAGGAAGTGGGCGTTTGTGACCGCTGTAAAGCACACGTGGAGATTCTTGAGCGGAAACAGTGGTTCATGAAGACCCGTGAGCTAACCAATAGGGTAGAGAAGGCGGCGAACGAGGTGGTATGGTACCCTGACTTCATGAGGAACCGGCTCATAGATTGGGCGAAGTCGCTCGATTGGGACTGGGTTATTAGCCGCCAACGACTTTTTGCGACGCCGATACCGGTTTGGTACTGCAACAACTGCGGTGAACTCATTCTCGCAGAAACCGAGTGGGTACCGATTGACCCCAAACTGGAGGGTCCACATGTTAAGGCGTGCCCGAAGTGCGGTGGAAAAGAATTCAGAGGTGAGACTGACGTTTTTGATACTTGGATGGATAGCTCGATTACTTGTGCGGTTCATGCTGGGTGGCCTGACCGTCAGGATTGGCACAGACTTTTCCCTGCCAGTATGCACCCCTCTGGCACAGACATCATTCGGACCTGGGCGTACTACCTGCTGGTTAGACATCTTGCGTTATTCGACGAACCCGCTTATCGAAGCGTGCTTATCAACGGGATGGTGTTGGGCCAGGATGGCAGAAAAATGAGCAAGTCCCTCAAGAACTACGCTGCTGCGCCCGAGGCGCTGGCCAAATATGGAGCTGATGCCATTCGGCAGTGGGCTGCGGGCGGCGGCGCAACTGGCTCGGACATCCCGTATCGGGTGCAGGATGTAGAGTATGGTCGACGGTTCCTCGTTAAACTCTGGAATGCTTCGGGTTTCACAAGTAATCTGTTGGCTGGCTACGTGAGCAGCAAGGACTTGCCTGCTGGCCTTGAGCCATTAGATAGGTGGATGCTTAGTAAGACTGAAACAACAGTGAGGAAGGTTACTGATGCCTTCGAGAAATGCCAGTTTAACATTGCCGTCGACGAGATTCGCAACTTTACATGGCACGTGTTCTGTGACGCTTATTTGGAAGCAGTCAAGGATCGGCTTTATCGGCCTGAGGTTCATGGGCAAGTCAGGAAAGCCGCTGCGCAGTATACGCTATACGAGGTGTTGTATCGAGTGCTGCAGATGCTTTCGCCAGTGGTTCCGCATTTGACGGAGGAAATCTACCAAGCCATGTATGCGGACGCGAAGGGCTTTGCTTGTCTGCAGTCGTCGCCCTGGCCTATATTCAACGCTGCAATGGTGGATGAGTTGGCTGAGAAACATGGTGACCTAATCATCGAGCTCATTGGCGAAATCCGCCGTGAGAAAGCCCAAAAGCACCTCCCCCTTAACACGCCAATTAAGAAGCTAGTAGTATATGCAAGAGATCAGTCCGGTGCGGAGGCAATTTTGGAGGGCGAAAACGACATCATTGGTGCCTGCAAGGTTGAGTGCTTGCTGGTTTTGCCTGAAGAAGGAATTGGCAGGGAAGTCACGCAGTTTCCAGGAGTACACTTTGTTGCAGAGTATGAGGAAGTGGTTAAGAAATGAAGAAGGTCGGATTAATCGGATGTGGTGCCATCGGCACGGTTCTCGCCGAAGCCATAGAACGCGGACTCGTGGTCTGTGATGAACTTATCGTCTTTGACGTTGACACTGCAAAGGCTGAACAACTCAAGAAAGCCCTCAAGTTTCCCCTCAGCATCGTTTCGAGCTTTGAGGAGTTGCTAAAGCGGAAGCCGACAGTTGTTGTCGAAGCGGCATCGCAGCAAGCAGTCAAAGAGTATATCCCTCAACTTGTGAAGACAAAAGCCGAGTTGATCGTGATGAGCACGGGTGCCCTCTTAGACTTGCCCGTCGACCTTCGCAACGTACACGTGCCTTCCGGCGCAATTGGGGGCTTAGACGCAATAGCAAGCGCCTCGTTTGCCGGTATCGATGAGGTTCTGTTGACGTCGCGTAAACCTCCCAAAGCCTTTGGAAAAGTCAATACTCAAGAGGAAACCGTATATGAAGGCGTAGCAGAGGAGGCTGCTAGACGTTTTCCCCGTGAAATGAACGTTGCTGCAACCTTAGCTTTAACCGTTAAGCCTGCCGTGGTTCAAGTGAAAGTGATTTCTGACCCAGAAGTCACGCGTAATACGCATGAAATTCGGTTGAGATGGCGCTTTGGCGAGATGTTTTTGCGTTTCGCTAACGAACCGCATCCTGATAACCCGCATACCAGCGCTCTGGCCGGATGGTCTGCCATACGGCTGCTTCAAACACTCCTGAGAGAAAAGACAAATTTTAGACACAAACAGCTGCCAAAAAAGCCAATTAAATCTGCGCAGCGTAAATTGACAGGTTAAATGAGCGATTAATGTGTACATGTTTTTTTTCACTGTTTAATGATATAAACACCAAAACGACACCCGCGTTTTGTATGCATAATTGTGATTTTCGAACCTACGAGAACCGAACTTAACTGTCAGCGATATATGCGCATGTTAACAAACGTTAATTGCTAAACTGCCAATGAGTTCTCGGTGCCGAAAAGTGATTTCGTGGAAACATTCCTTTAATCGTTTAAATGAAGAAAACGAGATAGCCCTGAAAAAGAAACAAGCCCTAACCAGCTTGTATGAAAAAGGCAGAATCTCCCAATCAACCTACGACTCTTTCAACGTAGAGCTCGCCGCAGCCATTGCCGACGTCGAAAAACAGCAAACAGAACTCATCCATAAAATGCAAGCCAAAACAGGAGACTTACATAACCAAATCAAAACCCTTGAAATTCTCCTCGCAAACTACGAGATACAGCACGTTACCGGAGAAATCGACGAGAACACCTACAGCGTAGAAATCAACCTCCTCAACAACGGACTCGAAACAGCCAAACACGAACTTGAAACCATAGAAAGCGCAGTCAACCAACTTAGCAACCCAACAATCGCGCAACCAACCACGCAACCAGCGGCAATTCCAACCGCAGAAGTTGCCCCTCCCCTGCCTGAGCCAGTCGTTGAAACCGCTGTCGAAGCAGCTCCAGTTGAAGTTGCCCCGGCTGAAATAATCGCAACTCCCGAGCCGGCTGTTCAAGAGCCAATCGCTGAAGTCCCAGCAATGCCAGTTGTCGAAGCGGAAATCGCCGCCCCAGTCACCCCTGAGCCAATCGCGGAAGCAGCCCCGATCGTCGAGCAGCCAGCAATTGTCGAAGCTCCAGTAGTCGAAACCCCAGTTGAAACTCCCGCTCCGGTTGCTGAAGCAATCGTTGAAGCTCCAATGGTGGAAGCCCCAGCGATCGTTGAAGCCGTCGTAGAAGCGCCAACCGTTGAAACCCCAGTTGAGCAGGCCCCAATCTCAGAACCAGTAGTCGTAGAACAACCCGCAGAAGCAGCCCCAGTAGTCGAAGAAGCCCCACAAGAAGTAGCATTAGACGAATTTGAAGTCGCTGAACCAGACGTTGTCCAAAAAGAGCTTCTGCAAGCGGTTGAGGAGATCACGGAAAACCCTTCCCAAGCGCCTCTAGAGGCGCAAGAAGAGGCAGCCATCGAAACTCCAATAGAAGTGCCCGCCGAAACCCAGACGACACAAATTCATACAGCAAAAGAGAGCTTGCCCGAAGCATCTTCAAATGAGAGTGAAAGCAGCCAGTAAAGACGGGTAATCTCGCCCTCTCTTTCTTTTATCGTTTAGTTTTCCTCCAAGATTTTTGGCGAATGTTCAACCTCGACAGACCCTCAATAACGATATTCTTGATCGATTTCCGCATATTGAAAAAAGTGGTGTTCCCCTGTCTGTTTATCATGGCCTGCAACAGAAACGCTAAAAAACCCCCTTACTGTTTTCCTATCAACAGCATCCAAAAGGTGGGTCCGTAGCTCAGTCAGGCTAGAGCACCGGACTTTTAATCCGGGGGTCGCGGGTTCAATTCCCGTCGGACCCGCCAAGTTTTAGAAACATTTGTACTATTCCTCCACGCATGATCTAACGTTCAGATTAAAGCCTCGTCGATGTCACTGATGTTGTCAAATACCATTTTCGCCCCGTGCTTCATCAACAAACTTTTCAGTTCAAGTGCAGAAACACCCGGAGGCACGCATCCAATAGGCTTAACGCCCGCTCGTTTAGCCGCCATAATATCATCAACGCTGTCGCCAACATAAATCGCCTCATAGAGGCCAAGTTTTTCCAGCGCCAGGTTAATGGGAAAAGGATCAGGTTTGGATTTCTCCGGCGGATAATCCTCCATCGCGATTACGGTGTCAAAAAGTTTCTCCACAGCATATTTCTTCAGGACGTAAAGCGTCTCGGTTCTTGGTCTTCCCGTGACTATGCCCAACCGATGCTTCTTATGGAGTTCATTCAGTTTCGGTTTGGGAAGGAGCCATTTTTCGTTCTCTATGAATCCCCTTTTTCCCTCAACGCCTAAGTAAAATTCCTGGAATATCTTTACTATCTCTTCTTTCGGTACCGTTTTAGCTCTGTTAACCAGCAACGCCTCGGTCAAGTCCCAATCGTTGTTATAGCCACCCTTCTCCTTGAACTGCTGAATCTCTTTGAGCAGTGGTTTTTCACCCCTGAAAAACTGCACTGTTTCAATTATGGCTTTTCTGTAGGAATCCGTGACGTCGACGAGCACGCCGTCCATGTCGAACAAAATAGCATATTCTTTGTTTGTTCTGGGAGGGAAGTCACGTGCAGTAGTTGCTGCCTTCAAATCTGTCACTCTTTAGGCGTTGTCTCACTTCGGGTATTAACCTTTCGCTGGAATATTTTCAGAGAAAAATTTAGTTCCACAAACCAGTTTTTGAAAAATTTGTAAATGTTGGGCGAAAAATGGCGTTTTGGTCTGAGCCTGTCTAAACTTTAGGCATGTTGGATTTTTGTCTCTTCTTTTTGCTTCAAAAGTGAAAGTGGAGTAGGATTTGGGTTATTATGAATACTCCAAAGCAAATGCTCATCGTGCCTGTGATGGCGACAATCTTTTCGTGGATCCCTTCAAGACGAGATTCCGTATAGTTTAGTAGCGAACTGATTAAGCAAGCAATGCCCACCATGCCCAAAATCACCCCAGCTCCAAACATCAGAATGAAAACTATTCCAAGCTCCAACGAGCTTACAGTTGTTAAGGTGACGAGCATTATTGCGGCGCTGCCTGCGAGACCCTGAACTATCCCAGTCAAAGCTGACTTATGCATATTAGATTGGCTGTGATAATGACTATAAGTTGCTCCATAGATATGGGCGTGAGGTTCTGAGTCTTCTCTGTTATCGTAGGTATGAAGCCTGTGGATTAAGAGCGGTCTAATTACGAGAACTCCAAGGGCGATGAGCATAGTTGCCGCCGCCAACTCAAAAAGTTGCACTACACTTTCAGGGATAACTATCCTCAATCCCAAAACAAGCATTCCAACGACGAACAGCACGGCTGAATGGCCAATACCCCACACCGTTGCAGAGACGACAGATCTGCGTAGGCCTGAACTGTTGCACAAGAGTGTCGAGACAGCAATTACATGGTCTGGGTCTAATGCGTGCCCTAGCCCTAGCACAAACGCTGCTGCAACAGTGAGCACCGCGGCTAGGTCCACCATATCTTATTAGAACGCGGAGCTTGCGTAATATCTTTTGCCGATGAAGGTAACATTACAGTTCGTACTCCAGAAGTCATCCTTTTTCAGCTATACGTTCGAGAGCCAGTTGATTGCCCAAGGGATACTTGGAGTAATGCCACTCAAAACCGCCCCGGACAGCTTCATTATCACAATGTGGGCCAAGAATTGAAATGTCGGAAAACCATCTCTGGACTGGCATACAGTAGTTTTTCTATCCTTTATTCCTAATAGCAAGCCATTCTCTTAGGTTTCCCGAGTAAATTCCCCAGCTTCGCAATTTTGGTGAAACAGCTCTAATCAATGCCGGACAGGTAATTATCACAATTGGCAAGTTTAGGGCATAAGTTGGCAACAGGAATGCTTCCCCAACACTCCACGGAAACACGCCTAAAACCGAAAGTTGCCAAAGCACATATACAGTACCCGCCAAAAGCGTCAGCGCGTAGACTGCGGAAAGGAGAATCAGGCTTTTGGTGGATTTTGCTACGGCTCCACTTTTCGGAATGAGTATCCAGTTTAGACCGAATATTAGAAGCGCAGTAACGGATTCTGCCCAAGCAAAGTGCAACGGTAACCCTTCAACGAAGACTCCTCCTATGTATGCTCCTATCAAACAACCCGCTAGTCCGCTCCACCCGAACCAAAGCGGAAAAACACCCAACAGAATAATCGGTAGGTAGAGAAGAGTAAAGCTTGGCATAGTCACTGAATAGGATAAGAAGAAGAACACTGCGTAGAGAGCTGCAGACATCGCCATTATTGATGCTGCTTTGGCTTTGCTTGTTTTCACCATGCCCACCTTCTACTCATCTCCTGGCCGGTCACTTAGAGCCTACCAACTGGGCATAGTTTTTCTCAACTTCTTTGAGCATTGATTCCTTGGTTATTGCTCCGTTCGACTTCACCATCGCAGCTATCGTTGAGCCGCCGATGCCGACGCCTTCCTTCACAACACCTGCTTCATATGCCCTCAGACCGCTAAATTTGGAAGTGCTGAAGTTCAAGTCCGCCGCAAGTATGGGAACGTCAGCGATTTTGCCCACTATCCCCTTCAAGTCAGATGTTTTGTCGGCCACTATCCACCGAGTAGTGCCAATAGCGACATTGCCCAATACATTCGGGTTTAAAGCATTCACAACAGCCAATATGGCGCTCATTTGTGTTCCACCAGCCATCAAAACTGGAACTTTTTCTGCGGCGCCCAGAACTAACCCTGCGAAAACAGCCATCATTGGATCACCGACGTATGAAACAGCGGCTAACGGGTCGTTCGTCAAATCCCCAAAGGATAGTTTCCGAGCCTTCAACCCCTCTTCGACAACTCTTACTTTTAGGTCGTGTGGATTTCCAGGCATGCTACTGCTGACTTTTCCCTTGGCGTCAACCCCCATCGCCAACAACACACCCAGCGCCGTCGTAGTTCCTCCAGGGATGCTCTCACCAATGACCAGATAATCGACCGTCCTCGACAACAGTTCTCCCGCCAGCTTTGACCTCTTCAGAACCTCTTGGACGTTATCGACGGCTTTGCCCGATCTTATGTTTCCTCCGGGTTTTGCGCCTAACTCTAAGAACGGCACATGAGGCAGAATCCTCAACCCTGCGTTTACTGGAAGCGCGGGAATGTCTGCCAACTTCAACGCCGACATCGTCACTAACGCCGGAGTTGGAATCCCATCGGGCGTCACGGGTACGCCATTGATGCATTCGCATTTTCCCAGGAGCAGGAGCTCTATGTCCGCGGATGGGGTGTAATCGGTTATCTCCGGGTTTGCTCCAGCAGCTGAAATTCCCGGGATTTTTCCGGTTTCTGTTGTCCCCAGCGTGCAGACGAAAAGAGGTTTTTTCCCCGAGAGTTGGTTCAGAAAGGTTTTGCCTTTGCGTTCATTTTGAGCTAGTAGTATGTCTTGCATTTTCCCTCATTCCCGAATACGCTCCAAGGATGGCGTCACAAATCATAAAAGCCTTTGCTCATGTATTACTTCCGTAGTGTGGCATCTCCATGAAGGTAACAAACGTCCGATTATCCGACAAATTACTCTCAGAAACTGACAAACTCGCCAAGAAATACAGCCTCAGCAAATCCGAAGTCATACGCCAAGCGCTGACGGTTTACCTGCACCTCGTAGAAAACGTCGGCACAATGCTCCGACCCATTGCTTTCCAGATAAAGCCCTCCCAAATTGCCTACACGCGCAGAGGCGACGTATCCATTCTTCGGATTCCCACTGGACACGCCATCGTGATTGGCTCCACATCTTCCGGTGCCGTTGGACCCAAATCCATGGACGAAGTCAAAGTCAAAGGGCGCGTCCTCGGGAAGTTCCTAGCGCGCGTTGCACTAATGGATGTTGTCGCCACAGGCGCCTTTCCAATTTTGTTGTCGGTCACGCTGGGCGTGGAAAAGGAGCCTACGGGACGCGAAATTCTTGACGGCGTAAGAAGCGAAGCCATGGTTCTAGGTCTTGAACCCAACCAGGTAATTTTGGAGAATACCGAAGACAACTTTGTCACTGTACAGACCGGCGCTGGCTTGACGGTTGTTGGATTCGCAAATGAGGAGGAACTTCGGTTGGGGAAAACTCAACCAGGAGATTTAGTTGTGGCAATCGGTAAACCCAAGGTGGGCTCCGAAGTGCTTCCAGCTGAGGTAAAGGGAGAAATCGCTGACCTCAAAAATGTGGTCTTGCTTACGCAGAAGAAGTGGGTCCACGACGTTTCTCCAGTTGGGACATTGGGCGTAGCCTACGAAGCCCAGATGATGGCTTACGCGGTCGGCAGGCAACTAAAGTTGGCTGAGAGAGGAAGTCTCGAGCTGGAAAAGTCTGCCGGGCCTGCCACAGTGGTGCTGATAACGTTGGATCCGGAGAAGCTAGAAGATCTGCGCATGTTGCTTCACAAACCATCCGTTTTTGTCGTCGGCGAAATACTCTGACTCTCGGGGGAACGACTCCGAAAAATCCAAGCACCAAAAGAGTAAAACACTTACAAGCACAATAGTCAGAAAGGAATCTTAACGATGCCTCAGAATCAGCACCGAATTGTAATTGGCAACAGTCAAAAGATGCCTGAAATTCCAGACTGTAGCTTCCAACTTATGATTACTTCGCCGCCATATCCTATGATCCAAATGTGGGACAAACAATTCGCGGAGCTTGACCCAAAAATCGCAGCTCTGTGGCAAAAACTGGCAACGAATCCTCGGGAGGATCCCGTTTCCGAAATCTAAGATGCAATACACACGAACTAGCAAAGGTATGGGCTGAAGTGTTTCGGGTGATGGTCGACGGCGGAATCGCCTGTATAAACATTGGTGACGCCACTCGCCGCATTAACGGCAGGTTCCGAATCTTCCCAAACCACGCTCGAATTATCGAGGACTGCGGCTTATCCCGAAGAAATTGCTGATCGTTTCAACAAAATGTTTAGTGCAAAAGGTGACACCTTGCTGGATCCGTTTTTGGGTTTAGGAACACCACAAAAGTCGCCACATAAAAATGGCCGCGGCAGCATTGGATATGAATGGATAAGAGTTCCCTCCCAATATTGACGAAGAAAATAGGCATTTTCAGTTCCAATATTTTGACTAATCTAGAAACAATTAAGCGCTGAGAAACTAGTCGAAGAAAAGGTGCAAATGACCAATACTTTGGGTGTAGTTTTGTTCTTCAAGTAGACGCCACAGTTTATTAGTATCATGTTTCACAAGATATCATAAATAAATTGAATGAGGTGATTTGGTGTCAAAAATGATGAGAATCTTGAAAAGCGACGATTTGGAGGGTCAGGAAAGACACGTTGAAAAAATAAAGAAAGAAATTACGTACCTTAACGACAGCCTTCAAATAAACCTAGAAATCCTCGAGAAGCTAAGAAACAGATGATATCGATTAGAAATTGAGAAGAATAAGATTCGGTTTAGACTTGAACAATTTGGATCGCTCCACCGCGTTGTCGTACCAGTCTTATCGCATTCAAAGAAGAAAAGATTTCAGTAGAAGACACTCCCGCCTATTGGTTCTTGTAGAGCCACTGAAGTGAGAGGATTGCAGCCGAAAACCCAAGAGTTACCTGGTGGCAAAAACTTCTATTGAAGAAGAACAACCTGGAGGAAATTGTATCCACATTGCATCCAAGTGAGAGAGTCACGAATTTGAAACCCCTCCGAATTTGCTGATCTTCGTTATCAGATAGATTAAAGGATTGGATAACAATTGATGTCAACGAAGCGACATTGATTTTACGCTGTCTAGACCGCCAAAACGGTAGGTGTTCTTGCCAGAAGAATTAACAAACTTTCTTTTAGACTGATTTTGCATATTTCTTCACGATCGACGATGAAGAGATCTCCTTTTTTCAGACCTGAAGCAGCTATGAATGGCTATCAATGGATCGGCAGACGTGGCTGGCACTTACCGGCTGGTCCCTCTACTTTGCAAGCACCAGAAAAAGACTCCAAAACGCCACACAACGGCACCAAGTTTAACTGGGAAAACGCAAAACAACCGACAAAAAGGTTTATTAGATTGCCGCGTAGCTGTTTGTTGTGCTCTTAAAAATAAATGCCCCTTTTTCGAGTTGGACTCACCAAACTCGGAGGAGCCTGCAAGTTAGAAGGAAACCCGCATGAAAAAAATACATCAGGACACAATTATCATGGAAATTGCGGGAGAGAACTAAAATTGACTGAACTTTCAAAAGAAGACACCCACCTATTGTTGAAGACATTCTTCAACGAAAAAGGCCTAGTACGACAACATTTGGACAGCTACAACGAATTCATCGATCACGGACTACAAGAAGTTGTCGACGAAGTTAACGAAATCCCAATAGAAGTCCCAGAATCACCCTACAAAGTCAAACTAGGTCAAATCTGGGTCATAGACCCACAAAGCCGAATAACAGGACCATACGCCACAGAAGTAGACGGGACAAAACACGAAATCTACCCCATGGAAGCAAGACTAAGAAACTTAGCCTACGCTGCCCCAGTCGCTCTCGAAATGACCCCAATCATAGACGGCAGAGAGCAAGACACAGAACTCGTCTACATCGGCAACATCCCAGTCATGCTTAAAAGCAAACTCTGCTTCCTCAGCCAACTCAGCAGAGAAGAACTCATTGCGGCAGGAGAAGATCCAGACGACCCAGGTGGCTACTTCGTCGTCAACGGTTCCGAACGCGTGATCGTAGCCATGGAAGATCTTGCACCAAACCGCGTCATCATAGACTTAGACGAAAAAGGGACTTCTCCAGTTTACCAAGCGAAAATCTTTTCAACCACAGTTGGATTCCGCGCTCGAATAGAACTCAAACTCAAAGCAGACGACGCCATCTACGTTTCAATGCCTGGAGTACCGACTGAAATCCCGTTCGTAGTCATAATGCGTGCACTAAGCCTTGAAAAGGACAAAGACATCGCCGAATCCGTGTCCCTCGACAAAGACCTCCAAAAAGAACTCGGACCTAGCTTCGAAAAAGCCATCGGCGTAGACACACCCCAAGATGCAATCCTTTTCATAGGAAACCGAGTCGCCCACGGGCAAGTCGAAGAATACCGCCTCCAAAAAGCAGAAACAGCACTAGACAAGAATTTCCTCCCACACCTAGGCAGAACAGAAAAACAACGCAAAGACAAAGCTATATTCCTAGGCGAAATGGCAAGCCGCGTCATCCAACTCAAACTTGGCAGGCGCCAACAAGACGACAAAGACCACTTCAAAAACAAACGTCTTCGCTTAGCAGGACCACTCCTTGCGGACCTGTTTCGCGTCGCATTCAGAAACCTGACACGTGACATAAAATACCAACTTGAACGCATAGGCGTGAAAGGACCAATAATCACAGTCTCCGCTGCCGTGCGACCAGGCATAATCACGGAACGATTCCAACACGCGCTAGCAACAGGAAACTGGGGGAGAGGCAGAGTCGGAATAACCCAGCTCTTAGACCGAACAAACTACATCTCCACATTGAGCCACCTGCGTAGATTGCAGTCGCCCCTGAGCCGCAGCCAACCCAACTTCGAAGCCAGAGACTTGCACCCAACTCATTGGGGAAGACTATGCCCTAACGAAACGCCTGAGGGCTCAAATTGCGGTCTCGTAAAGAACCTCGCCTTATCCTCCTCCATCTCGGTCGGTGTGAACCCTGACAAGATTAGACAGCTGCTTTTCGAGATGGGCACCGTTCCAGCCTACGATTCCAATGACGCCATGAAAATTAACGGCGCCAAAGTCTTCGTGGACGGAAACATTATTGGCTACTGCAACAACCCGCAAGATGTAGTTAAAAACTTCAGAGAAAAGCGTAGGACTGGCGAAATCTCCACAGAGGTCAACATCACGCACTTCACAAAAGCCCAGACTGAATCAGAAGAGGTACACACCAACTGCGACGAAGGTCGAGTCAGAAGGCCACTCATAATCATTGAAAATGGTGTGCCAAAGCTGCAGTCTAAGCATCTCGAGAAGATTGCTTTGGGCGAATGGACCTGGGAAGACCTAGTTAAGAACGGCTTAGTCGAGTACTTGGATGCCTCTGAAGAAGAAAATGCTTACGTTGCTGTGTCCTTAGACAAAGTAGCTCCTGAACATTCACATTCAGAAATCGCTACCTTCACGATTTTGGGCATCTGCGCATCCACAATACCTTATCCTGAACATAACCAGTCACCACGCAACTCATACCAAGCAGCCATGGCGAAGCAGGCACTAGGCATTTACGGCACAAACTTCCAAAACCGCGTGGATTCGCGTTCACACATTCTGCATTACCCACAGGCACCACTTGTGGAAACGGAGCTCATGGAAGTTATGGGCTACAAGCAGCGCCCAACTGGTCAGAACTGCGTTGTTGCAGTGCTGAGCTTTGAAGGATACAACATGGAAGACGCTATCATATTCAATAAAGCCAGCATCGAACGCGGTCTAGCCCGTTCAACATTCTTCCGCATTTACGAAGCCGAATGCCGCCAATACCTAGGCGGACTGAAAGACAAATTTACAGTTCCCGAGCCCGGAACACGTGGATACCGCGGTGAGCAATACTATCGACTACTGGAACCCGACGGCATTATTAGCCTTGAATCCACAGTGTCAGGCGGAGACGTACTCATAGGCAGAATTAGCCCCCCAAGATTCCTCGAAGAATACAAGGAATTCGAAGTCAAAGGACCCAGCATGCGTGATACGTCAGCAGATATGCGTCCCTCCGAAACAGGTGTTGTCGACGCCATCTTCATCACAGAATCAGGTGAAGGCAGCAAACTCGTCAAAGTCCGCGTCCGAGACCAGCGTATTCCTGAGTTAGGCGACAAATTTGCTTCACGCCATGGGCAAAAAGGTGTCATAGGCTTAATCGTTCCGCAGGAAGACATGCCGTTTACCGACGAAGGCACTGTCCCAGACCTAATTATTAATCCACATGCTATTCCCTCAAGAATGACAATCGGGCAGTTCATAGAGTCCCTGTCTGGAAAATGCGCAGCAGCACGAGGAAAACCAGTTGATGGCACACCGTTTACCAACGAAGGACCCACCGAAATTAGAAACAACTTGATAAAGCTGGGCTTCAGCCACACTGGCAGCGAAGTGTTCTACAGCGGATCCAGCGGCGAAAAGTTTGTAGCCGATGTCTTCGTGGGCGTTGTTTACTACCAGAAACTGCACCACATGGTCGCCGACAAGATCCACGCCAGAGCCCGTGGGCAAGTTCAGATGCTCACGAGGCAACCAACTGAAGGTCGCGCTCGAGGCGGCGGTCTCAGATTCGGAGAAATGGAGCGAGACTGCCTCATTGGACACGGAGCAGCCATGCTGCTGAGGGACAGGTTGCTGGAGGAATCAGACAAATACACGCTATACATCTGCGAAAACTGTGGACAAATCGCTTTCTACGACATGAAGCAACGCAAATACGTTTGCAAGATATGCGATGAAAAAGCTAAGGTATCTCCAGTGATTGTTTCATACGCGTTTAAGCTTCTGCTGCAAGAGCTTCAAAGCTTGTGCATTACACCAAAGTTGAGACTTAAGGAGAGGGCGTAACATGACAGAGGAACTAATTCATAAAGTAGTCGACGAAATCAGTTTCGGCTTAATCTCACCTAAGGACCTGCGAAAACAGTCAGTAGTTGAAATTCAAACTCCCGACACCTACGATGAAGACGGCGCACCAATCACTGCCGGGCTCATGGACGGCAGACTTGGTACCCTTGAGCCGCGCCAACGTTGCAAAACCTGCGGCAACACCGCTATCAGGTGCCCCGGCCACTTCGGTCACATCGAACTAGCAGTTCCAATTGTCCACATCGAATTCACCAAAATCATATTTGACCTTTTGAGAGCAACCTGCCGAACTTGCGGACGTATCCTCCTTTCTGACGAGGCATCCAAGAAAACCCGGGGCAGAATCGAAAGATACATGGAGCTTTTAGGAGTAATTCCAGACGAGATCTATAAGGAAATTATTCAAGAAATCAAGACTAAGCAATGCCCCCATTGTGCATCTGGTCAATTCAAAATTACATTCGAAAAACCAACTAAATTCATCGAGCAAACCGAAGCAGGCTCCGAGCCGCTAACGCCGAGCATGATTCGTGAAAGACTTGAACGAATCAGCGACGAAGACCTAGAAATTTTGGGATTCAACCCCAAAGTGGCCCGCCCCGAATGGATGGTTCTACAGGTTTTGCCTGTACCCCCTGTTTATGTTCGTCCCAGCATCACTTTAGAGTCAGGTATTCGCTCAGAAGATGACTTGACTCACAAACTCGTAGACATCATTCGTATTAACCAACGCCTAAAGGAAAACATGGAAGCAGGTGCACCGACTCTCATCATCCAGGACTTGAGCGAACTTCTGCAGTACCATGTCACCACCTACTTCAACAACGAGGCTTCGGGAATTCCCCCAGCACGACACCGATCAGGAAGAGCTTTGAAAACCCTCTCTCAGCGATTGAAGGGCAAAGAGGGAAGGTTCCGAAGCAACCTTTCAGGCAAACGTGTGGACTTCTCTGCGCGCACCGTAATCTCACCTGATCCGAACTTGGATATTAACGAAGTCGGTGTTCCCAAAGACGTAGCCATGAGGCTTTCTGTTCCCGAAAAAGTCACCGCCTGGAACATAGAAGAATTGAAAAAACTCGTTATAAACGGACCTGAAAACTACCCTGGCGCACTCTACATAATTAGGCCCGACGGGAAACGCATACGCTTGGAATTCGTGGTTGACCGAACAAAGATTGCTGAAGCCGTGGAGCTTGGCTTCGTCATTGAACGTCACCTCAAGAATGGCGACATCGCCATATTCAACAGGCAGCCTTCGCTTCACCGCATGTCCATTATGGCACATTATGTGCGTGTATTACCTTACAAAACTTTCCGCATGCACCTTTGTGTTTGCCCACCTTACAACGCAGACTTCGACGGCGACGAAATGAACTTGCACGTTCCGCAGAGTGAAGAAGCCCGAACTGAAGCCTTATTGCTCATGCAGGTGCAGGACCAGATTCTATCACCCAGATTTGGTGGTCCTATCATCGGCGCCATCAGAGACTTCATCACAAGTGCATACTATTTCACCCGACGAAGCAATTACCTGACAAGAAATGAAGTTAACCGCCTTCTCACCGCCACTGGATATTTTGGCTCGCTTCCTGAACCCGCAAAGACTGATCCTCAGCCGATGTGGTCGGGAAAACAAATCTTCAGTCTGTTCCTCCCGAAAACGTTGAACTACGTTCTGAAGGCAAACATCTGCCAAGGCTGCGTCAAATGCAAAGAAGAAGATTGTGAACATGACGCGTACGTGGTTGTGAAGAACGGTCAACTTGTTTCAGGCATAATCGACAGAAAAAGCATCGGCTCAGAACAATCCGAAAGTCTTCTCCACCGAATTATTAAGGACTACGGTACACAGGCAGGACGTGAATTCCTCAACAAGATCACCCGCATGCTGAAACTGTTCATTTCTTTACGTGGATTCAGCTACACCTACGATCAACTTGTTCTCTCTCCAAAGGCCAGGAACAGAATCGCAAAGACGATGGAGCGTATCCAAAAGAAAATCGATGAACACATCGAAAACTACCGCAACGGCACTCTCCCGAGACTTCCAGGACAAACCCTCGAGGAATCCTTCGAAATATATGTCATGCACGAACTTGCCACCGCAAGAGATGAAGCAGGCAAAATTGCTGACGACGATTTTACTTTAGAAAACGCAGGTATCGTAATGACTCGCACAGGTGCCAGAGGCTCAAGTCTAAACATCGGCCAAATGGCGGCTTGCGTTGGGCAGCAATCAGTCCGAGGAAAAAGAGTCCTCAGAGGGTACGCAGGACGCGCATTACCCCACTTCGTTCCTGGCGACCCGAGTCCAAGAGCAAGAGGCTTCGTTTACAACTCGTATCAGACCGGATTAGACGCGATTGAATTCTTCTTCCACGCTATGGGCGGTAGAGAAGGTCTAGTCGACACCGCAGTGCGCACTCAACAGAGTGGATACATGCAGCGTAGGCTCATCAATGCTCTCGAACACATACGTTTAGAATACGACGGAACCGTTCGTGACTCCGCAGGTGACATCATCCAGTTCCAATACGGCGAAGACGGTGTAGATCCAGCAAAAAGTGACCACGGAAAAGCAGTTAACGTCAGCCGACTCATGGACCAAATTACCATCGGTGAAGAGAAAGGCACAGAAGCCACACCTGACTACATCAAGAAACAGATGAAAGCTGTTGAAGGACAACTAACCCCGATACTCATTGACCAACTGAAACAGCACCTTTCCAAAGGCCAATACACTAAGAAAGGCATCGACAAAGCTATAACAACCACTGCTGAACGTTACAAGCGCGCTCTGATGGAGCCCGGTGAAGCAGTAGGTATTGTTGCTGCACAGTCGATTGGGGAGCCAGGCACGCAGATGACTCTGAGAACCTTCCACTATGCAGGAGTCAAAGAGCAAAACGTTACTTTGGGTCTACCACGTTTAATCGAAATTGTGGACGCCCGCAGAATTCCATCCACGCCGATTATGACTATCTACTTGAAAGGTGAACACCGCAAGAGCAAAGAAGGCGCCGTTGAAATCGCACGTCATGTAATATACACTTCATTGGAGAATTTAGCTTCGGAAATCTACGAGGACCCAATCAAAGAGGAAATCGTGGTTGAGCTAAATAAAACGATGATGCAAGACCGCTCCATAACTATGGAGGAACTTGAAGAGCGCGTGCAACTGCAAAACGCTACCACCAAAGCCAAAGGTGACTCATTGACGATAAAGCCGAAGAAAGTTGAAACCATCAAGAAAATGCTCGAAAAAGTGACAGGTTTCCACGTTAAAGGCGTCCCAGATATCAAACGGGTGTTAGTCACGCAAGAAGAAAACGGCGAATGGGTAATCCGTACAGACGGCTCAAATCTGTCAAAAGTCCTGGAAATCCCAGGCGTTGACACTTCACGCACCACAACCAACAACGTGCACGAAATTGCTAAAACCTTGGGCATAGAAGCAGCGCGAAATGCACTGATTAACGAAGCTAAGGGCGTGTTGGAGGAGCAGGGGCTAGACGTCGACGTTCGCCACGTTATGCTTGTAGCTGACATGATGGCTTCGACAGGCGAGGTGCAACAGATCGGCAGACACGGCATCAGCGGCAAGAAATCCAGTGTCTTAGCGAGAGCAGCTTTCGAAATTACGGTGCCCAACATCGTTGAAGCAGCTGTTAAAGGTGAAAGCGACCCGCTGGCAGGCGTGACCGAAAACGTAATCGTCGGTCAATCCATTCCAATTGGCACAGGATTAGTAGAGTTATACATGTCAACGTTTGAAAAGCAAGTGAAAACAGGAGGAAAAACAGAAACATGATAGACATAGACAAAGCAATAGCATCCGCAGTGAAGACTGGCAAAGTTTCTTACGGTGCCAACGCGGCATTGCTGAACGCTAAGACAGGCAAGGCTAAAATGATAGTTTTGGCTTCCAACTGTCCAAAAGAAACAAAAACGCAAGTAGAATACTATAGCAAACTCTCAAAGGTTCCAGTAATGACCTACAAAGGGACTTCAATGGACCTAGCAAACGTCTGCGGCAAACTCTTCATCATCTCCGCACTCAGCATCAGAGAACCAGGGGACTCAGAGATTTTGAAAGCTGTAGAAATGGAGTACTACGAGAATCCAGACATAGTTGGCGGAACTGAATGACCACAGGAATAAAAATTACTGCGGACGAAATGCGCTACATCGCTTTGTTCGAAAGCATTAGTGGTGCAAGCGTCAAAGACTGCATCGTCGATGAAGAAGGCGCGCGCGTAATATTCATCGTTAACCCAGGGCAAGTGGGCATTGCAATCGGCAAAGGCGGCAGAAACATCCACACGCTTGAGAAGATGACCGGAAAGAAACAGGAAATCATCGAGTACAGCGAAGACCCAGCACAGTTCATCAAAAACGCTCTTAAACCCGCTATGGTCAGGGAAGTACGTATTACCGAGAAAACTGACGGGAAAAAAATGGCGGTCGTTACAATTAACCCCAAAGACAAAGGCATCGCAATCGGCAAGAACGGCAAGAACGCAGAACGCCTGCGGTTTCTTTCAAAACGGTACTTCGACATCCAAAACGTAAGCATCACTTAGTAACCCAGCAGCATCTTGGACGAAGCGTTTCCCCTGTTTCACCAACCTTTTATTCTTTATTTTTGGTGAGTATTGGTTTTCAATTTCCATTCTGACTTGACAATTTTTCTTCGAAAAACGATAATGGCAATAAGTCCGCTATCGTTTTTTCCAAAAATAAAAAATTGTAAGCATATTTTCCGCTGTTCAGAATAGAATGGATAATAGCACTAAGTGAAGGAAAGGAAAGCTGGTGTCATTGTTTTTCTTCGGGTTCGTCTCCTTCTTCATCTTCTTCAGAGGGTTCAGATTTTGTGGAAACTCCTCGTTCCTCTTCGCTTCTCAGAAGCAGGTCAATAAGCGCTTTCTCGTCGACTTCCGCACGGGTTCTCCAATCGAGGTACAGCTGTTCGTTGTCGTCCTGCTGCAAATAGCCATAGCGAATGTATCGGTCCAGGTTTAGACCCACTTTCCAGCCAGCAAGTTTTTCGCCCAGAAGTTCTTCAACGTCTTTGCGTGCTGCTTGTCCTTTCTTGCTGATT
This sequence comes from Candidatus Bathyarchaeota archaeon, assembly GCA_963840395.1. Lineage (GTDB taxonomy): Archaea > Thermoproteota > Bathyarchaeia > Bathyarchaeales > Bathycorpusculaceae > JADGNF01. The sequence continues at coordinate 332,092 of CAWIYU010000011.1, read as the reverse complement.
ATGTACGAAACGGTTATGGCTAATCCCGCAAGGTCGTCTATTCTCCACCCGATCATTTTAGCTTCTTTAGGTTGTAAGTAGCCCCGCAAAGTAATGTAAAACCGCGCTTTGTCCAAATCGTCCAAAGTGGGCTTCTCCGGCGCTTTCTCTTCTTCATAGACGGTTTTAACCTGCAAGTCTAGTGGCTTTAAGAAGTCATCCAGGACATCTAGTACTTTGGGATATTCCGAGCCAAGGGTTTTATGCATTTCCCAACCTTTCACTCCTGGTTTCTGATGTCTGCGGTAAAACAGCACGTGCGTGGCACGTTTAATCTTGGCGGCGTAAACGCCTTTTCTTTTGCTGCTCAAGTTCTTTCTCCTCTTTTCCATTTCTGCCAGCTCTCAAACGTGAGCGCGATCGGGACAGAAACGGCTTGTTTGCTTAGCTTCGCGGAGAGCTCTTTCAAAGGAATTATGAAGATTTCGTCTTCCAACGGAATTACTTCAAGGGTCGCGTAACCGTACGTCACTAAGAAGCTGGTTATGTAGGCTCGCTGAACGGTCTCTTGATAGGTATCTGCACTTATCCAGTCCATGTACGCTAGTTTGCCGTCTTCGCCTTTTTCTTGGGTTTTATCTTTAAGCTCATTCCAGTATCTGTCCAGTTCGGCGGAGAACGCTTCATCCCGCAGGATGCTTTCGCCGACTAATTCTTCTCTGCTGGCGGTTCCCGAGGCAACCTCGGAGATATTTGACTGCTCCCACCTTTCCCTGATCGGGACCAACGCTTCCCAATACCGCAGCGCCTCACCGAGGCTTTGAAGTGTAATTTGCTCCTGTTCTACTATTGGATGCCAGGCCTGCAGAAAAAGTTCCGTCATTTCCCGCTTGTTTTTTTGAGTTATCTTCTCTTCTAGCAGGAACGGGTCAGTGTAGAGCGATGTGCTTCGCTGCTTGACCCATTCGCTCTGCAACTTGATAACTGAGGCTAGATGATGGATTGCTTCAGCGTCCAGGTTCAGCTCTTCAGGTTGGTCCCACTCTGGAAAATATTCCTGAACTATGCGAATGATTTCGTCTACATTTAGCAGGAAAGGATCTACAGTGTGTGCTTCGATTCCTTTCATCATGTCGATTACGCGTTCCAGCCTGTCCTTGCCGATTTTCTTTGCCTGTTTTCTTTTCTCGCTTTTTTGCCTCTGCACGTTACTTGACCTCTCGGACTGTTGATTTACCTTCGACGTTTTGTACCGCGATGATGTTTGCGTTCTCTTGCGCAAACGTCACTTGGCTGGGCGTAATGACGATGTATTGAGCGTTTGCGTCTTTCATGCTGTTTATGAGGATTTTTGCAATCATTTCGCGGTTTCGTGGGTCCATGTGGATGTCGTATTCATCAACGGCTCGCAAAGGTGAACGTACGTGTTGCTGCAGCGCAAGCAGAAAGCTCATGGTCGCTGTGGTTCGTTCGCCGCCGCTTTGGGTGTAAATGCTTAACGCAACGGGCTTAGAGCCTTTGAAACCCACCAGAATTTCTAGACTAGCGGTTTCGATGTCCTGGGTGTTTGCCAAGCGGACTTCGCCTGCTGCCCTAGTCTGCACGAGGATCCTCTCGTACTCTCGACTGACCCTATCTATCAGGGCCTGCATGACGTTTCGCCAAGACTGCATTCGAGTAGAGACTTCTTCAAGCGCTTTTTGGCGGTTCTCGGCAACCATTTGCGCTTTCTCCTTCAGCTCAAGGAAAAGTTTGCTGTAAGATTCATATTGTCGTTCGATATCCTCCGAGACACCTGCCAAAGCGGCTAAGTGCCCGTCGGTTACTTGAATTTCGTCCTGAATATCGGCTGCGCCCTTGGTCACCGCAATTCTGGTGCCCATCAGCGAAGCTTTGCTCATTGCTCCTTCCAAGCCTGCATTTGCAGTCTTAATTACGTTTTCCAGCTTGCTCAATTCTTTGTTAGAGTTTTCTTTGCGGTATTCTAGAAGCGCGAGCTGGATTCTGCATTCCACAACTTCGTCGGTGATTTTGTCGGCTGAGTCCTGGGCGGTTTTGATTTTGGATTGCACTTCTCGGGTTTGTTCATTAATCTTGATGAGTTGCCTGTGGGCGGTTTCTATCAGGTCCTTGAGGTTTTCAGGTAGCAAGAGCTTAAACTGACTCGCCATTTTGCTTCCGTGAACTGCCTCTTGGAGGATTTCTGCTTCCTTAAGCAGCTGCTGTGCCAGAGAAACACTCGTTTCACCAGTGGCAATTTCATGTTCAAGTTTTACTCGTTCTTCAAAGAGTGCTTTCGCTTCGGCCTTGAGTTTCTCTTGTTGGTTGCCTCGTTTGTCGACCTGTTCGATGTTCAACTTTGTTTCTTTTTCGATTTGCTCCAAAGTCGCCAGTAGCTTCTGCTTGCCCGTTTCCATTTCTTTGACAGCGTTTTCTCGCCGTTCGACTTCTGCCCAGGAGAGTTCGCGCTCTAGAAATCGACGCTTGGTTTGAAGCTGTTTTTTTTCTTGGTACTTGTCGTATTGTTCACGCCAGTAGTTGAGGGTCTGCTCGGCGGATTCGAGGAGTTTACTGACAGACTCTGACTGGCTTAGTATGCGAGTTAGTTTCTGTTGAGCTTGAACCACGTTCTCGCGAAATGGTTCCAGTCCAACTGCGGCTTCTACCATGCGAAGCTTTTCAACGTTGCTTAAGACGCTGAATTGTTCAACCATGTTCTGGTGCATGATGATGAGCATGTTATCAGGGTCTACGCCGAATCTACCCAGTAGCCGCTGCACATCCTGCTTGTTAGCGGCTCGGTTTTCTAGTTCAAACCAGTATTGCCCATCGCGCCTAAGAGTGCGCGTGAGGAAAATCTGGTCCTTGTTGTATTTGGCTACAGGTCGTCTGCCATTCTGTTTGGTGTTATCGAGAACAATTGTAACTCGAGCTTGATCTTTATCCCACCGGATAAGGTTGCTGAGTTTTTTGCTCCGTTCCGTGTAAGTTTGGCCTAACGCAACGCTAATTGCCAGCAATAGAGATGATTTACCTGCGCCATTTGGTCCCACCACGAGGTTAACGCCTGACTTGAATGCTACTCTAGCGTACTCGTAGCTCATGAAATTCTCCAATATAACTTCAGATATTAGCATGTTAGCGTATATGCCTCTTTTCAGGGTGAGAAAATATAGGTGACGGGTCTATTATTAAAAGAAATTGCCTCGTATTGCGATATCTCCCCTCAAGCAATAACTTCTTTTTCAAAGTTTTCGGTGTGACCTAAAACGAGTTTGAGGTTTTGGTTTTCGAGTTGCGCACCAAACATCTGCTAATGAGTCGATGAGGAAAAGAAAAATAATTACCTATAGAAAGGCAAACACGGCTCCACAATGATTTTCCTATCAGCAATTGTTTAATCTTTAATTGTGTCTCAAATCTTGAAAAAAATGTGTTGTGGGTGCCGCTTTCATCCTGTTGGGAACTAAACATATGTTGTTGTAGGAACACACCCACATAGTATTAAGAGCTCAATTCGTCAATAATTACTCGATGAGCTATGTGCAACTTGCCAAACATGCAAGCTGGATATCTCACAGAACTCTCGCGGAGTAGGAGAAGGCAAGATAGTAAAGGTGCTGACTTAGTTATTTCTGTAGCCGAGTTAGTGGTGAACGCTTGACCTCTTCAGAGAATGGAGAGGTTATTAACAGGCAATCATAGCTTAGGTTTTTGCATTTCCCTATGCTATGGTTGTCTTTTTGTTTTACGCACGTTGACCGAAAAATCCGCCGGCAATGATTTGGGCACTTCATTGTTTGCGCCTCATTCTTACCGATTTCCACTTTGGTTTTTATCTTCGGTTAGACCGTCTTTGGGTGTAAAGCCCCTGTAGAAAAAAGTTTAGTGCAAACTGCACCATTATTGTCTTTAGGAACTATCGCGATCACAAAAAGAATCCTGTATGGACAGAGTGGGTTGAACGCTGTAAATAGAAAACGGGTTTGAGTAGAATCACCCTAAGACGAGAAACGGTAGCGGTTTCTTATTCAATTTTCAGTTGAGGTATGCATCGGTAATGTATCTTCGCATCATTCGGTCCGTGTTAAAGTAGTAAGCCACTTTCCCGATGCTGTTTTTCATCAGTTCTATCCATGAGTCTCGGTCGCCATAGAATTTAGGTGCAATCACGTACTTCAGTTTGCTAAACAGGTCTTCTACTTCTCGTCTTCTACGCTCGGCATCTATAACTGCTTCTTCAGGCGTTGGCCCGATTGCCCAACCAGTTACACCTTCAATGCAGCCTTCAGTCCACCAGCCGTCGAGAACGCTAAAGTTCAAGACGCCATTATGCGCCGCCTTCATGCCGCTAGTGCCCGAAGCCTCCATAGGTGGATACGGAGTGTTGAGCCAGACATCAACTCCTGAGGTGAGTTTGGCAGCGATGTTCATGTCGTAGTTTTCCAAGTAAACAATTTTGATGGCGTCTTTCAGATCTTCTTTATGCCAGAAAATTTGTTTTATTGCATCTTTGCCGCTGGTATCTTTGGGGTGGGCTTTTCCAGCAAACACAAATTGCAGCGGATAATTCTTGTTAATTTCTCGAAGTCGGGTGACGTCGGAGAAAACGAAAGTGGGACGTTTGTATCCTGTGGCTCTTCTCGCGAACCCCAACGTTAGGGCTTCAGGATCCATTTCTACATCAGTTTTTTCTTTCACGAAAGCCATCAGGTTTTTCTTGTTGGCTGTGTGTGCAGCCAAAATTTCACAGGCCGGCACTTTGTCAATTCTGACGAGTAGTTCAGGTTCGCTTGCCCATCCTGGGATGTAGCGGTCGAAAACCTCATGGAAGCTTTGGCTGGTCCATGTATGGGTGTGAACTCCGTTGGTTATGGCGTGAATATTGTAATGAGGGAATAGCTTCATCGAGTATTTGGTGTGAGCCTTTGTTACTCCATTCTGGAAGCCGCTCAGCGTGAAAGCCAATTGTGTCATGTTCAGTTTTTCTTCTCCGCCCAGCTCCTTAATCAAACCAATTGGGAATTCTCTTCCGATTACCTGCCCAACTAGCTCGTAGGACCACCTGTCGAATGCGGCTTCGATGGGGGTATGGGTCGTGAACACGCATCGTTTCCTCACTTTGTCAATGTCATACTCAAACCTCTGAAGTAGCTCCAGCGACAAAAGTGCTGCGTGTCCCTCATTCATGTGGAACTTTGTAATTTTGTATCCTAGCGCTTCGAGCATTCGACCTCCACCTATTCCCAGAATGGCTTCTTGTTTCAGTCGATACCTGTCGTCGCCTCCGTAGAGCGTATCTGTTATGGTTCGGTCTGAAGCTTCGTTTCCTGCCACGTCGGTGTCGAGGAAGAGAATGGGAACGGTTCCTCCAATGGCGCTCTTGTGTTCGTAAATCCATGCTTGAACCTTGACACTTCGACCTTCAATGTTAACTTCAACTTGTTTGGGTGCCAACTCCAAGATTTTTTCGGGGTTCCATTCTTCAGGTGATTCCTGTTGCTCTCCAGAAGCCGTCAACTTCTGCCTAAGGTACCCTTTTCTACTGACGAGAGCAACGGCTATCATGGGCACCATAAGGTCGGCACTTGAGCGGATGACGTCCCCAGCTAAAACTCCTAAACCGCCGCTGTAGGTTGGAATATCGTTTCTTACCCCGATTTCCATTGAGAAATACGCGATTTTGCTTCCGTTCAAGTTTCCAATCATGAAGTTCCACCGTTAAAAGTTTCAACGCGGATACGCTGTCAATCCACTGCATCCTATAAACAGATTTTATTTAAACCATTGCTTAGTAGCGGTCGACACAAGTTTCTTAAGGACCGATTTCTTCTGGTTAGTTGGTGGTGACGACTCATGGTTGTCGCGGGAAAGATTTTCAGGCTAACCCAACCCATGACTCTGACTGCAATCGCCCAGAAACTAAATGGATATCACATTGAAGAAGACTACGAGGAAGGGGATTACAAATTCAAGCTCATCGCCGAAGTAGTCGGCTTGGAATCTGAACGCGGTATGGTCAAAGGAACCTACTCAAGCGACACCATCCTACACGTTTTTCATCGAGGCACAAGCGCGCCGTTACCCAAGACGGTTGAAGCGACGTTCAGCTTTACCCACGTTCAAGAAGTGACATTTCTCGCTGTCGTAGAGAAAAAGCGCGTAGCCAATTTTGTTGCAAATAAACTCAGCGATGTTCTCTTTGAAAAAATCGGTTTAGTAGTAGAAGCAAGAATTACGCCCGAAACGCTCAAAGCTTTCCATAACAGAAACCCTGAAGAGACAAAAATCACCTTTTTCGACAACGTGGACATCCCCAATGTTGAGAAGCTTAGCCTCTACGGTCCGGATTTGAATAACACCTCGCTTTTTGGGGACTACTTGAAGCACGGGGACCTCTGGTACGTCGTGGGGCGGTCGAAGGAGACAGGCTACGTTGTGGGCATCACACGCGACGCTTCGGTGACGATTTTCAACTTGGCAGACAAGAGCAAGTACGTCGAATATGTTGCGAAAGAAATTTACCCAATAATCCTGTCAGCCACAAAATAATCTGAACCGATAAACGATTACTTCGAATAAGAAATAATGATGTCGCTGAGGACTGTATGTTCAAAAACCTCAAACAGAAAGTGGGTCGCGAATTTTCAAATAGTTCTTTCTGGAATTGGAAATCCTAATTTTCCAAGAATGAAGACGCAAAGGATTTTGCCTTTCTCATGTTTCACAAGGTTCCTTACATTGCTTTCTTGATTCATTCGAAGGGAAGCCGTGCGTTGACTGCGCCAACAGCAAGCAAGTTCTTTTCAGATGACACCCAGATTCCGAATACGACATTAGATAGCGCGCTAAACACACTTTTATATGGGTTAACTCACAAATTAGACCAGCACCAACTGGAGAGGATGGAGAAACACGGATGGTAACCCTCAGAGCATTAGCCCCCTCGTTAACCCGAATAACCGTCGCAGGCGCAGTGGGCGCAGCGCTCCACATTGGACAAGGCAACTGCGACCTCATTGATGATCAAGCCGTTGAATTTAGCCGTGCGGTTCTCCTTCAAACAGACATTGAAGGAGAGGTGATCTGTTGTGAAGGTCCAAAAGACAATGCCCCTAGCTTTGCCTACCGGGAAAAAGTGGGCACCGGAAGAGGACCCAAGGTAGAATTTGTTATCGACCCGGTCGACGGAACAACCGCTGCCAGCAAAGGCAGAAAAGACGCAATTTCAGCCTTAGCTTGTGCACCAGCAGGGTGCTTCCAAGTGCTTCCCGATGATGGATACTACTTCAAAATCGCCACTGGAAACCACAGCCTGGGCAAACTTGCAGCCGATATGACCATCGAAGACATCGTACGCACCGTGGCAAAACACAAAAACATGCCGCTCGCAAACTTCACCGTTATCATGCTCGACCGCGAACGCCACAATGAAATCCTTACCCAACTCCGCAGACTCGGTGTACGAATAATCCTCATTCCTGACGGCGACATCGCAGCGGCAGTCGTCAGTTGCCTTCCAGATAGCGGCGTTGACTTGCTAATTGGTGCGGGTGCGGGGCCCGAAGCTACCATAGCAGCGACAGCCGTGAAGATTCTGGGCGGAACCATGCTCGTTAAGGTTTGGCGGGACAAGAAAGATGACGCTAAACGCTTAGAGCGGTTAAGAAAGGCTGGAGTTGACGTGGAGAAAACGTATAACCAAGATGAACTTGCGAAGGGCAGGGAATTGGTATTTGCAGCTTCAGGCGTGACAAAAGGCGAGCTTTTGGATGGCGTCAGGATTCTTCCTGACGGCGCAGTTGTCCGCTCGATTTGCATGAGGTTGCCAAGTGGAACCGTAGAGAAGTCTGAGACTGTATTACGTTTCAAGGGGCACCCAGTTTACCAACAATTCATGCCATAAAGCGAAACCCCTTTCTTACATTTTTCCGTGCTGGTTTGGACACAGTTTAATATTTAGGTCGCACTTTTGTTGGTAGAGAACCATGGCTTCTGAGGAAACCAAAAGCTGCAGGGAAACTGAAGGCGCCGAAGCCGAACCTGAAGATAAGCGAGTCATGATTGGGTTAGCCATCACGCTCGGCTTAACTATTCTCGTTGCGGGCATACTGGACTTGGTTGCTGGGGGCATTCCGCTTGGCTTCACAATCCCAGTTCTGGATGAAGCTGCGACAGTATCCAACATTGTATATCGCGTTGCGGTTTCTGCCGTTTCTATATTCGTCGGTTACATCGGGATACGGGATTTGGTGGTTGAGCGCAGGTTCAGCGTGGAGTTTCTGATGGCAGTTGCCGCTTTGGGGGCTGTTTACCTTGGTTTTCTCTTCGAGGGCGCCATGGTGTTGCTTTTGTACTGCATCGCGGAGTATTTTGAAGGTTACATCGAGGAACGCGCAAGGAGAACGGTGGAGACGCTTTCCAGGTTCATGCCTGACAAAGCTAGACTGCTCATGGATGGCGTTGAGAAGAGTGTGAACGTTTCGCAGGTCACTGAAGGCACTATAATTCTGGTTAAACCTGGAGAGAGAATTCCGCTTGACGGAAACATACTAGAGGGTTTCTCGAATGTCGATCAAGCTTTGGTCACGGGAGAATCGGTTCCAGTCTTGAAGACGGTGAACGACTGCGTTTACGCTGGAACGTTGAGCACCAGCGGCATTTTGAAAATCGTGGTGACTAAGAAGGCCAGCGAGACCCTTGTCTCCAGGATTGTGAAGTTGGTCACGGAATCAGGCAAGAGGAAAGCGTCGATCGAGAAGCTGGTTAATCGTTTCGCCAAAGTCTACGTGCCAATCGTGATTGCTCTTGCGGTTTTCACGGCTGGTGGTTTGCCGTTTGTTTTTGGTGGAACTTTCCAGATGTGGTTTTATCGCTCGCTTGTGCTACTGGTGGTTTCTTGTCCAAGCGCGTTCATTATTTCAGTGCCGGCGACGGTGTTTGTGGCTATCACGGTTGCTGCGAAAAGAGGCGTAATAATCAAAGGCGGAATCTATGTGGAGAAGCTGAACCGAGTGAAAACTGTGGTTTTTGACAAAACGGGTACGTTAACGCTTGGAAGACCTGCCGTTCACGAGATTCGTAGTGTTGCGCATCCTTTGGATGAAACTTTGGGGTTTGCTGCGGCTCTGGACCAGTTTAGCAATCATCCTGTGGCGCAAGCTATCGTTCGTCGCGCTGCGGAACGTGGTATCGACATCAGCAAGCTGAAGGTAACGGATGTCACTGAGGTTCCTGGGAAAGGTATAGTTGGCTATGTCAATGGCGTATTTGTTGCTGTTGGAAATCCGGAGTTGATGAAGGAGTTTGGCTGCAACTGCGAGGAAGCTTATGCAATTAGCGAGAACGATACGCACACCGCGGTTTGCATATCCGTTGCCAAAGAAGGTTTAGCGTCTGTCTGTGTGGTTGATGAGGTCAGGGAAGATGCTTTGCGAGCGATTGCTGCTTTGAAGAAGCATGGAATAAAAACTGCCATGCTAACTGGTGACCGAGCAGAGATTGCGAAGGAAACCGCTGAAACCTTGAAAATTGACGAGGTTCACGCGGAGCTATTTCCAGAAGATAAATTGCGAATTGTAGAGGATTTGAAGGGCAAAAGCGGAACTGACGGTTTGGTGGCTATGGTTGGCGACGGGGTGAACGATGCCCCCGCTTTAGCGGCTTCGGATGTGGGCATCGCGATGGGTGCCGCGGGTGTGGATGTGGCGTTGGAGTCAGCGGATGTTGTTCTGGTGAAGGACGAGTTGGCGCAGATTCCATATCTTATCAGATTAAGCGATAAGACGATGCAGATCGCCAAACAGAACATCGCAGCTTCTCTGGTCATAAAGCTGGTTTTGGGAGCATTGGGTGTCTTTGGAGTAACGGGTTTGCTGGCAACGGTAATTGCTGGCGACGATGGCGTTACAATGCTTCTGCTACTGAACACGTTGCGGCTGGAACGGGTAAAATAGCTGTGTGTCTTGTCTAGGTTTCTCCAAATATGAGGGTGTCAACTTCAAGTTTCAGTTGCTAACTTGTATTGTTGCTAATTCGGTCACTTTCTTTACAGCGGCAATCGAGACTTCCAACATGTCGTCTGTGGGCTCCTTTGTCGTCAAAAGTTGGAAGCCCATACCAGGAGCTGTCAGAACCCTCGAGAGAATGGAAGCTCGGTACTTCCCGCTTAGCCTCAACAACTCGTAGCTTATGGACGCGATTACTGGAATGAGAAGTATTCTGTAGGCGATTTTCCAGGCAAAACCAAAATCGGGCATTAGCGAAAACAGAACGATACTTATGATGAGGACTATGAAGAGGAAGCTGGTTCCGCACCGGGGATGCAACCTGCTGTATAGTTTAACATGTTCGACGTCAAGCGGGACACCTGCCTCATAAGCGTTAATTGCCTTGTGCTCGGCGCCGTGGTACTTTAAGACTCGACGGAATTCTCCCCAAGACGAAATTGCCGTCAAGTAAGCGATAAACATCGTTAGTCGAATTAAAGCTTCGGCAACATTGAAGACGACACCTTCAGACAAGTTAAGCCATGTTACCAAGAAAAAAGGAACGAGAAAGAAAATGGCTAGTATTCCCACAACAAGCAACGCTATTAATGCAAGTTCGGGGTAACCAATTTTGACCCCTTCTCCATTTCCTTCGCTTTCTGTTTCTTCGAAAGCAGTGTTTGCCGAGAACAAAATGCCTTTGACACCGAGATAGAAAGACTCAAAAAGCATAACTATACCGCGCAAAAACGGAAACCCCAAAACTCTGTAACGCTCGGTCAACGGGTTAAGGTGCTCTACGGCGGTCACAATTTCCCTACTAGGTTTCCTGACGCACATAACCATGTGTTTTTGGCTGCGCATCATTACTCCTTCTATGAGCGCTTGTCCCCCGAATGCCAGCGAAGGCTCCTTTCGTTTTTTGGCGGTCACAGTTTCACCAGGCTATCCAAGTTAGAGCAGTATCGAATGGTCATTATACAGCAGCGTCCGTATTTATTATCTCCCGTTTCAATGTGGTAAATTGTCCAACGAGAATTTTGGAAATGTTAATTTTGGTGCAGCGGGCAGGATTCGAACCTGCGAACCCCTACGGGAAAGGATATCCCATGGGCGCTCAAGTCAAAGCGTCGATCTTGAGTCCTTCACCTTTGACCTAGCTTGGTTACCGCTGCACGCTTTGCAAGCTACAGACTTTTCGTTTTCTGTCTTATTAATCATTTGCCGACAATCTACCCTCGTCGGTCGGACTACGAGCCGTCACGTAAAGGTTAAATCGTTAAGCACGTTAAAAGTTGTTGTGTTCTCGAGGTTATTCAATTGACGAATGGTAATCAGCCTCTTCCCTTGTCCCCTCAAGTCTATTGGGTAGGAGCCAACGACACGGAAACTAAGTTTTCGAAGGTCTCTGGAGCATCCCCGAGGGAGTCTCATACAACTCTTATTTGGTTAAGGGTTCAGAAAAAACGGCTTTGGTTGACTCCATTTACGAAAAGAAATCCACGGAACACTTCGACAAAATCAGTCAGCTTACAGATATTTCAAAGATAGATTACCTCGTCATTAACCATATGGAGCCCGACCACACGAGTGCAATCCCAGAGTTTCTCAAAAGAGCGCCAAACACCAAGGTAGTTTACACGCCGATTGCACAAACAATATTCAGAAAGTTCTACGGTTTTGACCCTGCTGCAGCAATCTTAGTCAATAGTGACGGCTTAGAAATTCCTTTGGGAAACAAAACGTTGCGGTTTCTTCAGACTCCTTGGCTTCACTGGCCAGAAACCATGAGTACCTACCTTGTCGAAGATAAACTTCTGTTTTGCTGTGACGCGTTTGGAAGCTTCAAGAAACTGCCTGATGGCGCAATTTTAGAGTCCGACATAGACTTGGACAAGCAGAATGTTTGCGGATGCTCCAAAAAGTACTTCGCCTCTGTTTTCAACGCGCAACGCGATTGGGTTCTGAAAGCAATAGAAAAATTTGAAGCGATAAATTCGGGAATCGCGATTTTAGCGCCCAGCCACGGTCCAGTCTTCACCGCTAGCGTTAAAGAAACCCTACGACAATGGACCGCCTGGAGCAGGGGCACCTACACAAAATCGGTTGTGGTTGCATACGACACTATGTATGGAATGACCGCAAAGTGCCTGAACGCAATAGCTGAAGGTGTAGCGGAAGCAGGCGGCGACATGCACTGCTTTAACCTTTCAGAGGTCGACCCCGTCGACGCCTTAACGGCGCTCGTGGAGGCTCCAGCCCTAATTGTTGGTTCACCTACCTACGAGCACGAAGTGTTCCCAAAAGTCGCCGATTTTCTGAACCTGCTTCGAACCAAGAAGTTCTCGAACCGGTGTGCAGCCTTGTTCGGAAGCTTCGGATGGAGTGGGGAAGCCACCCGAAAGTTGTCAGCAGAGTTGGCTGATTTGGGTTTTGAGTTGGTGGGCAAGCCTATGGCGATCTTTGGCAGTCCAACAGATGAAGACCTCAAAAGGGCTAAGCTGCTTGGCAGAGCATTGGCGGAAAAAGCGTTCTCCAAGTACAGCGCAAAATAATTGTCGCCTGCCTTTTTCTCGGCTGCCCGGCTTTCAGCTAGCCAACTGTTTTCTCGAGTTCCGCGATGAAATGCCCAAAGCGTTTCAAACCCTGTTGCCAGAAGTCTTTTGCAGTCACGTCCAGATCCATTAAGTCGCCAATTTGCCTTGGCGACTTGCTGTTGCCCGCGGATAGCGCTTGCTTCAACTTGGGCACGATTACTTTTCCCTGTTGAAGGTACTTCTCGTACAACGCAAGGACGAACGTCTGTGCATATACATAGGGGTAATTGTAGAATCGGTAGTTCGCCATGTAGTAATGCGGTTTCATGGTCCACTCGGCCTCCATCTCTGGGAGCCAAGAGATAGCGTCGCCGTAGATGCGATCCCGAGCCGCGGTCCAGTGATTGCAGATTGTTTTATAATCGAGATACTCCCCTTTTTTTATGGAGTTGTAAAGTGCTTGCTCAAACCAGACTCTCGCGGTAACCTGGAACGTTGTCATACCCGCCTCGTCCAGCACAAGACACAAAACAGCTTTGCGTTCAGCGTCCGACTGCGCCTCCTCCAATAGCAAATCCGTCAGGAGGAGCTCTCCGAATATTGACGCGGTCTCCGCCACGACTGATGGCATGCTCGTGTTAAGATACGTTTGGCTGCGAGAGGCATAATAATCATGCGTAGCATGTCCAAGTTCGTGCGCCAACGTGTAAACGTCATTCAAAGTGCCAGCGTAACTCTGCAGAATGAAAGAGGACTTTCCGTTGTACCAGCTCGCACAGAACGCTCCGTTGCGTTTGCCAAACCGCGGCGACGCATCTATGCGGCGCTTCTCAAACATCCCTCGAACGGCGTCAGCGTAGTCTGTGTCGAAGTGACTGTACGCCCGCGTGACGAGGCTTTGGGCTTCTTCAAATGTGAATTTCCAGTCGGGCGCATCAGGTAGGGGTGCGATGATGTCATAGTTGCTAAGCAATGGCAAACCCAAGAGCTTGGCCTTCAGTTTTAGGTAGCAACGATAGAACTCCACGTTCGATTCGACTGCCTGCAGCAAGCTCTCGACTATTGGCTTTTCGGTGTCGTTGCCTATTATGCTGGACTCCATGGGTGAAGCGTACTTGCGTCTCTTGGAGACGTTGACCCAGTCGTTGCATATGCTGCGGAGCGCCGTGGCGAAGATTTCTCCATCTTTACCCAGCAAACCGTAGATGGCCTTGTTCGCGGATTCTCGGGTCGCCCGGTCAGGGTGAGGCAGCAAGCCGTTGGCTTCGCCGTAATTAAGCGTCTTCTTTTCACCTAGGACAACAACGTCAAACATGCGGGTATTGAGCCACTTGCTCTGCAGCTCCTCCCAAGCTTGGACTCCGAACTGATCCTTCTCAATAATCAATTGCTCTTCCACTTCGGAAAGCTGGTGTTCCACCCGGCGAAGCACACGTTCCAGCATATGACGGTAACCCGACAAAGCCGAATCCATAATCATCTTCGGTGAAGCTTTCACGAGTGCACCGAGCTCCAGAGAGAAGAAAGCCATTTGTTTGCCGAGCTCTGCTTCAAACTTGCTTACCCTGTCATAGAGGGCCTGCCTTTGGGGCAACGTCATGTTTGCGGAAAATGATAGACTGGAGTAGAGTGAGATGTCCCATAGTTTAGCATCGAACGACTCTATTTCGCGGAGACATTGCAGGAGACTTCCTGAGGTGAGCGCGGCAATTTTTCCTCTGTACATTTTCTCGAACGTTTCCGCTAGAGCTTTAACTTCTAGGATGGCTTGCTCAACAGAGGGGCTGGTTAAACTGGGGAAAAGAGAGGTTAAATCCCAAGTGACTTCTTGTTGGGTGCTTGTCATGGTCTCGCTTCTTTGCTAAGTTAGGTTCGACGGGTTATTTTGAGTTTTGCCTGAATATTCACAAAAAAAGAAGAAACCCGGAAGAAGGCTACGTGGGTCTGAAACAGTATCTTTGCCACTGTGGCCAAGCTTGCCCTGCATTGCAGGCTTTGAAATCCATGGTTAATTCAGTGCCGATTTTCAGCAGCTCTTGGGGTATGCCTGAAACCATACCCGGCAACTTTAGGCCGCTCTCCAATTGCACTATCCCGACCGTGTAGGGTGCAAGGGCTTGGAACTGGGGAGGCGCAACGTGGATAATGGTGTATGCAAGTAGTTTTCCTTTTCCCGATATTTCGGTCCAAGTGAATTCCACGCCGTAGCAGTTGTCGCAGATAGGTCGCGGTGGCAGATGGATTTTTCCACATTTGTTGCATTTACCCGCCATTAACTTACTCTGTGACATGAACTTGTAAAACTGTTCAATCGTGAATGGCGCTTGCGTGCTCATCTCAGTTCTCTCCTCGGTAAACATGAACTGCTGCAGTAGCGCCGGAGCCGCCCACATTATGAGTCAAGCCCACCTTGGCGTGTTTGACTTGACGTTTGTCAGCTTGTCCCGTCAACTGAAGATAAATCTCGTAAGTTTGTGCGGTGCCAGTGGCTCCGACTGGATGTCCTTTTGCCTTTAAGCCTCCGCTCGTGTTCACGGGCAGACTTCCACCCAAGCAAGTTTTTCCACTTTCGATAAGCTGTCCGCTTTTGCCGACCGGGCAGAACCCGAGGTCCTCATAGGACATAAGCTCAACATACGTGAAGCAGTCATGGACCTCGGCGATTTGTATGTCGCTTGGTTTGACCGCTGCCATCTCGTAGGCAGTTTTCGCTGCAAGCTTCGCGGATTGCAGGCTCGTTAGGCTCGTTCGTTCGTAGAGCCCGATGGAGTCGCTGGCTTGACCTGAACCTGTAATGTGTACCGGCTGATCCGTGTATTTGTTGGCGAGCTCAGGCTTTGCTAGGATGACGCAGCTTGCCCCGTCGGTTATCAGCGAGCAATCGTACATCTTCAAAGGCCAAGCAACAACCTTGGAAGCCATGACGTTTTCAATGGTTATTTCTTTTTGCAGATGCGCTTTTGGGTTGAGGCTTGCGTGGTGATGATTCTTAACTGCCACCTTCGCCATCTGCTCTTGAGTGGTGCCGTAAGCATGCATATGCGCTGTTGCCATCAATGCGAACAGACCGGGAAACGTAATGCCATGGAATTGTTCAAATGGGTAATCTGAAGCCATCGCAAGGTATTCGGTTACTTCAGCGGTGCTGCGGTGAGTCATTTTTTCGACGCCACCCACGACTACTATGTCGGCTAGTCCTGACATGACCGCGTAAATTCCGGAGCGCAACGCGACACCAGAAGAGGCACAGGCAGCCTCTGTTCGCGTGGCTGGGATTCCTAAAAGTCCAGTCCAGTCTGCCGCTGCTGAGCCAGTGTGTCCTTGATGCTCGTAGGCTTCGCCCATGTGTCCGATAAACATGGCTTTTATGTCTTTTTTCGGTTCCAGTTTGGGGCAGCGGTCGAAAGCTTCTTTTGCTGCTAGGCTGAAGAGTTCTCGTGCGTAGAGTCCTTCGTGTTTCCCGAATTTGGATAATCCTGCGCTGATTATGGACACTAGCGGTTTTCCATGCACGCTTTCATTTCCCATCCATGGCTTATTCTATGTTGCGAGGCGTTTAAAGACTACGCAAATTAGGGGTCCGTCCTAAACGTCTATGCTTTTCCGCATTTGGAAAGAAATCATTTAATGCACTTCGGTCAACACAAGCCAAGCAGAACCGCGGAGTGCCAACCCTTTTAAGTAGCGAGTGAAAATACTCTTTGCGAGGGTCGCTTTTGATTGAAGAGCAAACAAAAATCCTAAAGTTCATGAACGAAATGACTGGTCATGTAGATATGATTGAGTTCGCAAATAAAACTGGTTTGACTTCGAGCCAGATAGGGGAGAATATGCAGGTCCTTGCCAAACAGGGGTTCCTGAGAAAGGTCGGAGGTGGCTTTACAATCACGGAAAAAGGAAAAAAAGCCCTTAAAGCCTTTGTGTCCTTGCCAGTGAATATGAGGTTTAACTTCTATTTTGCAGTTGGTAATCCCATGGGTGTTTCTGCTGGTTCTGTCAAAGAGTTCCATACATTGGTCTCGAAGTTGAACGTTGTTTCAGTGGAGTTTCATCTGGTAAGGGGCGATTTTGAAAACTGGTTCCGAACCGCCGTCGGCGACGCAGCTGTGGCGGATGAGCTTGCCAAAATAAAGAAAGCGGATTTGAAGGGTGAAGATCTCAGGAAAGCAGTTGTTAAAGCGTTAGAGAGCAAATATGCATTTTAAGATCCAACACCTATTTTCTTTGGCTTTTCTCTTCTTCCAATTTCAGCCACCATTTTGGAACTTTTGTGTCCTTGACCGCGTCCCATGGGTCATAGGGTTTTATGTCTAAGACTGGGGTGGCGTTGAACGCGTCTAGTCCGCGAACAGTCAAAACGTTGCCTGTCGTTTTTATTAACTCAACCACGGTTAAGCCGATTGGGTTGGGTCTTAGGTTGGTTCTTACAGCGAAAACGCCTACAAGCGGCAAGTCAGTTCTACCCCGTGGATGAACCTTTCGCATCAGACGTTTCTCCTCTGTGATTTCATGTAGCCAAAATAACACGTACAAATGGCTGTAATTTGCGATTCCTTCTAGGGCTGACTCCAGTTCGGGCAGGATAACAATGTCTGCGGTTCGGGTTCTGTCCTTCACTTCGTCTCCCACTGCGTTGGTTTTTACGTAGCCGATAGGTTTCATCACTATGGGTTGTGGCAACTTCATTTTTTCGCCTTCGTTTTGATTGCCTCGTAAAACTATATAAGGTTTCAACAATCCAGCAGCTATCATGATAGAAGTTGGACAGGGTGGGAATCACGCAGCCAAGAATCGTCAAAGCCGCTGCGCTAATTGAATATTTGACTTCTGAGCGATGCTTCATCTATGAGAACTGGGGCTTGGTTTCTGCGGGGGACCCTGCGGTCTCCATTGCTCGCGCGCGGGTTGAGCCTGGAGTCACTACTAAAGCGCATCATCTGGACGGTGCTCAGGAAATATATGTAATCACGAAGGGTAGGGGTAGAGTTCATGTTGGTAGCCTGGAACCCGCAGAAGTGACCGAAGGCGACGTAGTCGTCATCCCACCGGCACTTCGCAGCGGATAGCCAATATCGGCAAGACTGATTTGTTTTTCTACTGCGTCTGCACACCTGCGTTTACGCGGAACCGCTACATCGACGAAGAAGCAAAAACCGCTCAATAATAACACGTGGAACTGAGATTAGTTGGCTATTCGCCTCGGGTGTCGTTTCTGTTACATTCCGCTTTTGGCCTATACTCTCTCTTTCTGGTCCGCTGCCTATGATGTTTTTCGCACTCTTTCACGCGGACAAGCATCCACTCATTTTCCTCGTAAACGCAACCGCAAAGCAATGTCTTAATCACCAATGCTTTTCACTCGCCATGAATGTGCACTTAAATTAAGATAGAGTTGGACATTAATGTGGATAGCGATTCTGACAGCCTCAAGAACTCAATAGGAGCCGGAAGAACAGAAACTAAGTGGACCGGGCGGGATTTGAACCCGCGGCTTCCGCGTTGCGAACGCGGCGATCATACCGAGCTGATCTACCGGCCCTTGCTCGTTCTCTGAAGAGAATTTCAAAGATGGGATTTAGAGCTTTCGGTACCACCAAGAGCTAATAGACTGACTGCTTTTTCAATAAAGTGTGTGAGTCTGGGTGGCGTTAAGTCGTTTTTTAGCTCAGTGAATGTCGATGTAGATTTTTTTGCCGTCTAGTTCCGATTCATGCCATTGAGCCTCGATTTCGCTATGGCTCTTGTGCAAGTACACTTTTCTGGTCCGAACCAGTTCCGCCATCTCTTCCAGGAACGGTTTTAGCAGCGTAATGCTTTCGTCGTCTATCTCTGCAATGTGAACGCTGTCTAGGATGTCTGTTGGTGTGAACCCTAATTCTTTGCGGAGTGCTTGTACGCGTCTCGCGAGGTCGCGCATTATGCCTTCGCCCAACAGTTTGTCGTCACGTTGTCCGCTGATGAGAACTGTAATGTCGCCTTCAATTGCAGCGACCCAGTTTTCGCCCTCAGCGTGCTCTTGGTTAGCAGAGGCGTATTCGGCACCCTTGAAATTAGTCATCTCCAAGAATAGGTCTTCAACGCTCTGCAACGCTTTCGTCACGTTTTTTGGAGCCAAAACAACCACGGTTCTTAGAGGCCATCGGCGTTTGAGCTTGGCTGTTTGCCTTGCTGCGTTAACGAGGGAAACGCATTTGAAGAGGATATCAAAGTCCGCTTCGGCTGAGGGATCGCGCATTTTTTGGTCGGGTTCTGGCCACTTGTCAAGGTTGACGGATTCGGGAAGGGTTAAGTCGAGTTTTCGGTAAACGTGCTGGTAGAGGGCTTCGCTGATAAACGGCGTGACAGGGTTGAAAAGCAGAGTAACGGTCTTGAGGGCATGATGCAACACGGCATATATTGCCATTCTCCGAGCGCGAGTCTCTGGATCATCTGTCCAGAGCTCCTTTCGAATCATGGGCACGTAAAGCCTGCTTAAGGCATCGATAACGAAGTCTTCAAGAACAGCGACAGCGGCATTGAATTGGCAAGCTTCAAGCTTCTGGTTGTACTCGTCGATTTTCGCCTGCAGCTTCGAAAGAACCCAGCGGTCAGGAGGTTGCAGTTGCCCAAGAATATTCTCTAACGCAAATTCTTCGGCGTTAGGCTTGAAGTGATCGAATTCCGCATTTTGGAGGAAAAACTTGCTCAGGTGGTAGAGTGTGCTTAAGACTTGGTAGGTTCGGCGGCTGAGTTCTTGCAGGTCAAAGTTCATGAAGTCTATGGGGCTGCATTTGCGCATCATGTAGAACCTACTCAGGTCGGCGCTGGTCGTAGCAAGGAGCTTGTTGGTTTCTACCACGTTTCCTAAGCTTTTGCTCATTTTTCTGCCCTTGTTGTCTTGGGTTAAGCCTTGGAACAGGAACGCTTTGTAGGGGCTTTCTGCTTTGCCCGTGAGGATAATGTATTCGAGCAGCAGGGAGTTTGCCCAGCCTCTTGTCTGGTCAATCCCTTCCGTCAGGAATGCGGTGGGAACGAACTTTGCAATTTGTTCCTCAGTGAATCGGGCGTAATGTGAAGCGCCGCTATTGTGCCACGTATCCAAAACAAAGTCTTCCCGCCTCATGACTCCGCCGCATTTGCCGCATTTTATGGTTATGCGGTCAACCCACGGCTTATGCAGTTCAAAGTTTTCCGGGACTTTCTCCTGCGCGGCTTCTACGAGTTCAGCTTTGCTCGCGACTAAGCGTTTTTCTCCGCATCTTTCGCAGGTCCAAACTGGGAGGGGTGTTCCCCAGATGCGTTCTCGACTAATGCACCACGACTTGCCCTCTTTGAGGAAGGCCATGAAGCGGTTTTTGGGTTCCTCGTAGAAATACTCAATTTTTTCAGCAGCTTCAAGAACTTTGACGTTTATTTTGTCTGTTCGCAGGAAATACTCTTTGCGTGCGAGCCAAACCAACTTGTGGTGACTACGCCAGCAGGTAGGGTACTCATGTTTGACTTTTCTAACTTGCACGAAAGAGTCTCGGTTGCGTAGTTCTTCAACCACCAGCATGTCCGCGTCTCTTGCGAAGACGCCTACGAATAAGCCCGCGTCCTTGGTGAGTTTAGCTTCGTCGTCGAAGGGGGCAAAGATCGGTACTCCTCGCCTGTTAGCCGCCCAGAAGTCATCTTCACCGTTTCCAGGTGAAAGATGAACAACGCCAGTGGCAGTGTTGACGTCGACGAAATCTTCGCCGACAACATGGTGAACAAGCGGATGTTTCGTTTCTAGTTCGGCCTGTTTAGGGATAGTATCCTTAAGGGGATACTCATAGGCGATTCCTTCCAGAGCTTTGCCTTTCAGGGTTTCTATTACTCGGTATTCGCTTATGCTCAGTTCCTTCATGACAGGCTCGACACGTTGCTGAACCATTATCCAAATTTCCGAACCTACTTGCACTCTAACGTATTCGGCTTTAGGCTGCACAGCTAACATGGTGTCTGTGATAATGGTGAAGGGCATTGTTGTCCAGACCAGAAAGAACTCATTTTGACTTCCAGCAACCTTGAACTTAAAGTATAACGATGGATCTTCAACTTCCTTGTAACTACCCTCGTACCCGACTTCTGCACTGCTGAGGCTGGTTTGGCATCCTGGGCAGTAAGCTACAACATAGTGTCCTTCCTCGAGGAGATCTTGGTCCCAAGCGCGCTTAAGAATCTGCCATTCACGCTCAATATATTCGTCTTTATAGGTCCAGTAAGCCTTTTGCTGGTTGATAGCAACGCCCAACCGCTCGTCGGCTTCCAGCCACATCTGGTGGTATCGCAAAATAGCTTTCTTGCACTCCTCTATGAAGTGTTCCATGCCAACGCGTTCGAGGAGTTCCCGTTTGCCCATTTTTACACCGAGGAGTTTCTCAACTTCGAGTTCAACTGGCAAACCCTGGCAGTCCCATCCTGCCCAAAATGGCATGTAGTAACCTTGCATCGTCCGCCATCGGTAGCGAAGATCCTTCATGACGCGTCCTCGAGCGTGTCCGATATGGGGAATGCCATTTAGTGTGGGTGGTCCTTCAACGTAGCCTAAGAAGCCTTTGTTGGGTTTTTTCTCGAGGAGTTCTAGTTTCTCGCGGATTTGGTTTTTCTGCCAGAATTCGCGGATTTCTTTTTCCAGTTCAAG
The DNA here is from genome assembly GCA_963840395.1 of Candidatus Bathyarchaeota archaeon. GTDB lineage: Archaea > Thermoproteota > Bathyarchaeia > Bathyarchaeales > Bathycorpusculaceae > JADGNF01. Next base: position 310,943 of record CAWIYU010000011.1, on the reverse strand, counting down.
CGGACGATAATCTGCTGGTAGCGCTTGGTCAGCTTCAGGCTTGGATTCGTTTGCCAATGTAGGTTCCCCGTTCACAGCCAAATACGCAGAGTAGCGTATAAAAATATAGCCATTTCATGCACTGCGTTCAATATTAAAACTAAGCAATGGCAAGTCTCGTTTGTTTTCCGAATGCAGTTTGGGGTTTAAACCTAATATGCAGAGGCAAACAATACGTTCCAATTAAAACAAAACCATTTGCGGGCGGGAAAACAAATGAAGATTGAACTTGGAGCGAAAAACTGCCTTTACCCCTTGCCAACCGTATTAGTTGGGGCTTTAGTAAATGGAAATCCCAATTACCTCCCTATAGCCCATGTTGGAATAATGGATCTTGAATCGGTTTCGTTAGGCATGAACAAACATCACTACACCAACGCAGGCATAAAAGCAAACAAGACGTTCAGCATCAACATCCCCTCGACAAAAATGGTCAAGGAAACCGATTACTGTGGTTTAGTATCGGGGAAAGACAGGAACAAAGCTGCAGTTTTCAAGACGTTTTATGGAAAACTCAAAACTGCCCCCATGATTGAACAATGCAGCGTCAACATGGAATGTGAACTCACAAAAACCGTTGACTTCCCAAACCACGATATATTCATAGGCAGAATAGCTGCCACGCACTGCGACGAAAAAGTTCTCACCAATGGAATATTAGATTTTGAAAAAGTTCAGCCTATTTTGTTTGTGATGAATGACCGAAGCTACTGGCGCTTAGGCAAGAAACTCGCCAAAGCTTGGGGCATCGGAAAAGAACTAAACAAATAGGAGCGAATGATAACCCTTGAGTAAATCGCAGAAAAGATGCTGGAAAACCGACGATCCCTTGTACATTAGGTATCATGATGTCGAGTGGGGCGTGCCTGTTCATGATGACCTGAAGCTCTTTGAGTTTTTGGTCTTGGACAGTTTTCAAGCAGGGTTGTCGTGGGCTCTTATCCTCGAACGGAGAGAAGCGTTCAGAGAAGCCTTCAACGGCTTCAACCCCGAGAAAATCGCAAAATACACAGCCCAAGACATCGAGCGCTTAATGAAGACTCCAGGTATAGTGAAGAATCGGGCCAAAATCGCCGCAACCATAAACAACGCTCAGCTGATGCTTAAGGTTCAAGCAGAAATCGGTTCCTTTGACGTGTTCATTTGGCAGTTCGTACACGGAAAAACAATACAGAACGCATTCACGAAACTCTCTGACCTGCCCGCTGAGACTGAGGAGTCCAGAACAATGAGTCGAGAAATGAAAAAGAGGGGCTTCAAATTTGTCGGACCAACAATATGCTACGCCTTCATGCAAGCCGCCGGATTAGTAAACGACCACTTAATTGACTGCTTCCGATACGCCCAGATTCAACACTGAACCCGGAAATTTCGCTACTCATTGAATCGATTGAAAAGGATCAACTCATCGTTCGTAATGCCCGCTTGACGCAGCTTGGCGATGCAAGTTCGGAGCTGTTTTTGGGTGATTTTTGCGGGCTTTATGCTTTCAGAGTTTTCACCTATGCTCGATGCTTTTTCCGTAAAGTAGTAGGTTTCTGTATAGGTTTTCCCCTTTTTCAGGGCAGATCTTTGCTTCTTGAAATGGGTGAGGGGCTCGCAATCTTGACTTAGCATTCCGAAGGCGGTTAAGGGAAAACGTCTGCAACCGTCAGGGCGGATTTCATAGATAGAACAGGATTTGTTTACCAAAAGCGGGCAATAGTTCTGAGTGATGTAGTCCTCGTATTCGGATTCGTCTGCCTCCCAGATCCTGCCCAGATCTTCGAACAACTTTTTAACTTCGGTGTGCACTTTGGAGTGCTCTTCGGGTGCAGCGTTGATTTTTCCGGAAGACAAAAAATCTTCCAGTCGGCAGCAGTTGCCGCACTTGGTGCAGAGAAACGGTAAATTAATTGACCATCCGTTTTTGTCCTTGGATTCCAAATGCAAATAAAAAGTGTCAGTCATAAAGTTCCCAAAAAGTATTCTTCTCTTGCAGCTTTCAACCTTTCTCCAGTCAAACCTAATCTTTGCGGTTGTGGTGTACTTGATGCAACACTAAATCTAAATAAAAGCATGAACAAGTTCTTCAAGTGGAACAAGTTTTGGAGTTGAAAGAAAGGCGTGGAGCATCAACGAAAGAAATGGCGAACCAACTTGGTCTTCTTGGTTGCATTGTGGATAGTGTTGTTGATTGCCTCTGCGACTATACTATCCTCGGTAGTAACCCCTTTTCTTAAGACTCTGCAGACCCAAAACCTAGTAAGCTTTGATTGGGCGGGGTATTCTGTATCTTCCAACACTCTCTTTCCTCAGCCTTCAGTGACAAGCATAAGCGGATCTTGGACAGTGCCTACCATTGCGGTTTCGGCAGATAACACCTTCAGCGCTGCATGGATAGGCATTGGGGGAATCGGCGAGTCAACTCTAATCCAAGTGGGTTCACAGCATGACTCTGTCGGCGGCGTTGTAACGTATTCTTTGTGGTATGAAATGTTGCCTGACGACTCCATCAAAATTCCTGAAATAACCGTTGCACCCGGAGATATAATCTCATCTTCAATAAGTCTTGCAAACAGCGACACTAACGAATGGCTAATAGAAATAAGCGACCTCTCCAAAAGGCAAACTTTTAGCCAAACCTTCGTCTACAATTCTTCGCGCTTAACGGCTGAATGGATAGTTGAACGACCCACCGTAAATAATCGGATGACATCCTTGGCAGACTTCGGAGTAATAACTTTCACAGACATAAAAGCCCAGATAGACACCAAAACCGGAAACCTCAACTCGTATCCCAACTCCGTAATTTTCATGCAAGATCGTCAAAACAACCAATTAGCCTCTGTTTCAGCCTACGGCAAAGATGGTTCCAGTTTCACTGTTACACACAGCTAAATCTGTAATGGTTTTGGTTTGTGGGTAACGACCTTTTTCAGCGAAGGTTTTTAGCTTTTTCAATAGCTGCAGCGACGCCTTCAGTTGTCAGCACACAAACAACTTTCTCAGGGTTTTTTCTGTCCAAAACGGGCATTACGTCGATTTTTTGATTAAACATAATTTTCTGTGCTTCCAAAACGGATTCGTCAGAAAAAACATAGACTTTCTCCAGAGGCATTTGCCCTATCGTAAGTTTGCTTCTTTCTTCAGGCTCAACTTTGACGAGTTCATCCCAGACAACTATTCCCTGATATGCGCCTTCTTTCTCGACCAACGCATCGTGGTACCGAGACTTAAACATGACCTCTACCGCCTCGGCAAGAGTATTTTCAGGCTTGACGGAGACGATTTCTGAGCACATTACGTCGCCAACTCTTACTCGTGCAAGGTTCGTGGACACAATAGTCTGTTCCGCTTCCTCAGTTGCGCCCACATAAACAAACAAACCCACCACTATCAACAAAATATACGAAGGAAAAATTATCCCGAAAATGACCATTGCTATACCAAAGAGCCTGCCCAGGTAAGCGGCATATTTGGTTGCATCGGTAAATTTCAATCGTTCCGCGAGCAGGGCTCGGAAGACTCTGCCGCCATCCATCGGAAACGCCGGAATCAAGTTGAAGCCGCCAAGCAACAGGTTCAGCCCGGCTAAGTCGAGCATCAGACTTCCCGCTGTCGTTAAGGAACTCCCGATTGGAGTACGAGGTGCAGCAACTTGGGTGACGAGGCTAGCAGCGTACAAAATAATTCCTATGAGGAGGCTCGTCGCAGGTCCAGATATTGCTAGGCGCCATTCGATACCCGGGTTCTCTGGGATTTCCTCGATTTCGCTCACCCCGCCGATGGGGTAGAGCACGATTTTTCGGACTTTTATGCGGTAGTGACGCGCGACGAAGGTGTGCGCCATTTCGTGCAGGACCACAAAGACGAAGAGGAACAAGATTAGGGCGAAGAGGTAGAAGGTGGGGTAGGAGAGTACAGCCACCGCGCCCATTAGCAATATAAAAGTGAGGTGCAGCTCGATGGGGATGCCCCACACAGATGCAATTTTAAAAGAATACTTCATGATAGAAGAAGAAGAAAAAGTGGCTCATTAGGATTTCTGTGAACATAGCAACCGCTACGAGATGGAGCCCAAAAACTCAAAACCGATGTTCTGCGCAAGTCGCTTCAGATCATGCTCACTCATCCACTCCGTCTTCAAGTAACTCAAAATCTGCTTATCGCCCAGACCCATTCGCTTGGCTTCCCTCACCGTGTAGCGATACGCTTCCACCTCGGTTGGTCTATCAACGTAGTCGAATTCGGGGTCAAAGAGTTCTTTGCCCTCCATCCACTGCTTCACGTGGCAAAGCTCATGCACGACGTCGAGGTAAATGTCGGTTTTGTCCCCGGTGTTGAGGTAACGAATATTCACCATCATGTGTCCATCCGAGTTGTCCACCCCCATATAGCCAAACCAGATGAACTCCACCTTCAGGTTTCTAAGAACTTCCTCAGTTTTTTCTCCGAAAAGCCGCTTTACCGCATCAACTTTCTCGAAGCCCTTAAAATAGTCTACAAACTGCCTAGTTGAACTCCCCATCCAGACTAGCCTGTTCAGGTGAATCCGCCTAGACAAACGAAGAATCCACAGCATTATGTATTCAAAAGGGTTCAAAAGGCCCCATTGCTCCTAACTCATATTTGCTAGATGTTCAATTTTCATGCCCATACGCGCCAGGTCCCCAAGGTTCTCCACGCATCCTATGCTCGCGTCTATGTTACGATGTACAGGATGCACCCATACGCCGTGGGGAGCCAGATTCAAGTGCAACGGCACATCAACACGCGCATCATACTTCTCTCTCAGATTGCGTATCAATTGCCCGTTTCGGCACACTTCTCGGGCTCTAGTGTAACTCTGCAGCAATTGTGGGGCACCAAACGCCCCCACGCCATGCCACAACGCGACATCTTCAGGTGAACCCATAGAGTACAGGAAAAACTGCGGCGAAGAAGGAGTTTCCGAGTAGGCGTAGCTGGAGAGTTTTTCAGAGGAAACCACGAAGTTGTCCTCGCATTTGGCGACACTCACGTCGTTCTCATCCATCGCGTTGGGGTAGAGCAAGGTGTCCTTATACTTGACGTTTACGCTTTCGAAGCGCGATTCATCAAAGTAGAGCCTCCCCCGTGCCGCTCGTTTAGAACCGTACCCCTTCGCTGAATGCGGAACAGTCAGGAGCGTCGTCCGTTTAGTAATGCTTCTTCTCATGCAATCATAAGCTTGCTTCACCGAGTCAAAGTCTCTGTGGGTCTCGCTTATGATATGGTGCAGCAAGCCATCTTTGTTCTCTCCCTGCAGTGTCGTTAGCGGCATACGAAGAGACGGCAAAAACAAATCCATCCCAAAAAACTCTGAGTAACGTGTCAACTGAGCATATTTTACTGAATCCACAAAATCCAAGTAGGACCCCCCTGCATTTTCCAATTTATTCCTAATGAGTTCAATTTCTCCCGCGCAAATCAAAGTTCCCTCGTACTTACCTGCAAATTTCTCGTCAATAGAAAGACCCTGCGTCCTCACGTTCGCCGCTGGGAAAGCACTCTGTCCACTCTCCATAATCGAGGCTTTCAGAGGGTTCATGCTGTACCTATCGGGTTCCACGTCATCTGTATTAAGCAAGAAGCCAACGATTTTGCCTACGGCGGGCTTCTTAAGCAATTCACATAACTCAGCAATTTCTCCAGCTTCAGGTTGGTGGAGGCCTTTGGCAGAGAAATAATTGCCGCAGACCTCAAGCATTCTCGCGCCGATTATCCCCTGAACTTCCTCCACCGTTAATTGAGGGTTCGTGTACTCGACTGAACCGCGTAAGAAGAAACAGTTTCCGTCGAAGGTTTGACTCAGGCGTCGGTTGTCTTTGAACATGAAGAAGGAAACTGGCTTTCTGTTCTGAGGATTGAATCTCTGAAGCGTATCCACCAAGGTTTTCACAGAGTCCCAGGAGCTACGCAGGAAATCCTCAACTAAGATGCGGCAAAAATCGTTAGGCATACTTTTCATCCTCTTTCCAGAGATTCAGCCGAGTATATGCACGTTTGTGGCAATTGCTGGACCTAAAAACATACGCCGCAACCGAAATTCCTCTTTGAAACCTGCCTTGAATGCTTCATCCAACAAGGCTGTTTCCGTCGCTGACAAATACATGTACGCTTCAAATCCCCCCAATCTATGAAGTAAAGCCCCCAGCAGATTGGCTGCAGCCTCGGGCTTGCCTTCTTTACACTCTAAAGGTCCAATCTCCGCCAATTCGCCATACGTTTTGGCAACCCCAAACCCAACTATTTCAGAATCTTCAATGGCAGCGTAAACGATATCATCAGGATTTTTCAACATTTTTTCTAAGAGTCTTTTTCTGGAGGCTCCAAAACATTTCTCGTCAAAATCTTCAATTTTGGGCAAATCCCGCGTCTCAATGACTCCCGAGGTTTCACTTTTTTCTAATGATGCGGAAACAGTGCCTACCTTTAATACCAAAAAATCTTTGTCGTGTTTGAACCCTATTTTGCCATAGAAATCTGCAAGGTGTGGGTAAGCGTAAATTCCAACGGTTGTTGCTCCCACCTTCTTGAGGTAGTTTACTGCATGCTTAACAAGCAGTGTTCCTTTGCCCTGTTTCCGATACGCTTCTTTAACAACGAGGTTTCCAAACCAGCCGACCTCCCCATAGCCGATGCACGTTGCCAAACCGACAGGCTGCGAATCCTCAAGCAGAACCAAACAGCCGTTTGGTTCCAGTTGCATGTTGAACTCAAAATCCGCGGAAGTCATGTTCCAATTCATAGTATTTGCAAGCGATACAGCAAATGGGAAATCTTTGGGTTCCATTGTCCTCACGTGAAACATGTCCGGAATTAACCCCTAAGTAGCGATGCCTAAAGGTAAAAAGAAAAGACCGCTTAAACCTTTCCAGCGTTCGAAACTCGGTCTAGCCATCTGCCGCAGTGAGTGCAGAACGTGCCTTCCAGGGCGTTTTGGGTCCCGCAGTACGGACAATACCTTGCTTGCCCAGTAGCCATTCCCGCGTCCGAGGAAGCAACAGATAACCTTGGTGAGACGGATTCATTATTCAGCGTCGGAGGCTGCAAAGCGAACAAGCCCACCGCGACTATAATCCAGCCTATAAAGAAAAGGAAGAATCCAACAAAAACTATAGTCAACACTCCACCGATAAGGAGCATTAAGCCCCCCCGTTCTGAGAACGCTAACCCCTGATGAATGAGCCAGCGACCCGAATGCTTGATTGAAGAAGACCCCTGCAAGCATGAAGAATAAGAACATGACAAGCCACCCGCCTATAGCAAAAATGTAGCCGAGTACCCCCACTATTGGATGGTTGAAAATGAACCCTGAGAGGAAATCGAAGGCGGCGAACACGGCGATGGCAATAAATGTTCCAATGAGGCCAAGTGTAACGGCCGTAAGGGCGTTTCGATATATTGCGTGGTTTTTGTAGTCGTCAGCCAGCCCTCTTGTCGCGATTAGCACAAGAATCATGCCTACGATGCCGATTATGCCCACTGGACCCCGAAAAACCACTAATGCCCCAATGGCGGCGAGGATTGCGCCAACTCCTGCTAGGATTCGGTTTGACTCGAAGTTTCTGCTCGGTTCCTGGTACATAGGCTGACCTCTTCCCTAAAGTGTGTCTGGTTCGTTGTTAAGCTTTTCTCAAACATAAATGACTATTTAGACACCTCCAAAACAGTCGGAATCCGGTTGCTCGGAACATGATGGAACGTTCCATTAGAAAAACAATAAAATAATCAAAGAAGGGGAGTAGTAGCTTTCGGCAGCTAAGAACAGATTGAAAGCAAATAGGCGGTTTCAAGAAATATGCGTGCTCGCAGGCGAACACATTATTCTTATTAACTTCCACAACCAGTATTTCTTTCATGTACTCCGGATATGTTCTTTTCTGCGGAAATGAAGCATTTGGAAAATGCCTCAGCAAACGACTATACCCTTGTAGTGATGCACAAACGGCTGAGGTAGCAACCATTAAGAAAGGCTCAGTTCTCTTTGTCTACAACCCAGAAACACGAAACCTCGTAGGTCCGTTTACAGCGGCAAGCGAAGGTGCAACAAGAATAGAAACTGGCGCCTGGACCAGCAAAGTCGATGAACACTCCGCCTCAGAAAACATCAAGCTAGAATGGGAAGATCTCCACATCATAAACAACGCAGACGAACGGTTTCCATTTCTGAGTAAACCTAAGAAATGCGAATTGTCCACACTCACTGTCCAGACACTTTTGGACGCACTAGAGGAAGCACCAATCTTCCAAGGATAAACAAAACCGAATCGCGCTAAGACTATTGGGCGTTTTGCAATATTCTTCGGCTTTAGCGTTCAGTGGCGATTCTGCTTTATAATCGAGGGAAGAAAGGCGCAGGAACCATAACACCCAACAAAGCTCCAAGAAGAACGCTAATCACAGCAAATATCAATATTGCAAGTATTGCGATTGCGAATGCACCCAACCAGCCTGTTTTAAAACTTGCTTTGAAAATTCCAACCCAAGCTACGAACGCAATGACAAGTGCCCAAATATACCCTCCTGATCCAATTAGCGAGCCTAAAACAAAATCTGCAATGACCAACGTAACAATGTAGACGATTGGACCAAACACGGTCGCAATCATTGCGTCCACGATGGAAGCGTCGCCCGCGGTTACGATTTTTCCGGCGACATAAACGGGAATAGAAACGATTATCCAAATAATGATAAATCCAATTATCAAAACCAGAACATTGAGAAGAGTCAGGTCGCCAATAATGGGTACGTACAAACAGCCGGAACTCCAGAAAGCATTTTCACGTGAAGCTTCATATAAAAGTTGAGGCTATACGTCCCCGAAAAGTCCTGTTCGGTGACCCAGCAAATAAATTTGGCAGACTGTTCCCAAATTTCATCAGAAATGTGGAACACTCACTGTGCAGCCAAATTTCGAAACCAGAATCGAACTCCTATGCCACAAAACATAAATTCTTTCGTTCCACCTTTTAGCCACTATCGGGAGGTAGCTCAGCCTGGCAGAGCTCTCGAGCCAGCTAACATGCTTAGCTGACGGAGACGCTGTAGAGGTCTACCAACGGTGGGCTTCATTCAAGCCTGCACAGGCCACAGATACCGAGCTGTCGCAGGTTCAAATCCTGCTCTCCCGACCAAATAGCTCTTTGTTCTTAGCCATTCGAAGTTTACAAATGACTCGACTGAGGTCTGGATGGAGATGGCGGCTCTTTGGATAACTCCGGATCCTTTCTGCGGGAAATTGCCAAACCCGACGTAGATCTGACAATTTGAGGTAAACCCGCCAAATCCTCAAAAACTAACAAGCCCCTCGAGAGCACAGCGAAAGCTCCTATTGCACCAGCCATAGCTGGCTCCGTTATTAGCAACCCAAAAATGCCTACTATGCCAAATTCCTGTACCCCAGCTCCAGCGGGAGTAATAGGAACGAAGCCCAGAGCAGTAACCAGAGGGTGAATAAGGAACATTGCGAGCCAGACAAGCGCTGGACTAAGAGTTCCAAAAGTCAACCCCAGAGCTAAGGCTAAGAAAAACCATTCAAAACCTTTCAAAATCCAGCAAACGAAGGTCAAACCAACAATTTCGGGGATAGCCCTGCGGTTTTTCTCTGAACTTTCTCTAAATTCCCCAAGTTTCCCGAGAAGTCCTCCCATAACTTTTTTCAGAAATCTCCAGTTCGCAATGCGGCTAAAAAGCGCCAGAGCTCTTTCAGACCAAGTAATTGCGGCCAAAACGATTGCGCCAATAAGCATCAATGCAATGCCCAGGCCCGCTACAAGAAGCCCATTTAGTCCAGTTATATTTTGAAAATGCTGCCAATTCGCAGGCTCTACAAATTGAATTAGGAAGATTACAGCTCCTACGCCTCCGACCACTTTTATCAAGAACTCAATTGTCTGAATGCTTAAGATGCCTGAGAGGCTTTTCGATGTAGGAACGTTTTGGTCCCTGAGGTAAAGTGGCGTCAAAATATATCCTGATCTTCCTGGAGTCACGTCGCTGGTCAGCATTCCAGCGTATTGGGCCATTAGCGTTTTTCCGAATGAAGTTTTGATTCCTTCTTTTTGCAGCACCCTTCGTAGTCGCACTGTAAATAACAAGTTTATTCCGAAATAACATCCGAACGCCAAGATAAGGTATTCAATTTTGATGTTGACAAGGGCTTCATAGAGCGAACCAATTCCTATATACCAGAGTAAGGCAGCGAAAATTGCCACCATAAGGGCGACTTGAAGTAAATAGCGTATAATTTTTTTGTAATTCAAATGGGCTTCACTCGGGCGTTCTGCGAGATCTTGTACAGTCTCATTCTTGAAAGTTCGTTAAATCTATTGTGGGAATTCACACTTCAAACCCTTGACAGACAGTTGAGATGAACCCGGATGTTCGAGGGTGACTGGTTTTTCTAAGTTTTAGAGTGCTCCATGGGCTTCTTTCAGCTTGCTTAACGAAAAGTCCTAAAAGCGAGCAGAATGAAAGCTATAGCGATGCAAAAGCGACAAGCTGCGTACATTGCTATAATCGGTGGGGTAACAATCTTACTGATTAAGCTGCTAGCTTACTTCGTTTCCAACTCCGTCGCTTTGCTCTCGGATGCTCTCGAGTCAATCGTTAACATTGCGGCTTCATGTTTGATGTTATTTTCGGTTTGGGTTTCAGGCAAACCTGCTGACGAAAGCCACAACTATGGACATCAGAAGATCGAAGATTTATCAAGTATGCTTGAAGGGGTATTTATCATCGTTGCCGCATTGCTCATTGTGTACGCTGCTTGGGGTAGGCTCTTTGCCGGAATCATTCCCATCGAGATTGACTTGGCAATTGGCATATCCATGGTTGCAACGTTTATGAACGGTGGGATTTCCTGGTTTTTGGCGCGCGAAGCCAAAAAAAATGGTTCTGCCGCTTTGGAGGGCGACTCCAAACATTTGCTGTCAGACGTTGTTTCGACTGTTGCCATCTGGGTCGGCCTCTTTATCGTAACCTTAACTGGGTGGAGTATGGTTGACTCCATTCTAGCCTTTGCGGTTGCAGCTTTAATTGCCCGAATGGGAATAAGCTTGATAATCAAGTCGAGTTCTCGACTCATGGACAATTCGTGCAAGGTAGAAGAAGCGAAGGTCCGTGATGTTCTTCTTCGCCACAAATTCCGCTTTATAGATTTCCATGATCTGAAGACCCGCAGGAACGGGAATCTGGTCTTTTGTGAACTTCACCTTTCGGTAGATGGATCGTTGAGTGTCCAAGAAGCGCATGACCTAACAGATCACTTAGAGAACGAATTGAAGGAAGAACTGCCAAACGCAAACTTAACGATACATGTAGAGCCAAAGAAGCCAAAAGCTACCCCAGAAAACAAACGGCCAATGTAACCATTGTAACCAGAATTCTACAGTTTTCTATTTGTAACACTTTCAATTATTTCAGGGTTTCTTTGGCTGCCTTGTTACTATGCATATTAGAATTTTCTGGGTCTCAGAGGTGGAAAAAAGATTATGAAAGCGCGATTGGGCAGAAAACCATATTTTGGTTTTTATTGACTTAACTCAAGAAGTCGAATTCCAACAACTCAGATCCGTATTTTTCCTTCGACTTTTTGAGTTTTGTATGGTAATCTTTATTTTCGGTCGGCTTCTAAGGCTATCTAAATTTGCTCAGGAGACCTTTGTGAACGCCAAAATAAGAATCGCCATATTTTCAGCCATTTTAATTATTGCTCTCATAGTTAGCGCGCTAGATGTGGCCAAGCTCTTTAGCAACAAAGTTGGAACGGAGCAATACACACTTCAAGCACAAAAAATCTTCGAAGACGCCAAAACAAAAATAGAACAAATCCGAAACGTTACATTGACCAACGATATCACCCTCCACGTTATCACAAAGCAGCAGGCAGTCGATATGTGGGGGCATCCATCTGGAACCCAGGATCTAACCAATATTAACAGACAAGAAAAAATCTACAAAGGACTTTTCATGATGCCCCAAGGCGACAGTCTCTACCAAGCAGCTTCAGACTGGGCAGCAAACTGGGGAGCGGCGACCGTAGGCGACCATGATATTTACGTAATAATCGAAAACTTCAATCCATTCGACAAAAATGCTGAAGCCACCTTCATTCATGAACTCACCCACATTTGGCAACCTGACCTATCAACACCCACAACGTATGATGAGGACAAAGCGCACACAGCTCTAGTGGAGGGTGACGCATCTCTCATGGGCGACGTCTACAAAAACTTGACAAAGACCGAAAACAGCAACCTGCAAACAAACGTTTACTTGCCCATTTATCTCCTGGATTATCCTCTTCTGGAAAACGTTCACCTCATGTCTAACACATTATGGTCGCTCAATTTCTTCCCATACGACCAAGGCAAAATCTTTGTAACCGCGCTCTACGAACAAGGCGGCTTTGCCACAATAAACCAAGCTTACGTCCAAGGCTACACGCCAAGCTCAACTATGCAGATACTGCACCCTGAAGAGTACTTTGCGAACGAGACCGAAAAGTCAATTCAAGCTCCAGCACCCGCGGAGAACAGTTGGGTGCTTGCTCAGACTGACCGTGAACAAGACCACAACACATATGGCGAATACTTTGTTCAAGCAATGCTCGACACTTGGATAAACCAAAGCGACGCACAGCAGGCGGCTACGGGTTTGGCTGGAGACAACTTCACCTACTACGAGAGAGGCAACGATTATCTATTCACGTGGAACATGAAATGGAGTACTGTAGTTGACGCCAGCGAATTCTACGTCGCTTTCCAAACCATGATGGATGACACGGAAGCATCTCAAGAAAGCACCACCAGCTGGCTGGCAAATGGGCACTATCTATCGATTAACTGGAGCCAGAACACAGACACCACATTGATTGTGGTATCTTCAGTCCAAAGCGTCATCCAGCCATCATACTTCTCCTGAATAGCCTTTTTTGTGGACAGATTTCCTAAGCTTTATATGATTTCGATCGATGAATTGAGTAAAGCGCCCCTAGAGGTCTTGATGCAACGAGGAACCCTGTGAAAACTCCGTCGGTAATCCGAATGATTCCTCACTCCGCTAGGATCTGCATCCTTATTGTTGTATTAGCAAAGCTTCTAATTTTCCTTGTAGGCTACGCTGCAGCGTACGTCAATCAGGGACCCGCTTCGCCCCTTGCCCTCGTTATGAACATGTTTGCTAAACCGCTTGCGCCTCAGGATTCGCTTCATTACATCGACGTCGCGAAAAACTGGTACGTCGGCGACCCAAGCTTGGACGCGAGCAACTTTATCGTATTCTTTCCGCTTTATCCATTCTTGATACGATTGGTCACGGTTGACTTCAGCTACATCAATCTGTCAGCCCTCGCAGTGTCGAACATTTCCTCCTTAATCGCTGTATTCTACCTCTACAAGCTGACAAAGCTTGACTTCAATGACGGTGTAGCCCAAAAAGCCATCCTTTTCCTGAGCATTTTTCCCACTGCTTACTTTCTTTCTGCCCCGTACACTGAGGGGCTTTTTTTTGCGTTGGTCATTGCCAGCATCTTCTACGCTAGGTCAACGAAGTGGCCGCTGGCGGGCTTTCTAGGTTTTCTGGCTGCTTTAACGCGGCTTGGCGGACTTTTGATGTTTCCCGTCTTGCTTGTGGAGTATCTGCATCAGATGGGTTGGAAACCGAAGAAGATGCTAACCCTCAACCTTGGCTGGATCTTTCTGGTGCTGGGAGGTTTTCTTGTTTATCTTAACATAAACAACCAGGTCTGGGGCAACCCGTTCATGTTCATGGAAATCCAGAAGAACCATTGGTATAACACCTTAGACCCAGTTTTAGGTTTGACCCGAACCATAGGGTGGGCCAACAACGGGGTTTACCCTGAAAACCTAATTCTGGGTTTTACGCCTTTGATATTTGCCGTTTTTGGCTTAGCCATGGTTGGTGTGGCTTTTCTCAAGCGACTTCGACCTTCTTACATAGCTTATATGTTACTCTCATGGATGCTTGCCGTTTCAACTTCCATGTGGATTAGTGTCCCTCGCTACGTGATGGCTATGTTTCCCATGTTCATTTTACTCGGAACCTTAGCGCACGGAAAAGTTGTGAATATAGCCATTGCTGTCGCCTTCGCAATTGCGATGTGTTATTTTACTGCGCTGTTCGCGATGGGGAACTTCGTTTTTTAGCCCATGCCGCTTGAGCGGCAAATTCTATAGAATATGCACCTTGTTGCTTCATAACATCGTGGAAAATCTCGAAAAATCTCCGAAAACTCTTTTATTCTAAAAAAGAACATGAGTTGCATCAAGGAGAACGTTTTCGTGACGGTTCCCTTTGGAAAACGTGAATTAGCAATCGTCGCAGCTCTGCTCTTGTTGGCATTTGTTGTTAGGTTCGCGTTCTTCTCCAATCAGGGATATGCAGCAGTAGACACGAACGACTTCAAGGCATGGTTCGGCAGAGCCGCGGACATTGGTCCTCGTGCTTTCTACAGCAACAACTACTGGTGCGACTATCCACCATTGAACATTTACTTCTTCTGGGGCTTTGGATTATTGGCTAAAAACATAGGAGTACTTGGCTCCAGCCTCTTCACCTACGTCATGAAGTTACCGCCTAACCTCATCGATATGGCAACCGCTCTACTCATTTTCTTCTTCGTTCGGAAAAGGTTAAGCTTCAATTGGGCCCTCGTGGCTACCGCTCTTTACGCATTTAACCCAGCCGTTGTCTTTGACGCGGCAGTCTGGGGACAATTCGACGCTATATACACATTCTTCCTCGTTCTTTCGCTGTTCCTCGTTTTCAGCTCAAAACCCAAACTCGCAGTTGTGGCTTACCTGCTGGGCGTGCTAACCAAGCCGCAGAGCATTGCGATGGCTCCGCTTTTCTTTTACCTCATCTGGCGCAAAGCCAACTGGAAAGGTGTACTTACATCGGTGTTGGTGGCGGCTGCTACTGTTTTCGTAGTCATTATTCCCTTCGAATGGAGCAACCCCGTCACCTTCCTTAGCAACCTCTACTTCAGCGCTTACAATGGCTACCAGTTCACTACACTTAACGCGTTTAATATATGGGGCTTCGGCGGCATGTGGGTGGCAGACACCTCCTCGACCTTTATTCTAGGCTGGACCATGTTCGCTGCGCTAGCTGCTTTTTCCTTGTATTTTGTTCATAAACACTCCAAAACAAACTATGAATTGGCGGTTTTGCTGGCAGCTTTCGTGCTGTTTTTCGGTTTCTTTATGCTCCCGACAAGAATACACGAACGGTACCTTTTCCCGGCTATGGCGATCTTAGCTTTGATGTTTCCGTTTCTGAAAAGGACCAGGCCCTTGTATGTCGTCCTGACCATAACATGTTTCATTAACCAGGCGTATGTGCTGTCTTTCCTTAACGCGGGTACTTTCATTCAGCTAGGAGACCCCGTGGTCCTGGTAATGAGCCTGCTCAACTCTGCTGCGTTAGTCTACGTTCTGATTCTGATGGCTAAAGATTTGCTTCAAAATAAACAAGCGGCGACGATTTCCAGGCAACTCGTGTCGCCCATCCCCGAAGAAACCCCAGATGTATCCGAGGAATCCAAGAGTAATAGAAGAATCTCTTTTCCCAAACTCAACAGAAGAGACTGGATAGCCATTTTCGCGTTGTGCATCGTCTTTTTTTCGATAGCCACCTATAATCTTGGCGCGACCCAGTCGCCCATCACAGAGACTCAACTCTACGCTGGGCAAAGTTTCTACTTGGACCTTGGAAACCAAACCAGCACGGAATCAGTATTCTTCCTGATTCATGATGGCTCCTATAGTGTTTCTGTCTACTCTGGTTCTCCGGGAAACTGGCAGAGCGTTTCCACGAACCGTTCCTTTTCAGATTATTATAAATGGAATGAAGTTAGTCTTGGCAGAACCGCCCAGTACTTGCGCATAGACGTGATTTCAGCAAGCAACGCGGCGTTCGAGGAAATAGCCGTTTCCGGCTCCAACCACCGGCAAATCTCCATCGTAGACATAACGAATTTAGACTCAAACGCAACAGACCTGCACAACCTGTTCGATGAGCAAGATAAAGTTCAAATGCCCTTCACTTACATGGCACAAACGTACTTTGACGAGATATACTTCGTGCGGACCGCGGAACAGTACCTTCATCTTCAATCGCCCTACGAATGGACTCATCCGCCGCTTGGCAAACTCATTCAAGCTGGGGGCATTGTAGTTTTTGGCTTCAACCCGTTTGGCTGGCGCATAATCGGCGTAATATTCGCAATGCTAATGATACCAGTGATTTATCTGCTGGGCAAGAAGCTCTTCGGAACCTGGATAGGAGCATTTGCCGCATCTTTCTTGTTAACCTTTGACTTCCTGCACTTCACAATGGGCCGAATGGGGACCGCAGACACCTACGTCGTGTTCTTTTCATTGCTCTCGCAGTTGTTCTTTTTCATCTACTTCTCTGACGTCATGAAAAAGGGTTGGAAAACGTCCATATTGCCGTTATTCTTGGCTGTGATTTTTTTCATGCTAGGATTTTCCACGAAATGGCTTGTCCTCTACGGCGCATTAGGCATGATCGCTCTGCTAGTTGTGCTCCGACTCAGTGAACTAAAAAAAATTAAAGCAGGGTTAGGCCAGAAATACGCTGCGTTCTTTGACCACCCCTTCATGCTTCTGTTGGGCTTCATTGTTGTGGGGATAGGCATATACTTCCTTATCTACATCCCCGACATGTTAACTGGGCGCCCGTTCTTTGGCACCAACGGCGTCGTCGACCTTCAGTTTAACATGTACAGCTACCACGCAAACTTGGTCGCGACTCATCCGTTTGCGTCCGCGTGGTGGAGCTGGCCCTTCATGGTGAGCCCCACGGGTTACGTGCCTCTTTGGCTAGCTGTCAGCTACTTGCCCAACAGCATAGATTCGACGATTTCGGCTTTCGGGAACCCCGCCGTCTGGTGGGTAGGCTTCGCTGCAATAATAATCCTGACAGGACGTCTGATCCAGAATAGAGGACTCTGGTACGTTTTTACCTCAAGACTAAGAACAGCATTAATCCGCTGCTTAGCTTTCGTCCAGCTTCTTTGGAAGAAAACCACTTCGAGTGGCGGAATTCCTGAAAACTTGCCCATACTTTCAGTTATATTCAGTCGCATTAAGGAAAATTTCGCTCTCAAACCCAAAACTGGTGCCCTAATTCGCCAAAATTGGGATTTGGCGGCCGTTTTCATCATCACGGTGTTCTTCTTCTCGTGGATTCCCTACGTGTTCATTTCCAGAGTAACCTTCATATATCACTACTACGAATGCGTGCCCCTCCTCTGTTTGGCCTCTGCATACTTTGTCAACAAGGGTTGGCTAAGCCGACGGGGAAAAGCGGCCACTATAGCGTTCTTCGGTGCAGCAGTCATTATGTTTATTGCCTTCTACCCCGTGATTTCGGGTATGCCCGTTTCGACCAATTGGATTCATGATCTGAAATGGTTCCCAAGCTGGTATTTTGCGCCATGATAAAACCCAAAAACCCTGAATTGCTGCATGTTTCCGTGGTTTTTCCCGCCTACAACGAAACCAACTATTTGGATATTGCCGTAGAGAAAACGGCCCAAACCCTGAACGAATTTACCAATTCTTACGAGATTATAATCGCTGAAGACGGAAGCACAGATGGCACCGCCGAACGCTCCGAAGAACTCGCCCAAAAATACTCCTTCGTCAAACACATACACGGAGAAAAGCGGTTAGGAAGAGGAACCGCCCTCAAAAACGCCTTCAAGCAAAGCAGGGGCGAAGTGCTCGTTTACATGGATTTGGATTTAGCAACCGACCTCAAGTACCTCAAGCCTCTTGTAGAGGCTGTTACGGTCGAAGGCTACGACTTCGCAACGGGTTCTCGGATGCTTCCCGAAAGCAAAGTGGAGCGGACCCTTCGCCGGAGCTTAAGTAGCAAATCTTACAATTTTCTCGTGCATCACATGCTGGGTTCCGAGTTGCGGGACCACCAATGCGGCTTCAAAGCATTCAAACGAGGACCCACGCTCAAGTTGCTGGACGAGATTGCTGCCCAGCACTGGTTTTGGGACACTGAAATCCTCGTTCGCGCACAACGGAAGGGCTACAGGATAAAGGAGATTCCTGTGCAGTGGAAGAGCGGGCGCAAGACGAAGGTGAATCTCTTCAAAGATAGCTACAACATGGGTACCCAAGTGCTGAAGTTGTGGTGGCAATTCAGAAAAGAATGACTATTTTGCATCAAACCACGGCGGAATTTGCGATAGGACAAACCCCCTCGCAAAGGTGCCGCATCGAATTTCCAATAGGCTCCCACCTGAAAACTGGGAAACGATGGGCGCTATTTTCGTTTAAGGAAGTAGACTGTCGCTCGGGCAACAAACGACACGCCCACAACCACAATTAGTGCCGTCCAGTACTCAAACCAGCCGTTCAAGGTTCCTGTAAGCAAGAAAACGTTCACCAAGCCCGCTGCGCCAAGCCAGAAAACTGCGTTTCCCAAAGTTTCAGCGATTCGGCTGATACGCGACCGCATCCAGATCCTGAGTCCCAAGATCAACAGCTGAAGGATGCCAAAAGCTACGTCAAACTGGAATACCGCATTATAAAGTGCGTTGTGTCCGGCAGGATTCACTGGTGCGGGCAGCATAGTGTTTGAAGTGGTGTTACCAACTGGAAAACTCCTAGTTGTAATGTTGTTGAAGAAATTCGTAATTCCCTGCCAGAGACCTGAGTTCATCGCAAAAACTAGCCCGACTATTATAAGGAAGCCACCAAAAGCAACAGCCGTTATGATGCCGTCATTACGTGTGTGGATTTCTCGATTTCTATTCACTTTACAGTTCTCCTTTCTCTGGTTCTATATTCAGCGAAAACAACATATAACACTTTTTCTGCAGGACTCAAAAGTGTAATGTTTTAAATAGTAATTCCCTCAATAATGCAATATGAGGTTTAAACGTTAATGTCGTACTGTCCAAAATGTGGCAACAAAGTTGACGAAACAATGACTTTCTGTCCGCGATGCGGTGCCTCACTAAAGATAGAAACAGCTCCGAGGCAGACTCCTCCACCACCTCCAACAACCTACCGCAGAGAAGAGAAATCGGAAAAGCAAGAGAAGAAAGAGCCTGAAAAAGGCGAGAAGAACGAGAAACGCGAACACGGGCACATCGGCTGGCTAATTGCAGGCATAGTTGTAATAATAATCGGGATCTTGGCATTTCTGCGCGCCGGAGGTGTTGTGGCTTCCCAATATGAAACTCCAATTACGCTGCTCATAGTCGGTATAGCTGTAATTATTGTAGCGATCTGGCTTTCCATGACGGCTCGAAGACGCAACCCTGCTCCTGCTTAGAGGAACCACCCTAAAAGCATGCGGTATAGTCTGTGCTCCAGAAGTGTCCTAGTGTTTCGTCTGCCGAATATGCGGTAACGGTTTTTTCCCGCCGCTTCTACCATGTCGCCAATGTCGTAGCGGGGAAACATACACGAAGAAATTATGAGTCTTCCCCACTCACCCCTTTTCATTTCATTTAGGGGCTTAACTTGCTTGCCAGTGTCGACTTCGAAGAAATAAGCGTCATAATTTGGGGTGATGTAGGGCAAATCGTCATACTGTTGACCAAAAACTCCTTCTGTTGCCGTGTACATCTCTACGATAGGAGCGTTCCCGAAATACTTCTGCAGAATTGGGCCATATCTAAAGTGAATTTTGGTCACGCTCGTGCAGAATAGCGCCTGGAACTTCCATATGTCCTTAGGCTTCTTTCCGTGTTTATGTTGAAGGTACTTTGCGAATCCCAAAATGACGGGGGTAACCCCCATCGTGGCAGTCACGTTTTTGTCTTGCCCCTGCTGGTAGGCGAGCTCGAAGCGTCGCTCCCAGTCTGCCCTTCCGATGCCTGCTCCCAAAGCGTCAACGTCTTCCTGTCGGGGCAGAAGGCTAACTTGGCTTAGCATTGGGTTGAGCCTCGCGTAGGTTCCTGAACTGTAACCATACGTTAATTCTTTCCCATCCTGAGTCATCGTGTGGATACTGCTGGGAAAATTCAAGTTCAGAATGTTTCCCATCAAAACGGACAAGTTTTCTTTACGCATCGCAAAATGAATTATCGCACGGGCACCGCAATAGTAAATTTGTTTTAGATGAGCGGGTGTGGCGGGCAGCACCTTAGATTGTCTTCCCGTTGAACCCCGAGTCATGACCCAGCACTCGGGCGCCTCAGGCAAGAACGCTTTGTAGTTTCCTTCTTGAACTTGTTTTAGGTAGGGCATTAAGGCTTTGTAATCGATGATAGGAAAGTTTGCCTGGTACTCTGCGACGCTGCTGATTTTTTGGGCATTGTGGCAGCTGCCGTATTCCGTGGTGCCGTAATCCTTGAGCAGATCTAATAGCGCCGTTTCTTGGGTTTTCGCCGGATTCTCTAGTGATTCGTACCATGGACCCACGAAGGACTTCAAGATGGTATTAACGTCGATGTAGTCATTTTCAGGTTGCATAAGCTTCCTAAAGCAATTTGTTTCAATCGCCTTATATGTTTCGCCATCCAAATAGTGCCTATTAAGGTCGCTCTTAACGGAGACCCTTCATGGATGAGTCAGTCCGAGTAACCGCCGAGCAAATCCGCAGATTACAGGTGCAGGGCGCAAGAAACGTAGCCGTAGCCGCCATTAAAGCGCTTCAGACGCTGGCGACGATCACAAAAGCCGAAACACGCAAATCCTTCATTTCAGAGCTCTGCGAAGCCCGGGACTTGCTCTTTGTCACCAGAGAGACCGAGCCGCTAATGAGAAACGCCGTCCGCTGGGTGATTACCCAGGTTGAGGACAGCGACGAAAGAAAAGTCACAGAACTGACAAACCTGGTTTGTTCAAGTTCCCAAAAGTTCCAGAAAAACCTCGAAGCCTCAAAAGAGAGCATTGCAGAAATAGGCGCCAAAAGAATCCGTGACGGCTCAGTGATTCTAACACATTGTCACTCATCAACAGTTTCACACATGCTTAGTAAAGCAAAAAGCGAAGGAAAAAACTTCGAGGTCATCTGCACCGAAACCCGCCCTGCATTTCAAGGTAAAATAACCGCGAAAGAGATGCTGGAATTGGGTGTGAAAACCACCTTCATTGTGGATTCGGCGGCGCGCTCCTTCATGCACGACGTAGACATCGTGGTTGTAGGAGCCGACGCGATAACCTCCGAAGGAAACGTCGTGAACAAAATCGGGTCCTCAACAATCGCGGTACTGGCGCATGAAGCCCGCAAGCCCTTCTACGTCGTCTCGGAACTCTTGAAGTTCGACCCAGCAACTCTCTACGGGGAATACGAGAAAATCGAGGAACGCGGCAGAGACGAAATCTGGAAAGAAGCCCCAGCAGAGCTGAACATCCGGAATCCCGCATTCGACGTGACGCCACGAGATCTTATTCACGGATTAATCTGTGAAGAAGGCATCGTTTCTCCACAGTCGGTTGCCGAAGTCATGCATAGAGTATACTCGTGGGTGTTTGAGTAAGATCACGCCTTCCAGGTCTCCAGCGCTGCCCTCAGCTCGATGTGGGTTTTGGCATATTCTGCTAAGCCAATACCCTTCAACGCTGCATCCACTGCGTGACGCATCGCGAGTGCACCCACCTTTGTGCCCTCGGGGTGTCCATGTATGCCTCCGCCCGCTTGAATAACGACGTCTGTGCCGAAAGTCTCCAGCACGGCTTGCACCAGCCTCGGGTGCAAGCCACCAGAAGCCACGGGCATAATCGGTTTCAGTCCGTACATCTCCGTTTTGCAAGCATCTATGTTCTCTAGAACTTCAGCTTTGGTTTCACTCATCTTGCCAACGATCGTGCCAACATGGAGTTGGTCAACTCCAATTGCGCGGGCTATCGTAACGATAGAGCGCATCGCGATTCCATGTAGGTGGTTCTTAGTAAACGCAGCATGTCCAGCACGGTGCGCATGAATTACGAGCCTCAGGTCTTGTTTGCGCAGCGTCTGCATTGCGGACCATCCACACGTCAATATGTCAACCATGGCATACTCGCCGCCATGGTCAATGATCATGTCTGCCCGATCCAACATGGTTTCGGTTTCGGCAGTTATGTTTATTGCATATACTTTTTTCTCGCCTGTTTCCTTCTGCGCGCGGTCTCGGGCGTCAAGGGTCGCGTGAAGGCGATCCTCGAACTCGTTGAATTTTTGGCTGCTCAAGTTCTCGTCGTCTTTAACGATGTCGCAGCCTCCTGCCCACGCTTCGTAGGCGACTTTTGCGTGGTCGTACGGTTTCAGTCCAAGTTTCGGCTTGATAATCGTTCCCACCAGCGGGCGCTCTTTGACCTTGAGGAGTCTACGAATGCCATCGACGCCGTACTTTGGGCCATCAAAACTCTTCGCAAGCTCAACCGGCAAATGAATATCCAAGAGCCTCAAGTTCCGCAGCGCTTTAAGCCCAAAAACGTTACCTGCTACGCTGCTCAGGAGGTTGGGCATATTTCCGGCTTCGAAAAGTTCCGCCGGATAAGCGATTTTTGCCGTGTTTCCATTTAACGCGAATACGTGAGCGGCAAGCCTTAGCAAGTAAGGCTTCTCAGTGGTGAGTTGAGTCCAGGTGCCGATGCTGCTTTCAGCTGCGATGGCACCTGCTGCCTCTTTCAGGTCCACGCCTTCCGGTTCCAAGGTAAACGTACAGATCAAATCGGAGTCTTTCGGCTTTAGGTTTAAGTCAACGAAATCTAAGTACTTCAAAAATACTCTCTCCCTGCTTAAGTGAAATCGTTGTTTCCTTAAAATCTTTAACTATTCCCTCAACCAACATAGAAAGCGTGTGATAGTATGGAGCTAGTTGCGGGAGTCTTAAACATCTTTTCAGGCGGCAAACGTATTGTGATACTCAACACCGAAACCGCTGCTTTGCTTGGTGTCCACTCATCTGATCGTGTCAAACTCGACGTACCGCAAGAAAGAAGTTATAGCGATAGCTGATTTGGCCGCGGATTTTCCCGCTGACCGCATCTGGTTCTACGCTGAAATCGCCCAAGCCCTCGGAATAGGCGGCGACGAAACAGTGCAAGTTCAGTTGGCGCCGATGCCCGAATCCTTGGGTAACGTGCGGGCGAAGCTGAGGGGCGAACGTCTTCGAGACGAAGAAATGCTGAACATTGTGAAGGACGTTGTCGAGCAGCATCTGAGTGACATAGAAATCTCTGCGTTTTTGACGGCGCTGAAAATATATGGGTTGAGCATGGGCGAAACCGAAGGCCTGAGTCGTGCCATGGTGGAAACCGGAAAAACCATAAACTTTGGGAAGGCACCGATTTTGGATAAGCACAGCATTGGCGGCATCCCAGGCGATAAAACCAGCATGATAGTCGTTCCCATAATAGCAGCTGCAGGCTATACAATACCCAAAACCTCCTCACGTGCCATCACGTCGCCCGCGGGAACTGCGGATCGCATCGAAACTCTCTGTCCCGTCAACCTGAAAATCGAGGAAATCCAGGCGGTAGTGAAGAAGACTGGGGGCTGCCTCGTATGGGGCGGCGCGTTAGAGCTGGCTCCAGCTGATGACCTGTTTATTCGGGTGGAATACCCTCTTGGTATTGACCCGATGCTGTTGCCCTCTATCATGAGCAAAAAGAAGGCAATGGGAGCTACACACCTGGTCGTAGACATTCCTACTGGCTCTGGCGCAAAAATCAAAACTGCAACAGAAGCCTACACGTTGGCGTCTGACTTCGTGCATCTGGGCGAACATTTGGGGATTAGTGTTCGTTGTGCTTTAACCTTCGGGGATCAACCGCTGGGCTGCGGTATCGGGCCGGCTTTGGAGGCTCGGGAAGCCCTCAACACGCTGATGGGTGAGGGTCCAAGAGATGTGTATGAGAAAGCCGTCGGTTTAGCCGGCATGCTCTTCGAGTTGGTCGGCGAAGAAAACGGTCGAGTGAAAGCCGAGGAAATGTTGCGTTCCGGAAAAGCCGAGCGCAAGCTTCGAGAAATCATAGAAGCTCAAGGCGGCAACGCAAATGTTAAACCTGAGGACATCAAGGTGGGTCCAGAACACGCTGAGGTTCGCGCTAAGGAGAAAGGCAAAGTCCTCTGGATCAACACAGACGCAATCGTGCAAGTTGCGAGGGCAGCAGGTACCCCCAAAGAGACTGGAGCAGGCCTTGTACTTCACGCAAAAATCGGTGAGCCCGTAACGAAGGACGGAGTGCTGTTTGAGGTCTACGCGGAGCGTGCAAGCAAGCTTGAAGCCGCAATAGAACTGGCGCGCAAGCTTGAACCTGTGGTATTAAGCAAGAAACCCGAGGAACGCATGATACTTGATCAGTATCCCGCTATAGTCAAGAAACGCGATAAATCCGTCATTCTAGAGCGCTAAGAAGGAAAAAAGGCAAGTGGTTGCTGGCTTACCTCGCTCTGCTCTGCACCCGAGGTCCCAGAAGCACCCAGAGCCAATCAACGAATTCTTTCATGTTCTTGGTTTGGATGTGTACGTCGCCCGGTCCGTTTATCTGGGTGACTAAGCCCTCCCCCCCAAGGATGGTTTCTTTGAGTCCGCCGAACTTTTTGACTTTGTAAGTGCATGTTTCGCTGAAGGCTACGAGGTGGAAGTTGTCCACGATGAGGGTCTGCCCTGGTTGGAGAGTGTGAGTGTCGATGGCGCCAAAAGTGTTAATGAACAGCTGTCCATTTCCCGTAGCTCTGAGCATGAATAAGCCTTGCCCAAACAACCCTTTGCTGAATCCTTCCCATTTGATGTCTAAGTCCACGCCCTGTGTGCTGGCAATGTAAGCGCTTTTCTGTATGACGTAACCTTGTCCGGGTCTAACTTCAAGCTTTTCGATGTCTCCAACTGGTGCGGCTACGAAACCTGCTTCTGCGTTGGGCGCTGTAGCGAAGTAGTCGTTGACGAAGAAGCTTTGTCCGCCGATGATGTTCAGTCCCAGTGTGCCCCAAAAGCTTTGTTCTCGCTTGCGCGTATGGGGTTCGATTGTTGGTTCCATGTAAGTCATGGAGCCAGCCTCGGCAGTGATGGTTTCGCCTTGGTCAAGGTTCACAACAAGCATGGCGTAAGACGGTTTATACTTTATCTCGTATCTCAAAGTTAGCTTCTCCTAATGTCGTCTATTGCAGATTAAGGATTTATGACTACCGCAAAGCTAACTTAAGAAATAAAGTTGCACGTGGGACTTTTTATCAAGGTGGATTTTCTGGTGGAATACCGTAACAGAATTATAGGGTGACGTGCAAGAAACTAAGACGCTAATTGACTGGGAGTTTGGAATGCACCGAGTAATCTCTGTTTACGGCAGGAAAATTTTCAGCGTGGCATTAATATTCAATGCATTGCTGACAATTTCCTGTGCGATTGGGCTTCTGTGGGGTTTCTACGTGGAGCATTGGACTCTGTACGCTCCATTTTTAGCAGACGGCAACCTCTTTTGGATCGCTGTCATTGCAGCTATCATAAACATTTTTCCAGCTGCCTCATTGGGCAAAGTCCACACCGGCAGACTCTGGTTCCACCATTACGTCTACGGTCTCTTAGTTCTCTTCTTATCTTCAGCGTGGATTGTCCTGTTCACCTCAGTTTCTCTGCTAACCATGTTCTTCTTAAACACCAGCAATTTGGCTGTGAACGCTGGCAGATTCTTCTTTCTAGGCGGCCTGACTCTGGTGCTAGACGACCTTCCAGACGTGCACACAATTACATTCAAAGGTCTAAAGTGGCTCAAGTCTAGAGCACACGAGGCAAAAGGAATTCTGCAAGCAGCCCAGATAATGTTGGGGTTTGCAACGCTTTACTTGCTAATTGCCGTAAGCCTCTCCATAGCTGCCACACCCTCTTGGGTTACAGCGCCAAACTTCGTGCAAATGGGCACTCTTCTCGTTACCGCCTTGACCTGCTTTGCAAGTGTGAAGCGAAGAACGTGGCACAAACTGGGCTTCGAAAAGCAGCAATCCACTAGTTAAGCGGTTGCTCCTTGAAAACTGTTCTGAAAGCTAGAATCAAAGGCAAAGTGGCAACCGCGAACATAGCGGAAACCACAAAAACCAGGCCGCTAAAGCCAACCGAAACACCCAACGAAAATGCGCTTGCCGCTAGAATCGGCGCGACTGTCTGTGCAAGTCCAGCAATCGCCCAAGCTACACCCAACGTTCCGCCTTGGGCTTCTAAGGGTGCGTTTAACGAAACCAACGTGTTAAACGTCACATACAGTACGCCGAAGCCACAAGAAATCACGGCGACAACCACGAACAACAAAACCAAACCCTGAACCAGAGCCAATACCAAAAGTCCAGCGACGAAAACCCCGACGCTGAACGTAGTCAACGCAAATCGGTTGTATTTCTTGCTGAGTTTTGGCAACAGAACTGCTTGGGAGAACACGCTGACACCTCCGATGAAAAAGAACACTATCCCCACACGCAAAGAGTCAAACCCGAAAACCGCCTGCAGCCAAGGCGAAAGTGACGCCTGCAGGAAAACGAAAGCCACGAAAAACATGAAGTAGATTGCTAGGAGCATTGTGATTCGTCTTTGCCTGAGGACTCCGAGTAATGCGGAGAAAGAAATCACGATTTTCTTCGCGTTCACGAAGCGAGGAGGTTCGGGCAGACGAAAATAAGCCGAAACCAAGTTTGCGAAAGCCAAAGCCGACGCCAAGAACGAGGGCACAGCGTAGCCGAATAGGCTACTTAGGGTTCCACCCACTGCTGGACCCAGAATGAAGGCAATACCCGCCGAGGCGCCTAAAAGTCCTAGGTAACGCAGTCTATTTTCCTTACTGGTTATGTCGGCAACATAAGCCTGTGCTACGGGTACGGTGGCAGCTGTGGTTCCCGCTAGCATCCTGCCCACGAAGAGCAACCAAATGACTTGGGCTGACCCGAATATGAAGTAGCTGAAGCTGGAAACCGCTAGCGAAACGAGGAGGATGGGTCGTCTGCCGTAGCGGTCGCTGAGTCTGGCGACGATGGGTGTGGAAACGAAGGACATGAGGCTGTAGGAAGCCAGCAGTAATCCGTAGAAGAAAGGGGAACCGCCCAGGGTGATCATGAAGAAATAGAGGTATGGGACGACGATGGCGAAGCCCAAGTTGTCTATAAAAACCGTCAAGAAAAGAACAGACAAAGCGGACTTGCTTACCGAAACGCCTGTTGCTGGATCTTTGAGCTCCGACAAAAGCGTCACTGCTTAAGTTGAAGTGGTTCGTGAGCCTTAAGGATTTTCCGAGTTGCCAAAAGAAGGGCTTCATTTTGGTGATTTTATTCAATCATGCAGTTTCTATGCAAAGGGTCGCAGAAAGAGTTGTTGCAGAGACCTTAAACTGCAATTCTGGGCTTGGAACGAAAATGAAATAAGTCCCAACTTTGAGCTTAACTGAATGAGCAAGCTGAACTCGATGTCAGGCACCGAAACCCTCCTCCCATACATGAAAGAGAAAAAACAGGGCGCCCCAGACGAACCCTCCATTATCGTAGACAGCAGAGAAGCAAACGGCGCACCTAAAATCGTTAAAGGCTTAATCGAGAAAGGCGTTAGAGTCAAAACGGAAATCCTCGAAAAAGGCGACTATATCATAAGTGACGAATGCGCCGTGGAACGCAAAACTGTCAACGACTTTGTCTACACCCTCACTCGCAGATATCTCTTCGAGCAGATTTTCCGACTCAAAGAAGTCTACCCTAAATCTCTGCTGCTCATCGAAGGTTACATGCCTATGATCTACAAGTTCAGCAAAATCCAGCCCGCAGCTGTTTGGGGGGCAATGTTCAACATAGCAAAAAACGGCGTTGCTATGGTCAACACCACCAGCCAAAAAGAAACCGTTGACTTCCTTTTCGTTGCGGCCCGCCAAGAACAGATTGTCGAGAAACGCTCGCCAACCGTGCATGCCTTCAAGAACTGCGATACGCTTTCGGATGCCCAATTATACTTTATTGCGAGTCTACCTAACGTTGGCAGGGAAAAGGCAACTGCTATCCTCCAGTCGTACCAGACGCCGCAGAACGCCCTGATAAACGTGGACGACTGGAGCAAAACCGTCAACGGCTTAGGACCAGTAATAACTAACAAGGTCAAAGAAATCCTAAAAACACCCTACAAAGAATAAGCTCAATCCACTCGAAAAACGAACCTATAACGGTCTCTGCCAACCCTCTTTACGCTCAGCAACACGAAAGTGCCGATTTCCCGCGTGTTTTCCACATGAGGATCTCTGCAAGGCGTTTTGTCGAAACCTTCAATCTCAACAATTCTCAGTTCGCTAACTGAAGCTGGAATCCTGCCCAAATCAAACTCACCCGCCGCACTTGCACGTTTCATGAAACACTTCTTCACGGCAAGATGTTTACCAATTACATCGTTAACCTCAGCCTGCAGCTCAACTGCACAAATTTCCCGCAAATCCTCCGGAGAAGCAACCTCCAACAACCCCGCATCCTCCTCAAACTTGGCGATTACAACTTTCGCGGTAGACTCCCTGTTCTCCAAAATGTGCGCAAGAATGTGTTCTGCAGTTTGAAGTCTACCTTCATTGGGCTTCATGTCTAGTGGAGATATCGCTCTTGCGCATAAAAGTCTTGCCAGAACCATATTTTTATGTGCTTACCCCTAAAAGCTGTCTTGACGAAGGAAAGATCATTGTTTCTTTCAAAATGTATTTATTAAGACACGCGGTGAAATACTACGTTCGTAACACTCATCAGGTGACTAAGCTGTGAAAGCAATAATAATTCAATTTCCATTCGGCATTGTGGCTTTCGACGAAGCAAACAATATTGTCGCAAGCAAAGTCTACCCCAAAAAGCCACTGGCAGCAGCAAAAATAGTCGCGAAACTCGAGACAAACAAACTCTCAGACGAAACTGCAGCCTTAATCGCCCAACTTCAGACAAGCGGTTACGACACCTTCGTTTTCGAAAACCAAAACGTCGCAAACGACGCACAAACAAAACTCGGAGTCACCGCCGAAGCCGCAAGAACCCAAGAAACCCAGAAACTCCACGACGGCATGCAACAAGTCGCGATCGAAGCAGGCTTTGCAAAAGACGCAAAAGAACTCAGCCTCTGGACACGCAACGTCAGCGTCGAAGTCGCCAAAGTCCAAGTCAAAGGAGCAACCCAAAAACGGGACCTTATCGTGGGACAAGCCATCCAGACGCTCGACGACTTAGACAGAAGCCTAAACTTGTTCATGGGACGAATGAGGGAATGGTACGGCGTGCACTTCCCAGAGCTCGATCGACTAGTAGAGAAACACGAGACGTATGCACGTTTGGTCCTTAACTTGGGAGCTAAAGAAAACTTTACTGTGCACGCTCTAGAGAAGGAAGATTTGCCAAAAAGCAAAACCGAGCAAATCAGCCGCATAGCCGAAACCTCGATGGGTGCAGATTTGGCAGAACCCGACTTAACACAGATTCAGGCACTTGGCAAAAACATCCTTGAACTTTATAGGCTTCGTGAAGGCATGGAAGCCTACCTAGACAAAACGATGGAAGAAGTGGCACCAAACACGAAAGCAATCGTGGGCGCACTGCTAGGAGCAAGGCTCATAGCCATCGGAGGGGGACTCGAAAACCTCGCCAAGCGACCAGCAAGCACTATGCAGGTTCTGGGCGCAGAGAAAGCCCTGTTCCGCAGCATTAAGACAGGCGCCAGACCGCCCAAACACGGCTTGATTTTCCAGCACACACTCATTCATGACGCACAAAGGTGGCAAAGAGGAAAAATCGCCAGAGCAATCGCGGGCAAACTAGCCATAGCCGTACGCATTGACGCGTTCCAAGGCAAGTACGTAGGCGACAAACTCAAAAAAGCTTTAGACAGGCGAATCGAAGAAATTCGTCAGAAATACCCCGAACCACCGCCAATTAAAGAGCAGAAACCACGTGAATTCCACAGGGAAGGCGGCGAACGCAGGGAATACAGAGGAGGCGGCGGAGGATACCGGGATAGGCGAGGAGGAGGCGGGGGTTTCCGAGGAGGCGAGAGGCGCGGTGGCGGTGGAAGCGGAGGTTATGGAGGACGGGACAGAAGAGGTGGCGGCGGATACGGCAGTGGGGGCGATAGGCGTAGTGGCGGAAGCTACGGCGCTGGCGAAAGTCGCAGTGGTAGCAGTTACGGCGGTGGAGAGCGGCGTATTGGAAGTGGTTTTGGTGGCGCAGACAGGCGCGAGAACCGCGTCGACCAGCAACGGGGACCCAAGCGTCGTGCAGATTAGAGTCAAGTCGCATCCAGATTTCCAGGGTATTTATCAAGTTGTGCTTGAGGATGGCGCGAAACGTTTAGCCACGAAGAATTTTGCTCCTGGCCGGAATGTTTACGGCGAGCGGTTGGTCCGTTTTGAGGGTGCAGAGTTTCGTGTCTGGGATGCTTTCCGCAGTAAATTGGCAGGCGCTATCCTAAAGGGGCTCAAGACAGTGCCCATTTTGCCTGGTCACAAAGTTTTGTATCTGGGTGCAGCCAGTGGTACAACCCCAAGTCACATAAGCGACATTGTTGGCGAAGAAGGCCACGTGTACTGTGTAGAGTTTGCGCAGAGAAGCCTGAGGGATTTGGTGACGAACGTGGTTGCTCACAGGTCGAACATGTCTCCGTTTTTGGCTGATGCGCGTATGCCGCAGAAGTATGGTATGTTCATTCCCGAGAAACTCGATGAGATTTACTGTGATATAGCACAGCCTGAACAAGCCAAAGTCCTAGCTGATAACGCAGATATTTTCCTTAGAGAAGGTGGCTGGGTTCTGCTAGCGGTTAAGTCGCAGAGCATCGACGTGACTTTGCCTCCTTCAGAGGTTTACCAGATGGAAGCTAAGATCCTGCGGAACCGCGGTTTCCGAGTAGAGCAGGTCGTGGACTTGGAGCCCTACGACATTGCACACGCGATGATTGTAGCTCAGCGATAGACAATACTGGTTGGCACCGGTTTTTGGACTGGCGGTTTGAAAAAGTCCAGCTTTTTGGGTTAAGCTAGCCTTTGTTGCGTGGTGCCTTGTTCCGCTTTAGCTTGTTTGGCTGGTTTCCAGGATTTTCTTACACAATGCGGGTATTCGCTGTGGGTTTTGAGCCATTCTCTAAGGAACAGGGAAGTTTTAGGGTCGGTCAAGTATCCCGTACCGAAGTCGCCAAACTCGCAGCGTAATGCGGCAACCGCGCTGTCGCGTTCAACTTTGGCAATAATGCTTGCGGCTGAAACGACAGAGTAGTTGCGGTCTGCTTTATGCTCAGAAACAATGCGCGTCTTGAATGCAGATGCTTCCAGAATATGCTGCCCAAAACGCTTCTCCAAAACGTCTGCAGCGTCAATGTAGGCAACATCTGGTTCCAGAGCTGTGACGATTCGTGCCATGGTTTCTGCTTCGAGCCGATTCAGTTTGTGAAGTCTACGTTGGCTTTCCACAGAGCGGTCGATTACCTGGGGTGGAACCTTTAGGACCAAGTGTTTTTCGGCAAAGCGGACAATCTCTGGATACAGCATTTCGCGTTTTTTGGCGGTTAGCAGCTTGCTGTCTTTTACGCCCAAAGCAGCCATAGCGAGAAGATTTTGTTCTTTCACCGCTACTCCAGCTACGACGAGTGGTCCAATCACGCAACCTCTTCCCGCCTCGTCGATGCCTGCAACCAGCAACTACTTTTCCTCCTTTGTGATTAGCGACTTACTGTGTTCTAGGCTATAACGCTTTCATCGTACCTGCTCTAAGTTGAGCAATGACTTCTGTTGCGATTTTTCTTCTATCCTCCTGCTTCCAAAAGACTCATTTTCAGGGTTTATGGAAAAGGTTCCAAGCTGTATAATGACAAAGAAACGATGGCGGTTTCAGATGACGTACAATTTGTATATAAAGGATAGGCGGAAAGATAAATCGTGCACAAAACAGAACACAAAAATCGTGGCGGACAAAACAAGCAATCCTGAAGACTACTCCGCAGTCTATACGCACCAACTTGGCGTTTCTGGCTCGTGTTGTTTAAATATTAGTGTTGGAATTCTAACTGTGCAAGAGGATATTTAAGAATGGGTTCAAAATCACCCCGAGGCGAATTTGCCGCTCGGAAACTTGAAAATAAACGGAAAAACTTCCGTTGGAGCGACCGATACTACAATCGGCGTATGCTCATGCTAGACGAGAAAGTCGACCCCATGCAGGGCGCACCACAATCCAGGGGCATCGTTCTCGAAAAGGTCGGAGTAGAATCAAAACAGCCTAACAGCGCCATACGCAAATGCGTACGAACCCAACTAATTAAGAACGGACGCGTCATCAGCGCGTTCCTCCCAGGAGACGGCGCTCTAAACGTAGTTGACGAACACGACGAAGTCGTTGTTGAAGGCATAGGCGGCACCCGCGGTGGTGCAATGGGCGATATCCCCGGTGTACGCTGGAAGGTAGTCATGGTGAACGGCGTCTCACTGAACGAGCTGGTCTACGGACGCAAACAGAAACCCGCACGGTAAGGATGAAAAATGAGCACAGCAACCACAACTACACCCCCAACTTCAACGGCGCCTGGAGAAATCAAACTCTTCCAGAAATGGAGCTTCAAAGAAATCAAAGTCAACGACTTAGGTCTGCAGCGTTACCTAAACTTGACTCCAATGGTTGCCCCACATAGCATGGGCCGTCACGAGCACCAGCGATTCCGAAAAGCCGACGTTAACGTTGTCGAACGCCTCATAAACAACATGATGCGCCCGGGCAAGAACAGCGGGAAAAAAGCGAAATCCGCAAACATCGTCAAGCAAGCCTTCGAGATAATTAATCTGCGGACGGGCAAGAACCCTGTTGAAGTTTTGGTTCGTGCAGTCGAGAACAGCGCTCCATGCGAAGACACCACCCGCATAAGCTATGGTGGAGTCGTCTACCACTTGTCAGTGGACGTTGCGCCCCAACGCAGAATCGACCTCGCAATTAGGCACATTACGGAAGGCGCCCGAGCAGCCTCAGCCAACACTCCCAAGTCGATCGAGGAGTGCATAGCCGACGAACTGATCCTAGCCGCGAACAACGACATAAAGAGCGCAGGCGTCGCGAAAAGAAACGAAATTGAACGGGTTGCGCAGTCGTCAAGATAAACGCTTCCCACTCTCTTTTCTGTTCTCTAAAGAAATAACTCATTTTGTATGAATTTCCACTACATCGCCGTCTTCTAGAATAAAGGTTAACCCGACTTTCTGGGGACTGAAGACTAGACGCTTAGTCCACACCCGCGCGTACGAAAAATTCTTGATGAATTCACCGTGGATGCTTTTCGCTAAATCCTGAAGAGTCGCGCCCCTCTTAAGCGTGAAAGGTCTGCTGCTGGGCTCTTTCTTACTTGGTTCTTTGGTGTAGACACGGATAATTTCCATCGTGTTGAAGACTGACTTTCCCAGCTCCTCCAAGCCCCGTTTCTGCTCGCAGGATATGGCAATGATTGGGAGTTTGCCCTGCACGTACCGACTCAGCGCCTGCAAGTTAGACTCTGCGCCTTTCACGTCCAGCTTATTCGCTACAATTAGCGTCGGTTTGAACATTGTGGTTTCGTAGATGGCTTCTTCGATATCGTCTAAACTGATTTCACCGCTGATCTTCACGATGGCATCATTTATCCTGTGACTTCGAAGGAGATCTTCAGCGTCCCGCACGTTGCAGTTGAGGAGTTTGCCGACCAAGACGATTCTCAGGGCGGCGCCGGTGTGTTTGCGGTCGATTTCCACTTTGCCTCTTGGCTTGCTTGTGGCTATGCGTGCTTTCTCCAATTCGCCTTGCACAGTCTGGAGCTGAGCTACGGGGTTTTCGCTGAGGTCAACCATTAGGATTAAGCCGTCTGCGTTACGGGCGGAAGCTATGGTTTGTGACCCCCAAAGCTTGCCATCAGCTGAGCCTTCTATTATGGCGGGGGTCTCCACGATCTGGAGCTGCACATCCTTATAATTCAAAATGCTCGGAACAGGATCTCGTGAGGTAAAGGGAACCGGTGACACCTCGACTTTTGCGTTTGTCAGGGCTGCTAAAAGGCTACTCTTCCCCACATTTGTCATTCCGACCAAAGCTATCTGCGCTGAACCCTCTTTTTCTATGAAAAACTTGGGTCCGCCGCTTCTTATTCCGACGCGTTTCTGTTTTTTATCGTCTAAGTCTTCGCGGATTAGCGCCATTTTCCGTTTGATTTGTCCCCGAAGCTTCATTGTACCCTTGTGCTGGGGGACCTCAGCTAAGAACTCTTGATACTTTTGGAGTTTCAGCTTCGGGTCGTTGGTTGCTTCAACCTCAGCCCATTTATTCTTAGCTTCCGGGGGCAAGTTTGTTGGCATTGAGCTTCAAGGAGTATATTCTGGAGTTATCGGCTTAAATACAATTTCTAGTAAAACATAGACGCTTCATGCAAAAATGAGTAGTTTTGGGAAGCGTGCTTTCCCCTATTACCTATGGTTCAGTCGCGAGTTTATCTGCCAGTTCTGCTCCTTTCTGGGTAAGCTCGTATTGTCGGTACACGTTGCGGTGGGTGTAGCGGGTTTGCCCTTTGATTAGGTTGGCTCTCTCGAGTAAACTGAAATCTTTCTCGTCTATGTTGAGGTCGGTCTGTTTAGTTCCTTCCATCCAGATTAGGACATCGTACTTCTTTGCTTGGGCTATCTTCAGGAGGAGGGACTTAGAGCGGGGAAAATCTGCCTCAAGCTCGGCTTGGGCTCTTTTGCAGTCTTCTTCAGCGACCGTGCTTAGTCGGGTTTTTAATTCTGCGGACAAAATGGTGCACCATCTAAAATGTGGCGTCGTGGATATTTAAGTGCGACGAATCTGGGTTTTGGCGGCGTAGGGTGGCATTGAAATTGGCTGGGCATCGGTTTCTTTGAGGTGAACGGCTTTGTATGGTGCGTTGAAACGTTGGAGAGTTATGATAAACTTTTAATAATTGGAGGACTGATGTGTTAACGAATTCACTAAAATTTAAGGAAGAATCTTAAGGAAGTATGAAAGATGAGCAAAAGCGAGAAACCCCACTTAAACATAATCATCATGGGGCACGTTGACCACGGAAAATCCACCACCACAGGACACTTGCTGTACGATGCAGGAGCAATCGATGAAAGGACAATCAGGGCATACGAGGAAGAAGCCGAGAAGATGGGCAAAGGTACGTTCAAGTTCGCTTGGGTGCTGGACAACCTCAAAGAGGAACGTGAACGCGGTGTCACCATTGACCTTCGATTCCTTCAGTTCCAGACAAAGAAATTCAACTTCACCGTTATTGACGCGCCCGGACACAGAGACTTCGTCAAAAACATGATTACTGGCGCAAGTCAAGCTGATGCCTGTATACTCTTCTGCTCCGCCAAGAAAGGCGAGTTTGAAGCTGGTATCGGTGCAGGGGGTCAGACACGTGAACACGCGTTTTTGGCTTTCACGCTGGGCATTCGTCAGGCAATCGTTGCGGTAAACAAGATGGACGATATTTCCGTTAATTACAGCAAAGAACGCTACGATGAAATCAAGAATGAAGTAACCCGCATGCTAGGCATGGTTGGTTTCAAAGTCCAAGTTAAAGACGCTGACGGGAAGATGGCTGAGAAAATCCGCTTTGTACCTGTTTCCGGCTGGACAGGCGAAAACTTGGTTAAGAGAAGCGACAAGATGCCCTGGTACACCGGTCCCACACTGATAGAAGCTTTAGACCTTCTGGAAATCCCAGTAAAACCGACGAACAAACCGCTTCGCATTCCGATTCAGGACGTTTATAGCATCACGGGCATCGGCACTGTCCCAGTGGGTAGAGTTGAAACAGGCACCGTTAAGCCGGGTGATAACTTGATCTTCATGCCTAGCAACAAGACCGCTGAAGTCAAATCGATTGAAATGCACCATACCTCTATTCCGAGGGCTGAGCCAGGCGACAACATTGGCTTAAACGTTCGAGGCATCTCAAAAACTGATGTCCACCGCGGGGACGTCGCAGGAACAGCCGCAAACCCGCCAACAGTTGCAAAGGAGTTCATAGGTCAAATCATCATCATCTACCACCCAACCGCAATCGCAGCAGGATACACACCAGTTCTCCATTACCACACAGGACAAATTGCATGCAGATTCGTTGAGTTGCTGAAGAAGATTGACCCTCGCACCGGACAAGTTACCGAAGAACACCCAAGTTTCCTGAAGACTGGTGATGCTGCTTGGGTACGCATGGAACCGCTGCATCCTATTTCAATTGAAACATACCTTGACTTTCCAGAGTTGGGCCGATTCGCCATTCGAGACATGGGCACCACCGTTGCTGCAGGCGTCGTAAAAGAAGTCACCAAGAAGGGTCCGTAAAACCCTTTTCCCTTTTTGTTTTGCTTCCTAATTAGATTTTAGTTACTATCTGTTTAATTTGTTGTTGCATTGTGGCAGTCACATATTTTAATTAGGAATTAGCCAGCCTTCTTGTCTTGTTGACGGGAGGATTTGAATGCGCTTAAAAACTCGCGGAGTTAGGCGACCGTTAAATGATGAGGAGATAGACTCCGAGTCTTTCCTAGAGAAGATTGTTGGAGTTAATGATTTGGACAGTGTAATTCAGAAGATTTCACTTGACAAAGTATCTATAGAAGAGCGACGCAAAGAAGCCGAGAAGCCCCTCTACCTGGTTAGATACGAGTAGCTGCATAACCTTACTTTTTGCGCCAAATATTATATTGCTCGGCCTCGTTTGAGAGTGATATAAATCGCTAATGAATTTTTTAATGGTTCTTCAAGGTGAAATCTCAGTTGCTGTTGCGCCGTAATCACTTGATTCGCCTATTCATCGTCTTCATGCCGCCCTACTATTCGCCATAGCGTCTGGTTCTTCAAAGTTGGTCGTTCTGAACTGAAATAGTCTTCCTTTTTGTCACATTCGATCATCCCTAATGAAGAAACTGTTGCCCGACAAAACTCGCTT
The DNA here is from genome assembly GCA_963840395.1 of Candidatus Bathyarchaeota archaeon. Classification (GTDB taxonomy): domain Archaea; phylum Thermoproteota; class Bathyarchaeia; order Bathyarchaeales; family Bathycorpusculaceae; genus JADGNF01. The sequence continues at coordinate 274,003 of CAWIYU010000011.1, read as the reverse complement.
TGCCTTTCATAATACTTTTATACCCCGTAATGGGTTTAACGGTTATGCATCCCAATTATATTGATCACGGTGCTGTCATGGAACCCAGCAAGAAACCATTAAATGTCCTCATTAAGCAACTTAACGGAAACATCGAGGTCTTCCTCAAGAACGGCTGCGAGTACAAGGGTAAAATGATCAAAGTCGACGGACATATGAATATCCTGCTGGAAGGTGCTACTGAATACAAAGAAGAACAAATGCTAACCAACTACGGCAACGTGCTGCTCCGCGGAAACAACGTCCTCTATATAATTCTAGATGCAACAAGACACTAAATCCTAAATAGACAGCATCTCAGTTTTTCCCGAAACAAAGCTGTATGCATCCTCAAGGTTTGCTTTGACGCTGAATTTTCGGCTGAAAGAATCCAGCACATTCTTAACATCACGAAGCAGCATATCCTCAGCATTCGGGTGATCCTTCCGAACGAACTGCGGCCAATCAATTATCAATATGTGGAAGTCTGGCCTCAAAATCACGTTGTACTCACTCAAATCTCCATGAATTACGCCCGCATCCAGAAAAGCGCGCCGCACATTAGCCAAGATCTCCAACAGAACCTTGGCTGGATTGTCGACTTCGCGCCACTTCCGAAGCTCCCCCCCTCAATAACCCCCATGACGATGGCGTGGCGATTCTGGTAAATCGGTTCAGGAACCGCGACGCCGTAATAGTGGACGAGCTTTAGCGCCTCAAACTCCTTCTCGGCAGCTAACTTGGACTGAAGTAGCCACCCTGCACGATCAGCCATGTAACCTCGCTTGCGCCTCGTCTGGCGAAAACTGATTCTGCCCAATCGATGGAACTTGACTGCAACACGCACGCCTTTAGGATCCAAAGCGTCAAAAACGTCGGCTTCTTTTCCAACACCAAGCGACTTCCCAAAAGCCTCCAAGACTCCCGCCTTAACAAATGTGTTAATCGCTAGGCAGTCGTAGCCCGCGTAATTCATGGTGTAGCCGACGTAGCCCCCTTGCATCCTATAAACCAAGCCAAGTTTGTCCAGTCTGCTAAGCTCAAATTCAACTCTATCCATCGGAACCTTGGCGTACCTTTGGAGTTGCTCCTTGGGAACATATTCGCGGCTGCTCATGCCTGCTTCTATTGCTTGAAGCATTTGAAGGTCTTCAGGCTCCAAACTTCGGAATATCCCCACGGCAACTTCTGCAGACGACATAAATGAAAACAAATGCATTTCAATCTTAAAAGAATAGAACATGACAAAACAGAGAATCTGAAACCTTTATACCAACGTATCCGAAAAACTAGGTATAGATTCCCGAAGCTACGGTTTGAGTATGAATTCTTCTGAGGTCCTCATAAAAGCGTCAGGCTTGACCAAGAGGTTCAATCACAACGTTTTGGCAGTGGACCACATAGATTTTGACGTGTACAAAGGAGAATGCGTAGGATTTCTAGGACCAAATGGCGCCGGAAAAACCACCACTGTCCGAATGATTTACTGCTTCCTGCCTGTAACTGAAGGCGAGTTGACCGTTGCAGGAATGAACGTGAAAACTCAGGAACGCGAAATCAAACGGCTAATAGGCGTTTCTCCCCAAGAAGACAACCTTGACCCTGATTTCACAGTCATCAAGAACTTACTGGTCTATGCCAGCTACTTTAGCGTTCCCAAGGCGGAGGCCACAAAACGTGCATTGGATCTGCTCAAGTTTTTTGTTCTTGAGGAAAAGAAAGAAGCCTCAATCGATGAGCTGTCGGGCGGAATGAAGAGGCGACTCATAATGGCTCGGGCGCTCGTTAACGAACCCAAAATTCTGCTCCTTGACGAGCCTACGACTGGTCTGGATCCTCAGGGACGACACATTGTATGGGACGAAATCCGCACCCTGCGTAAACAAGGTGTAACAATCATTTTAACAACTCACTATATGGATGAAGCGGAAGCCCTTTGCGACCGCATATTCATTGTGGACAATGGCAAAATAATTCAGTCTGGCGCACCCGCAGAACTGATTAGAAAGCATGCGGGCAAAGACGTCTTAGAAGTCGAGTATGATGAGGCTATGGCGCGCGCTCTCAAGGAACAGTTGCCCGATGCTGAAGTGGAGGTTTTCGGGGAACAAGTTCGGGTCTTCGCCAAGAAACACGGTATCTTCGAACAAATTATCAAACAATACCCAAACAAGACAATGACAATTCGAAACGCAAACCTTGAAGACGTTTTCCTCAAGTTGACTGGGAGGAAACTACGGGAATGATCAGCTTTCTGCCAAAGCTAACTAACCGTGTATGGCTCGTGTGGCGAAGGAATCTGGAGGTTTTCGCGAAAACCATTTTCGTCAATTTCCTTCCTGCTCTTATGGAGCCCATCCTATACCTTGCGGCTTTCGGCTTTGGCTTAGGCGCCTTGTTTGGTGCATCAAGCATTCCCGGCTACAACGGATCATATGTCCAGTATATTGGACCTGGATTGGTTGCGATCTCTGTTATGTACGGCAGCTTTTTCGAATGCACTTATGCTTCTTTTGTGCGCATGTACTTCCAGAAAACCTTCGACGCAATAATCGCAACTCCCGTAAGTGTTGAAGAAGTAATAGCAGGCGAATTGCTTTGGGGTGCAACGAGAGCGGCGATAAATGGAACAATTGTTTTAGCGGTGGTAGCTGGTTTCGGGTTAGTTTCCAGCCCGCTTGCCCTCTTACTTCCGTTGATTTGCTTTTTTGGCGGTTTGCTATTTGCTTCTTTAGGTATGTGCTTTACTGCTGTGGCAAAAACCATTGACTTCTTCAATTTTCCAACTTTCCTATTTATTACGCCGATGTTTTTGCTAAGCGGCACGTTCTTCCCGTTGACTATAGTACATTCAACTGGGCTGGAGGCGATCGCCTTATTTGTTTTCCCCTTGACACATGTAGTGGATATTGCAAGGGGGCTTATGGCTGGTAACATCGGTTCTTTGTTGGGTTTGGATACAACCGCTATGTGGCTTTTCGCGTTGGTGTGGATTGCCGCGGTAACGCTGCTGTTCTTTGTTTTGGCTATTAAGTTGATGAAGAAAAAACTAATAAAATAAGCAGAGTTTAGTTGACTTGAAACATTCGTTCTAGGGCAACTCTGGCTCTTGTAGCCATCTTTTCTGGCACCTTCACAAGATGTTTTTCTTCTTTGAGGGAAGCGTAAACCCGATCCAGAGTGGTGAGTTTCATATTGGGACACACTGCGCCTTCATATGCGGTATAAAATTTCTTATGCTGGTTCTCTTTGCGAAGCCGGTGCAGAATGCCTTCTTCGGTTCCCACGATATATTCTTTTGCCTTTGCCTCTTTGGCATAACGGCACATTTTGCTGGTGCTGCCGATGAAGTCTGCGACTTTGCGCATTTCGCTACTGCATTCCGGGTGAACCATAACCATGGCTTCTGGGTGTTGCTGTCTGAGGGCGGCTACGTCTTCGGGTTGGAATAGCAAATGGGTTGGGCAAAAGCCATATTCGGGGAGAGGAATAATTGTTTTGCCGGTTTTTTCGGCTACGTACTCTGCTAGATTTCGGTCAGGACCAAACACTACTGTTTTTGCGTCTAAGGAGTTTATGACTTCTACGGCGTTGGCGCTAGTGCAACAGATGTCGCATTCTGCTTTTGCCTCGGCCAGCGTGTTAACGTATAGGACAACCGGAGCGTTTGGGTGTAGGGTTCTGCTGCGGCGTATTTCGTCGATTGTGAGCATCTGTGCCATGGGGCAACGCGCGCCAAGCGAGGGCAGCAGAACCTTTTTGCTTGGGTTGAGAATGGCTGCGGATTCGGCCATGAAGTCTACGGCACAGAAGACGATGATTTCCGCGTCTTTCTCTTGCATGGCTTTTCGGCTCAGTTCTATGCTGTCGCCGACGTAGTCTGCGATGTCTTGGATTTCTGCTCGCTGGTAGTTGTGTGCGAGTATGATGGCTTTCTTTTCTTTTTTGATTTTTTGGATTTTGTCCGTTAAATCCTTCATGATTTGCGCCTGTAACGAACGGATAGTTGGGCAAGTGTGCAGATATATGCTTTTACGCGTTTCGGTGGGGTTTATTCATTTTAAGGATGAATTCGGGATTTTTCGACTACGCTTTTTCTTCATGCCCGCCCGCGTTCTGAGGAGCTTCATTATTCCCCAAAAATAGCATGAGTTGGGGAATTTAGCTGGAATCAGCTTTGCGATTGCGTGGTCACCGCTTTTGCTTTGTGTTTTCTCTTTTGTCGTCTGGGCGTTTTTCATGTAAGGTTCATAAGTTAAGATTGCGTCTGCATTGTGTTGGATGATGAAGCCTAGAGTCACTGAGCTACAGCGGTGATATTGACTCGACGGGCAAACTGACAAGTAAAACGTTTACATCTGCAGGCAATTAGAAGAATGAGTGGTTAACTTAGGACGGATTCCACGTTTAGGTTGAGGACCACTTCGGAAATGTCGCTAGCGTATTCGGCGGTTCTACGCACACTTTCAATAAGGAGACGCAGGTTTGCGATCTCTTCGACGCCTATGCTTTTTGAGGCAAGCACTGCTTCTTTTTCAAGCTTTTGGACTTGGCTTATTTCTTCGATCACGCTTTCAGCTAAGGCAAAGTCTCGTTTGAACAATGCTTCCATGGAGCTTTCAAACATTGAAATGGACAAATTGCTCATTTGGCTAATCCTGTCTAAAAGTGCCCCGCTTAACGGGTCTTTCATGAGAAGGAGGTTTTCAGCGATTTTCGTTGCATGATCTGCTGTCCGCTCCACAGATTTGGCAATGAGACGGTAGCCCAAGCAGTCCCTTGGTGAGTCTAACCCGATCTCTTTCACTTCTCGTGGACTGGAGACAACCAGTTTAAGCAGTCGTACAATGTACAAGCCGAACCTGTTGACTTCGCGGTCGGTTTCGATGACAGATTTTGCCGCTGAGTAATCCAAGGTCCTGAGACAGTTGATGGCTTCTTTATGCATTGATGAAGCAATGATGGACATTCTGCTGAGGGCGCTTTGAACGGTAAGTTCAGGGTAGTTTAAGAGAACTTGCAAGGTTAAGTCTGCAGGTGTGTCGATAACAATTTCTGTTCCAACTAAATAGCTTCTGGCGAATGTTTTCAAGTGGTTTCGTAGACGAGAGGGTAGTGCTTGCTGATTTTGCGGTCTAACGTGTAGGACATTGTACCCGGTTAGGTACGCGGAAATTGCCTTTCTAACAATTGCGTCAGGGTTTACGTTTGGAGCGACTCTGATAAACGCAGCATCTTGTTTTTGTTTCTTTTCAAGTTTGGAAGGAATGATTGACAATGAACCGTCCTCTTCTTCATGCAAGACCATCAAGCTTCCCTTCCTAAGCTCATTTCGCAAAACCCACTCTTTTGGCAAAGAAAGTATGTACGTCGAACCTCCTGTGATCTGAAGTTTTCTTTGCTCTTCGTTCTTTGTCTCACGCATTTCAGACGTGGTTGATGCCTCCCCTCTCTAACTGCAACCGGTCTATTATGCGGACATTGTCTATATAGTTTATGGAGATTATTGGCAGCATATATATAACTGAAAACGGAGGTGTTTTATTCATAGTAAAAACGGGACACTGAAAAGTCATATAGATATCGAGCACTAATAGAAGAGAAACCCACGAAACTCCTGAGCGGAAGGGGCATTGATCGAAAGAGTCACCAAAATACTAGATAGACTGTCGTCGCGCAAATCCGTAAAATACGGAGTCTACGCGTCGGCTGTAATCATATTTTTCGCCCTCATACTGGTTCCGCCCCTTGCTGGAATTTTCATCAAATGGGACAACATCCAATTCATCCTTGCGCAACCCACGCTTGTTAGTCGCGCCTTGGGCTCAATCCAAAACAGCTTTATTATTGCCCTACTTGTTTCCGCTTTGGACCTCATTGCGGGTATCCCGATGGCTTGGCTAATCACACGCGGCAAAAGCCGATGGTTGAGCGCCATCGACACGCTCGCGGACATACCTTTCATAATCCCGACTACGGCCCTGGGGTATTCACTTCTGCTCTTCTGGAGTGACCCAGGCGGTGTGTCTACTCTGTTTGGTATCTCGCTTGTTTCACCTGGTTGGTTACTCGTTATGCTTTTGCATTTCACTTTCAGCTTTCCTGTAGTCGTCCGTGTAATGGTTGGGGCGCTTCTAGACTACAAGATGGAGTATGAACGTGCTTCGAGGACTTTGGGTGCAGCTCCCTTCACAGCCGTTCGGACTGTGACTTTTCCTATTTTAAGACCTGCCATAATTTCGGCTTTTATTCTGGCTTTTGCTCGTTCCATAAGTGAAACAGGTGCAACGGTGGTTGTTGCAGGCGTATTTGGGCAGGGGGGCTTTGAAAATGGACCTGTATTCATCCAAGACATGAAGAATAGTCTTTCGAACGGAATAATTAGCCAAGCAACCTACGACGGTGCAATTGTTTATGCTAGCTTCATCCTGATTGCTGTTTCGATCGCAATATTCATCGGAATTCGAATGCTTGGACCGAGGCTAAAACTTCCACTCACCCGTGTCAGACCCATTACAGAAAGAAAGCTTAGTTATGAGAAAGCTGCCAGATCACGAAACACAGTCATTCTCAGTAGTGTTCTTTGCGCTGATTCTACTTCCTTCATTGTTTGTGGCTTTCTCTGCTTTTCAAGCGATTCCGACACCGGTATTCACGAACGCAGTGACGGGTTCAGGCGTCTGGGGTGGATATTGGCAAAGCCTATTGCTCAGTTATGCCTTAGGCGGAATTGTAACGGCCCTTAACATCTTAATCGGACTCCCAACTTCAATAATAATCGCACGCAAGAAATTTGGAAAATTTATGTCATCCGTTTTCGACTTGCTGGTAAACGTGCCGTTGGTGGTGCCTTCGATTGCACTGGGCGTTTCGCTAGGAATTTTCTGGAAAGCTAATTTCGCTTCGCTTCCTGATTTTGCTCTGCTTGTTCTGGCTCATTTGGCGATTACATATCCTTACTTTGTCAGGTCAATGTCGGCAGCTATTGAACGTATAAGTCCAGATATGGAAGAAGCTTCAAGGACACTGGGCGCTAAGCCATTAGGCGTTTTTCGAACAATAGTTTTTCCGCTTACGAAATACTCTATGCTCTCTGGTGCAATCATGGTTTTCACAAGAAGTGTTAGCGAAACCGGGGCAACCGTAGCTGTGACTTCAACCCTTCAGACAGCACCAGTGCTCCTTGTCAACTGGATTAAACACGTAGTTCCCAATGCAACAGCTTTGGATATTGCGTTGGGTTCCGGATTCCTAGTACTGCTAAGCTTTGTCATCTTGCTTATACTCCGACTAGTGGTCGGGCGGAAAGAAAAATGATGTTGAAGCGAAAAATTGTGTCAAAATATGAGGAAGGATGAAAACAATGCCAGAAGTGCGCGTAGTAAACTTAACAAAGAAATTCGGCAAAATTTCTGCGATAGACAATGTAACATTGACTATTCATGACAAAGAGTACTTCTCTTTGCTAGGACCAAGTGGTTGCGGAAAAACCACATTGCTTCGCCTAATTGCTGGGTTAATCGAACCGGACAGTGGCGAAATCTACATCGGTGATAAACTCGTCAACGATGTGCCTCCTGAAGACCGCGATATTGGTTTTGTCTTCCAAACCTTTGCACTTTTTCCCCATATGACAGCATGGAACAATGTGACTTATGGTCCGAAAGTTAAGGGATTCGATATGGAAAAAGCCACAACCATTGGTCATGAAGTCCTAGAAATGGTCAAGTTGCACGAACGGTTAGACGCATATCCCAATGAGTTAAGCGGCGGAATGATGCAGCGCGTCGCCGTTGCCCGCGCTTTGGCGGCAGGTGCCCAGCTTCTTCTTATGGATGAGGCGTTGGGACAGTTGGATGCGAAAGTGCGGACAGAAATCCGCTATGAAATCCGAAGGATGGCAAAAGACCTCAGACTCACAGGCATACATGTAACTCATGACCAGTCCGAAGCCATGGCTATAAGCGACCGTATAGCTGTGATGCGCAAAGGCAAAATACTTCAGGTGGGCACGCCCCAAGAGCTTTATATGGTGCCTCAAAGCATTTTCGTCGCGCATTTTATCGGCGAATCCAACTTTCTGGAAGGTTACGTCTGCCGCAAAACCGAAGAGGGCATCCTGATTGAGCTTCGAGAAGGCAGAATGGTGGAGGCTCTGAATGGGAGTTTCAGCGAAGGGAACAGGGTGGTTTTGTCGATGCGTCCTGAGACGCTAATTGTTGAGCCTGGTTTGCAGGAGGGTCAAAATGTGCTCTCTGGGACTGTGGAGAGAATTACGTTTGAAGGGTCCAGTATTAGATATGAAATTAGATTGTCGAACGAGGAAACAGTTGTTGCAGTTAAACCAACGCTAAGCGCTGAAATGCTGAAGCCTGGGGAAACTGTAAAGGTGTTCTTGCCCGTGGAATACACACGAGTGTTCTCGTATCCTGATTCTGGATTAAAAAATGAGCTTAGCGTTGCCTAATTTGCACACAGCAGAGTTATAAGCGGCTTTTGCGTTTTAACGCGGGGTGAAGTTTCATGGTAGAAGTGAAAGTTGATGCATCAAAAATCAAAGGCGAAGAAAAAGATCTCACTACGCAACTGGCTACTTTCCTCAAAGAGAAAACAGGCGGAGAAGTAAATGTTGATGGCGCCAAAATGACAGTTAAAACCGAAGCGCTGGGCGTGAACAAGAAGTACGTTAAAGTGCTGCTTAACAAGTTCCTACACCACAAAACACTCAAGGACAACTATCGGGTCATCGCGGGCGAAGAAGACACACTGAATATCAACGAGCGCAAAGGCGCTGAAGAAGAATAGTCGTCCGACAGGTTTTGTTTTTCTCCATTTTTCAACGTTTTAGTTTTAATTTAACGATTTCCTAGATGTGCTGCTTAACATTTAATAGGGTTAATAGAAGAGGCTTGACTTTCTCAGACTCAGTAGCCCTTGAGGAATGCTTATTTTGGTGACCCACAAAAGAACACATAGTCCGCTACATTACGACGTGGGGCTGTCGGCTAGCTTGGTCCAGGCTTGTAGCCTCGGGCGCTATAGACGCCGGTTCAAATCCGGCCAGCCCCACCACTAAATCGCCATTGCCGAAAGACGAATTGGTTTTTCCACTCCCATTTCTTGCTTGGCTGAAAACTTGCCGTCTTAACCATTGAATCTTTTGCAGCTTTGGCAGTACCGTGAATTGTTTTGAATTTGGGACCTGCAGAATTTGCAGGTTGACATTGGCGGTGCAAGCCAATTTGACAGCATGGACTGAGAGTCTGTGGTTCCTGATTTGCTCTCGAGCACCTTTCCGGCAAAAATGCTGAGCTCGACTAGAACTACAAGAGCTATAAATAAGTACAAATCTCCAATGGGTGTGGCTCCTGGTGAAACGAGCAGAGCGGCGAATACGAGGCCCGCGTAAATATACTTTCTTTGCTTAGTAACTGTTTTAGTGTGCAATATCCCAAATTTTACCAGAAGCACGAAGAACGCGGGAATAGTAAAAAGTACCCCGCTTATTATGACCGTGAAGAAAATCATATTGTAGAAATCCATAATTGGAAACAATGGTGCCGCATCTACAGAAACATAAAACGGGACGAATCCCTGAATAAAAGTGCCCGCTAGAAAGAAAAATCCGAAGACAGCGCCACCGATGAAAAGAGCTGCGACAACAGAAATGAACGGGAAAATCGCTTTTTTTTCGTGTGGAAACAACGCTGGATCGATAAATTTGTACGCTTCGTATGCAAACACTGGCATTGTTATACCTACTGCAAAGATGAGCGCCGCGTAAACGTAGAGCGTTATCGGGTCTGACATGGAACTGGCGAAAAGCATCGCATCTGATGGTAAGAACATCTTCCCTATGTATGTAATGAGTACCGACATGAGCGGTTTGTAACTGTCTGTGGTGGCGAAAAAGTCAGAGTTTCCTGGAAGAACCAACATCACAATAAGAGAGACCAGAAAAACCCCCAGGACCACCTTCATTCGCTTGATGAATTCGGTGATGTGGCCCCAGAAGCCCTCAAACAGATTTTGTCCTTCCGGCATGTCGTCAACTCTCATTGTCCCTGTTTAGCGCTTTCGCTGTCTTAATTCTTCAAAAAAACTTGTGGAAAATATGCTTAGTTGTTGCTGAGCGACTTTACTTTTATTCCAACTTCTTCTGTGATTTGCTCTCTGGTCTTGCCGTCGGTGAGAATGCCTAAGCTATGTGCGGTTTCGAGCAGCATTTCATCTTTGGATTTAATAACTGTAGCTTGAGCGACTGGTGCTGGAGCGGCATTGGTGACTGAGGATGAAGGCGTGTTAGTAGTCAATGTAGCGGCGTCGTTAAATTCTTTGGCTGCCTTGGTGAATTCGCCTTTGGCACGACCGATTGATCTAGCAAATTCAGGGATTTTTGCTGGGCCCCACATAATGATGACGATGGCCACAACTCCAATGATTAACCATTCCCAACCTTCTAACATACAATTTGTCTTCCTTTGGAATTCATTGAATAGATAAAACTTCATGTAGGCTTAAATCAATTTGTTGTTGCCTTCATACAGTCACATAAAAAGCAGACTCAAATCTTAGGTGGCGCACGATTTGCCATGCCGCTTCAGCATAGCATTATTCAGTCTTATCTAAGATCTCTAAATTAGGTAAAGCACGAGTTTATTTATGTAATTGCTTCTATCAGATGATACGAACAAGTTCCCTGATAGGTTAGCTCTGAAGAACCTTTACGGGATTAAGTCTAGAATCATTCCAAAGTTTTTTCATTCGGAAAACGTTTGTGTTGTTGCATGTGCACAGTCACACACGCTTAAATCGCGTCTTCACGTACGGAATGGTTGAGGTTTTTGATAATGTCCACATCTTCAGCCCAAAATTCTAGAAGGCAATTTATCAAGTATGGCGTGGCAGGAGTTGTTGGCTTTGGGGTGGCATCAGCCATCGAGATTCCGATTCTGAACAACGCAATTCAAAACGACAACAGCCAAATCAGCAAACTCCAAACCGACAACACTACATTGTCGAGTCAAGAATAGCCAACTGCAGAGTCAACTCAGATGCCTCATTGCAGGCACAGGGATTCTTGACGTTGAATCCTGAAGAACAAACCTTAGTTGAAGCCATTGCCGAAGCAATAATTCCCAGCGACAGTAATGGGCCAGGTGCCAAAGAAGCTGGTGTCATCTACTTTATTGACAGGATGCTTGCCGGAAGCTATGGCAAAGGCGGAAACATGTACCTTCAAGGTCCCTTCATTACACCTCAATCTATACCTTTGACCGTTACGGGAACGATTTTTTCGACCCAAAGCAAATCTGCAATTACCTACTCAGGTGGAACCATAACTCCAAGATTGCAAGCAGGCACAGCTTACCAGTACGCGTTTAATCCTAGACAATTTTGGCGTAATGGACTCATGTACCTTCAGAATTACTGTAACTCCGCCTACGGCGGAAAATTTGAAACTCTCACATCAGCCCAACAGAATCAAGTTCTCCAAGATTTGTTTGATAACAAAGCTGCTGCAGTGTCCTTTTTCACTGGGCCCACACCTGCAGAGTTCTTCAACGAACTCCACGACATGGTCACCGCAGGTTACTGGACTGATCCGCTTTACGGAGGAAACATCGGCATGGTAGGTTGGGAGTTGTTAGCGTCCAACGGTGTAAACAGCGGTGGAGCTCAGAATCACACCACTGTAGAACTCGCCCGGGCCAGTACGCCTACGAGATTGCCTCCGTTAAGCCTTAGCCAAATTCAAAGAGGAGCGACAATGTAAAATGTCAACCCCAATTACTCATGCACCAACTGACGTCGTGGTCTTGGGTTTAGGTCATGTGGGTGGACCAGTTGCCGCTGAAATAGTCAAAGCGGGATACAATGTGGTTGGTTTAGAGAAGGGGCCATTCTGGGACTATACTGTAGATTGGAACCCGACAAATATTCATGACGAATGGGGAATAGCTGTCGAAAGAAAGTTCGACCATCCACTTTACATTTCAACTTTCACCATACGAAACAATATGAACCAGTTCGCTTTGCCAGTGCGAAGATACACAAAGAACATACAATATCATGCTTTGGGTCACGGTGTTGGCGGAGTTGGAGCTCACTGGGGTGGAGGCTTAGGCAGGTTTTCACCCTGGTCGTATCAGCCCGTCACCAATGACAAAGGAGAAGTACGGTGAAGATGGCTACAACGCAATAATCAGCAACGTGAAGGGCGGCACACCCGACTTAGAAGATTGGCCAGTAACATATGACGAAATGGTTCCATACTATGACGATTGGGAACAGGCAATAGGTGTATCAGGAGATACACAAGACCCATTTATACCTAACGCCAAATTCCCAACTGCCTCCCCATCCATCTACACCCTCAGCAGAAATTTTCAAAACTGCAGCGCAAAGTCTAGGCTATTCATCCTTTTCCAACAGTCAGTGGCTTAGTAAGCGGACCTTACACCAATCAATATGGTGTAGCCCGAAACGGCTGCATCTACTGCGGATGGTGCGGAGGCCTGTGCAACTATCTCTGCGAAGTTGGCGCCAAAAGTAGCTCTCATGTTACAACGATTCCTTACTGTGTAACGAAATCCAATTTTGACATGAGACTGGGTTCATACGCGTATCGCATCGACACTGACAGCACTGGAAAAGCCACTGGCGTAAGATACTATGATATCCTCAGGTAAAGTGCATATTCAACCGGCAAAAGTTGTGTTCAATGGAATCTGGGGTTACAACCTGATTAGAATAATGCGGCTTTCAGGAATAGGAGTACCATACGACCCAGTGAACCATACTGGCTCTCTGGGAAGAGGACTAGCAAACGGGTACACGCCAACTACCTCGAGCGCGAGTGTTCAGTTGAACATCGGAGCAAACACTTATTCATGTGGAAACGCAGCTGGCGGAGGATATAACATAATGGACCTCAACGAAGTCAACTCCAAATACACACATCCGACAACATTCATGGGCGGAGTTAGCTTGGGATTCGGAGGCTATCTGGGAAGCGGACCTGGGACACTAACAACTCATTTGCCGAGCAGAACCAACTTTGGCAGCGACTTGGAAAGCTGGACTCAAGGACGAAAAAATTCCGCAGAAAATAAGAGCTACGCTTTCAGGAACAGGACCTAACTTGCCCCTTCTAGAGAATTTTGTAGATTTGGACCCTCACTACAACGATATCTATGGTGATCCTTGCGCCAGAGTTACCTTAGACTGGGATGCAAACACCTACCGCGTTTCAAACTACCTGATAAACGACTCTACATTGATCACAGATGTCCTAGGCAAGATGGGCGATCCCTCAACGATCAAGAAAAACACTGTTACGGAACTCTCACAACACGTGGACTGGTGGGGACATCACATGAGAGGAGGCGCAAGAACAGGAGCAAACCCAGCGACATCAGTTTTTAACAAATGGATGCAATGCTGGACATGCGAAAACCTGTTCGCTGCAAGCGAAATCTGCGACACTTTCGGAGACAACATAACCGCCGGAACTCACGTTGCAGGAGCCATGGCATATTTGGCGGCTGATGGAATAGGACAATATCTGCGAAGCCCGGGGAAGCTAGTATCGACCTGAGAACAACGCAGATTTTTTATTTTTCACCATATTTTTTAAATTGGCTTCGGTTAGAGTTACCATCCAAAACACATCCAAAATCGTTCAGTGAAAATTCGATGGCACATAAATTTATACATTAAAGATTGAACACTAAGGTTAGACGAACATGTATACAACGGATGTCACTAGAATCAAAGAACAGTTGAACCGCGTTCTGGCAATGGTTGATCCAAGCTACGTGGACGCTCTAATACTGCTACACGAGAAACTTGCCAAGGAACACGTTGAGTGGGCAGTGAGCGGTGATCTTGCAGAAACCCTCAAAACAGTCCAAGTGAATCCTGATTGCATAGAGATTGTTACATCCAAGAAGGGCGCCACACAAGTTTTCCTTGCGGTCAAAGACCTTAACCCGAAAGGGATATTCTTTCGAACCCAAAAACTCGGCAGGAATGCCGTCATAAACCAGAAAGAATACCCCGTATATGTTCGAAGCTACTACTTCGAATTCACACTTGCAGGCATAAAAGTCAAGGTGCACGGTGATCTCCAATACCGCATTAGTGACTGGGAGTGGGGCGACACATTTCAATTTACCCCGGAATACGTTTACGTGGTCGGCACTAGAACGGCCGTTGTGCCACTACACATAAAACAGGAAATCTATCAAAGGTTAGGTTGGACCGATCGAGTACAAAAAATAAGCCAAGTTCTTGCGCGACGCCCAAACGCGAACAGGTGATTCCGATCCGATGCCAACCCACCTCACACCTAACGTGTTTTCCCATAGCCGGAAAAATCTGAAAGGCAAAGACGCGTGGCGCAATAACCTCCGCCTAACCGCATTAGCTGCTGAACGAATCCGCAGCAGTCTTGGACCCAACGGTGCTTATAAGATGGTCACTTACTATCGGGGACCAGAGAAAGTCGTCAAAGTCACCAAAGATGCAGTAGCTGTATTGGAGGAACTCGCAATCCAGTACCCCACTCTTATTGTGCTGTCCGAGGCAGCGAAGATTCAAAGGCAAGACTTAGGCGACGGCGTCAAAACCTTCGTCATCCTCACTGCTGCACTTTTGAAAAAAGCTGAGGAACTCATCGCCAAAGGAATTCATCCTGCGGTCATCCTGAAGGGCTATCAGGAAGCAACGGAGAAAGCTTTGGAGATCATAAACTCTAAAACGCAAAGAATAGACCCAGAACGGCTGGAGGCGGTTTTGGATACGGTTGACTGTGGTAGAGACTGCCTAAGCTCTGAACTTCGTATCATGCTCACAGAAGCATCAAAACTAGCTAACCGAGAAGGTGTACTGGACAAAAACAGAGTCCGTGTTATTCGAAAACCCGGCGGCAGCCAATCCGAAACAGTACTCGTTAAAGGCTTGGTTATAAAAAAAGCTAAACTTCATCCAAGTATGCCTGATACGGTAGAGAAGCCTAGAATTGCCGTTACAAGTGGGCGCATTGGCACGAACAGGTTAGAAATCAAGATGCCTGGGCAAGGACCCTTCCACATGAAATTCGACATCACAAACTCCAACGACTTGGCGGGATACCGAGACGCAGAGAACCAGCGGAAGTCAGACGCACTCAGAAAAATCGCCTCGTTCGGCGCAAAAGCCCTTTTTAGTCAGCAGCCGATAGACGAATTCTCGAAAAGCAAACTTTTGGACATGGGTGTATTGGCTTTCGAAACGGTAGACCGCGCTGACTTAGCGCTAATCTCAAAAGCCACAGGCGCCAAGGTGGTTGGATACCTGGGAGACATCGAAGAAAATGATTTGGGTATGGCGGAGAAGCTGGAAACTGACAAGATTGGTCTTGAGAAAACTGTCACCGTATCAGGTTGCAATTTCGCGACTTTCTTGATACGAGGTTCAAACGGACAAACCTTAGATGAGCTAGAATTGCTGATTGGAAACTCGCTGAGCATACTTCGGGCCGCCATGGATTCAGGCAAAACGATTGCGGGCGGGGGAGCAACAGAATTTGAAGTTGCAGGGGAGTTGAAGTATTTTGCTTTGCAGCTACCTGGCAGAGAACAACTAGCTGCTATTGGCTTCTCCGAAGCGTTGATGGAGGTACCAAGATGCTTGGCGGCAAACAACGGATTGAACCCTGATGACGCGCTGTTACAGTTGGGGAAATTCCATCGTGAAGGCTTTTCGGATTTCGGCTTGGGTGCAGATGGATCCTGCAGAGAGGTCTGTGTTGAGGTTTCGGAGGCAAAATGCGCGGCGGTCAGAAGGGCTTTCGAAGTGGCTTCGCTGATGCTGCGTATTGATGAGCAGATCACGGCGAAGGAAATTCCCAAGTTTCACAAACAATAGCTTTGAGAATGTGTCTATACAATCACAAAAAGTCAAATAGAAATCTCGCTGAGTATGCTTTGAGGAAAATCAATGTACCCGAATGCACTTCGCCAGCAGGAATCTTTAACGCTTGTTTTTGTAGCTCTTGGATTAGGAATCATCGGTATGGCTTTTGGGAGAATCAGAAGCAGAGAGTCTCTCATGCTTCATCGTTGGAACATGACAAGAGCTATTGCGTTAAATGTGGTCTCAATTTTTGGCAGTTTAGGGGTTCACTACAACATTACCCCACATTCCAAGTGCAACGTGTCCCGGCACTGTGCAGACGTAGAAGAAGTTGCCTGTTTGATCTGGCGTGAAAGTCACCGACGCTGATTGCCCAGACGATATGAAATTAGTTACTCCGATGCCAGCTCCGAACATTGGTGTGCCGACTGCCTTCGAGGAAACTATTTCCCAACCGTGCGGAGACGCACCCCCGTTAACGAGGGTTACAGTGTAGGTTTGACCTACCTTGAAAGTCAATGTTGGTCCAGGGTTAGATTGGATATTGCTGGCGCTTGTACCAAATCCGAAGCTACTCGCGGATGGTTCGCTTGCGTAGATGGTCATAGTGGTGGATGAGCTTGAAGGCGACGGCGTTGGCGAAGTAGACGGCGACGGACTTGGGTTTGTCGAAGGCAATGTGAACTGGTAAGCGAGAACGCCAACTACAACTATGATTATCACGATGATGGCTGCGGCGATGTACCAACTTGTGTTGCTTTTTTTCTTTGGCATGTTTTCCGTAGACATAATAGTTTTCACCTTTAACAAAACGGTTAGATTACTAGTATCGAGTTGGCGCGATTCAGGTTTAAACTTGTGTGACTGCCGCTACACAGTCACAAAACAAATAGTGCATGGCTTACCATACAACGCGGCTGAAGCTACATCGTCACAATGACTGTTCTAAGTATTTTTACGCCTCTTTTCGTTGCCAATTCATCACTTAAGTGTCGCAGATCCGCTGCTTTGCCCCTTACTGCAATGGCTTCCAGACAGTCGCGTTCTCCAATGTGGATGTGCAGCGTGGACGTTACCATATTTGAATGGTGGTGTTGGGTTTCGGTTAAGCCACTTTCGAGTCCGCGGATATTATGGTCATAAACCATGAGGATTACGCCTGTCTGTTCTGTATTCGCTTCTTCTTTGAGCCATTTGCGCTCGGATACGAAGAGTCGGACGGCGTCTTGAATGGCTTTGCTTCGGCTTTCGTAGCCCATTTTGGTGGTGATGTCATCGAAGTCTTTGAGCAGTTCAGGTGGAAATGTAACACCTACCCGGGTGATTTTTGTCATTGTTATCGTTTAGGATTTGGTCGTTTTATGCCTAAAAGCTTTTATACTGTCAGTAACACGAATTTTCTGGATGGTGTTACTGGAGGAATGAAATGCACATCCCCGACGGATTCCTAATCCCGATTAACCCCGTAACCCACAGCATAAACGTCGCTGACACGGCAATCCTAGTGGGAACCTGGGTCATTGTGATTCCGTTTATTGTATTTTCGTGGAAAAGGACCAAAGAAACATATTCCGCCCGTTTTGCGTCGACCCTTGCGATCTTGAGCGCCTTGGTTTTCGTGGTGCAGATGCTGGCTTTCCCAGTTGCAGGCGGAACAAGCGTACACATTCTCGGTGGAACACTTCTGGCGATTCTCTTAGGTCCTTACGCAGGCATGCTAAGCATGACAATGGTCCTTGGGATGCAAGCATTAATCTTTGGCGACGGCGGATTGCTGGCGTTTGGTGCGAACGCGTTGAACATGGCTGTCATCGGCAGTTTAAGTTTCTTTTTAGTGAATGTTTTGGCAGGAAATTCAAAGAGCAAGAAGCAATTCGCTTGTAGCGTTTTCGTCGCCACTTTTACTTCAGCTACTTTGACGGCTGTGCTCACAGGCTTGGAAGTCGGAGTTTCCCAAGCTTTCGTCGGCTCTGGGGGCGTTATGCTGACGATTCCAACGATGCTCGGGGTCTACGCAGTTGAAGGTCTGGTGGAAGCTACTCTTACGAGTTTTGTGGCGACAGGGCTTATGATTTCGTTTCGTTTCGAGCATTCGGCTTTGATAGGAATCAAAATGCTAAGAGGAAGAGAGCTGCTATGAAAAAACTCATCCTGATGATTGCCGCGTTACTAATAGTATTCGCAGTATTGTTGCCTTTTGCGTCCAAAACTCCAGATGGACTCCAAGCTTTAACTGAAAACTCGGCAAGCCAAAGGCAACAGCCTTTTTGGAACGGGTTAATGGCTGAATATTCCGTTGCACTTGCGGACTCCTACTTTTCCACGCTTGTTGCAGGACTCTTCGGAGTAGGACTCGTCCTTGCAGCAGGTTTTGCACTTGGAGCAACATTGACCAAGAAGAGAAAGAGCAACGCTAGAAACCATTTGTAGTTACACTTTGTTGATTTTTTTTAAAGCCGCCGTTTTCCAAAAGTTCGACTCTCGTTCACGTTTTTGTTTGTTTTGGGCAGTGTTTTTTAGCAAGCAGTTTTAATATTTAGTGAAATCGTCATGACTGATTTAGAGATAGCCAAGAGCGAGCTCTACGAGGATAGCCTAACTTTGGCCATTGTAAAAAACGGTGCCTTGATCTTTGGTACGAAGAGCCACAGAATTAGCGGCTTCTTAGACGCTATTGAGACCTGCGGAGAAAGCCTTCAAGGGGCTTCTCTGGCCGACCGTGTGGTGGGAAAAGCGGTTGCGCTATTATGCGTCTACTCAAAGATAAAAGAAGTCTATGCCGCCGTGATGAGCAGAAAAGCCCACGTGGTCTTTAGGCAAAGCAAGATTGCCAGCCATTGGAACGAACTTGTCGAGAACGTTTTGGACACAACAAAGACCGGGATGTGCCCTTTTGAAAAGGCCGCAGAAGAAATCTCAGACCCCGAAGAAGCCTACAAAACCTTCAAGGGAATACTGGCCAACCTCAAAGAGCGCAAGCCATAGCCACGGAACGGTTTATATTCGAGCAAAAACAGATTTTTAGATGGAGATTACTTATGGCAAATGAACCTTTTCACTTGACAGATGCAAATTTTGAAGAAACTACCAACAAAAACCCTCTTATTCTCGTTGACTTTTGGGCTGGTTGGTGCGGACCATGCAGAGCATTAGCGCCCACAATTGAAGAATTAGCTAAGGACTTAGCCGGAAAAGTGCTCGTCGCTAAACTCGACGTTGACGAGAACCCGCAGACAGCCGAGAAATTCCAGGTCTACAGCATCCCAACGGTTGTTCTGATTAAGGACCGCTGTGAAGTCGACCGAATCGTAGGCTTATGCCCAAGAAAACAGTACGATTCTGCCATAACGAAGCATATGCCAAAATAGAATCCGATTACGGCTGGCTTTTCATTTTCTCATGCATCTTATCGAATGTCCAGCGGATGCTAGACTTGAGTTCTTTGAAACGTTCTTCATCCACGTTCCAGATGACGATTTCGCGGATGAGGTCGCCTTCACGGACGATGTTATAGCTAAACATTCGGTCGGGCGTTAGTTGCTTTAAACGCACAAGTTCACTGTCTTTATCCTGCATCTTAGCCAGAACACGTTCAACCAGAAAATTTGTGAATGGAGGTGTATTAACGCTAAAATGCTTGGTCTCATCAGGCAACACATGGACAGACCCGTCTTTTTCGATGTAGATTATGGCCAGCGACTCCTCACCTATAGTCTTTAGCGGGATGACGTTTTCGGGTTCTCCCCCTTGATAACCTGTGGACCTACTTTCTTTAGGCATAGTAGGTGCCTGTTTAGTCTGAGCGGCCAACTCCGTTTTCGTCGCTGACGCCACTGTTACTTCGACTTCCTTGATATTTCCCCGTCTAAAGCCTTTCTCAAGCAGAATCGTGTTTACCGTGTCCAGAGTCGCTTGAAGCTCTTTGATTTCGGCATCCATTCTTGCGAGTCTCTTTTCAAGCCTTTGCTTAAGTGCAATCATGCCTTTGATTCTCTCTTGATCTTGAGCCATCTCTTTCCCTTCAAGCTACGTGTTAGTCGGCTAGTGCTTATCAATTCTTTCATTAAACCTTAACGCTTACTGGACGTGCGATTTCTTTTGTGCCTCGTCGCTCGCAGTCGCAAAACCTTAAACGCACACCCGCTTCTCATATCCTGGAGAACAACTCTCGCAGATTCTTCCCTTAAAATCAAAACTAGAAGGCGCTACCATTGTTTTTTTTCCGTGGGGAGGCAAGTTCGGCTTGACTTTCGTAAATTGTGTTGCTGTCCTTCTGTCGTACATTGGCGGTACCCTCCTAATTGTCTTCGGCTTGATTGCCGTTTACCGCGATCCCTTCCTCAGCTACTTCACAATTACCATTTTAAGCGTCCAAAACCTGCTAGCAGGCGGAATTGCCACGATTATATTGGGATTAATTGCCATATTCTGTGCGAGGTGGGCTTCTACCCTCGTCTTTGGTGGAGTGCTGCTTGCCGTAAGCATCTCTACCGGAAGCATAGGCGGCGCACTAATCTTCCTTGGAGCGTTCCTCGGATTGATTTCGCGACCACTCAAGGAATACTAAATGCGATTGTCTTCAATCAGATTGGTCGGCTATCGCCAATCTTTTTCAGTTGACTCCGGTACATTTCTACAACTTCAGCGCTAGTCGTCGCGTCTTCAGGACCCTTGTCAGTGCGGTACTTACCCGTGAATCTCGGGAAACGGATTGCTAAGCCACTCCCTTTGCGTATCGAATCTAAAGCGCACGTGTGAATTGGGCTCAGCGTAATTTCGGCGCCCAAGACTTCCAAAACTAAAGCGGGTTCAAACCAAACGTCAGCTTCAAGAGTCGAAAGAACGCGGCTATGTTTACGCGGAATCTTATGGTTACTCAGCATTTCAGGCAGCTGAGCCAAATCCTTGTCGGTAAAACCTGTCCCGCATTTCGTAACAGTCTCAAAAACATCTGCGTCCTTGTTGTAAGCAGCTAAAAGCAACGCGCCGTACGCACCCGCGCGTTTACCCCTGCCGTGGAAAGCACCAACAACTACTAAGTCAACTGTATCGGTCATCTCGCTCTTGTAATCGCGTTTGTATTTTATCCAGAGCCATCCTCGAGCGCCAGCCTGATAGACGGATTCTTTGTTGATTGATTTACACATCAAGCCTTCGCAACCGTCCGCTATCGCTTCCTCGAAAAAAGTTTCTAGCTGCTTCACGTTGCTCACCAAAGACTGTTTCGCAAGGGTCAGTCGGTCGCTTCTAGCTATTGCGTTCTCCAAGGCCTTTCGCCTTGTCAGATAGGGTTCCTGAGTGTAGTCTTTGCCGTCTACATAGAGTGCGTCGAACATGAACAACGAAACAGGATACCGCCCAATTGCTTCTTCAATGCCATACTTGCGCCTGCGGTGCATGAGCTCCTGGAAGGGACGCATCTCGCCCGTTTCCAAGTCCATCGCGACGCATTCGCCTTCAAGGATAGCTTCATTCACGGA
The DNA here is from genome assembly GCA_963840395.1 of Candidatus Bathyarchaeota archaeon. Lineage (GTDB taxonomy): Archaea > Thermoproteota > Bathyarchaeia > Bathyarchaeales > Bathycorpusculaceae > JADGNF01. Next base: position 252,605 of record CAWIYU010000011.1, on the reverse strand, counting down.
GACCTTCTTCTTGACTAGCTCAATTGCGTCGGGGTACTGATCCGAAATCTTCTCCAGACGTCTGCTGAAAAGAACAACTTCATTTCCTTTCTTATGAATCTGAATCCGTTCACCGTCGTACTTGTATTCAACCATGCATTTGCCGCCGAACTTCTCCAAAATCTCATCAGCCGACGCCAGCCGTTCAGCCAACATGGGTCTAACGGGTTCGAAAACTGTGACTTGGTACTTTTCTATGCCCTCGATGCCACTTTCAGCTACGACTCGGGCTACTCGTCCAAGATCACTGCTGATATTATATGCGCGTTCGATGAGCTCACGTGATTCTTTTCCCCCGCCATACGCTATAGATAACGCGTCAAGAACCGTCATATCTGCGATGCCTAGACGCAAACCCCCAGTGACCGTCCGCAGGATGTACTTGGCTTCCTTTGGAGACGCATCTGATAACAAGCCCGTCAGAAGGCTCAACTTGAAGTCCACCGCACCCGAACCTGAGGTTTTTGCCATCTTATCCAGCGTTTCGTAAACCCGCTGCGCAGTAAGCGCCTTCTGCGCTCCCAGCATCGACTGCTTCCGCTTCGCCAAAAAGCTTTGCGCCGTTTCACCTAAGTCCCCGCTTTTCTGCAGATCCTTTTCAATCTCGCTCTCTTTTCTTCCTGAGGCACGCGCGAGGGCTTTCATGGCAGATCGTTCCGCAACGCCGATTTCGACGCCTTCAAAATCTGGGTACAGTTTTCCCTGAGTCAAGTACACAACTTTGTCTAGAAGGTTCTTTGGAGTGACTTTGAGGAGGTTTACGAGCAAGTCAGTCATTTCTAGGCGTTTGGTGGTGGCTTCAATTTTCTCGTAGGCATCGGCTATTTCAGCGTAATTCATCATTCAGCTCCAAACATATACGGGTTAATTTATGTATTAAACTTAAAGCTTCGTTGTACGCAAAAAGTAATACGTCCAACGTTGAAAATTCGCGCGGTCTACTCGACTTTGCTTTAAGATCATAAAATACTTGGGGCAGACCTCCATGTCTTATACCCAAAAAGAAGTCTGCTGTCTCTGAAGCCGCGCATGTTTGATACGTCATTTTTCACCTTAAATAGATGTTGAAAGCATGTGACTACCACCATCGATGGCAAATCGTGTTCCCCACGCTTTTTGCGGCTACAATTATGTTTGGCATGCGATGGTCGGCCGCCCTATGGGCGACAAGCATGGTTTTTGGGGTTCTGCTCTTCCTGCAGATGATGGAACTGATTCCGACCTTCTGAAGACAATCTTTCTAAGTGACTTTTTTTTTTTACCTTCAATCTGCAGTTTGAATAGGCAAAGAGAAACGAAAATGTAGACAAAAATAAATGGGAAAAACAGTAATTCCATTTTTAGAAGCTAAAGGTTTTAACGCACAAAGCGTTTTTTCTTCTATAGTCCGTCCACTAAGTGAACGGTTCCGTCGGGGCAATACACTTTGTCGCCCTTCTCGACTACGTAGTAGCGCCTGCTGCATTTCTGCATTTGGCCGCATCCGTCGCAGTCTCTTGATAGCACTCTCTTTCTTCCCTCCATCACTATTTGACTTTTTTCTCAGATTTTCGACGTTGAGGGTCGGACAAGGTTTTCGTATCCGATCACACTTGCCTAGAGATCTGATAAGGCTTTATCGAGACTGCACTGTTGCCTTTAAACTTTAGGGTCAACCGTAGTTCAACCGGTTACCACTAGTAGTTACCAATCGAGTGAAATATATTTCTCAATCCACACAGTAATTTAAGATGGGTCATTTCCTTCTTCTTCTACAAAGACGGCTATGAGCTTGGCGGAGGTCGCTTCTGGGCGTACTGATATCTGCGCGGTCTGCCCAATCTCGTGAGAACATTTTCTTTCACTATGTCCACGAGCGCGTGTGCGACCGCTGTTCGGTCATAGTGGAACCCGCGACGGGCGAGTTCGCTATGAACATCATCTAATCCCTTTGGCGAAGCAAACCAGTTTTCTTCCCAGAGTTTTTGGATGACTCCCTTACAGGTTTCGGCCCGCGGGCGCGGGACTGGGCGCTGGGCTGCGTTGGCGAGTTGAGCGTCTTTGAGGCGAGCCGTCACTGTTGCGAGAATCCGATCAACTGCGGTTTGGATTTGGTCTTCTTGGGATTCGATTTCGAATTCTATATCGCCGATTTTCATTTTGACTTTGATAGGTGATTTTTGCGGGTTCTCTGTCAATTGCTGCACCTATTGTATATTGTACTGTGCAAGATGCACATGCACAACACTTAAATATTCCACCAATAAGATATTGCATATTGGTGAATCCGGTGATTGAACAATACACAATAACAACAACACCCAAATATAACTTTCCACAAACCACCCCCGAAGCCACCCTCCCACAACTCTTCGTCGAACTCAGTATAAACAGCCTGCGCCAAGTACGTCTCAACTCCTTACAATACGATCAACAAGCGTTCAACCTAGACGCTTCCCAAGCGGACTACCCCACCCAAATGCAACTGAGACGCCAACCCCTCTTCCTATCACCTAGACACCAAGAAACCGTGATCACAGCCGTAGACACCTCAACTATAAAAATCGGCGAAACCACCACAGGAATAATCATCGCCATCCGCGGCGCGACCGTCGCGAGGAAGAACCGCAACTACCACTACACTCGCCTGGGGCCGCTCATCTTTCACATAACCGAAGAAAACAAAAATGCTGTCTACGGCAATTTAGAACGCGACTATTTCAACGGACAAAGCAGCAATAGTCACAATTCAGGACCCACGCTTATGCAGATGCCCACCCGCCTCGCGAGCCTTCTCGAACGTTGGCTCCAAACCCGAATGGTAAGAACCGTTTCAGGCGGGGTTATCCTCTTCGACGGCAGCCTCACCGGCGGTACTATGGATACGCCCGTGAATCGCATTCGCGAAATCCTTTCCGCCGCCCGAAAAAACAATAATACGGTCTTGGCTTTCAGCAAAGCGACGAGCCTGCGTACCAACGGATTCTTGATTACGGACCTCCTGCCTGAAGGCGAAGCTCCCTATCTTCTGGAGACCATCGGCTTGAGCTTTAAGCCGCCGATGATTCCGTTGGGTGATGTATACGTGGCGCGCTTGCAGAAGGGCAACATGGCTTTCCGACTGGACATTGATTTCGAAATTCCCTATCAGAATAGGCTGGAGGCGGTGGAGAAACTCATCGGAAATGACGTTACTCAGCAAGGCTACCCTGAGACACTTCGGTTAGCGCATATCCTATGCACCTTCACTGCAAACGAGGTTCTGGCAATGAGGCACTTTATCACGCGCAGGCACGGCATCCAAATCGTGAACCGACCCGACATGCATCGGCTTCTGTTCGGGCCTTTTGGCAGGGAGGTCTACGCATGAAGCTTTATCGTAAAGAAGGAAACATAATTCAGATCCTCAGCTTTCCCAACGAGAACGCTGAGAAGGGCGACTACCTCATGGTGGAGGATGTGGATGCCGCCAAAGCCCTAATCGTGCAAGTGATCGACGTGCAATTTGCTGCAGTCCCAGGCGTGTTGGAAGAGTTGCTGCGCACTCTCCCCGACGGCGGAGAGCTGATTCAGGGTGAAGATATCGATCCGCTAGAAATAGCGCCACATATAACCTACATTCAGGATGCTAGTTTGCTCGTCTGCAAAATTCGAGCAACTTTAGAAAACGGTTCGCTCAGCCCCAGCAGCAGTTGGCTCCCTAGCCGCTCCCAGTCTCTAATTAAAAAGATATCAGTTCCGGCATTGATGAAATTGGCTAAGATTGACGGGAAACTGCCAATCATTCTGGGTGGGACTAAAGATTCCTCACTTCTAACTGTAGATGCAACCGACCTTGACGGTACTTTGAACATTATCACGGGCAAAAAGGGATGTGGGAAATCCCATTTGAGCAAGCTCCTAATGGCAAGTCTCGTAGGGTATAAAGCCACGGTCGTTATCTTCGACCTGAACGGCGAGTACGGCAGCATCGGCCTGACCCAGGACAGCAAACGCAACATTTACTACGATAAGATATACGCGTTAACACCCAGCCAAAACTTCAAAGTCGCAATAAACCAGCTGCACCTAAACGTCGTGTTGGGCATACTCGTGAACGCCCTTCATTTGCCAGGCACCTCGGCGCGGGAATTCAAACGAATTTGGAAACAACTCAAAGAACAAGGCAAACTCACCTTGTCCGACCTACATGAAACCATCAAAAACTGCAACTGCAACCAGCACGTCCGGGACGCGTTGGCGTCTCGTTACTACTCTCTGGTGAACTCGGGCTTCTTCACCGACAACTTTGCCGAAGCAGCGCTGCTCGAGGAAAGTCTAATGAAAGCCAAGGACAATGGAGGCGCCATCGTGATTAACTTGAAGAACACGGGCAACATCGACCGTCAAATCGTTGTGGAATACGTCTTGGGCAAACTAGTGGATTCGCTGCAGAATTGGAAACTTAAAGCTGTTTTTCTCTTCGCAGAGGAAGCCCACCTTTACCTCCGGGAAACATATTGGGACGATATCGTAACACGGATGCGCCACTTTGGAATATTCACCACGTTCATAACGAACCAACCCGACACAGTGCAAGAAACCATCTATCGGCAGGCCGATAATATCTTTCTTTTTAACTTCACCAATGAACATGATCTGGACGTTGTCAGCCGCGCTGCGCGGGTAGACGCTGAAACGGTTCGCAGCATAGCGAGGGATCTGCCGCCACATCACTGCCTCACCTTGGGACGGGTTGTTAGAGATTTCCCAATGGTTGCGAGAGTGCGTTCGTTGGATCTGAAAACTATGGGAGAAACGAGACTGTTCTTTACGGGACAGAACTAGCTGCTTCGATTTTGTTCTTGTTCTTTACAAAAAATCGACGAAAGCTAGGTGTCAACTCGTATGCATTGACTTCCTCAAGCGAAACCCATTTGAGCGCCCCCGCGTCGCTTTCGGCTTTGGGCTCTCCCGGTTTTGTCTTGACGATGTAGTCGATGATTACATAGTGGTACTCGATTTTGCCTTTCTTGTCAAAGTACAATTGGTTAACAACGTCGATTAGTTCAACTGCTTCCACGTTCAAGCCTGTCTCTTCTTTGGTTTCTCTTGCCACAGCGGATTCAAGGCTTTCCCCAACCTCCACCACGCCGCCAGGAATAGTCCACTGTCCACGCGCTGGCTCATTGCCCCTCTTTTCAAGCAGGATTTTGCGTTCGCGCAAGACTATAGCGCCGACTCCCACTATGGGCCGATCGGGGTAGCGTCTTTTCACCATACTTACTCGTACCTTAGAGCATCCACTGGCTTAAGCCTCGAAGCACGCCAAGCGGGATAAAGGGCAAAGATAACGCTGATGCCTACACCGAAGGCCAATGCTCCAAGCAGAACTTCTGGTGTTAGAATGGGCGTTATGGTCAGTGCACTGCCAATGAATCCGCCGCGTCCGAGGAACAGGGAGACCACGTTTGCCAAAGCCCATCCTGAGATTATGCCGATGATGGCACCGATTAAGCCTATTATTACTGACTCGGTTAGGAAGATGTATAACACTGTCCTGCTCTTCATGCCTAGGGCTTTGAGTATGCCGATCTCTCGTGTGCGTTCAATGAGCGAGACTATCATTATGTTCATTATGCCTATGCCTGCGACGAGGAGCGATATGGCTGCGATTCCGCCCAGGAACAGTGATACTGTGGAGAAAATCGTCGTCAGGAGGCTTTGAACAGCAGTCGAGGAAATGACTGAGACTTCGTTGCCGAAATAGTCCGTTATAGCTTTTGACGTAGCGTTAACTGTCGCAGGGTCGCCGCTCTTCAGCTTTACGATTATCATGTCAGCCTGGTCGGTTCCGAAAAACTTCTCCGCTTGGGACAACGGAACGTAGATTGCGGTATCTGAAGGGCCACCCACGCCGAAACCGCCGATTCTGCTAAGCACAGCTGCTACGTTTGCAGTGTAGGTTTCGTTGACGAATGGAACTCTGGAGTTGTTTGTCCAGGTCAGGTCGATTTTGGTGTTTGCCCCGATGAACACAGTGCCATTAAGCCGTGGGTCACTGACACGAGCGCCAATCACCACGTCGGTGTCTGAAGGGTTCAAGGGTATAATGCCGCTCGCCGGTATGAAGGTGGTTGGATAGGCGTCTGCGTATTGGGAGAAGTTGACGCCTACTATGGAGGAAGCTACTCGGGCGAAGCCTGAACTGTTCTCGATATAGCCGGACTTTTGAATGATTGCCAGAGATGTACTTATGTTGGCTGACAGCGAGTTGATTTGTGTCGTGTAATTGACGTATAATGGTGTGCTGGTGCTTGCTCCTCCGCCTCCGAATCCGCCTCCTCCGCCTCCGAATCCGCCTCCTCCGAGCGCGCTTGAACCTGGGACAACGATGAGGGTGTCTGCTGCCAAGCCGCGTTCAAGTTGGCCGGTTATCGTGGTTTGCAATCCTGTAGTGATTGAGAGAAGCGCTACTATGGCTGCAATGCCTATTACCACTCCCAAAGTTGTCAAAGCCGCTCGGAGCTTTCGCAGTCTAATGGCGCTGAAGGAGTAAGCGAAGACGTCTCGGGCCTTCATGTCAGTTCACCACGTCCGACGTAATCACGCCGTCCATCATGTTAATTGTTCTCTTGGCTTCGTGTGCCAGTGGCTGGTCGTGTGTTACCATGATTATTGTCACGCCATTTTCGTTAAGGTTCTTGATTATTTCTATTAGTTCGTGGGCTGTCTTTGAGTCTATGTTTCCTGTGGGTTCATCTAAGAGCAAGAAACGAGGATCGTTCGATAAGGCTCGAGCAATCGCTACACGCTGTTGCTGTCCACCGCTAAGTTCAGCTGGCTTATGGTTCATCCTATCCTTCAGGCCAACCATTTCAAGAAGGTCTCCTGCACGTTTTTCACGTTCGACTCGGCTTTTGTTGGCGATGGACATGGAGAGGTCAACGTTGTCTTTCGCTGTGAACCTTGGAATTAGGTTAAAAAACTGGAAAACGAAGCCCACTTTGCGTCTAAGGTCGGCGAGTTGATTGTCGCTGAGCTTGGAGACGTCAACTCCGTCAATGAGCAACGTTCCCGAAGTCGGTTTATCTAAAGCTCCGAATAGGTTTAGTAGCGTGGATTTGCCGCTTCCTGAGGGTCCGAGAATAGCGAGAAAATCGCCCTTTTCGACTTTTATGTTCACGCCTCGCAAGGCTTCGACTGGGACTTTTCCAAGCATATATGTTTTTTTCAAGTCTAGCGCTTCAACGACTGCTACCATGGGTTTATCCTCGATTTTTTCTATCGTGGTGAAATATTGAGCAATATTTATTTGTTCAGGTATCTCCAGGACAAAACTATTCCTATTGTTGTCAACATAATGCGAAGATTTCGACGAATGCATATTGGATGGCAAGTGCTGAATGGTCGATTGTGTCGTTAATTAAAAGTTGGTGCATTCCGTTGGTCGTGTAGGGATAGCGGGTTCACGTTTGGGACTGCTTGGGGGCCCTCCTAAGCAATTTGTCGATTGGAAAAAAGGCGGTGCTCGCAAAGGTTAACGGCGTGTTGAGCAGGTATGTCGTGGCCATGGGTGTCTGTACTTTTGACGATTGCATAGCGCGCTGGCTTAAGCTTGCGAAGAACTGGACACCCAAAAAATGCCGATTTTCCCTTAGCTAACTGTTGTCCCGACGTTTTCGCCCTTCACCGCAGCAACGATGTTGTCGAGGGAAAAACCGTTCACGACAATTAGCTTCACGCGTTTGCGTTTAAGCACCTTCACTGCTTCCGGATCGATAATTTGGTGGATGCCCGCCTTGTGTCTTGTTTCCGATAGGACATTTTGCAGGTTGTCGAAGGTTAGGTGGTCAAGCTTCACGGCATCAGCGAAAGTACGTGGATCCTTATCGTAGATTCCATCCTGGTCAGTTCCTTTAACAAGTAGGTCTGCATCTACGCGTTGAGCCACCAACGCGGCAACGGTGTCAGTGGTGATGCCTGGCTTCAGACCACCCATAACCACTATCTTGCCTGCTTCGAGACATTTAGCTGCGTCGTCAAGTGTTACAGCCACCTTGCTGCAAGCAACATCGCCAAATTTCTTTAGGAATAGCTGGGCAAAGAGACGTGAAACAGCTATGGCAATCTCATCCTGATCTTGCACCTTGAGCTTTAGGCTTTTGGCAATCTTGATAAATTCTCTGGCGAGAGTTCCCCCTCCGACGACAACGGTGATTTCGTGACCTTGAAGCTTAACCGATTTCAGGAGTTCAACGTATTTGCCCATCAACTCTGTGTTTACTGGTGACGCCACAACTGATCCGCCTATTCTGAAGACGATACGCATAATTTTAGCACCTTTTGGTCGTTGCATATAGGTTTGGGTTCTAAGTTAAAAATCCTTCAGGTTTTTTCAGAGCTTTGAGCGTGGAAATAGTCCCCAAGAAGAGACTGTTTATCTGCCGCCTTCTTGGCATGTTTCCGGGCTCCGGAGTTTAAGCTTAGTTTTTCTAGCATGTAAAGACAGTTTTCTGGTGCGTAGCCGTGGAAGTGGTTGTTGAAGTAACCGATGATTTTCCTTGTTTTTCGAACTTGCTTTTTGGATTTTGGGAAGCCACGAATCCAGTTCTTACTTGCCATAATTGTAATGGAACCATATGTGTTTTCCCCGTCAATGCCAGCGGAAATAAGCTAGGTAGGAAGTCAAATGCACATCCGGAGGCAAGAGGGGCTCGTCAACATTTGTGTAGGCAGCGTTGTAGTCTTTGAGCAAATTCCACGTTTCATCCGTGAGCCATGAAATGTTGCGGAACTCAATGGCGTAGCGGAATCTTTGATCGAGCAATTTGAAAAATGCCTCCAAATTTTCCATGTTACACTAGTATTTTGGGGGAAGCTGGATGAGAAGGTAAGCGAGTTTGCCGGTTAGCTGCAGGGGATGCATGACTTCTAGGAACGCATCGAAATCTGCTTTGACGTATCCTGCTAAACCAAGTCTCTTCGTGTGGATTATCACCTTTGGAAGCTTAGCACAGAAGACAAAGTCTGGGGGCGATAACGGTCTCAGCCCATAACCGTGCTTTTTGTAAGATTACGATAAAAAGTTGAGTCGATTTCGGCTGTCTTGAAAATGCTTGTGTAGACACGGATTTTCCTTTTTTCGTTTTTTTCGTAGAAGATGCCTTCCCACTCTTTGTAGCTTCAGCCGGACGTCCCATGCAGAACCTGGGCAGGCATCAATATAACGCCTCCAATACTTGGGTGAGTTCGTCTATTTTTCTGTATGTCTTGTTGGGAATGTTGCGGATCCATTCTGCTAGGCGAATCCGTTTGTTGGCCGAAGTGTCAAACACCTTCCAACCTTGATCCTCGACTAGTGACTGCTTTGAAATTGGGAATCGTATATCCTCTGCTAGAACCGCTTTCGCAGACGCTACACCCGTTAACCCGGTAATAGATGGAAACTTGCCTGTCTTCTTGTAGTGAACAAACCTGATCGAGTCCGTGTTCATCTTCAGTCCATGGTACGATAGCGCGACGGTTTTGGCCTTGTTTAAAAGGACTTTATGGTCGATTTCCTCGAGTTCCTCGTCGGTGAATTGGTAAATATTGTGTGTTCCTTTGCCGAAAAGTCGTGTGTAGACAATGTCTGAAGGCAAGAGTGGGTTTTCGCGAGAGAGGTCAACCGCTTGTACGATTTCTAAGTCCTGCATTAGGTTTTTCCATTGCTCGGTTTTGGGGGCTCGCATTTCCCAAACCAGGCGTATTCCCCTGAGATTTGCCGCTTCGAAGAAGCTGCGTGCTTCCTTTGCCGCTTCGTCATCAAAGAAGTAACTGGAGGGAGTCTCCAAAATGAGAAAGGGTGCTTTCAAGATGCTGCAGTAAGCGAGCATTTGGCTTAACACCCGATATGCCTCATTAGTTTGTTTTAAGCCTATCTTGTGGGTGAGGTCTTGGTGGCATCGCACGGAAAAAGTAAAGTCGTTTGGTACGGTTCTGCGCCAACGCTCCACCGTTCGTGGGTCAGGATATTCATAAAATGTGTAATTAACTTCAACGAAGTTGAAGACTCCCGAGTATAATTTCAATTTGGGCTTTCTGTTTGACGGGAAATATGCCCAGCCGCCAGTGCCGACAAGATAGTCGGACAAAATATACACCCTACTAGACCGTTTCTAGACGAATGCCCAGATTAACCTTGGCCTTGAGTTAAGATTTGGCGATTCCAAACAAGCATTCGAGGCAAATCCCGTTATAGGCAGCTGTTGAGGGGCAAAATATCCTCTAAATGTTCGTTGATGGCTAAGGTTTAAACTCTGCACTGTACAATAGCTACAAACGCTCAAAAGAGGAGACCATCCATGTCGCTTCCCCCACGTGCACGAGGCATGAAAGTTCTCAAAGCTGTTTCGTCACCGTTGAGGCTTCAGATACTAAACCTTCTCTTTGACCGAGGAAGCTTAAGCTATACTGAACTCATGAACCAGCTTAAGATGAACCCAAGCCGAGATGCGGGAAGATTCGCCTACCACCTAAAATTCCTTCTTAAAGCCAACTTGGTAGAGGTAGATTCTGATGCAAAAAAGTACTACCTGACCGATCTAGGAAAGATGGTCATTGACGTTGCGAACCGAGTGGAGAAAAAAGCCGTTAAACCCAAGGGCATGCTTGTGCGCACGTCGCACTCCACTTTTGAAGAGTTCGACTCGAACAAGATCGCCAATTCGCTCATTCGGGAAGCAAAAATGCCAGCGGATCAAGCTCAGAAAACCGCAAAAGAAACCGAAAAGCTCCTCAACAAATCAAAAATAAAATACTTAACTTCACCGTTAATTAGAGAAATCGTCAACGTCACGTTAATTGAGAAAGGCCTTGAAGATTATCGTCATAAGCTTACCCGGTTGGGCTTGCCTGTTCATGAAGTGACAGCTTTGATCGAAGCGAAAAACCCGTTGGAATCTGGACCCGTGCTTGCAACCGCCGGAAAAAGCGTCCTCAGGGAGTACATGCTGCTTAATGTTTTCCCTCGTGACATAGCTGACGCTCACGTTTCAGGTGCCATACACATAAACGGCTTAAGTACGTGGATTCTGAAGCCAAGCGAAGTCCTACATGACCTGCGGTATTTCCTGCAAAATGGCGTTCGACTCGACAACCTGAATGCGTTGCATCATTCCGAGCAGCCCCCAGAAACCTATGAAGCAGCATTAGCGATTGCCTTCAACGTCCTTTTGCTCACGCAACAGGAAATCAACGAAACCCAAACGATAGATTACTTCAACGTGTTTCTTGCGCCGTTTGTAAGGGGCTTGGAACCTGCACGGATTAAGGAAAGTCTGCGTCTCTTTTTACTTCATATCAATCACCACGCAAATGCAGCCATAGGTTTAGACTTGCAGATTCCGAGTTGTCTGGTAGAACAACAGGCAATAAGCCTAAAAGGAAAAGCTAACGGAAAATACGGCAGCTTCGCGGAAGAAGCTGTGCTTTTGGCGTCACTGATAGTCGACATTTTTGTCGAGGAAAACGCAATCAAACCCATTCTCAACCCTAAGCTAATAGTGAAGGTCGATTCCAAAAACGATAAAGCCCAGTTACTTGCGATTCTCCTTAAAGCCCACAGTTTGGCAGCCCAAAAAGGGCCCGTCTACTTCGCTAACGAGGAAAACAAGGAAAGAACAGCTTTTTCGTCTTCTGGCATGAAATTGACAACGGATACGCCCGACGATTGGGAGACTGACACACTGCGTACAGGATGTTTTGGCTACGTTACCATAAACCTACCCAGAATTGTCCATGAGAGCGAAAAGGATAGAGTCAAATTCTTCGATATCCTGAAAGAAAGATGCGAGCTTGCTCTCCGTGCGTTGGGTATCAAGCATCGAGCTCTGAAGCAGTACGGAAAAACTGCTTTGCCCTTTCTGATGCAGACCATTAACGGCGACACGTATTTTCGGCTGGAAAACAGCAGTGGAATTGTAAACCTTGCGGGTATATGCGAAGCGGTAGAAAACTTCACTGGAAAACCCTTCAGCCACGCGGAAAGCTCAAAATTTTCGCTGGAACTGGTACAGAACCTGCAGGCGTACGTCAACAAAATGGGCAGAAAACACGGAAAACGTATATTCCCCGCTGTCCTGCGAAGTCCTGAAGCATCAGGTAGACTGGCGCAGTTGGATATCGAGAAATACGGGCTTGGGAAGGTGAAGTTTTCAGGGACACGCGAAGACCCCTTTTACGCCACAACAAGGAGACTCCCTCTTCAAGTGGGGAGTTTTCTAGCTGTCGGGTCTGAGCAACTGGGCGCGCAGTTGAATCTAAAAGGGTTAAACGTAGGTGCAAACCTGACGATAATCGACACAAACGGTTCAGAGGACAAACCTGAAGACCTGATCAAGCTAACCATGTCACTCTTAGATAACCAAAAAGCCGAATTCTTTACCTATAACTGTGCAGTCACGTATTGCAACAACTGCCATAGAAGCTGGGTTGGCATCCTTCACAAATGCCCATCATGTGGCTCAATGGGAGCGCTCTTGGCATTTGATCGCTTTAGTGGCACTTAACACTAGCTATTTTACGGAGCCTAACACCAAGGCCAGCAAAGCCATCCTGACGACGATGCCGTTCCAAACTTGTTGGAAGTACTTGGCTCGTGGCGTGGCATCGACTTCGGGGGCGATTTCGTCTACACGGGGTAGTGGGTGAAGAATTATGAGGTCCTTCTTCGCGGTGGCCAACGTTTTTAGGTCTATGCGGTATGCCCCCTTGACTTTAGCGTACTCGGCTTGGTCCGGGAAACGTTCCTTCTGGATTCTGGTCACATACAAAACGTCTATTTGAGGAATTGTTTTTTCCAGATTCTGTGTTTCCGAAACAGGGATCTTGTTCTGTATTGCTCGTAGGACTTCACGTCTCATCCTGAGAGTCTCGGGCGACACGAGAGTCAGCTCGATATTGTAGAGCGACAAGGCGTAAGCAAGGGAATGCACTGTTCTGCCGTACCGTAAATCACCTATTAACGCGATTTTTAACCCATCGATTCTCTGCTTCTCTTTCTGAATCGTGTACAAGTCAACCAGCGCTTGAGTAGGGTGCTCTTCTGCCCCGCTGCCTCCATTGATGATGGGGACCTTTGAGAACTCAGCTGCAAGCTTAGCAGCTCCCTCCAGAGGATGCCGAAGTGCAATTATGTCAGCGTAATTCTCTACCGTACGTATGGTGTCGGATAGGTTTTCGCCTTTCTTCACGGAAGCATTCTCAGCGTCTGCGAAACCTATGGTATTTCCGCCCAATTTGAGCATAGCCGCTTCGAAGCTTAGCCTCGTGCGCGTGGAGGGTTCAAAGAATATGTTGGCGAGAATTTTGCCTTTTAATATGTCTGAGCCTTTTACTGCAAGCGTCTCCATTGTCTTGGCGGTTTTGAGTATGTAGTCGATTTCCTCACGATTGAAGTCTTCAATTGAGGTGATATCTCTGCCCTGGAACTCCACGTGACGCACCTGAGAGAATGAAGGTTTCTGCTGGTACATAACACTTTTTATCCTCTGTTCCTGTTGAGAAACGTTCTTTTGATAGTCTGAGACGTTTATGGTTATAGGTTGTTGTAGTGTCGTGACTGTAACACAGTTTTAATAGCGTTTTCAGGTTAAATGATGATCCAACAAGAAAATTTTGAGGTATTTAAATGGGAGCAGTTCTAAGCAAAATGCCAAAGCCCGAGAACCCAAAATATCGTTCTATATCTAAAACTTACACTCTTAAGCGGCGGGTTTACGAAGTCAGATCTCCTTGTCAGTGGTTGACTCACTGCAACGATGGCAAGTGCCCTGCATTAATACGCGTTAATGGCAACTTTTACTGCACACGCAAAGGCATCTCGTAACAAACCCAAGGTCTATGGTTGGATAAAATAAGGGTTGCTTTATGCGCAAAGCTCTTGTTTTCATAAACACAGTTTCGCACGCGACCGAACTCGTTAGGTACTTGGAGAAGGTGAAGGGCATCAGCGAAGCGTATTCTTCCGGTTGCATGTACCACGCTGTGGCGATGGTTCAGGGAGATTCTTTTAGCGAAGTGAAGGATATTGTGTCGAAGCACATCAGAGGCATGGATAATGTAAAATCAACTTTGGCCCTGACGCTCATCGAATCTTAGTAAGCCTCTAAATTATATGTTTTCACCTGATTTCTTCTTTTAGGACTTAAGTTTACAGCATTTGTTTGTCGTTGATACTTCGTTTTCTCTTGACGGCCTCAGCGGGGATTGGAAGTTTTATTTAGCCGCTTGCTCGTTTCAACTAACAGGTGCTTGAAGCTTGAAAATTGCCCGTTATCGTTTCAGAGACAAAGAAAGTTATGGTATCTTGGATACCGAAAAGATGCTTAGCCTTACCTCGTTAGCTGACTCTAAAAAGACTGCGTTGCCAAGCCGTCTAGAAGACTTCATCGCCCAAGAAGAGGCCCAGAAGACCGCGGAAACTCTGCTCAAGGAAGCAGGTTTGGGTGATGTACAGGCAGTTTCAGTTCCGCTTCGCGAGGTTCAGCTTTTGGCACCTGTTGCTTATCCGCCTAAAATCGTTTGCTTAGGCTGGAACTATGTTGACCACGCTGCAGAAAGGAAAGTGCCGCCTCCTGAGGAGCCTGTTTTTTTTATGAAGCCCCGCACCGCCATCGTTGGACCCGGCGACAAGATTTTGAAGCGCCCATTTGTCAAGGAACTTGACTACGAAGGCGAACTCGCGGTCGTTGTAGGAAAGAAGGCCAAAGATGTCCCCGAGAAGGACGCGCTAGACTGTGTTTTTGGATACACAATTCTCAACGATGTTTCGGCGAGAGACTTCCAGTTCAAGGATAAGCAGTGGACTCGAGGTAAGGGCTTCGATACTTTCGCTCCCACGGGACCCTGTATAGTTACGAAAACCCAGCTTCCTGACACAGGCAAACTGACCATCCGCACTTGGGTCAATGGAGAACTCCGTCAGAATGGCTCAACACGCGACATGATATTTAGCGTATCCAAAATTATCTATTACCTAAGCCGAGTTATGACCCTGGAACCTGGCGACATAATCTCCACTGGGACTCCCTCGGGTGTGGGTATGGCTATGAAGCCGCAGACATGGCTGAAAGACCGCGACAATGTGATCATAGAAATCGAGGGCATTGGCACGTTGGAGAATTCGGTGGAAGAGGACTAGCTGAATCGCCTTTCGCGATTGAGGCTCTGCTTACGCCTGCCTCTTTCTCCAGAACGACAACATGGCTGGCTTTTTCGGCGAAGTCTTCACTGTGAGTAACTGCTATTATCTGTTCAATAGCTCTGAATCGGCCAATGGCTTCGGCTAAGCGGCTAATGCTGCCGTCTTCCGTGCCCAGATTCTCTGTGGGTTCATCCAAGAGCAGCATGCCCAAGCCGTGTCCAGTGCGCGATTGCATAATCAACTGCCCTAATCCAAGACGATACGCAAACGCGAGCAGTGTGCGTTCTCCCCCGCTGAGGTTGGCAACTTCCCTCTCTAACCCGCTCTCGCTCTTCACATAAGGCGTGTACGTGTCGTCTATCGCCACGTTTAGCATCGGCGCTTCGCCTCCCACCAATCCGTCAAGGACTTGCTGCACGAAGTTTCTGAGAACCTTGACGAATTCGCTTCGCAGCTTGGGCTGTATGCTTCTGTAGGCGTCGCGTATTGCAGAGATGACTTGTAGGATTCTGCCGATTTTCTCAACGCGCTCCCCCTTCTGCTGCCCTAAATCGATGCGTTCTTTAAGGGAGTCCAAGTTTCGAAGCAGGTCTTTCTTGCGATTTTCTTTGGTTTGCAGCTCTGACTGAGTACCGTAATATTGTCTAAAGGCGTTCTCGCGTTGTGTTCGCGCGGCTTCAACATCTGAGAGGTCGAACCTGCCGATTTCGAACTGCACCGTTTCCAGCTGGGTCTGAAGGTCGCTGTCGACTTCCTGCTTCTGGCTCTGCTCAGACAAGAGGTCAGCGAGATTTTTCTCTTCGCCCCTAACGGTTAATTTGCGGTCTTCGAGCCTCGAAGTCAACATCTGTAAGTTTGTGAAAGCCTCGTTTGCGATCATTTTGATTCGCTGAAGCTTTTCGATCTCTGTCAGCAAGTGCTTTATTGTCGTTTGCCGCTCGACGGTTTCATCCTGAATTCGCCTAAGCATAGCGGATTTGTACTCGTCATTCAGTGGCTGCAAGCACAATGGGCAATGATTCTCCTTTTCTGTAGAAAGTTGCGCCACCCGTTTTTGGTCGGTTTGCATGTTGCGTGAATTGGCTTCCTGTTCTCCCCTCAGGCCACTAATCCGATTATCTAAATCATGCAGAACAGACTTCACCACTTCAGCAGGTTGGTCACTAGGCATTCCCGCCTCTTGCAGCTTTCTTTTGCAGTTTTCTATTTGGGTTTCGATACTCGCCTGACGCTGTCGCAGGTCTTTCAGAACCGTGTTTTTGCCCTCGATGGTTCTACTCATGGACTGGGCGTTTCTCTGGGCATTAATGATGCCCTCGTGGATTCGGGCTTCGCGGCGTTTAAGCTCCTCAACCGCGAGCCTTTTTTCTTCCACCTGCTTAAGCTTCGTTTCCGCTTGCTCCAAAACCTTCTTTGAGACACCAAGCTTTTCCTTTGAATCCTGAAGCTCAATCTCCAGCAGCGTGTACTCCTCGGTTACTCGGTTGTATTCGTCTCCGAGTTTTTCCCTGCCTGTTACGTCGGGGTCTTTTTCGAGGAGGCGTTTCTCGGTTTCGTAGTCACGCAAGTAAGGCGCGATGTTGCTCCACGCGGCCTCATAGTCGGATAATCCAAATAGTTCGTCTAACCGTTTCTGCCTTTCCCTTGGCGCTGCGTCGATGAGCTCTTTCATATGCTCCTGACGGACCCAAACAATTTCCCGCCACAGATCAAGGTCAAACCCCGTTATCGCTTTCAGCTGCTCAGCTATGGCGTCCGCTTTCATGCTTGCGATTAGTTTGTCGCCTTCAAAAAGCTTAAGCGCTTCAAAATCTTGCCCTATGTTCTTGCCACGCCTTCGCAAGCCACGCGTCAGCACGTAGGTAATACCATTCTGAGTAAATTGAACCGTGACTTTTCCCACGTCTGCGTCTTCCCTGAGCAAGTACTCATAGCTTCTGCCAACAGGGTCACCGAACAACGCAAAATCGATGCCGTAAAGGACACTGCTCTTGCCGCAGCCCAAACCCCCCACGAGACAGTTGAAGCCCCGAGTAAATGGCACCGTAGATTTGACGTGGCTACGGATGTTTTCCAGCTGGACTATTTCGATTTTCACTCAAGCAGTTCCTCCAGCGTCTGCCTAACCTTCTCCTCTTGCTTGCGGGTTAGAGGCTCAATCAAACCCAACGCGGCATGTCCAATCCGTTCGGCCTCTTCGCGGCTGTAGCGTTCGGTGAAAATCTGAAGGAAATATTCGAACGCTTTGGTCTTCAAATCCTTGAATTCGCTCTCGAATATGGAGCGGATCACTTCGTCGGAAACTGCTGTTTCCTTGAGCAGGACTATTGGGTGTACCAAAAGGGCTTTTTCGGCTGCGCCCCGAATGTGAGCCATGTTAATTTCGCTGCGGCTAGCTTCCGCCGGCAAGACACCCCTCAGAACAGGTATGATTATGGCGCCTTCCTCGTCAGCGTCTCTGACGAGCTCCGTAGCTTGTTCGGTGATTTTGTGGGCGTTTACGCCGACGAATTCCTTCTCGAGAACCACGAATTTCCTGGGCGACGAAAGCTCCACAATTCTTGGCTGGAATTCGCCCTTCCCATTAACACAGACGTGGTAGAAGCCTTTTCTGCATTTGTTCTCGTCGTAGCTCACGGTTTCAGTGCAGCCACTGTAAGCTAACAGCCCACTCTTAAATTTTCCTAAGAACCGTTCATGCACGTGACCGGCCGCGTAGTAGCCGAAGCAGTCTGGAATGAGTTGGGGTGACAACTCGGCCTCGATGTAGGGCGGCTTAACACCTGGCAAATCCACCGCTCCATGAAACACGAAAACATTAGCCAAAGTGGGGTCAGGTGCAGGCACATTCTGCTCCATGAATGCGGGTAGGGTTTCTTCAGTTTTGTGTTTGCTGCGGAAGTTGGGTATGCCGTAGACGTAGCAGACGCCGCTTTTGCGCCAGCAAGCGCCGACGTGCCTGGGCAGATAATAGATTAAGCCTGCACTGTCCAGCGGGTAAAGAATTGTGCTCGTAATCGAGTTTGGGGCGCAATCGTGGCTGCCGTCCACCGTTAAAACGGGGATTTCCGCGTCCCGCAACCGCTTGAAACCGCGAATCGTGTTCTCGAGAGTAACGTTTGAGGGGCGTGGCTGATGAAAAAGGTCCCCAGCAATTATCATGAAGTCAGGCTTTAGTTCGATGGTTCTGTCTACGAGTTCATTGAAGGCTTTGTCGAAGTCCTGTCTGCGCACCTCTAAGCCGTACTGAGCATACCCGAGGTGCAAGTCGGCAGCATGGACGAAACTGAAAGCCTTCAAGCCAGGTCCCTTCGATATCCAGTTAGATTCTAGTTTGGTGGCTTTAAACATTGCCAAAAACCCTCCGCAGATTGAGGAGGGCATACTGGCGACTTTTCAAGCCAAAATTATGCAGAAAATCGGTGGGCATAGGTTGAAAGCTGCAATTCGCCCAGAATCGACGCTCAGATTAGTCAAGAATTGGGGAAAGATATAAACCAAAATGCTTGTTGTATGGTGGGAAAGAGTTGCCTGAAACATGAATTGTCAAATCTGCGGTCAAGAAACCCTCATGCCCTTCCAATGTCCCTACTGCGGCGGACAATTCTGCAGCCAACATCGAATCCCGGAAAACCACTCTTGTGTCAGAATCGGGCTTGCGCACTCGCAGAGGCAGGAAACTGTTGCTGAAGGTTTCGCGCCAAAACAGAACTCATACGAATTTTCTATTAGCTTTGGGCAGCCGCGCAACGTGAAAGGTCACGTTTATATGAGCATGAAGGAACTCAAACACCTTATTCCTGCCGCGCTACTAATCATTGGCATAGGTTTCTCTATCGTGTTCTATAACCAAATATTTGGCAATAATTACTTCGGAATGATCGGCTGGGGCTGGACGGAAATTTCCGTTTTTGCCCTACTCTTAACCGCTTCGTTTCTGATACACGAAATGGCTCACAAGGTTACGGCTCAGCGAGGAGGATTCTGGGCGGAATTCCGGTTGACGAAGATAGGGGCGTTGTTGACCCTGATTTCAGTGTTTACACCTTTTCGCCTCATTTCACCGGGAGCCGTCATGATATCTGGACCTGCGCGGCTTAACGACATAGGAAGAATATCCATAGCTGGGCCAGTCACGAACCTTTTCCTGTCGTTGGTTTTTCTCGGGGGAGCTTACGCTCCAGTTCCTTACGCATATTCCGCGCTTTTCCTGCTAATCGCTTCGTTTAATGCTTTCATCGCAGTCTTTAATCTCATTCCCTTTGGGATATTGGATGGTTTCAAAATCTATAGCTGGAACAAGAAGATCTGGGCGTTTGCCTTCGCAGTCGCAGGTGCCCTGACAATCTACACGTACTTCTTTACTTATGTGTGATGAAATAAAGAACAAACGTTCTTTCTGTCAATAGATTGAACCAGGCATCCTCTGAATTTTAGTTTCGAAAGAGTGTGTTCAGAAACGAGCTTACCCAACTGAAAGAAAGCTCAGATAAGTTCGATAGTGACATGAACTTCTTCGGGAACACGTATCCGCATTATTCGTCTCATAACGCGTTCTTCGCTGTCGATGTCAATCAGACGTTTGTGGATTCGCATTTCCCACCTGTCCCAAGTGGCTGTGCCTTCCCCTGAAGGACCCTTCAAAACTGGAACGCGTAACCGTTTCGTGGGTAGAGGTACTGGACCGTTAATTTTAACCCCTGTTTTCTGGGCGATGCTCCTGAGTTCTTCACATACTTCTTCAAGTTTTCCGTAGTCGGTGCTTGTTAGCCGGATTCTTGCTTTTCTAACCATCTTGAGATTCAATCCTAGGTTTTGCCCTTTCCACAGGTTTGGACAACTTAGAGATTTAAGCCGCACATAAAAACCTATCGACCACTGTTCCAAACTTCACTTGGCTCCAAAGAACGTTGGTCTCTATAGAAACTGTCGCATACGCAAACTTTTTCGCTCAATTTTCTCCATTTCTTAAGTGGAAATTGATAAATCATATTAAGCAAGACAAGCCCTAAACTAATAAGCAATGATTCGTGAATCGCCCAGAGTAGAACTTGTATGAAAGAAAAAGGGCTAAGCAAACTGACTGCTGTTTTGTTAATTGTAATAGTAGCTTCAGCAATCCTGGGAGTTGCGGTTACAATAATCAATCCAGGGTTTGTTTTTGAGCTTCAGCCTGGAGTTCGAGAGGGTGAACAAGCATACGTTCCTGGTGGTTTAGTTTACGAGGCAATTTACATTATGTTAACCATGGCTACCAACATCC
The DNA here is from genome assembly GCA_963840395.1 of Candidatus Bathyarchaeota archaeon. GTDB lineage: Archaea > Thermoproteota > Bathyarchaeia > Bathyarchaeales > Bathycorpusculaceae > JADGNF01. The sequence continues at coordinate 232,158 of CAWIYU010000011.1, read as the reverse complement.
TCTATCTAGTTGGCGGGGGATTGGTGTTCTTCGGAGGCGTTTTGGTAACCGTCAGGTTCTTGCAAACCAACCCTGAAGACCCCCACAAGGTTCACGAAGTCACTCGGCACCTTTCAGGCTACTTGAACATGGGCTTAGGGTTCTTCATAGGTGCTGAAATTATTAAAACCGTGGTCGTGCGAACTACAGCGGAATTCGAGTTGCTGGTCTTCATAATAGTCAGCAGAGGCATTTTCAGTTTAATTTTGTACCTTGAACGCAGATGGCATGGTGGAGAAACCTAATGACTGCCACATTTTCTATGCAGATCCCATAAATTAGGAGTAAACTTCATCGCCCGAATTATCGTAAGTTGGGGTGATCTCTATGGCTAAACTTTAAATGCGCCTAGAGTTACTCTAACAGAGTCAAGCTCGGACCATCATGAGCAAAATAACGTGTGCAACGCCAATTAGGCTTTGGGGCGGATGTTCGGAGGAGGAATTTTTGTCTGTTTGCTCAGAAGCTACGCCCAACGGAGTTGTTGAACGTTTGTATGGCAAACGCTGCGATAACCTTAAATATTTTGAGTTTGACTTTCCAAAATATGAACATGTGATAACTGCGACCAGAAAATATGGTGAATTTGTCCAAGAAACACCGTTCTTCATGGGAGGCAATATCAGATGATTATTGAGGCACTCTTCGCATTCGTGCTAATCGTATCAGCAGTATCCATCGTTTACCAGCTTGGTCGCAGAGCGGCGCCCAAACCTGTCCAAACGGACTCTGAACGTACCGCCTACGCCTGCGGAGAAAAGGTTACGTATCCCAAACTCCAAGTTAACGTGTCACTCTACAAATACCTTATATATTTTGTAATCTTGGACAGTTCAGTTTTGCTTCTCGCGTTCGCTTCTTTCATGAATACAGGAATCAATGTGCCCCTAATCCTGGTTTATTTGTTCATGATTCTAGCATCGGGTTTACTCTTGCTTGATGGAGGCAAAGATAGATGACTAACTTGGCAATGTGGGCGCGACTGAAATCTCCCTGGGTAATTCACTTCAACTCTGGTGCCTGCAACGGATGCGACATCGAAATCGTCGCATTGCTCACACCAAAATATGATGTCGAACGCTTCGGAATAAAACTTGAACCTTCACCACGCCATGCCGACGTGCTCTTGGTGACGGGAGCAGTTACGAAGCAATGCACAGAAAGACTAAAACGAATTTATGACCAAATGCCACAGCCAAAATTCGTCGTCGCCATAGGTGCCTGCGCCTGTTCAGGAGGCATCTTCCAAGGAACATACGGAGTTGAAGGCGGCATAGATAAGGTTCTGCCGGTTAACGCGTACATCCCCGGATGCCCACCGCGTCCAGAGGCCATAATCGACGGAGTAGTTAAACTCCTGAATGTGCTCGAAGCGTCCACAAAAAAGGCTCCTGAAGCTGTGCCGAAGAAAGAACCGGCGTTTGAAGTGGCAACAGAAGTAACCGAGGAGGTAAAACCAGATGCCAAACAGTAGTATAGACATCCTTAAAATCCTTGAAACAAAACTGCAAGGCAAACCTGTTCAACTTATACCCGGTCAGCTGGGTATGGTTACACTTAAAACTAATGCAGAGGGTTACCGAGACGTATTTAAGGTCTTGGTGGAAGCCGACGAAAAGACTGCCGTCTCCGCAATTACGGGTATAGACTTAGGTACAAGTATAGGCGTTTTCTATCATGTTCGCACAAGTAACCCCCTCTTGACAGTTCAAGTAGAAGTTCCTAAAGAAAGCGCTAAACTCCAGACAATAAGCGACATCGCCCCAAGTGCGGCACTGCATGAACTCGAAGTAACTGACCTGTTGGGCGTAACTTTTGAAGGAAACTCAAGCAATGGGCACCTTGTGCTTCCTGAAACATGGCCCAAGGATGTTTATCCCCTGAGAAAAGATTTCAACGCAAACGAGGTTAAACTTAGCCCTGAACCGCCTGAAGAGAAATCCGACGAGGGTAGACTCGTCAAAATCATTATTGGTCCCCAGCATCCTGCACTGTTGGAACCCGAAAAATTCGCAGTGTTCGTGGAAGGGGAGACCGTGAGAAAAGTAGAACCACGCATTGGATACGTGCATAGAGGTATCGAGAAAGCTTCTGAATCACGCACCTACCTTCAAGACGTTTACTTGGTTGAAAGAATATGTGGTATCTGCAACAGTTGCCACGCTACTGGCTTCGTGGAAACAGTCGAAAAAATCTTGAAGACCGAAGTTCCCGCAAGAGGCAAATACCTGAGAACCATAATATTGGAGGTCAACAGGCTGCACAGTCACCTTCTCACTTTAGGACACGCAGGCTTAGAAATTGGTTACGAGGTCCTTTTCCAATACTTCTGGCGCGACCGCGAACCCATAATGGACATCACCGAAATGCTCACAGGCAACCGCGTTATCTCATCGTCACTCACAGTGGGCGGAGTCAGACGTGACCTCAAAGAAGCGGACATCCCAAAAATCAGAGCCGTGCTTGCAGACCTTCGAAAACGGATACCATTCTACACGCAGGTCTATAGGGATGAACCCTCGATTAGGGCGCGTATGCAGAATGTGGGAACGCTTAAGCGAGATATCGCCCTGAAACTCGGTGTGGTTGGTCCTGTAGCCCGTGGTTCCGGCGTTGACATTGACGTACGTAAAGATGAACCTTACGAGGCTTACGGTGAAATTCCTTTTAATGTGATAACGAAAGATGCTGGGGACACTTGGGCAAGAATGAACGTTCGAATGGACGAAATCGAAGAGAGCATAAACATTATTGAGTACGCTCTTGACCACCTCCCGGGAGGACCGTTTAGAGTTAGAGTGCCAAGAGTTGTTCCTGCGGGTGAAGCAGTCAACCGAGTAGAAGCTCCGAGAGGCGAACTGTTCTACTACGTTAAGAGTAACGGAACAGCGATGCCTGAACGTGTCAAAGTCCGCACACCAACCTTTGCGAACATCCCAGCGTTCCTCACCACCGCCATCGGCGAATCATTAGCTGACGTTCCCCCGAATTTCGTAAGCTTAGACCCATGCTTCTCATGCACAGACAGATAAACGGTGGAAAGACGTGATTAACTACTTGCTGCTGATATTCCGCGTGCTGGTTTTCCCCGGATTCACTTTCATACTCCTCTTCACTTTGTTCTGCGACTGGGTGGAACGCAAAATTGAAGCCCGCATGGAGAACAGGATGGGGCCCACCTTCACTGGTCCAAGCGGGATATTGCAGCCGTTTGCTGATTTCGTGAAGCTGTTGACGAAAGAAGAAATTACACCATGTGACTCAAAAAGAAATGTTTACCGTTTTGCACCCATGTTTGCCTTATCAGTACTGATTTTTGCCTTAGCCTTTTTGCCAATCGACGGCACTAGCGTCATTCCAGGAGTGGGCTTCGCGGGCGACTTGATTTTTGTCATGGCACTGGTTTCTATCGCGAACTTCTTACTGTTCCTCGCCGGCTGGTCGAGCAGCAACCCATACAGCTCTATTGGCGCAGCAAGAGTACTAACCCAATTCCTTGGGTATGACATTCCACTTGTTATGCTAGCTTTGGCTCCTGCTTTTCTCGCGAAAAGCATCACTATCTCAGAAATTGTTACGAGTCAGTGGCTGCCCTTCGCCATCTTGGCACCCTGGGCGTTCGTGCTGTTTGTCATTACAATGCAGGCGGAATTGGAGAAAGATCCTTTTGATGTTCCACACGCGGAAAGCGAAGTCGTCGCTGGGCACGAAACTGAGTATAGCGGCGCAAAGTTGGCTTTCCTGAAACTTGCACGGGACGTGCAGATAGTTTTCGGGGCAGCCTTGATAACTGTACTGTTTCTGGGTGGGGCAAATGGTCCTATTCCTTTCGGTTTCCTGCCTGAGTTTTGGGGTACATTGTGGTTCGTGCTCAAAGTTTTGGGCGTAGTCATGGTTTCCGAGTACATAACCATCTTGTTCGCGAGGTTACGCATTGACCAGGTTGTCCGTGCAAACTGGAGAATTATCCTACCTCTGTCCGTGCTGTCGCTTGTCTTGACAATCAGCTTGGCGTATTGGATCTACCCCTTGGTGTGACAAGTCCTATGGCAAAGAAAACCCGAATATCTCCAATGTACCGAAGAGTGTTATCGAGCATCTTCAAGAAACCCGCAACCGGCAAATACCCCTTCGTAAGATGCGTTCCGGCGGAAGGCTTCCGTGGAAAACAAGTTTTCGACATCAACCTATGTGTAAGCTGTGGTTTGTGCAGTCGGGACTGCCCAGCAAAAGCTATCGAAATGGTGGAGTTTGAAGGCAAAAAGCGCCCTTTGTTCCTGCTCGATCGCTGCATCTTCTGCTATCAGTGCGCTGAAAGCTGCCCAAGAAACGCAATCAAAGCCACGGACTTTTTTGAGCTTGCGACAACAGATAAATCTTCCCTCGTAGTAAAACCTCAGAACAGTCAAAAAGCCGCTGGTGTATAGCATGATTCCCGGGGTCATCGAACTCGTCAGTATAGGATTAGTCGTGTCCGCTTGTTTGGCTATTTTCCTCGACGAAGCGGTCTACTCTGTAGCAGCTTTGGCAGCCATGTTCGTGTTGACCTCTGCCCTCTACGCCTTAAGCGGCGCGGTTTACGTGGCTATTTTCCAGTTTGCAGTAGGAATCGGCACCCTATCTATCCTATTCTTGTCGGGCGAGATGCTAAGCGAAAAACCCCTGACCAAAAACAAGCCCATTTTGTCCATCAGGGTTGTGGTTTTGGGGGTTATTCTATCCTTGCCCGCCATTTTCTTCTCGATTTCTTCGCCAAGCCTGGTATCTTCAACCGCGACCTTGGGAGATGCTCTGTGGAACTATGATGCAGTTGACGTGGTTTTGCAGGGTCTAGTCATCTTGACTGTGGCAATAGGTATCGTCATAGTCCTGCATGAACGCAAGAAAAAGAACGGAAGAAAACGGAGCGGTGAGAAATAGTGGACTTTGTGATTTTGTCTCTAGCTATGCTTGCAATAGGCATTTACGGTTTGCTAACTAAGCGGCATTTGCTCAAAGTCTTCATATCCATCGAGTTAATTGCGACAGCTGCTACCCTCAACTTTGTCATGTTGGGCGTTAACAACTTGGGTGTAAGCCAAGCTTTCTTGATATTGGCGTTTTCTACGGATACCGCCGTCAGCGCGGTCATTCTAGCGTTGCTTGTCGTGGCGTCGAAGAAATACGGAACCAGTGACTTGAGCAAGATAACAAAACCCGAAGAAGTAGCAGTTGAAGGAAACGGCGAGGTAGAAAAGTAAATGCAGCTCTCTGATGCTACATCCTGGCTTGTCTGGATAATACCTTTGGTCTCCAGCCTTTTTGTTCCCTTGATTGGGCATTTTGGCCCAAAGGTAAGAAACGCCTTCGCCGTCGCGATCGCTTCGATTACAGCGTTTCTTGCATTTTCGCTCATACAAGCGGTCTCTTCAGGATCCGCTGTAAATCTTTCTCTTCCCTGGATTCCTGGAAACATAAGCGTGGGTATCTATCTTGATTCCCTCAGCGTTTTGTTTGCATGTTTGGTTGGCTTCTTTGGGCTCATAATCGCAATTTATTCGATAGGCTACATGAAGCACGAGGAGAACCTGACACGTTACTACTTCTTTTTCCTCATCTTCATCGGCTCCATGATTGGTCTCGTAGTTAGTGACAACTTTCTGCAGATGTTCATATTCTGGGAAATGGTTGGCATGTGCAGTTGGGCGCTTATCGGTTTCTGGAACAACCGTCCTGAATCCGTCAAATCAGGCAACAAGGTTTTCATGATGACCCGTATTGGCGACATTATGCTGCTGGGCGCCATAGGTATTCTCTTTGCTACCCTTGGCACATTCAGCTTCCACGAAACAATAACAGCCATCGCAGCAGGGCAGGTTTCCTCACCAACAATAGTAGCGGTTGCCTTCTTAGTTTTGGGTGGAGCTGTCGCCAAATCAGCCCAGCTTCCCTTATTTACCTGGCTTTACAGTGCGATGGAAGCACCCACATCCGTTAGCGCTTTGTTACACGCTGCAACGATGGTTAAAGCAGGTATTTACCTTATTGCGCGTTTTATTCTTATTGCTGCGCCTATGATTGCCGCGCTCCAGTCACTTTGGCTTCCAGCCGTCGCTTGGATAGGCGTATTGACTGCGCTCGTTGGCGCAACACTGGCGTTGACTACACCTGACATTAAGGGTGTCCTCGCTTACTCAACAGTAAGCCAGCTGGGTTTCATGATGGCTGCATTAGGTTCTGCTAACTTGGAGACCGCAGCCTCAATAGGCTGGTTCTCGAGTTTGTTTCACATGGTGAGTCACGCTTTCTTCGAGGGCCTCGGCTTCCTGCTTGCAGGCGGGATCATCCATGCGCTTGGAACCCGCGATATGCGGCTTATGGGCGGGCTCAGGAAGGTTATGCCAGTTACTTTCATGTTGGCATTGATTATGATAATTACTACCAGTGGATTGCCGCCTTTTGCTGCCTTCTTTAGTAAGGGTTTGGTTATAGAAAGCTTGATTGAGACAGGAACATTACTGCAAGTTATTATAATCTTCGCCACGACCGCTTTGACCTTTGCCTACAGTCTAAGATTCCTCAAAATAGTCTTTCTGGGTAAGCAATCTGAGCATCTGGCAGAACTTCACCCACACGAAGCACCCAGAATAATGCTTGCGCCTGCAGTTGTTCTAGCAATCGCCTGTTTATTCTGGGGTTTGCTCATGCCTTGGCTAGGTCACTTCATGGGCACAGAAGTTGAATTGAGCTTGGTTGGGTCTTTTCTTGGCTTGGAAACCGCTATATTCGCGGTAATTCTTGTCCCGACGGGACTACTTGTTTACGCAACTTACTGGAAGAACTACTCCATTATGAATGCCCTCCGCAGCACCAAGAACCCACTCGTTAAACTGCTAAACAACGGTTATTACTTCGACGCTTTTTACAAAAAAGCCTCATACGCGTTCATCGCATTTTCCAACGGTGCAAAATTCTTCGAGACAGTAGGCCTTGAGATATTTCCAGTTGTCTTCGCAAATGCGGTTGTCCGGTTTGCAGGCGGAGTTTACAAATATCTTGACGTTTTGGTCAACCAGTTGCTGGTAGTAATTGCGGGGCGGACATTAAGAGGCGTATCAGCACAAGCGCGCAAGACTCCAGTTAGCAGTCTGCAGCATTATCTTGCAGCAGCTCTACTGGGTTTTATCATGCTTGTAATATTGATTATCATAAGTGTGAGGGGGCTCTAAAATGTCATATACACTACTTGCTGTTCTGATCCTTCCAATAATCGCGGTCCCATTCGTTTACTTGGCAGGCAGAAAATCCGCAAAATACGCTGCTGCACTCTTGGCGGCAATTACACTGACTACATTAGGGCTGATTCTAACAACACTCCCAACAATCCTTAGCAGTGGAAAAGAGACGGAGTTCTACGCATGGATTCCAGCCTTGAACACGCAATTTACGTTGTCTGTCGATGGCATCAGTATTTCGTTGCTAATTGTAACAATAGTCCTGATGCTAGCTGCCTCCATCTACTCTATCAACTATATGGAAGGCAAAAAGAATCTTCCTGTCTACTACGCCCTTCTTTCGCTGCTGTTTGTCGGTTTAATCGGTGTCTTCATCACCTCAAACTTGCTGTTTTTCTATTTTTGTTGGGAGTTGATGCTTGTTCCTGCTTACTTTATTATAGGTGGCTGGGGCTACCGAGATAGCTACAAAGCAGCATTCAAGTTTTTCGTCTTCACACACGCTGGTGCCGTTTTTGTGTTGCTGGGTATTGGCGCCATTTACATGACAACAGGCACAACCGATATTGTTGCTGCGCAAGCCGCGCTTGGCAGCTTCCCAGATATTGCCAAGTGGATTCTGCTAGCTCTGACAGCTGGATTTGCAGTAAAAATGGCCATCGTTCCTGTACACATGTGGTTACCTGATGCTCATGCAGAGGCTCCAACAACCCTCTCTGCAATCCTAAGTGGGGTAATAATCAGCGCGGGAGCGTATGCCATCCTCCGTTTATCGCTCGGAATGGTCTTTCCAGCAGTTGCGAACACAACATTTGGAGTTGATTTCCTTCACGGCTTAGCGGTCTTCGGTGTTTTGTCCGCATTCTTCGGAGGATTTATCGCGTTAGTTGAAACCGATATCAAACGGATAATCGCCTATTCAAGTATGGCTCACATGGGCTACATTTTGTTCGGCCTGTCTCTATTTCCAGTTGAGATAGCAATTACGGGGACTGTTCTTCATATCGTAGCACATGCTTTCAGTAAAGGTCTACTATTCTTTTCAGCTGGTGCGGTTATGCATGCGCTACACATTAGGAACATAAAGGAGATGGGTGGACTTGCTGGAAAAATGCCTTTTTCAGGAACGTTTTCAACAATTGCCGCTTTAAGCCTTGGGGGTGCCCCACCATTTGCATGCTTCATTAGCGAGTTCTTCATTTTCGTCGGCGCTTTCCAGCTAATGGGAACGGACAGTTTCTTCACTATACCAACCGCTCTCATGCTAATTGCCACCGTACTTTCTCTTGGTTACTCGTTGAGATTCGTGTCGACTGTTTTTCTCGGGCCATCAAAGCTGCCTGACGAAAAGAAAAAAATTGAAGTGCCAAAGTACATGCTAATCGCCATGGCTTTGATAGCTGTTCTTGTAGTGATCGTCGGTGTTTACCCCTCATTCTTCGTTGAACTTATAAAAACGGCTACCTCCTCCCTCACTTAAGACCCAAATGTCATAATCGGCAAGGCAATAGCCTGTTTTCCTTTTTTTTCCTTAATGATTAAGTGGGTTATCATATCTGCACGCTATTTGATATTCTATTAGAAACATCCCGTCTATTCATGCTTGCAACTTATTCTCGTGAAAGTTGCTTCATGATACATTTATATTGCAACGATTCCGATATACACGGCATTGGTGCAGCCCGAAATGGCAATAAGCCTATTGTTAATTTTCCTCTTGCCAATCTTAAGTGTACCTTTCGTTTACATCGCTGGAAAGAAATCATCCAAAGCCGCAGGAACGCTTGTAGCTCTAGTGGGGATAGCCAATATCGGTTTGGTTCTCACAACCCTTCCAACTGTTTTGACCAATTCTATTTACACGGAATCTTACGCTTGGATCCCTGTCTTGAATTCTCACTTCAGTCTATTCTTAGATGGCATCAGCGCATCAATAGCCATTGTGACCCTCGTCCTTATCACTGCAGCGGCGGTTTTCAGTATAAGATACATGGAGTCAAGAAAAAACCTGCCCGTGTACTATTCTCTGCTCTCGCTGCTTTCCGTCGGCTTAGTTGGCGTGTTCATAACATCAAATTTCCTGCTCTTTTATTTTTGTTGGGAGTTGATGCTTGTTCCTGCTTACTTTATTATAGGTGGCTGGGGCTACCGAGATAGCTACAAAGCAGCATTTAAACTCTTTATATTTACTCACGCAGGTGCAGTGTTTGTTCTCCTAGGTATCGGCGCCATCTACATAACTACTGGTCAAAGCGACATGTTTGCCGCCCAATCAGCCCTCATGGCTCCAGGGGTTGCAGAAACGGCAAAATGGATTCTTCTGGCGTTGACGGCTGGGTTCGCAGTCAAGATGGCTATCGTTCCCGTTCATCTGTGGCTTCCCGATGCGCATTCGGAAGCGCCGGCAACAATGTCTGCTCTCCTAAGCGGAGTCATAATCAGCGCAGGCGCCTACGCCATCCTGCGCCTATCCCTGGCCACCGTTCTACCTGCCATTCAACTGAATGATGCTGCCTTCGCCAGCAATTTCCTCCATGGTTTGGCGATTTTCGGAGTAATCTCAGCGTTTTTCGGTGCTTTCATCGCACTGGTGGAAACGGACATTAAACGAATAATCGCTTACTCCAGTATTGCCCACATGGGATATGTCCTGTTTGGGCTTTCCCTTTTTCCCTCAGCGATAGCGCTGACTTTAGCTCAGGGTGCAAATTCCGCCACTCAGGCAGCGTTAACTTTAACCGGCATCGTTGCGGCGAGCGTGGCGACTATTGGGACGGTGCTGCATATTGTGAATCACGCAGTAAGCAAAGGTCTTTTTTTCCTCTCGGCAGGTTCAGTCATGCATCAAACAGAGGAACGCGACGTCCGCAAAATGGGAGGATTAATCGGAAAACTGCCATTCACGGGAGTCTCATCCATCGTGGCGGCTCTTAGCATAGCAGGCTCCCCACCCTTCGCCTGCTTCTGGAGTGAATTCTTCATATTCGTAGGCGCATTCGAAATAATTAGCATCGATCCCTTCTATACAATTCCAACCGTTTTCATGCTCATAGCAACCGTGCTATCGCTGGCTTATTCGTTGCGTTTCACGAACAAAGTTTTCCTCGGGCAACCAAAAACCGAAAGCAGCGATGGTTCGAACGGAAGGAAACTCGTAGATGTTCCAAACTCAATGAAGATTGCAATGGGCATTCTGGTTGTCTTCGTGGTGATTTTGGGTGTCTATCCTACATCCTTCATACATCTGATTAAGGCTATACCTTAATTACCTAATTTCGTTCCATCCAACCAAAGTTTGTTACATCCTATCTAAAGCGCAGCGCCAAGCTCCACGTTCCCTTTTGCCTGTTTTTGAAACCAACGCTAACATAGTGACTTTGGAGGCTAGACATTGGTGAATGCTACCGAAAACTGTGAAGTAGCGGTGGATCACGGAGGTTCGACGCCTAGACTCCGAATGGCACCTCAAATCTTACGCTCTTACCCGTGCCCCCTTGTGCGCTGAACGTCCAAACTTAGGTTGCTCTCTCCCGAGCCTAGCCAGATTCGCCTGGTGAATCCCGAAGACGATTCCCCTACGGAAACCGCTCGGAAGCCGCCAGCCTCAAAGGACGGATAGTCAATGTTTCGGAAGTGAGGGTCCAGACGGCCTTTTGCGCCTCAGCCTCTGCTGTTAGCCCGCCGTATAGAGGGTTTGCGGTGCAAGGGACCCCTACCCCCCCGCCTAAGACCCACCGCCAAAGAAGATGAGCGTAGTAAAAGTATAAAACCTTTCCATAATATCTTTCTAAATTTTTCCGTTTTCAAAGACTTGCCTGGGCAGCTAGTTTCTTCCGCGGATTGCCGCAGCCGAGAATTTGGCTAAATACACTTTGCTCTCTAGGGCCAATGCAGGTGAACTGGACTGAATGCCGTGCTATTGCTCGTGTAGAGCAAAAAACAGCTGGGCAACTCGTCAAGGGCGCTTAAAAAAAACTTTCAACATGTACAAATGTCGTCGTTCTGAATGAAAACTTCTTTTGTTCTGCTATGCAGCTTCCACGAAGCCAGAAGAGTTACGGCTAAGACAATTACCGAAGATGGAACAACAACTGGGGCGAATACCGCAAAGAAATTGTTTGCGAAGTGAAGCCCAACCGCAGCCAAATAGAAGGGGAGTGGTCGTTTTGTAGCCAAACCATAGGCAGTTATCGATGTGCTTGCTGGGTGAAAGAACAGTCCCGGAATCCTTGCAGGTATTATTTGTGGCCCATACGTTACAACATAAGTTATGAATTCAACGATGCCAAATCCCAAACCCACGAAAATTGCCAACGAGAAAATCGACCGCTGCGTTTCCCCATGACGGTATCCCAGTGGAAAAACCTTCGAGAACTCTTCCACAAAAGGAGCGACTATGGCAACAGATATCACGCCAATATCCACGCTTGGGAGCCCCGTTAAGAGAGGACCAGCAAAGTATTGATCTATGAATATAGTGAGAGGAACGCTTACAATTGCGCCTGAAAGCAAAAAGAACAAGATTTCGTTGATACCTGGCCTATGAATTTTAATGCTGATTCTGGCTTTCTCCATTTATAATTAACCTCAAGGAGTTTGAATAGAAAGAAGCTGCAGAACTCTATTAAATTGAGAGAGCCGGTTTTATTTAACCGTTTCTTGAAATTGAAAGGTACTAAATCGGCATTTGGCCAAGTAATTTCCTAATTTTTCAGCGAAGGTTATTTACTATATCTGAAGTATACTGTTCAGAAAAGGGATGCGTCTTGCCCAAGAAAGACTTCACGAGCTTCGACCTGTACGCCGTAGTCCACGAGCTGAAAGACTTGCTTGTAGACGCCAGAGTCAACAACGTTTATCAGCTGGACGCCAAAACACTCCTTTTCAAACTTCATAAAGTCAACCATCAATCAATGCGGCTTGTTCTAGAAGCTGGAAGGCGTATACACTTAACGGGTTATTCGTTGGAGAAACCTCAGACGCCACCGGCTTTCTGCATGTCCCTGCGCAAGTATCTGCCTGGGTCATGGATTAGCAACTTGGAGCAGTTCGAGTTTGAACGCGTCGTCACGTTCCAGTTCAAAGCAAAAGAAACCTTCCTTAAGCTTGTTCTGGAACTCTTTGGCGAAGGCAACATAATCCTAACTGGGACAAAAGACGAAATTCTGCAAGCGCTCTACTTTAAGCGGATGCGCGACCGCAATATCGTTCGCAACGAGACTTACCAGCTTCCGCCCTCTATCGCAAAAAACCCCTTCAAAGTCACAAAGGAAGCCTTGGCGGTGGGATTAAAAGGAGCTGGCGATGCCGAAGTCGTAAGGGCTATGGTACGTTTTCTGGGTATAGGCGGAGTTTATTCAGAGGAGCTTCTGCTAAGGGCAAACGTCGATAAGTCAAAGCATTGCAGCGAGTTGACAAACATCGAGACTGATGCCATTTTTGATGCGCTTCAGAATTTACTTTCTGAAGTTTCAAATAAACTCGAACCAAATATCGTTTTGGGCGACGCAGGCGACTTCGTGGACGTAGTGCCCATTAAACTCAAGCGATACGAGAAATTCAAACTTCAACTTTACCCCACCTTTAGCGAAGCACTAGATGAGTTTTTTGTTCGTGTCACGGCCGCCGAAAAAGCGGTTGCAAGCATAGACATTAGCCAAGTCAAACGTGAAAGTGAACGGCTCAAACGGATGATAGTCGACCAAGAAGAGGCTATGCGTGAAGACGAACGTAAAATGGCGCATGATAAACAAATCGGTGATGCAATCTACGCTAATTTCAACGAGATTCAGGTCTTGCTGGACAAGTTTTCTGTCATATGGAGAGAGGGAAGAGACGTTAGTGGCATGGTTTCTGAGGTTGAAGAAGCCAAAAGAGGCGGTAGTGTTCCCGAAGCGTTTTTTGAATCGTTCGATGGAAAAAACTTGGCAATCAATGTTCGGCTCGGCGACTTGCCTTTCAGTCTGAGCCTCCGTAAAAGTCTGTATGAGAACGCAGCTGAATTTTACGACAGGGGAAAACGAGCAAAACAGAAGAAGGCTGCCATATCCGTGGCGCTTGAGGGTTCGCGCAAACAGTTGGCTGATATCGAAAAACAGCTGAGCAAAGTTGAAGCTCTGAAAACCGCTGCTCCCTCTGAAGCCATGGAAGAGGTTGCGGCTCGCAAAGTCGAAGCCAAGGAGTGGTTTGAGAAGTTTCGTTGGTTCACCTCAAGCGAAGGTTTTTTGGTGGTTGCTGGCAAAGACGCGGTTAGCAACGAGGTCTTAATAAAGAAGTACACAGACCAATATGACATAGTTTTTCATGTTGACATCGTTGGATCACCTTTTGCTGTCGTAAAGACTGGAGGCAAAGAACCTGGCGAACAGACTTTGCGGGAAGCAGGCGAATTTGCCGCTGCCTTCTCTAGGGCGTGGCGGGAAAGCATGGGTGCCGTTGATGTTTACTGGGTTAGACCTGAGCAACTGAGCAAGAGCGGTCCCTCAGGCGAGTCAGTCCCGCACGGCGCATTCATGGTCTTTGGGAAGCGCAATTGGGTGCGGGGAACTGTCCTGAGTCTGGCATTGGGTTTGGCGGAAGGCGAGGAGGTTAGGTTCGTCGGCGGTCCCTTGGACGCGGTGAAAGCGAAAACAAAAGTGTTCGTGACTCTAGTCCCGGGCGATCTTACTGGAAAAGACTTGCTTAAGCAGGTTTTGCGTTCCTTAACGCTTAAACTGTCTAAAGAAAATAGGGAAAAATTGGGCAAAACGTCTATTGAGACAATAAGAGAATTTGTGCCTTATACCAAAGGGCGAATCGTGCTCAACAAGTAGTACTCTGATTCAGCCTATCTGTTGCTGCAAGTCAGTTGACGACTCGCAAGGAGTCTATAGGTAAAGGCTAAACTGAAAACGTGGCTTTCTCTTGTATGCGATATCGGTGTCGCCATTTTTTCGCGTGGATTAGGGCTCGACAAGAAACTAGAAAAATACGTGCTAACTAGGAAAACTCGCCGAGGGATCTACAGGTAAGCCCGAAATGTCTCCACAAAACGCCTAAACGTGAAGGTGTCTGCATTTGAAGGAAATTCGAAGTCTGGAGTGTTTTTGTGGAGCATCTGCATAATTTGTATCTCAACCAAACATGCTGCTTTCCCGAACAAATCTTCAAGTGCCTTAACGAATACTTCGAACTTGCACGGGATATCCTCTCTCGCAAGACCGTAGTTTTCGTTTAAAAACCGATAGAAAGTCTGTCTACCTAAACTCCCTAGTGCCAGAAGTGCAGAATCAACTGCTTCCGAGAGCACTCGGTCAAAAATTTCTCGTCCATCGTGCTCGGTTGGGTCAGCGATTTGAAAAACGGGTTGGAATTCTTGTGTCTGGGTCATTCTATTTCTCCTGTATTTGTGTTGTACTGTCTAGTTGCTATACTCCGATACACATTGAGTCGCAAGTATTAATATAACCGTTGTTTTGGGTTTCGATATATTCCCAGGATCGATATATTCCTAAAATGGATATATCCCATGGTGTCAACTATGGGTGAACAATCAAAGAAATCAAAAACTATGAAATTCGTTGAGACGTTTTCTTAAAAAGCGAGAGCTGAGCGTTTAGGTTTCGGGAAGAGAATGGCGCTTGCGAATTGATTCTCTTGCAGGTATTTGTTCGCCACTTCGCGCACATTTTCGACTGTGACTGCTTCTACCCTGTTAACATAGTCGACTAACGCGTTTTCTGTGCCAAATTGCATTTCCATGACGGCCAGAATTTCTGGACAGGTTTCGCCATCGTCAACGCCGCGGAAGATGTCCCCAAGAATCATATCTTTGCCTTTGATCAGTTCGGCTTCGGACACCTGTTCGTTTTGGAGTTTTGAGATTTCCTTCAGAATCACCCGTTTTGCTTCTTGGGCGTTTTGTTGCTTTAGAGCGCAGTCGATGCTTAGGTATCCGAAGTCTAATCCGTCCGTCTGGGTGGAGCCGATGCTATAGGTGAGTGCCCTTTTCTCGCGTAGTTCAATGAACAACCTTGAGCTTGCGCCGACTCCCAAAACTACATTGAGCACGTCGAGCGCCGCAACATCGGGGTTGCTGCTGTGCGTCGTCCTCGCTCCCAAGCTCAAGTAA
This sequence comes from Candidatus Bathyarchaeota archaeon, assembly GCA_963840395.1. Classification (GTDB taxonomy): domain Archaea; phylum Thermoproteota; class Bathyarchaeia; order Bathyarchaeales; family Bathycorpusculaceae; genus JADGNF01. The sequence continues at coordinate 216,795 of CAWIYU010000011.1, read as the reverse complement.
GTAAGAGCAAGACCCGCCTTCTCCTTTGAAGCCGATCTCTTCGGAGACTCAGTTTTTGAGGGGCGCAATACCCTTCTGTGTGCCTCTTGATATCCTTCCCAGCGAAAATCCCGACGGACAGAATCGTAATCTTTTTCTGAAAAGTTGCCTGATAGAATCGCGTTTTGCGGGCTGTACCACCTTCTGTAGATGTCTGTTAACTCGGGCAATGACAAGTTGCGAACAGTCTTCTTGGAGCCTCCGACGGAACGTCTTGCAGGGTGTTTTTTGAATAGGCATTGCCTGAGCATCTCGTTTACTTTCTCATGCGGGTCATCTGCTACCTCGGCGAGTTCATGGAAGATTATCCTCTGTTCCACGCAGAACTGTTCCTCTTCAAAGGTGCCGTAGAACATCAGGGGCAACAGGTTATGGATGGCTTCAACCAGTTTATTGGGAACCACGTCAACTATGCTCATGGTGTACTCGGGGTTAGTGAAGAAATCACTTAATCCTCCAAGCCGTTCGAATTCTCTGGACATTTCGATTCGCTTTTTGGAGCCCCCCGGTACCATGTGCTCCAGAAAATGCGCAGCGCGGCTTGCTCGTCCGAGTCGTCGTTGGCTCCATACTCGACCACCACGGCTACCTGTGCCGTCAAGGTTGATGGCTTGGGGTAGGTGAGTAACCTTGACCCGTTAGGAAGAACCTGCTTTTTCCATAGAAGACTGCTATTCATGCTTTGAATTGTTTGGGGTGGGTCTAAAATACTTTCAGAATCCTGCAAATGAACACAAAATAATAAAGGCATAGAGGAAGAGAAAACTTAGTTATGGAGTCCATAATCGGGTTGGATTTGGCAGGCGTAGAAAATAGACCAACAGGTATATGCAAACTAACTGGTATGAAAGCAAAGACTGCGGAAGCGTTCTCGACCGAAGATGTGCTGCAGAGAACGAGAGACAGCAAACCAAGTGTAGTGGCTATTGATGCACCTTTGAGTTTGCCTCCCGGGAGAAAGTCAATCGAAGATAGAACAGGTGAACATCTCAGAGAAAGTGACAGGGAACTTCTGCGCAGAGGAATAAAATTCTTTCCTATCACGTTGGGTCCGATGAGGAAGCTGACAGCTCGCGGTATTGAGTTAAGAAGGATTCTGGAAGGCGAGGGCTTCAGAGTAATTGAGGTTTATCCAGGTGGGGCTCAGGATATGCTTGGGATTTCGCGCAAGCGGCAGGGGCTTGACAGATTGAAGATGGGCTTAGAAGATTTGGGGATTAAGGGGATTCATACTGCCGTAAGCGATCATGAGCTGGATGCTGTAACATGTGCATACGTGGGCAAGTTGTTCTTAGAGGGCAAAGCAGTACGCTACGGTCCCGCTCAAGACGCGATAATCATGCCAAAAGACGAAAAACTATAGCGCTGGTTTAGGGTTTCGGCTGCTTGGGTGGTACAACGTATCTGTGTTTCTTCCATATATCCGTAAATTTACTGTAATAGTCAACAGGCTGGAAAACAGGAGCATAAGGCAGCTTTTCTTCTAGGCCACATTTACAAACAACATATACTTCCTTTTTACCTGGATTCGCCAAAACCTGCAAGAGTTCCTTCTTGCATTGGGGGCAGTAATATGGTCCGTTGACCATCTGTTTTGCATCTTTAACCAAGATTTTGATCCGGTTATGCGGGGTTCGGTAGGACTTGTTGATTGGACTCATCTGTCTAACCTAAGCGATTATGTTGGGGCGCATCCAGGAAATATACCCTTCTGCAACAAGAAGGCATTTTAATGTTCACTTTTTGCGCCCGTACAGAGACTATTGGAGCCAAAGCTCTGGTGGTAGAGCCAAACAAAACTAATGGCGACGGAAACAAGGTATATCCCGACTTTCGCCATTTCCAGATAATTTTGAATGATATTGCCCTTCTTTCAATCTCTCAAAACGCCGACAAAAACAGAATCTGCTTATCAAAAACGCTGAAAGAGATTCGTGCAAAGATAAGGAAGACAGGAAGGAAAAATTGGGAAGCTGAACCATTTTGTTTGAACGGGTTTTTTTGGAAAGCTAAACTTATATTTCTGTTTGTGCAGCTAAAAATCTTAGTCAGAGAGCGATTTACATTATGAATCAAAACGGTGAAGAATCCAAGCGCACCGAAGAAAAAATTGAGCCAACCCAAGATATTCAGTTGCAGCTTGATGCGGAGAAAAGACGCGGCGAAGATTACATTACACGACTAAAGTACCTTCAGGCGGACTTTGACAATCTAAGAAAACGGTGTGACCGACAAATACAACAAGTCAGTCAATATAGCAATGAACGCATAATAATTCAACTACTTGAAGTGGTTGATGAACTGGAATTGGCAGTCAAAAACGCTCAAGCAACCGACTCAGCTCAAACGCTGGTTGATGGAGTGCAAATGACGCTTAGGCGCATGCGAAAAGTTCTTGAGCAAGAAGGAGTAACACCCATAGACAGCGTCAACAAGCCTTTTGACCCCTCTAAACATAACGCCATCGCCGCCGAAGAGCGCGACGACGTAGAGAACTGCGCCGTTGTCGAAGAGCTCAGAAAAGGCTATATGATGAAAGAAAAAGTGATACGACCCAGCATAGTAAAGGTCGTAGTCAACAAAAACTCGCAGTCACAAAATAAGGAGACAAAACCAGATGAGTCAAGTTAAAACAGGAGAAAAAATTTTAGGAATAGACCTAGGAACAACCAACTCGGCAGCAGCTATATACGAAGGTGGGCACGCCACCGTGATTCCAAGTGCAGAAGGACCCACTATGGCGGGGAAAATGTTCCCTTCAGTCGTTGCCTTCACCAAGGACGGGCAGCTCCTCATAGGCGAATCGGCAAAACGCCAATCCTCAGCAAACCCTGAAGGAACGGTTTTTGAGATAAAACGCAAAATGGGCACAACCCAGAAGGTCACTATCAACGGCAAAGAATATACGCCCCAGCAAATTAGCGCATTTATCCTCCAGAAAATCAAGAAAGACGCAGAAACATATTTGGGCACCACTGTCCGCAAAGCAGTCATCACTGTTCCAGCACACTTCGACGACAACCAGCGACAAGCCACAAAAGATGCGGGGGAAATCGCAGGCTTCGAAGTCATGCGCATTATCAACGAACCAACTGCAGCATGCCTAGCCTACGGCATCGACAAACTTGAAAAAGAAATGAAAATCCTCGTCTTCAGTTTCGGCGGCGGAACCCACGACGTAACCGTTATGGATTTCGGCAAAGGCGTCTTTCAGGTTCTCAGCACAAGTGGCGACACCCAGCTTGGCGGAACCGACGTTGACAAAGCAGTAATGACCTACGTTGTGGAGGAGTTCAAGAGGCAAACTGGAGTTGACGTCACCAACGACCAGATGGCATCTGCACGGTTAAAGGAAGCAGCCGAAAAAGCAAAAATCGAACTAACCACGCTCATGTCCACTGACATAGACTTGCCTTTCTTGACCGCAACCAACACAGGACCACAGCACCTACACCTCACATTAACCAGGACCAAGCTTGAGTCACTCGCACAACCAATTGTACAAAAAACTGAACGCACGATTCTAAAAGCTCTCGAAGACGCCAAACTTACCCCGCAAGGTGTGGACAAAATAATACTTATTGGCGGTATGACTCGAATGCCACTTGTCCAGCGGTTCGTTGAACAAATTCTTGGCAAAGCTCCCGAACGCGGTTTAGACCCTATGGAGTGTGTTGCCATTGGAGCAGCCATACAAGGCGCAGTTCTCACCGGAGAAGTCCACGACATTCTTCTCCTTGACGTTACTCCATTGTCGCTAGGCGTAGAAACAATGGGCGGAATATTCACCAAAGTCATCGAGAAGAACACAACTATACCCACGAAGAAAAGCCAAGTCTTCACAACAGCGGCAGACTTTCAAACAGCTGTCACAATCCATGTAATTCAAGGGGAACGCCAAATGGCTTCAGACAACGTTTCCTTGGGTATGTTCAACCTTGAAGGTATCCCACCAGCACCTAGGGGCGTGCCCCAAATAGAAGTGACTTTCGACATAGACGCAAACGGAATACTCAACGTCACTGCCAAAGACCGCGGCACAGGCAAAGAAAACAGAATCCGTATAACCGCCTCAACGAAGCTTTCGAAAGAAGAGAAGGAACGCATGATTAAAGACGCCGAACAGTTCGCTGAGCAAGACAAGAAGAAGCGTGACGAAGCCGAAATCAGAAACAACGCCGATAGTATGGTCTACACAGCGGAAAAAACCAAGAAGGACCTCGCAGACAAGCTCACTGCGGAACAGACGGGCAAAATCGATACCGCAGTTGCGGCGCTGAAAGATGCCTTAGCGAAAGGCGACATGTCATTTGTAAAATCCAAGGCTGATGAATTAGGACAAGTACTTCAGGAGATTGGAACGGTGATTTACCAGCAGGCAGCAGCTCAAGAGAAAGCGCAGCAGCAAGCTCAGGCAGGACAGCAACCGCAAGGTCAACCTGGTCAAGAAGCACAGCAGCCAAGTGGAGAAAATCCTCCAGGCGAAGAGAAGGTCGTCGATTCGGAAGATTACAAAGTCAAGTAGCGAGTCTAGAGCGAAAAAGACTTAATCTACCACATTTCTTTTTGTTTACCGCGGTTACCCTGTATGGCTGAAAAACCCGATTTCTACGAAGTTCTCGGTGTACCCAAAGACGCAAACAAGGACCAGATTAAAGATGCGTATAGAAAACTAGCCATGCAGTATCACCCTGATAGAAACAAGGCGCCTGGAGCAGAAGAAAAGTTCAAAGAAATTAGCGAAGCCTACGCTGTCCTTTCAGATGACCAAAAAAGGCAACAGTACGACACGCTGGGAAAAGCGGGATTTGATCAACGATACACCGAAGAAGACATCTTCCGTGGTGCAGACTTCAACGATGTTTTTAGAGACTTAGGCGGCGGAGGATTCAACGACATCTTTCGCATGTTTTTCGGAGGCGGAAACTTCGGCGGCGGTTACAGTGAACGTTCTAGTCGTGGGCAAGACCTCCTTTACGAACTAAGCATAACCCTTGAGGAAGCTGCTCGAGGGACACAGAAAGAGATCGATGTTCCAAGAACCGAGAGATGTGACATCTGCGGAGGTTCCGGTGCCGCTCCAGGTAGCAGCCCGAAGACATGTCTACGATGCCACGGCCAGGGTCGAGTTCAGAGCATGCGGAGAAGCGCCTTTGGGACATTCGTTCAAGTGACTCCTTGCCCAGAGTGCCGAGGAAAAGGCAGAATAATCGATACTCCGTGCAGAAACTGTCGAGGATCAGGACTCGTGAAGAAGAGGCGAAAGATTACCGTTACCATTCCAGTCGGCATAGACGAAGGGTACCAGCTTAGACTCAGAGGCGAAGGTGACGTAGCTGGAGACGATTCGGAACCAGGCGACCTTTACGTGCTCGTTCATGTGGTTCTTCACGACTTGTTTGTCAGAGATGGGGACGACTTAAATTACGTCTTGATGATTAGTTTTCCTCAAGCAGCTTTGGGCGCAGAAATCCAAGTTCCCACTTTGGAAGGACCCACCACAATGAAAATATCCCCTGGAACACAGGCAGGCGAAATCATCCGGCTGAGAGGAAAAGGGATGCCGCGGTTCCGAGGCTACGGCAAAGGCGACTTGCTAATTCGTGTTGGAGTATCTGTTCCGGAGAAGATTACATCGAGGCAGAGAGAGCTTCTGGAACAGTTGTCAAAAGAACTCGGCGACGCCGTCCAGCCAAGAACCCGGAAACTACATTTTTAACTTCAATGCGTTTCGTCCATTATGCAATCTTGTTCGCGGCCTTGGGATTAGTCCCCCGGGAACCTTTAAATTTTCATGTGCAATAACTTGCTTGTGGGTGTCATGGTTTATTGTCAAAAGTGCGGAGAACCTCTCCCTGACAAGGCGTTTTTCTGTCCAAAATGCGGCGCTGAAACTGCGTGGGGTTTGCAGGCCAATGCCACTTCTCCTTCGGATGAAATTCGGGAAGCCTTCACTCGGATGAGTCAGGAAATGGAGAAAGCTTTCAGTATAGCAGCAAAAGAGGTTCAGGAAGCCTTCCAAATAGCACGAAACAACATCCAAAAAACAATTTATAAAGAAGCAACTGTTTGCCCAAATTGTGGAGAAAGAAATCCAGCTAGTGCCGCTTTCTGCTTTAAATGCGGCAAGAGTCTGTCATTTGCTCAATCGCCGAAACCCACTGAGGGCTCACAGACAAGTTAATGGATCTGTCGAGCAAAGCGGCACATGTCGTGTTGTGTCTCAATGCTTCCGTCATATTTTTCCCTGGATTCTGGTTGTTTCTTCCTTTAGTTTTCTAATATATTCCTCACTCGGCACGTTGAAAGACCGTACATTTCAGCTGCACAACACGGGATTCAGGGTTTTTCTGATTTTCTCTCAAGGTTTTTTAGTTAAATCGCGCATCATACCCTGCAAGGGGACTGAGGCAGGGTTGGTGCATAGGGCTAAACGGATATTCATAACTGCACTATTCAGTTCAATAATATTCGTTGCAAACTTCTTCGTGCCGCCCCCAATAAGCAGTCTTCTAATTGTGGTCCAGGCAGTGGTGTTTGCGTTGGTAGCTCTTTTCGTGGGGAAAGCCGGCGCTAGCTACGTCGGTCTAACCGGAGGTATCTTGTCAGCTTTGTCGCGTCCAGCTTTCGGTCCCTTCACGTTTGTTTTCACATTTCTTTACGGGGTGCTCGTAGACGTTTTCTTTGTTGTTTTCAGAGCGTTTCCCACTGCGACCGCTGCGAACAGAAATCGAGTAATTCTTGCAATGACCTTTAGCACCTTAATTATCGGTTTTGTCAGCTACTATGTGATTGCGGTTTACCCCAGGATACTCGAGCTAACCCCAGTCGAGGCAACTTCCATGATGTCAGGGCTCGTAATCTTCGTCGCTGCAGGAAGTGGCATTTGCGCCGGCTACGCAGCAGCCTTTCTATGGAACAAGTACCTGAGAAACATCCCCGTCTAACATGTCAAAGAAATGCTCTCTCAGTCAATGGTGTTTTGGCTTGTCTTTTAGATGAAAGACGCAACTAGGCCGTTGAAAAAGATATTCTTCTATGGCTTTCATGGACGGGTCTTTTTGCCGAGATTGATGCACCATACATGTCTAAGAAATCTAAAGGCTCAACATGTGGGACGGGGCTATTTTTTTGGGCGGTCTTGAGTCAATATGCCCATCAGTTGCCCGTCTTTGACCACAGCGATTCGTTTGTTTCCTTTTTCATGTATCATTTTCAAGGCGTCTGTCATTGTCTGAGCTTTGTTCAGTGTCAGCAACGGAGTGTAGTCTAAGTCTTTGATTAGGGTTTTTTCAGGGTCTTTTCTTGCCGCTATGACTTCTCTGAGGAGATCACGGTCGTTAACTATTCCTACAGGTTCTCCTTTGTTGGTTACTAGGACAGAGTTAATGCTGCTACTCAGCATCAAATTGGCCAATTGTATCACGTTTTGACTCGTGGAAACGGCGACTGTTGGCAATTTCATGCCTGCGGCTTGTGTAGTTATTTCGGATAGGTCCATGCCTCGTTTCCAGGTGTCATTCAGCATTTCGCTAACACGTTCACTTGATTTTCTGTCGTTAGTGAAGAATGTGTCGCTAAGGTAGAAGAAAGATTCGTCTGAAACGTCATTAAGCGGCGCTGACTTAAACATAAACAGGTTCCTGTCGTCGACAAGCATCATCGTCATGTAGTTGATGGGGACATGCTTAACTTCGTAACTGCCTGAAAGCTTCTTTGCTGCTTCAAGGTTATCTAGGTCAATAGGCGCCATAAGCCTAAACTTCACACCCTGTTTATGATGCTTCTCAAACGGATCTTTTTCTATGAGGTTGATTAAGCTCTGCGATGAGGTGATCAGGATGACGTCTTCTTTCGCATTGTCCAGTATTTGTACAACTTTTTGCCAAGCTGCCTCAGGATCTTTTATGACTATTGTTTCGCCGATCGGGATTCCGGTTTTCAGCTCCTCTATGCGGCGGTCAGCCTCAATTCCGATTTGCCACATTTGCGTGAAGAATGCCTTCAGGATCGAGATGAACATCTTGTCGTTGATCCATAAACCTTCATCCTCGATATTGAGAATAGATGCCTCGTCGCCGCTCGAAGCATATAGTATGGCTTCCTCGTCGTCTTTTATGAGAAAACGTGGAAAATACCGTGCGTTCAGGTTTAGGTGGCGAGTTTCAACTTTGGCGTTTTCTGCCGCAGCATATTTGCTTAGTCGCTCCATTATTCTGTAGTTTTCTTTGGACACGTCAGCTATTATCTTAAACTCGATTTCCCGTTTCTTAGCTGTGTCAACAACTGCATCAAAGACGCCGCCGATGTCTTCCTGGATAACTCCTAGACCCGTGGTTAGGACGTAAATGTCTTTTTTTGCCTCATCAATCATGCTCAGCATCTTTAGATGGATTTTCTTTTTTCCACTTATAACGCTGAACTTCGCCATCGTATAATCGGATTCGGGCGCGCTTACTGTTTTCCAAGACGTCAAGAGGCTCTCTTTCTGAGAGCTGAGGCTCTCAACCTCCCCCCGCTTCGCTTCGATGAACGATTCTAGAAGGCTATTGAACGGAACAACCGTAAAACGGGTGGGGCGTTCAAGGGTGGCTTCTATGAAGCCCTTCTCCTGCAGCTTCTTGAAAGTACGGTAAGCCTGTACTCTTTCCATCTTCAGACGCTTGGCTACGAAACTGGTAGATTGGGCTCCGCTTTTGGCGAGAAACATGTAAACTTGAACTTCACGTTTAGAAAACCCGAGGTTTTGAAGGAATTTTAGAATGTCCTTTTCAGTCAACGCAATCCAAACCTTAAGACAAGTTGTTGCAACAAAGTTGACACAACTAACACTACAATGATACCAGTGTTTTCTTTCTATATAAGCACTACTCAAGACTTATAACAGTGAATGACCTTAACAGGAAGAACCTAAAATTATACAAAAGATTGTTTCTTTTTCACAAAAGTGCTCAAGGGAGCCGGCGCAAAGAACGTAGCATATTTATAAGGCTGCATGTGACAACAATAAAACAGTATTCCCTAGTGAACTAGGGAGTTGATCTTACTCTTTGCTGTCCAAGACTACTTTTAGGGTCTAGACGCATTGAAGGAAAGTCCAAAAGACAGGAAGGAAATAATTTGGAGAACGGCAAGAAGCATATAATCGTAATTGATGACGACAAATCTATTCTTAGGACTTTTACCCGTATCCTGCAGAAAAGCGGGTACGAAATCGATGTCGCAGAAACCGGCAAGGAAGCCTTAGAGAAAACAAAAAGGAAAACCTATGATCTTGCACTCATAGACATCCGTCTTCCGGACATGGACGGAACTGACCTGCTTGTGAAAATGCAGAAAACGATGCGCGGCGCCGTAAAGATAATGATAACGGGTTTTCCGTCTTTGGAAACAGGAGTTAAAGCGCTTGACGAAGGAGCAGACGCCTACTTGGTGAAGCCCGTTAAGCCGGAGGAACTGTTAGCGCTAATAGAAGAGAAATTCAAGGCAAAAGAAGAAAAGGACTAGGCCCAGTTCATAATCTGAGTTTCATCTGAAAAACATTTGTCGGCGCGGAAACTTTGCGTGGACCACGAATTTTCTGATCAAAGGTCTGAGTCTAGAGCCTTCCAGACATAGTCTGAAGGAGGTGAAAAGTTGCCAAGAGTCATTCACTTTGAGATTCCAGCTATCGATACAAACCGTGCGGTCGCGTTTTATAAGAGGGTTTTTGGATGGAAAATCGACAAGTATGGTGGATCAATGAACTACTGGTTGATTACTACGGGCGGAGACGTGGAACCCGGAATTAATGGCGCAATCTCAGAGAAGGACGAAAACCATCCTTCGACGATAAACACAATAAACGTGCCTTCTTTTGAAGAAGCGGTGACAAAAATTAAGTCGGCAGGCGGAGAAGTTTTGATGCCAAAAATGGCTGTGCCCGGCGTAGGTTACATGACTTACTGCAAGGATACTGAAGGAAACATCTTCGGAATAATGCATATGGATCCCCAGGCAAAGTAGAAATGCCACCCGTCCAACACACCCTTAAGTAGACCATTTTCCTTCTCTTCTTGCGTGGTGTCGACTGGAAGCCAGAGATCGTTTTGCACCCATGGCTCTTTATTCAATTTGTGCAATCTTTTTTCTAGGACTATCTAGCAACTCGGCTCTGGGTCAAGTGCAAAATGGCTTCAGCTCCACTTGGCGTCCCGCAGCTAACTTTTAGCCAACCCGTAGGAATTTGCAATGCTGGAGACGGCAGTAACCGGCTTTTCGTGGTTGAGCAAGCAGGGGCAATCCGGGTTCTTCCAAAACTCCCCGAACACCGCCAACTCAACTATCCTCTTGGATATCCGCGACCGCGTTCTGTTCAGCGGAGAACAAGGCTTGCTTGGTTTAGCTTTGCACCTCAACTTCACAAAGAACGGGTACTTGTACGTGGACTATGTTGCCGCGATTCCCGAGTTTTCGGGTTTGACTCTGACGCTTATCTTTGCGGCGACGACTTTGGTTGTGGCAGTTGGCATTAGGAAAAGGTTTTTTCATTCTTTGCCTCGTTAGTAACGTAATCTTTAATCATTCGCGCGTGTTCAAACGCCAAAGCGTCTGGTAGCTCGTTGAGGGCAAAGAGTCTGATTTCGTCTACTTCGCTTTTTTGCCTCTTGAATTGGCCACCTACACATTTAACGACAAAGCACGCAGCGTAGTAGTCGTATTCATATCCTTCTTGGACGCCTTTCTCGCGGTAGTCGTCAACTTTGCGCACAACCTCGACGTCAAGCCCGGTTTCCTCTTGCACCTCTCGAACAGCCGTCTGCTCCACCTTCTCTCCCGTTTCGGATCTTCCGCCGGGTAGCGCCCAGTAATCTATGAACGGAGGTGTGATTCGTTTGATGAGTAGGATTCGGTTTTCAGAATATGGAATTATGGAGGTTGCGGTTCTGCCTTTGAACTTCATATGTACCTGACGGTAGGTGGCTTTTGGGGGGAAATAACTGTTTCTTTGGTGTGACCTCCTATGTTGCTCTTGGTTTTTTGGTGGGTGAAGAATCCTGGAATTTGGCCGACAAGTTTATATGAATACTTCTTCATATGAAAAAGCGTTCATAGTTGTTTGGGCGTGGAAGATCGTGAAAAGAGGAAAAACTGCAATCTGCCACCGATTCTTCTCCAACCTTGCGAATCCAACGCGACTCGCTGCCCTTGAACAGTTAATAAATAAACCAATGAGCGTAAACGAACTCGCCGCAGCTCTCGGCCAAGAACAAAGCATGATATCCCACAATTTGAAACCGTTGCTTGACTGCAAGTTTATCTCGATCCGAAACCAAGGCAAAAAACACGTATACAATGTCAACGCAGAAACCATACTGCCAATCTTCAGAGCCATAGAGAACCACGCCAAGAAATTCTGCCCTAAAGGCGGAGAATGCCTACATCACGGAGAAAACTAACTTGGTCTTAAGAAAAATCGTGAACATTAATGAAGCCCTCTGCAATGGCTGCGGCAGCTGTATTCCCAAATGTGCAGAGGGAGCCCTCAGAATCGTGGACGGCAAAGCAAAGATAATCAAGGAAACCTACTGCGATGGTCTGGGCGCTTGCCTGGGGCAATGTCCTCAGGGCGCCATTACGATAACTGAGAGAGAAGCTTCTGCATTTGACGAGAAAGAGGTCCATGAACACCTGAAAACCCGAACGCAAACATCTCAGCTGCCAGAAAAGAAGACAAATTCTGCTCCCTCCACGCCTCAGTGGCCAGTGAAACTTAACCTCATTCCGATAAAGGCGCCTTTCTTCGAAAATGCTGATCTGCTCATCACGGCTGACTGCGCGCCCGTCGCTCTCAAAAACTTCCACGATATTCTGCTGCCTGGAAAACGAGTCGTAATAGGCTGCCCCAAATTCGATGATGCGAGAGTCTACGCCCAAAAACTCGGAGAAATCCTCAAACAAAACAACGTCGCCAGCATGACAGTTGTCCACATGGAAGTACCGTGCTGTGCCGGCTTGAAGTGGGCAGTTGACAAGGCGCTTGAGACATCGGGCAAACACATCCGAGTTAAGGAGTTCGAGATAAGAATTGGAGGCGAAATTGTTGAGCTCTAAAGATAAACCCATAGAAAAGAATCCGCAAACTTGCCCAGGACTGCGCGACTTCCTCCAGCCCAAACCGTCGTACGTAAAATGTCACATCTGTGGCGCCGACGTGGAAATCTGGAGCGACGAAGACAAAACTACATGCACCGAATGTGGCGCGGAATGGAAACGGCCTGAAAAGAACGCGGCGTGCCTGGAATATTGCGAGTATGCTGATAAATGCAGAGGACTGATTGAGTCTAGGAAGACCTGACAACTGGCCACCGCTCACAACCTCACGACCAAATGTTCAAGTTTTTTCCTACTCTTCTTGGGTATACACGATAAGGAAACGTTAGGCTGGTAAATTAGCTGCTATGGTTTGCCATTTTCTGCTGGCACGAAAACCGCTGCTGCCACTGCTGTTGTCCATAGCCCGTTTTTGTCGCCCACGGCGGTCTGAGTCATGTTAGCTGTTTTGATGATCAGACCGCTGGTTTTGAAGAGTTGCTTTCTTTCGTCCCAAGCTGTTTCTGGGTCAAACTGGATACCCATAGTTGTAGCAAGCATAGTAGCTGCGAGGTCCTCAGAGTAGTCTCCTGCTGACTCGTCGGTTTGACCGAAGCTGTGGTGCTCCGAAAGGTAGCCATATTGGTTTTTGCCTGAAGGAATCGCGACGCCGATTGATGAGGCAACTAAGCGGTGTGGTTCGTTGGTTGCGTTCCTGGCAATTACGACGAACGTGATTTCTCCAGGGCGAACCATCTTTAGGCCTTTTTCGCGGGGAAGCATTTCGCAGCCTGGAGGTACAATGCTAGAAACGGCGACTAGGTTGCAGTGTTGAATTCCTGCATCACGGAGGGCTAGTTCAAAAGATTGAAGTTGTTCTTTGTGTTTTCCTACGCCCTTAGTGAGGAAGAAGTATTTTGGAATCATTGTAGAGTCGGAAATAGACTGTGCCGACTGGATTTAAAAACCTTGTTATGAAGACTCCTCCAGCGTAGTCTTTAGTCAACGAGATCAAGGATGCTCAACAAAAAGCGTATTATCCAAGTCGTAGACTGTTTTTGGCTCGACAGGCTGATTCTCTTTCCTGGCTTTGGTACTTTTGCCCCTAAGAATTGAAGGAATAATAGCCAAAGAGTTTAATCCCGCAAGCCATAGATAGGCAGACTGCAAACCCTGCATGAAAAGTGTCCTTTCGGCGTCTAGTGAGCCTGTATAGCCCGAAGCAATCTGAGTGACCAAAGCATAAGGAACAGTAAAACTGATTATCAGAATGGCTAGATTAAGACTCAGTGCCATGCCAACATTAAGGAAGGTAGATCTAACGGCGGACCCGATACCTCTCCTATTTGCTGGAACCGCAGACATCACTGAGCTCATATTTGGGCTACTGAATAAACCCATGGCTACCCCGAACAACGCCATATAAGCCGTCACCGTGACGTACGAAGTAGTTGCGTTCACGGTTGAAAGAAGATATAATGAACAGCTCGAAAGGATGATTCCGGACGCCGTAAAGGGATGATGACTGTATCTGTCACAGAGTTTGCCCGAGAGTGGTCCAGTTGCCAAAAAAGCAACATCGAAGGGAATCAGTCGAATACCCGCCTCCAGGGGACTGAAACCTAAGACCAATTGAAAGTAGAAGCTTAGAAGAAGTAGCACTGCTCCCCAAGCTATACCATTGAGCAATAACGCGAAGATGCCTCCGCTGAACTCCCTTATCTTAAATAAGCTCAAATCAAGAAGGGGCGTTTGGCAGCGACGTTCGTATCCCACGAAGCCAATTAACGAAGCCACACTCAAAATTGAGAAGCCGAGAGTGAGCATTTGGCTGCCAACTCCGTAAGCGGCAAACGTCATAACCAGCAGAAGGCTAGTGATGAAGGTGGTGAATGCCGCAAAACCGATCCAATCCATGCAACCTCGACTAACCTTGTTCCCTCTTACAGTCTCCTTAATTGTTTTCTGCGCCCAGATAGTCCCGAAAATGCCGATCGGAACGTTGACGTAGAATAGCGCTCGCCAATCGCCGAGAAGTGACAGAATAAATCCACTGACAGTCAAACCCGCCATAGCGCCAGCGCGGAATCCTAGATTGTTCACGCCCAGAGAGAAACTCAGCTCGTTTTTCGGGGTTGCATCTGTGATTAGGGTTATGCTATTTGTCAGAACTATGCCTGCTCCAACGCCTTGGACGATTCTGAATAGAACTACTTGAAATGGGTCACTTGCCAAGCTGGTCAATCCGGAACCGACTGTGAATATCGCGAAACCGCCTACGTAGAAACGTTTTCTACCGAATACATCTGTGAGTCGACCGACAAGCAGAAACACCGCTATGCTTCCAAGCATGTAGGCTTGGTTTATCCAGATGCCCTGTTCTGCGTCTGCGTTCAATGCGGAGATGACTTGGGGCAAGCCAATGATTACTATTCGTGCGTCAAGGCCAGCCATCAAAACTCCAATGGTGGTGACGGTTAGCACAGTCCACTTATAATGCAATTTTGCACGCTCTGCAAGACGATTCTGAATGTTCAAATGCTCGTTTGGTTTAAATATTGCTTCCAAAACTGGGGTCGAAGCACGTTGGAAGTCTCAAAAACCACAAAAAATACCTGGTGTGTGGCGATCTACTATACGGATTTATTAGGGTTCAGCTTCTAAAGTCACTGTCACTTGGCAAATAAACAAAGTCAAGCGTTGATTGAGGGTCAAGCGTGAAATCCCATCGCAGCGTGTTCCGAGACGAATCTAAACTGGATATAAATTACGTACCCAGCCGCTTGCCTCACAGAGAAAAAGAGTACAGACTTCTTATGGAGTTCTTCAGTTTTCTCCTAAGCATGCCAGACAAAATGGCGCAACGCATCATAGTGACGGGGGAAATCGGCACTGGAAAAACCGCGCTGTGTCAACGCTTTGGCGCCGACATCGCTTTGGAAGCGCACAAGCGGGGCGTAAATCTTGAATACGTGCACATTAACTGCCGTGAATACCGTGGCAAACTTTTCCTCATTCTTCAGCATGCACTTGTGATTCTGAAGCCCACATTTCCGCAACGTGGGTACAGCGCCGAAGAAGTCCTCAAAGCGCTCCTGCAAAACCTCGACGAAGAAAATGCTTACATGATTCTGGCTTTGGATGAGTTTGACAGCCTTATCGAAGCCGAAGGTTCAGACGCAGTTTATACATTGACGCGGATGCAAGAAATGAGACAGAACAAGCCGAAGCGCATCTCGCTTGTTTGCATAATGCGGAATCTGGACTCAATAAACCGCTTGGATGAAAGCGCAAGGAGCACACTGCAACGTAGCGTTATTCGTCTGGAGAGGTATGGCAAAGCACAGCTCATGGATATCCTCAGCGAACGTGGCGTGTTGGCCTTTGAGCCCTACGTCGTGCCCGAGAGTGTTGTATCACTAACGGCGGACATAGCACAGGACGAAAGCGGAAACGCGCGTTTTGGCATCGAGCTGCTTTGGCGGGCAGGGAAATACGCGGACGCAGAAGATTCAGACAAAGTACTGCCAGAGCATGTTCGCAAAGCCGTTTCTGGCATAGTTCCAACTATTTCGAAGAACGAACTAGAAGGTTTGGGTTTTCATGAGAAGCTGTTTCTGCTGGGCGCCGCAGAGCTTTTCTTGGAGACTTCCGAGGCCTATGCTACGCTTATCGCGATTGAAAAGGCTTACGCGGTTGCCTGCGAGGAGTTCAACGAAAAGACTGTTAGCCACACCCAGCTTTGGAAGTATCTGCATACCCTTTCGATGCTTGGATTCCTGAAAACGGAGGTTTCAGGGGAAGGCACGCGTGGGCGATCAACTTTTGTTTACTTGCCCCTAGTATCGGCAAACGAATTGGTGAAGGCTCTACGTGATCTCCTTAAAGGAGAGGAGAGGTGACGCTCGTGGAGCTGGAAGAGGTCTTTTCGTCGAAGCCGAGGATGAAGATCCTCAGGTTGGTGGAGCGGCTAGGCGAGTTGAACGTATCTGACGTTTCTCGGCGGATCGGTCTAAATTTCTCAACCACAAGCAGACACCTACAGGTTCTCGAATCGGAAGGCATTCTTCAGCAAAGGACATATGGCAGAATTCGTATGTACAGGTTTAATCAAGCTTCAGCAAAGGCGAAAATAGTGCAAGAACTTATTGAAGTTTGGGAAAGCAGCAAAAAATGAAGGCGGTTACTTGGGAGAAACAAAAACATGACCATGGTTGACGTATCCGCGAAGCCCGAGATATTCCGGGAAGCAACAGCAGCGGGGACCATCAAACTTAAACCCGAAACCATAGCCCTCATAATAGAGGAAAAAATAGCCAAAGGAGACCCTCTATACACTGCTAAGGTCGCAGGAATTCTTGCGGCGAAGAAATGCAGTGAACTCATTCCGCTCTGCCACCCGTTGCCTTTGACAAAAGTGGATGTCGAAGCTAAAGTGACCGACAAAAATACGATTGAGGTCTCTGCATTGGTCAAAACAAAAGCTCGGACAGGCGTAGAGATGGAAGCCCTAACAGCGGTATCGGTTGGATTGTTGACGGTTTGGGATATGACTAAACAGTATGAAAAAGACGCCACCGGGCAGTATCCCCGAACGGCCATCGAGAATATTCATGTTGTGAAGAAAATTAAGCAGGTGTAGCAAGTGAGCGAAACTACAAAAACCCACAAAGCCCATGCACCGCGGAGAGTGAATTTCGCCGTTTTCATCTGCAGTACTACCCGCTTCAAAGCCCTACAGAACGGCGAAGAAACGATAGATGCCTCTGGGGACGCTATCGAGGCGCTACTTAAAGCTGGAGGACATACAATGCTTTTTAGACGGGTAATTTCCGACGATAGAACCATGATTGAGCACGCAGTGAAAAGCGTCTTAGACAACGACGCTGTGGAAGCCGCGATTTTCTGCGGCGGTACTGGCATAACTCGCACAGATATCACGATAGAAACGGTTTCTCCTTTCTTCGAGAAGACCTTGCCTGGCTTTGGTGAATTCTTCCGCAGACTAAGCTACGATGCGATGGGCTCAGGTGCAATCATGAGCCGCGCCATCGCTGGTGTCGTCGCTGGGAAGATGCTATTTTGCATCCCCGGTTCCCCTAACGCTGCCCGAATTGCAGTAGAATTGCTTATATCTCCCGAGGCTGGTCATATCGTTAAGCACGCCCGGGAATAACGATGGCTTTAACGGATAACTGCGGTCGCCCGCTTCTAAATTTGAGAATTTCGATAACGCAGCGGTGCAACATACATTGCGCCTACTGCCACCGCGAAGGGGAAGTTCAACGCGCAAATGATTCTGCGGAAAAAATGACTCTAGAAGAAATTGTCCGCATAGCTAAAACCGCTGTCAGCCTAGGCATTACACGGATCAAGCTCACTGGAGGAGAACCTCTGATGCGAGAAGACGTCTGCGAAGTCGTAAAAGCAATCGGCGGGATATCGGGGCTCCGTGATCTTTCGATGACAACAAACGGAATCATGCTAGACAAATTGGCTAAACCGCTTTTCGCAGGCGGCCTGAAACGCGTCAACGTCAGCTTGCCCACGTTGAACCCAGAAACATACACAAAACTCACTAACGGAAAACTAGATAACGCTCTGGCGGGAGTCAAAGCAGCCGTGGAAACAGGTTTCTGTCCCGTTAAGCTGAACATGGTTGTCCTCAAGGGCGTAAACGTCCGAGACGTTCCCGAAATGATCGATTTCGCAAGAGACTTGGGCGTGATTCTGCAGCTTATCGAATTGGACCCCATTAACGTGAGCACAGATTACTACTCTAAACATCATCGATTCCTAACAGAACAAGAAGCCATGCTAAGGGAAAAAGCCACGAGCATCGAGACACGAAGGCTCATGCATAACCGTCTCATTTATCACTTGCCCGAAGTAACTGTGGAGGTAGTGCATCCAACAGAGAACAGCGACTTTTGCATGCACTGCACCCGCATGAGGGTGACCAGCGACGGTAAGCTGAAGCCTTGCCTCATGCGCAACGACAACCTCGTGGACATCCTAACACCTATTAGGAACGGAGCAAACGACGAAAAACTAAAGCAACTGTTCTCCAAGGCTAACCTACTGAGAGAACCTTTCAACAAGCCAAATTAGGCGCAATCTTCAGCATAGCCCCTTGCCAGATTAGGGGGAGAGGTTCGAAGATTTTGTGGACGGCAAAACGAATAAGGTTCAGGGGGCGTTAAGGAACTTTCGATTTTTCAGGGGTGCCTTCAACATCATTCAGGATTTTTGTTACTACCCTGTGCAGTTCTTGCTCGAATTCGTTCGCAAAAGAAATTCCCAAATCTTCTTCGTACCACACGCAGAGAAAACGCAGAACTGCATAAGCCTCCGCTGATCCCTTGGTTTTTCTAACAAGCAACTCATTGATTTTATTGCCTACTCGAGCAAGCCTGTCGAAGTCTACTTCTATTTCGCCTGGCGAACGATGATTTTCAGACAATTTGAGTCACTTTTAGCTTGAATATGTGGTGCTTGTTAATTTGGCTATTGTCCTCTTCTGCCTCGATTGCCGATGATGGCATCTATAACTCCACTATTGTTGCTTTACGTTTCACCGTGTCTAGCAGTGCAAAGGTTGGTTTCCCATACAGGTATCCACAGACTTCGCCCGGACACACGACCAATGTTTTGCCTGCTGTCTCATTCACGGAGATGTGGGTGTGGCCGCTTACGACTGCATCGAAACCCCCGCAGTTCACAAGAGAATTGAGCAATTCAGTTTCGTCGCCATGCAGCAAAGCGATTCTAAAGCGCTTCAGGTCGATTTGGGCGAACTTGTTGCGGACCTCGCAGTTATGAGTTTCGCCAAACCTTTTCTTGAGGAGTTCGTGGTCACCGTCGTTATTGCCGAAAACCCCGATTAACCTGCAGTTTAAGGCCTTGAACTTTGGAACAGTAAAGGGTGAAGTGTAGTCTCCTGCGTGCAAGACCAAGTCGACTTTTTCATCGTTTAACCGGTTGATGGTTTTTTCGACGAGAGGAAGGTTGTCATGGGTGTCGCTGATAAGGCCAATAAACATTTGTTTTTCGCCTGCTTTGGATGTCTCCCCCAGCCAAAAAAGGTTTCCTTCGGCAAAAATGGGTCTGCATGCATGGCATATTACGAATCTCGAAATAGTTGCGAGTCTGGAAGACGGTTTAATACGCTAAGGTCTGTACCTCACCTATAGAGGAAACCTCTGTAGGAAGGAACCAGAAATGACCACAAGAATGTATGACTCCCAAAAACGACGTGACAAACTCGTGATAATGGCGGAAATAATGGACATCGCGAAGCATGGTGCATTGAAGACGCAGATCATGTACAAGGCCAACTTGAGCTTCAGTCAACTCACCGAGTATCTGCGGCTCCTGACAGATACGGAACTCCTATCAAGAACCGTGAGTGACGGAAAGCAAGTCTACCGCTCTACCGAAAAGGGCATAGATTTCTTGGCTAGGCACGAAAGCATAATGGATTTGCTTGGAGAAAGCCAAATGACAGCCAACATTCGGCTTCCGCCTGAAAGTCTTCTTGGGCAAATCAATAGGAGGGCTTGAACTGGATTATCAAGTGGGCGTTGAAGCGTTTCGTTGGCAAGTTGTGAAAGCGATGCTGGATGAGTACCCTGCCCTACGGGAAAAAGGAAAAACTTATGTGGAACCCTTAAGCAAACAGTAAGCGTAGCGGCTTTATTGGGGTTTCTTTTTCGATTCAGGGAACAGCTAAACTACATGAAACAAAGATTACTTGCCCTGCAAAACCATTTTAAGCAATCGAAGTGTCTGCACATTAGAAGGATAAAACCGCCGATGCCCGTTCAAGCTGTCCTCTTTGATATGTTCGACACACTTATGATTATCGAGAAAGAACATGCTTTCTATAGCCCGGCTGTTAGAAGCATGCACACCTTCCTAACTCTAAACGGCATACAAGCAAGCTTCCAAGCATTTCGAGATGCCTATCTCAGGGCGCGGGATGCCCTTTATGAGGTCGCAGACGAGAAAATGGAGGAACCACACTTCAATATCCGCGTCAGAAACGCTCTTCGCATCTTGGGATACCACCCCGAATTGCAGGGCAATCTAGTTCAGGGTGCAACTGATGCTTTCTGCAGAGAATTTATGAACTACGTTCGTATAGATGAAAATGCCGCGAGCTCCTTGAAACAACTTTATGGTAAATACCGCCTAGGTGTTGTCTCCAACTTTGCCATACCCGAATGCGTGGAGAACCTCCTTCGCGAACACAACTTGAGTAGCCTCTTCGAAGTCATAGTCGTTTCGGCAGCGGTAAACAGGCGAAAGCCTCACCCAGAAATCTTCCTGTACGCTTTGAAAAAACTGCAACTTGAACCATCTGAAACGGTGTTCGTTGGTGACACAATCGATGCCGACGTGAAGGGTCCAAAAGAGATAGGCATGAAAACTGTCTACATCGACAGAAGACCCCAAAAAGATTTGGAAAACACAAGACCTGACCGAACCATAAGAAGCTTAAGCGAGCTAGAGGAGACCCTAGAAAGCCTCTAGAAAGACACGTTCAACATAAGATTTTAGTCTATAGAAATCTTTTGCAAATGATGGACAATTTTCCGAATTGTTTTTCAACCCAAAAGCAGTATAATTGACGCAGGTGATTTCTTGGAGTCCACAAATGAAACCCAAATGAAAAAATTAACGGTGGATGAAGAAAGCGTCATCGTTAGCAAAGCCACGGAAGCGCCTTTCACGGGCAAGTACTTCGCGTTCTGGGAGAAAGGCACTTACATTTGCAAACGTTGCGGCACACCGCTTTACCGTTCCGAAAGCAAGTTTGAAGCCAACTGCGGATGGCCGAGTTTTGATAGAGGAAATCCCAGGTGCCGTCAAACGCTCCGCTGACCAGGATGGCGAGCGATCAGAGATAACCTGTGCTAAATGCGGTGCGCATTTTGGGCACGTGTTTGTTGGGGAACATTTCACGGAGAAAAATACGCGCCACTGTGTCAACTCGATCAGCATGGAGTTTCTCCCTGAAAAGAAGAAGGGGTTTTTGCTGCGCTAGTGATCTCCAATGAGAATAATATTTCACCTTGATATGGACCATTTCTACACCGCAGTGGAAATCCGCGAACACCCCGATCTAGAAGGCAAACCTGTAGTGGTCGGCGCGGACCCGAAAGGCGGCAAGGGAAGGGGCGTTGTTTCCACAAGCAACTACCTGGCTCGAAAAGCAGGTGTCCGATCTGGCATGCCCATCAGCCGCGCCTATAAGCTGTGCACAGAAGCCGTTTACTTGCCACCGAACTTTCCTCTCTACATTCGAGTGTCAAATGAAATCATGGCTATCGCGCGGCGGTACGCAGACAAGTTTGAGCAGTGGGGTATTGACGAAGCTTTCCTTGATGTGTCCTCCCGAGTTAACGACTACGCGGAAGCAGAAGCCTTGGCGAAGAGGCTCAAGCAAGAAATCAACGAGAATGAACACCTAACCGCCTCTATTGGAGTGGGACCCAACAAGCTGGTTGCGAAAGTTGCAAGCGACTTTCAGAAACCCGACGGATTAACTGTCGTCAGAAACGAATATGCGGAAGAATTCCTCCATCCCCTTCCAGTGCGTAAGTTGATGTGGGTGGGACGCAAAACTGAGGAGAAGCTCAAAGCCAAAGGAATTAACACAATTGGCGACCTGGCGCATTCTGACCCTACGGTGCTCGCTGGGATGTTCGGGGTGGCGGGCACGCAGATGTATCTGATGGCGCATAGTATTGACCGCAGCGAAGTTGAGGAACGCACCGAAGCTAAGTCGATAAGCCACGAAACCACTTTCGACTCGGACACATCAGATGTGCCGGCGGTTCTGGAAGACTTGGTCGAGTTGGCGGAAGAAGTAAGCAAAGAAGCAGCTAGCCAGAAACTTTTCTTCAGAACCATCACCATTAAAGTCAGGTACGATGACTTTGAAACTCACACGCGTAGCAGGACGCTGCAGTTCATGACTAACCGATCCCAAGACTTGAAGAAGAACGCTCAGGACCTGCTTTTTCCCTACTTGCATTCTGGCAGGAAAATCCGACTCATAGGAGTGCGGGTATCCACTTTTGTTTCAGCTGAAAAACAACAAACGCTCACTTAGATAGGGAACGCATCATTTTCCTTCGAGGGTTTGCCCGTATACTTCCCAACTAGCGATTTCGTCCATAGTCTTGCGTCTACGCAAGAACTTGATGACCTTCGAGGTTAAGCTTGCTTTTTCTTTGGCATATCCAACCGCGAGAAGAGCCACAACTCTGAGGTCCTCAGGAACGCCCACCAGAGTCTTCACTTGTTTTTCATCGAAGCTGCCCACCCAGCATGTGCCCAAGCCTTCTTCAGTGGCTGCAAGTACCATATTTTCCCCAGCCAAAGCAACGTCAACCATATACCATTCAGGCGATGCTTTCTCGTCCCCGCATAATACGATGACTGCTGGGGTTTCGCTGAGGAACTTGGCAAACACGCCTTTGGAGAGTGCCTTGCGTTTTTTTGGGTCGGTGACCACAATGAAGTGCCAAGGCTGTATGTTCTTGGCTGAAGGCGAAAGCCTAGCCGCTTCCAATAGCTTCTTTAGTGCTTCCTTAGATACGAGCGTGGCCTCGTCAGTCTTGGAAGATTTGCGTTTCTGGATGGCTTCAAAGACATCCATATCAGGTCACAACGATAAGTTATGGGAGCTTAGAAGATAAGGTTTTAGTCTATCAGGAGTAGCGCGAAGGACTCGGGGTTCTTCGGGAATGGGAAAGCGAATTGGATTCCGGCGTTTTTAGCGGTTTTCTTTACGTTCACGCCGACCGCGTCTTCGCTAGGTCTCGCTATGTCTGGGTGAATGCAAATGCGTGTATCGGTTTGGCATTTATCGCACAGTTGACATGAACCCGAAACCAGGCTGATGGCGAACGAGTAGCCTTTACTCATGGCTGCCTTCTCAAGCTTAACGACTGAACCGAGCATCTCTGCTTTGTCTCTTTTCCACGCCGTCCAAAATTCGTCGACTTTTTCTTTGATGTCTTTTGGGAGAGTGTTCGTGTCAGGTTTGGAGAGGCTCTTCTGCAATTCCGGATCAGCTTCTGCTTTGGAGGTGAACTTCATAAACAAGGCGTAGCTGTATTCTGCTACGATTTTTCGGAACTCTTCAGCTGAGGGCGTGTACGGTGGGCAAGCTAGAGTTTTGCCGTAGTTGCTGCATCCAAATTTGCATTTTAACACTATGCGGTCTTCGACAGCGATTTTTTTGGAAGGGATGATTTTTGCGTCTGAGGCGCCAAGTTCCAAGGCGAGTTTTCGGAGAAAATCAAATTTTCCAAGTTCACTTTTTGCTGTCATCGGATTTCACCGTTTTTATTGTTGAATGTTTCGAGTTGATATAAACATTTAGCGCAAAGTGCCTCCTCCGCAGCGCTGTTTGTTTAATCAGCCTCCCCGACCCGCTTTTTTTCATATGCTTTAATTAAATTTGCTTTATTTGTCTTTAACGGAGCGGAAGAATAATATAGCTATACCTTAACATCAGTTTGAACTGGGGTCGTTGTGGCTAATAGAAGTAGAGTAAGTTGCATCGGCTACGTTAACCGAGTTAGAGACAACGTTTTGAGCGTTAACAAAAAGAGTTTGGCACCTTTATTTGATGATTTGAAGGCGGCGGACTGCGTAGTTTGTAGTGGGTCAGGCAGATCACTTTACTCGCTCAACGCCGCCATGAGCCAGATAGCGCTAAGCCAAATTGGTTGGAGAAACAAGGTTGTACTAACTCCAGACGATCCTGGTTTTCCAGGCAAAAATATGTATGATGCGGCTGCAGACTTGGACAGGCGCTACAAGAAGGTTCTGCTTCTAATCAACAGTGGAAGCGGCTACTCAGATGACCCGTTGGCTATGGCTCAGGATTTGTCAAGATATATTGAAGAAAAGAAGTCCAACAAGTTTCGAATGGGGTTGTTCACCAGTGCTCTGGAGTCGCCGTTAGCCGACGTAACGTTCAAGCATGGCTCTGTGGTCCACATTAAGGGGCGCGGAAGACTTAAGCCCTCGCTTGATTACAGTGAAATAGGCATGATGGGCGACATCTTTGAGTTGGGCACCCTTGAACTCATGAATTTGATGGTTGAAGCTATCTACAGGAACCTCGACGTAGATGATGTTTTCTCAATGTGCGAAGACGAATTTAACACCATAGGCGCATTAATTGATGCAAACGTGAATTCTGAGACCTACACAAAACTCGTTGACATAATGGAGAAAAGAACCAATGTGTATCTAGGCGGGAAGGGAACAGCTAACGAGATTATGAAAATGACGGGCGTGAGGCTTTTCCACATAAAGACGTTTCTTGGCGACAACGTTTTCATGACGCGTGGCGTTAATACGCCTCATCCTCGCGCGGGAGACCTTGAAATTTTGATGTCTTTTACTGGAGAAAGCAAATCGGTTCTTCTTTGGTGTGACGTTCTCAAGAAATTCAACGGAACCGTTCTTTCAATCACTGGAAGGAAGGATTCGACGCTTGCTAACAAATCTGACCTCAAAATTGTCCTCGAGGAAGGATCGCGAAACGGAGCACCCCGACGTTTCTATACTAGGGCCGCCTACGTTTTGAGTCCGCTTCCCGTCAGGTTAGCAGAGAGGTTAGAATCTAGAGGATTGAAACTTCCGGAGTACATTCTAAGCTGGTATCACAGCGTTACACAATAGGAGCAAGCCCCTTCTCTGCAACCATTTGATTATAACGCAGATTCGGGTGTTGAGGTTTTGGAAGGACCCAGGACTTCTTTTTCATACTTTGGTCTTACTCGAAGAATGTCTTCAACGTAAGCGCGTAGAGGTTCAGCTAAACTCCACGCCTGCGAAACACAGCCTCGCGGGGTGTGGGGTTCATCGCCGTCGAAAACCTCATTTATCGTTCCCAGACAGGCCTCCATAGTTTGGGCTTTGAAAAGTGGTTCCAAAAAAGTTCTGAAGGAGTACTCGATATTTAGGTTACTGTAACCTTTGGTTTTGAGGAACGCCGTGGTAAAGGGACCCGTCAGCCAAGGCCAGACTGCGCCGTTGTGGTAAGCTTGATTTCGACTTTTTCTGTCACCAACGTATTTACCCCTGTATCTGGAGTCACTCCGGGATAAGGTACGTAGCCCACACGGCGTCCAAAGATTATTCTCCAACAAATCAACCACTAGCTCACTTCTCTGATTGCTCAGCATTGTGAAATCCAAGGAAATGGCAACAACTTGGTTAGGGCGTAAAGACGCATCTACTTCAAACTCGCTTAAAACATCAAAGAGGCAACTCTTGTTGGCATTCCAGAATTTTCGGTTAAAACTAGTTCTTGCTTTGTCAGCCAAGGCGCTGTAGGTTTCTACAAGGTTTCTCTCGTCGAATTTAGCGGCGAGCAACTGCATTATCTTTACTGCATTATACCATAACGCTTGGATTTCGACGGCTTTACCCGCCCTGGGCGTAACTGCCTTGCCGTCCACATCCGAATCCATCCAGGTCAGTTGGGCGCCATGCGCCAGCAGGCCATCGTGGTCCATATGAATGCCGAACCCGGTGCCTTTTGTGTGGCTTTCGATGATGTCTTTGAGGCTTTCCCACAGCTCGTTTTTTACGAAGTCAAAGTCACCTGTATACTTGAGGTATTGCAGAACGGAGTTGACATGCCACATGGTAGCATCCACTGTGTTACATGAGGGCAGCAAGGACAATTCGCTCAAAAAATTCGGAATGAGTCCATTCATACAGAATTTGTTGAAGCCAACCAACACCTCGCGGGCGTTCTCAAACTTTCCAGTAACAAGCATCAAACCAGGCAAAGAAACGAAAGTGTCTCTACCCCACGCCTCAAACCAATGGTAACCTGCTATCACGCTTTTTCCATTGTTCGGTCCCTTGACAATAAAGCTGTCTGCAGCCAAAAGAACCCATCTAAGCCAATCGTTTGACGAAGTAGCGATGCCCCAGCTTTGGATTGGCAGGAAGAGGTTGGCTCTGTGCTGCAGTTCTTGTTCTAAAAGACTTTTGAATTCTGCCACAGAGGCGCCCATAAATTTTGCTGCTTGATTGTTCTGTTGGCTCAGGTTCGCAGAAGCTACGATTGCCAATTCCTTTTCGGCGTTCGGAGGGACTCTTATCTCGAAATTGCCTGGCTGATAGCAGTCATCTATGCTGCTTTCTCCCCTTAACGCTTCCTCGCGATAGAATATGCGTTCAATCCAGTTCGGTTCTGCGTGAAACTCTCCTTCGGTTGCACGTATTATGAGTTGTGCGCCGGAGGCCTCAAAACTCAGTTGCACTTCCCTTTGGCTAGTTTGGTCTTGATGGAATCTTTGAGTGTCGTCTGATTTGTGGACGACTTGGTGGAAGTGCCTGCAGGTGGTCAATGGAGTCATTAAAATTTGCGCGTCAATGCGGTTCTGGTTATTAATTCTGTAAATTGCAGCGATCACGTTTTTTTCGTGAGGCATAAAAAGCATCTTTGAAATGGTGACTCGACCCGCCTCGTAAACATAAAGTGGATAAGGTGAGGCTGAAAAAGACTGCAGAAAGCGGAAGCCTTCTGGGTAGAAGACGTCGCTAAACTGGTTTGCGCTGATTTGATAGGTAGTGCCGCTTACTCTAATCTCTTCGTCGAGTTTTGCTAGGCACACGGTGCGGTCGCCCGGAGGATGCAACGCTGCTACGAGTAGCCCATGGTATTTACGCGTATTTATTCCTAAAACGGTGCTGGATGCATAGCCGCCTAGTCCATTGGTGACTAGCCACTCTTTCTGCACGGCGGAGTCGAAATCTGAGAGGTCTTCTCGGGTTAGCATCAATGTTGGGAAGTTCATTTTTAAGGCATCAGCTTCGCAATATTTTTGTTTCTTGGAACGCAGAAATAGTTTGCCACCGGCGTGCATTTGGTACGAAACATAAGGAAATGGGGCTTTTTTAGCTCGTATTCCGTCAGAGTTTCGGCGTAACCCATGCCTTTGGCAAAAACCAGTTTTGCCTGACTATAGACCTTCAGAAACTCTGGGCTAACAAGCTTCAGCTGCAGACCAACTGCGTCTGCGCCCGTGGTCAGTACTTGGTCTGCAAGCTTTTCCATGCCGCTGAACTCTACGTCTTTCATGGTGGCGTCATTTATTACTGGCGCCGACTTCACGACGTAAGTCACGTGCACCCCCATATTCTTAAGCTGGTCTACGAGGATAGTGTCGAATACGATTTCACCCGCGTTGTCCGCCAAATAGAGGATATTGCCGCTTTTTTTCGTGAGTTCATAGGTCTTGCTTACATCGTCGATGACAAGGTCTTTGGCGGCGTCCTTGATTGTTTTTCGGAGATCTTTGAGCGTAAAAGTGTGTCCAGGTATATCAAACTCCATGATGTTGCCCACGATGGCACACAGGCAAGCTTTCTTGAAACGGTCCTGCTGGCTGTAACCTTCGTCGACGAACCTCTGAGCATAGGGTAGAAGTTCCTTAGCCTTTTCGTTACTGAGTTTTTTGGTGCGATGGTAAGGGTCTAGGTTGCCCGTCAGTTCCCTAATTATTTTGTCCCGTTTGGTGCCTAATTCAGCGGCATTGGAAATTGGCTTAAACTCTTTGTTAACGAGTTTCACAAGCTCTGACATGCATCGGAACCTCAGCGCAGGGTTTGTGGTAGCCATGTAGGTTTCGGCGCAGCCTCGGGAGATTAGGCAGCTGGCGCATTCGGCTTCGACTTTCATGTAATCAACGTCACAGTATAGCTGAGTCGGCAAACTCACGTAGCATCATATATGGGTTTTTCGCTTTTACGATCCCGCTTGCCACAAGCACCCCATGTGCTCCAAGCTTTAAGGCCACAGAAACGTCTTCACCGTGGCTTATCCCTGCGCCACAAAGAATAACGGCTTCATCATTGACTTTGCGCACAAGTTTGATTGTGTTGGTTACTGCTTCCGGTTGGGCTTTGCTCACAGCCACACCTGTACCTATTAGTTCTGGGGGTTCGATGCTGATTATGTCGGGGCAAAGGTAGGCGGCAGACGCGCTTGTGGTCGGGTTGTTAGTGCAGAGGCATGAGATAAGTTCATGCTCGTTCGCCAGCTTAATAATCGCGTCGATTTCTGCCAGCTTCATCTGCATTTCAGAATGATTGATAAGCGTTCCGACTGCTCCGGCTTGTTTAACCGCTTCCGGAAGGATGTGACCGGTGTGACTGCCCGGCTTAATCGAGTCGACGTGTTGCGCGAAAACCGGAATTTCCACGGCATCCGCAACAGCTTTGATATCCGTAGATTGGGGAGCAACAGCAATATAGACACCTGTTTCATTGCCGGCTCTTTCTGCTTGCTCAGCGAGCTCGACGGCTTTTCGACCTGTCGCTTCAAGGTAGGTTTTGAAATTCACTATTATTATTGGAGGTTGAAGCTTTGGCTTCAAAGCGTTTTCACCGCTAGGAGTTACAAATGAATGTTAATAACGCTTTGCTTTAACCAAAAGAAAAGCCCTCTGACAAGGAGGAGAAAAAATCGGAAAAGAAAACGTTCAATTCTAACTGGAAAGAGAAGGACGATTCCCAAAAACGGAGAGATCTCAAAGACTCAAAACATTTGGAACTATTGGTGGCGAGGACAGAAATGATCGAAGGAGTGCAGCCAATAGGCCTTTTCATATGAAGCTACTAATGAATAGTAGTCTCCAAACTAGGAAACACTGCCTTGGGTGGCTTTCCTGAGTTCGGCAGCCGCCGTTTCGGGTGTAATTGTGTTAATGAAGGTGCCTGTGCTTTTTTCGAATCCGGCCCAAATCGCAAGGCTGGGGTAAACTTCTAGGTGCCAATGGTAGTAGTCCTCTGCGCCTTTGTTTATTGCCAAGTGGATGCCGTAGTTGTAGGGTGGGTCGTTCACGACAACTTTGAGGGCTTTTAACGTGGATTTCAGAGTCTGCGCGAAGGCTTCCGTTTCTTCCGCTTCAAGGCTGAGAATGTTTGGCGCGTGGCGTTTAGGGACAATCCAAAACTCCATGGGGTTCACGCTCGCGTAGGGAGCAAGAACAATGAATGCTCTATTGTCCAAGATGAGCCTCGGGGTTTCCGATTCCTTCTTGATTAGGTCACAGAACGCACACCTGCCATTTTCATCGTGATAGAGTTTGCTGGCTGCAAGTTCCCCCTCAACTATAGCTGGAACAAACGGGGTGGAAATAATTTGGCTGTGCGGATGAGATAGAGAAGCTCCTGCCTTTAACCCGTAATTACGAAAAATCTGAACGTACCGAACGTAGGGTTCTCGCGCGATATCGCTTAATCGGTCTTTGTACGCGTTGACCATATGTACCAACTGCCCAAGTGGGGCTTCGGTGGGTTGATCGCTGTGGTTTGGAGATTCAACGAGAACTTCATGGTATCCGACGGCGTGACCGAAACGGGAGTTCTCCATTATTTGGTCTGCGTCGGTTGGATCTCTTGCTGGGGAGAAAGCGGGGAACATATTTGGGATGCTGCGGATTAGCCAATCTTTATCTCGGTAGTCATCTTGTTCTTTGGTTTTTCGGATTTCGCCTTGTTCTTCATGGTAAACAAGCGTGGCTGGGGGCGTCAAATGTTCATTGCCTGAACAAAGCGGGCAGGTCGCAATTTTGGCAGTCTCAGTTTTTTTCATAGCAAAATCTGTTGGTCTTCGAGCGCGTTCAGTCGCGATGACCACCCAGCGGTTTAGAAAGTAATCTTTTCTGAGTTCGTTATAGGGCATCTTCCGTTAGCTCCTGACGATTAGATGAGCGTTGCGATGAATTTTAGGATTTCCAAACTGCCCTTGCCCAATATCCTCAATCAGCGAGGAAGCAGGTAGGCACTTCAATAAAACTAAATAAACATTGTCGCTGCTGGTTTCGTTGGGTCGAGAGAAGAACAAGTGAGGAGAGGCTTCGTTCCGGTGGAAAACAATACGACCGCCTGAATGCCCTGACCGTCTTGGCAAACCTTATCTTTGTCCTGTATGGTTGTTTCAACTAATGATATTGAAACGCGCGTTCTACGAACGGGATGTTCTCACAGTGGCGAGGGAGTTGTTGGGAAAAACCTTAGTGCACGAAACTGCTGAGGGCACCGCATCAGGTGTAATTGTTGAGACTGAAGCATATTTGGGTCCCGAGGATAAGGCGTCGCATGCTTTTGGGAACCTGCGGACCAAACGTACGGAAACCCAGTTTGGACCGAAAGGACACGCTTACGTCTACTTAATCTATGGTATGTACTACTGTTTCAACGTCGTCAGCGGAGAGGTTCCTGGCAAACCCGAAGCTGTATTCTTCCGGTCGTTGCAGCCGTTGGAGGGAGTCGAGCTTATGCTTGGGCGTAGATCCGCTGCAAAGGGCAAAATAGCAGATTTGGCGAATGGCCCCAGTAGGCTTTGCATGGCTCTGGGCATAACGAAGATGCAGAACGACGCAGACCTTTGCGGGCCCCTTCTATATCAGAGACGACGAAGTAATAATTGCCGAGAACCAACTCGTTCAGGCCTCGCGGATCGGAATCGACTATGCTGGCGAATGGAAACATAGGCCTTGGAGATTTTATATAAATAATAATTTGTTTGTTTCGCAAAAATAGCAGAAAGTAATGCCTACAATTTCTTGCTCATGACGTATGCGTCTTCGCCGTCACTGTAATATCCCGATATGGTTCTGATGACGTCGAGGCTCATCTTCTTGTAGAGATTCACGCCCGCCTCGTTGGTTACCCGCACTTCTAGATAGATCTGTTTTGCTTTGTAGTCGCACATGCCTGCCATGGCAGCGTTGAGCAGAGCCGAAGCAACGCCCTTGCGTCTAGTTTGAGGCATGACAGCTATGCTGACGACGTGACCTTTGCGGATTAAGCCTCCCAACCCGAAGTTGCTGAGGCCAACTTCAATGCGGCACATTATATAGCCGACAAGTTCATGATCTTCTTCTGCGACGATGAACGTCTGGGGAAAGCGTTCATGCAAGTCCATGAAGAACATGTCCGTGTAGTTTTCCGGCAGGCAAACGCGGTTGATGCGGATTACGTCCTGCAAGTCATCGGGTTCAAACTTTCGCAGTTTGATGGTTTCTTGCATCAGTCAGTCCTTCTTTATCCATTTTCCAGACGGAACTTAAAGTTTACGTTTTATCCATCGTAAATGGCGCGGTCAACGTTTCTTCTGCAGGAATCTTGACCTCGGGGAGCGTAAAGTTGCCTTGAGAAATCGTCCAAACCCGCGCGGCTTTTCCTGCGATGTTGAATGCCTCGTCTAAGGCTTCATTTACGGCTCGTGCGGTCTTTAGTTTAAAAATGTTTGAGGCGTAGTAGTCGGGCAACGAGGACACAAGGATGATTTGGTGGTTCTGCAGTGCCTTGAGGAGGTAATACGCTTTGTGACCACCTATGACAAAGTTGCGTTTGATTTCCCGTTCTACTGTCTTCAGATCTGGGAACCGCACCATCCAGTCGTAGAATACTTGGTTGCCGTGTCCTTCTGGGCATTCTGCCACCAGCACGATAACGCCGCCTCGTTTCACAGCTTCAAGCGCGCTGTCAACTGCCTTGTAAGCTTGGTACAGGTTTATGTCTGCTGGGTTTCCACCGCAGCTGACAACGACTATGTCAGCTCTTCGGTCCACGGTTATGCGGAACATTTCGTCGCAAAGCTTCACACCTTCCTGGAAGGCGAGTTCGGGTTCTCCTGCGAATGCCTTCACGATTTCACATTTGCTGTTGGTAACCACGTTAACCACGAAGTTGACCTTGGCAAGCTTTGCGGCTTCGGTCATATCCTCATGGACGGGGTTGCCGTCCAAGGCTCCTGTGTGGGCGTTGGTGTTGAGCATCAACGAGTGGTTAAGCTTGATTGTTTCTTCGCCTGCAATGGCTGGCAACACGCTTTTTCTTCCGCCGCCGTAGCCTGCGTAGTAGTGAAAGTTCACATCGCCCAGGAGCACGCGCACGTCCGCCTCGGCGAAGATATGGTTCAATAGGACTTTGTTGCCATGCTTTGTAGTGCCCACCGCGACGAGGTCCGTTGCCCTGCAATCGTGGCTGATAGTTTTGACCCGTTTCACTGCTTCGTCGCCCAGAAGCATTTTTGCCTCTTCAGGTGTGACTGGTCGATGGGTTCCGCACCCGAAAATCACCGTGATATTCTCGTCCCGTACCCCAGCTAAGGTGAGTTCCGCGAGGACTGGGAGAACCATGATGTCGCTTGGGGCTTTTCGCGTGGCGTCGTCGACGACTATTGCCACTTTGCTTTCTGGCAATGCAATTTCGCTTAGGCGCCTTGTTCCTACAGGTATCGGTTCCGCTAAGGCACGCTCCACTTCCGCTCTGGCATCTGGGCATGAGGGTCGCTCTTTAGGCTCAATTGATCCGATGAGATTGCGGGCCGGGACCCGCACGCAAACTTCAGTCTTTCCGTATGGAAGCCAAACGTCTACCATGAATTCACCACGCGTTTATGAATTAAAGACACGTCTCATGGAGCTATTAAGCGTTATCAAACTATGTGCAAAGAAGGCAACTCTCCAGGCAAATACTTGAATTTAAGTCGAAATCAAACTTTCAAGTTTTTTATGAAAGTGAACTCTACAAATTTACAAGACTGAAGAATGCGAGACTGTAAGTCTAAATACATTCGGAAAACTATTTGGTCTGCCTTTACCGGTTTTAGCAGGTGTGCATCTTGTTTAAAAAAGTCGACGAACGATTTGTTTTTGGGGGTTTTGTTAAGCATATCTTAAGTACTTGACGGAGTTGTGATGAGAGTGTATATAGAATAATCATAATATTGAGTACAGAACCGTAGAGACAGCAACTGCTTTAAACGAAACAAACAATAATACATTTGGGGAAAACAATCATGCCAGTAGACAAGGTTCCAGAGAAGAACAGCATACTCTTCGCTTGGCTCAACACGTACGCAGGAATACTTCTGAAAACACCCACGAAAACTCTGCTCATCGATCCAGTCGATGTGAAAGCCAAGAATTTTCCACAACTTGACGCAATCCTGATTACCCACGAACATTACGACCATCTAGACCAGCACCTTGTAGCCGACCTGCAGAAATCAACCGGCTGCACAGTAATAGCCGACCAAACATCCGCCAAGAAACTCAGACTACTGCTCCCAACCGACAAACTAACGGCGACAAACGCGGGAGACAAAATTAGAATCGAAGCGGTCACCATCAAAACCGAAAAATGCAGCCACCCTGCAGGGACACCAGTCACATACATCATAACTAGCGAAGACGGCTTGAAAACTTGGCACACTGCAGATAGCCAACCATACCCGGAAATGGCACAAATCGGCAAATCGGAAGAGCTAGATGTCGTGTTCTGCACAGTCGGAATTGCACCGGGAACCACGCCAGAAACAGGTAGCCAAATCGCTTGGCTGACAAAACCTAAAGTTGCCGTACCTTACCATAGCAGCTCAGTAGAGAATCAAAAGAGGTTCGCACAAATCCTCAAAACCGAACTCCCCAAAACCACATGCGTAATACCTGAACAAAACAAACTCTACCAAGTCTCAAAGGGGGAGAAGAAAACATAACTACCCAAGAACAAAAGAAAATCGAAATGGCCAAAATCCTGACCAACATAGACGCCGTAAAGTTTGGACTCTTCAAACTTACTAACCGCAAGGTTAGCCCATACTACATTGACCTGAGAATAATCCCAAGCTTCCCAGATGCTTTTAAAGACATATGTGACTTCTACGCAAAAACAATAGCCCAACAAGTCGGCACAAAAAATTTTGATCGCGTTGCTGGAATTCCCATTGCAGGCATACCTTTTGCATCTCAAGTAGCTTACAATCTCAAAAAGCCCTTCCTATACGTACGTAAAGGGTTCAAACTTCACGGAAGAGAACGACGCGTGGAAGGCATCTTAGTCTCCGGTGACAAAGTCCTGCTCTTAGACGACTTGGTTACGACTGGCCTCTCATTGAAGAAGGCAGCTGAGTCCGTCCGCGCTGAGGGCGGAGTAGCAACCGACGCCGTCGCTTTTTTGGATAGAGAAGAAGGCGGAAAGGAATTGCTTGAAAAGAATGGAATCAATCTTCACCCACTTCTGAAAATTAGTGAGATGGCGAGTACTCTCTACGAAATGGGGACACTTGATGAGGAAAGCTTCAAAACCATTATGAAACAAGTGAAGAAAAGACCGCGAACACCATAATTACTCGTAAAAAATTAGCGTCTTATCTTCCAGCAAAACATGCAACTGATCCACGGCAACATAGACATCTCCTTCTTTTTTAGCTCCTGTACAGACAAGCTTGCCGCTTGCGAAGAGTAGAATAACCACTTTAGGCTCTTCCATACGGTAAATTAAACCTGGAAACTGTTCAGGCTCATACATCGTTCTACCCAACGTGAAAGCAGCTTTCTCAAGATCTATCATACCCCCAAGGCTGGCTGAAGCTACAATGTTCTGAATTTTCAACTCAGGTTTGCTGATTATGATTATGCCCCCCTTCTTAAGTTCCTTAACAACCTTCGCGACGGCTCTTCGGGCTTCTTTTTCACTCTTTGCTCCAGTGCAAACCATCTTTCCAGAATTAAAAATCAAAGTCGCCGTTTTTGGTCTCTTCAGACGAAAAACTAAGCCAGGAAATTGTTCAGGTCGGTATTCCACTCCTGGATACCCTTTAACTACAGCGTTTAGGTCGACCTTTTGGTTTAGCGTAGCGGACGCAACGACATTTTCAATGCTTATAGTAGCTTTTGTTTGAGGCATGAGACGCACTTCTCTGGCTGAATACTTTCTATTAAACGGCACTATTATAAATACATCTGCGATTGTCGTCTAGGTAGCTTCTGTCGAACAGTTGTTGGGCTTACACATTGTTGAGGGAGCGGAGGCTCAACTGCAACAAGGAACTTCCAACCTTGTCAACATTGAATCTTGACTCAACTCATCCTAAGCGCTGAAATCATGGGTTACCTACTGCTGTTCCGTTTCATAATATGTTACGACTGCTACTTTCATTTTTAAATGAATAAAAATATTTGCTCGTTTTGATTGCGTGTGATGACCACCGATCAAAGTAATAGCAGAGTTCACGTTGGTTTTGCTGGCGGATTTCTGGTCGGGTTGCTTCTTTTCTTTTCTAGGATTGATGGAACAAACTCGATTATAATGAGGAGTATGATTAGAACGACGATTATCGGAATCACAGTTGAATTGCTTGCTCCCCATTTCTGCATCTCAATTGCGATCCACCCAATCCACGGTATGCGCATAATTACTTTACCCACCACCAAGTTCTCAGGAACTCCGGGTGGCGAAAAGGAGTCCCAGCGATCTAAACCAGAAGTAGGTTGTTGTGGCCATGGGTTTCCGTTCCCATCGCCCTTTGTCTGGAAATATGTGGTTCCATTCACGATAGTAGTTCCTATTATCCTGTGAACAATCAACTCACTTGGGAGGTCTGGGTTGTGGAAAACAATTATGTCGCTGTCAGGGTAGTGTGTGTTTAGGCTTTTTGGGTCGACACCTTGGATGATAATGATGTCTCCAACGTGCAGTGTTCTGTTGAATGGGTGGGTCCATCCGTCACATGCGCTGTCATATGGGATACACATGCTGCCGCTCACGACAGCTAAGGCGGGAGGAATCTTGGTGTTTAGGGCGATTTGTGAACCGTACCAGATGCCGAAAACT
The DNA here is from genome assembly GCA_963840395.1 of Candidatus Bathyarchaeota archaeon. Taxonomy (GTDB): domain Archaea; phylum Thermoproteota; class Bathyarchaeia; order Bathyarchaeales; family Bathycorpusculaceae; genus JADGNF01. Next base: position 181,005 of record CAWIYU010000011.1, on the reverse strand, counting down.
ACGGTTACGATGAGAATGACCACGATTGCAGTTTGGAAAGTTTCGTTTTTCCAGACCTTTCTTTTTGTTGAAGTCAAGTTGCGCCTTCCATTTTAGGTGTGCTGATGTTTTCTATGGGTCCGGTATTCTTAAAGACTTTCCAGTCGACGCGAGGTTTTCGAAAAAGGAAAAAGTGGGGAAGAGTGATTGTGTTAGTTGGATGTCTTAGATTTTCTTTTTGCTCAGGACTTCGCGGAATATAGCGTGGCACTTGGGGCATTCGAAGAGGCCTATTTCTAGCTGCATACGTTTGCCTGCTTTATCTGGTCTTCCCGCCATCTTCCAAGATTTCTTTGGCTTGGAGACTTCAGTTCCGCATTTTGGACATTTTGCCATTCTGTTTTTCCTCCCTAATATGTTACGTATCAGGGTTTCTTGTAGTGGAAGATAAAAAACTTTCCATTATGTTCCAATCTAAAACAAAATATGATTTACATGTTTTAAACATTTTTATGTCAAATACTCTTGAAACAAGGCAAGAATGGCTCAGCATGATATAAACAGAATGCTCGCAAAAGGAGAGGATGCATTTAGGTCCTATTAGATCACTCCTGGAGACGACAATTGCCTCGAAAAGGGATTTGGGAAGCTGCTTCACCCAAACTGCGCTACGCTTGCATTTGTTCGTTCTTTCGGGATTTTTGTTGTACGTTCTTTTACTTCTGCTCTTCTTCTACGGGGTATTTGGTTGTTCAGGTCCAAGATTTCTCCTACTATCTAAAGAAACTTCCCGACTATTTTTGTTAAGGCTTCTGTGCCGCTGTTGTTCATATGCGTCTGAACTTTTGCGAAGAGCATTTGACTGCTTGAATGCACGCGTGTTTCCTTTTTCCAAGTTATTCACTCCCAAATGCAGGAATCTCAGCAAACCTCTAGAGAAAAAACTTGCCGAAGACTGAAATTCTGAAAACGACCGCAAACTGTTATTAGCATCGAACGAATTGTAAAATTAAAGTCAATTAACCATCAGGTGACTCTGTTTGTCCAAGGCTAGAGTCGGTCTATCAATGCTTTACATGCTAAGCGAACCGTTCAACATTATGACTAAGCAGCTAGTTAGAGCCGGCACGTCGTTTATCGAAGTTGTCGACGACGGAACACACGCTCTTAGTAAGAAACGTGTTGCTACCCTTAACCAAATCGCAAAATCGAAAGACATACATTACAGTGTGCACGCACCCTTCGCAGACATCAATGTTGCCTCACCATCAAAAACCATGCTGAAAGCGTCGCTGAACCGACTCAAACGGAGCATGCAAAATGCGTACAATTTAGATGCGTACCTTTGGGTTCTCCATCCGGGAAGCAAATCAGGCATCAGCGCGTTCTACCCAGGGGCGGATTGGGAGCAGAACCTCGGAAGCATTCGCGACCTTCATGGTGTTGCGTCGGATTTTGGGTTAAAGATGGCTATGGAAAACCTACCTGGGAAATACAACTTCCTCATGAAGACTCCTCAAGACTTCATTCGATTTTACTCTGAAACGGGATTAGAAGACATTGGTATAGTACTGGACACGGGTCACGCGAACCTCGAAGGACAAATACAGCCCTTCCTCCGAAAACTTCCAAACAAAATTGCCCATATCCACGTCAGCGACAACTATGGAGAAACGGATGAACACTTAGGAATTGGGGATGGTTCAATCAACTGGGAACAATTCGTCAAAGTGTTGAAGACAATTGAGTTTTCAGGAACCGTGCTTGCTGAGTCGGTCTTTGGGGCAGAGGAAACCCTGCGAAAGCTCAAGCAACTATTTGGTTAAGGCGATTTCAAGTTCGCAAAAATCTTGGGCAACTGTGGTATTCGGAAAAATTCTTTTGGCTTGCTCCAGCAGTAACGCAACGTCAGAGTACCTCGCGCTGATATGCGTCAAGATGAGACTTTTTGCGTTGGCAGCTCTAGCTTGGGCAGCGGCTTGGCTTGGCGTGGAATGCCCATCCAATTTCGCCTTTTCCCCTAATGTATCATCAAATGTGGCTTCGTGAATAACTAAATCCGCGCCTGCAGCAAAGTCGGCAAAGTTTTCAAAGGGTCTCGTGTCACCTGTGTAAACGACCTTCCTTCCTTTTCTGGACGGGTCAGCGACATCTTCAGGTCTTACCACGCAACCATTGGGCAGGACAAACTCAACTCCATGTTGGAGCCTTCTCCAAGCTTCACCCTGCGGGACCCCCAAGGCGTTGGCTTTTTCTGGATGGAATCTTCCGGCACGTGGGTTCTCCACATATGAATAGCTGAAACTAGTGATTGCATGGTTGGAAGGCTCCGCGGTGACGCGGTATTCTTCTTCGTTGCTAATTGTACCTTCTTTCGTGACTTCATGGATGTTTACTTGGAAAGTTAGTTGGAATTGTAGCGTTTCTCGCAGGCATTCTAAGAAATGGGCTAAGCCTATGGGACCATAAACCTCAACGGGTTTCTGTCGGTTCATTAAAGCCATAGTTTGCAGGAGACCTGGAAGTCCAAGTACGTGGTCGCCGTGCATGTGGGTTATGAAAATTCCGATTTTCTTGTGCAGACCTAATTTCGCAATCATCATCTGCCTTTGGACCGCTTCGCCGCAATCGAACATCAACTGTTCGTTTCCCCGCTGCAGCAATACAGCTGGTAGGTTCCGCTGAATGGTCGGAATAGCTGCCCCCGTTCCTAGAAAAATGATGCGTATGCTCATTGATGGTTACTCCTTTTCGAACACGGCTACTTCCCGAGTCAAAGTCCTGTGCACGTAGGCAAAGTGAGATTCCAGGTGTTTGTATCCTAGCTTTTCTCCAGTTCGTGAGATATGTAGTGTTTTAGGTGACGCGATACAAATGAACACATCTATATAGGGCAAACAATAATGAATATTAGTTGAAGGCTGAAAGCTCATGAGTAGTAGTAATGGCGTCGGGAAGAATTTAAAGTATGGTTTCAGCGAGAGAACCATCATTGACGGTTGGGCTAAAAAATACGAGCCCGTCATGAATTATTTAGGTAAATTGAATAGCAGACAAGCAAATGTTGCGATGTCTCTTTATCATTTCTGCAACTACTCAGGCAAAGACCCAAACCAACTCTTAGAACTCAAGAAGGACTATAACAGTTTAGATGCAGAGCGCCTTCTTGACAGCATGGCAAACGCTAAAGTGCCGTTTCCGGAAAAAAGAAAATGGCATGTCGTCATGTGCGTCCGAGGCTTCTTTAGAGCAAACTATAGGCAGTTGCAAGCTGAAGCCGGGCGTTCCATGCCCTACATACAGAACGAAAGCCGCACTCTGCCTTCAAAACAAAAACGTTTGGCACTCTTCAGAGCGTGCCGAAACCCCCGAGACCAAGCTCTAGTTATGCTCGGGTCAACTTCAGCTTTAGCTTTAGGAACGCTTTCAGAACTTCGATTTTATCACTTTGAAGAAGACTGGCAAAACCAAGAGATTCCTCATATTTCTCTACCTTCTGACCTAGTGAAAGGGCATGGCAAAGGAAAGTACAGAGGTGTTCGCCAAGAGACCTTCATAACTCCAGAAGCAAAGAAAATCTTAGTTGAGTATAGGGAATGGATGAAGACAACGTTTGGTCACAAATGGACCGAGGACGACCATGTTTTCCTATCTGTAAAGCGGAATATTGGCGAGCCTCTAACTCAAAGGATGATTGCGAAAAAAGCCACAGTTCTTCAGCAAAGAGCTAACGTTGACTTTACCCTGCATGATGGACGCCGGATAGTTCAGACAGCACTTGAAAACGCTGGATGCCCTAACAACTGGATTAAAAAAGTCAAAGGACGCAAATGCTCTGGTGAGGAAGCACCGTACAGCAAGCCGAACATTGAGCAGTTGCGCCAGAAATACCGTGAAGCCCTTCCTGACTTGGAGTTTCTAAGCCAAACCGACTCAACTCTAAAAGGAAAATTGGAAGAGTTGAGCGCTAAGGTAGGGGAGAAGGACCAGATTATTGATTCGCTGGTTCAGAATAAATCGCGGGAACGTGAAGAGCTCGGGGTGTTGCTTGAGAGGTTGTTAGCGTTAGAGAAGAAACTTGGCAAGAAAGAAACTTAGATTCTTTCTTTTTTGTTATGGGTACAAAAATTTAGTTTGAACGACACCTAAAACTTTTTGAAGGCTAAAGTTGTTTATTTGACAAGGATAAATCTTGATGGATAAAGCTAAAATTAAAGATGAAATGTGCACGTGTGGGCATCTTAAAAGTGAACATTCATATTTTTTAGATAGGGTATGTACTAAACCTAAATGTGAATGTTACAAGTTCGTTTTGAAGGACGAAAAACAGAAGCTTAATTTTTTAGATTTTGCGTGCTAAAGCATGAAGATAGAAAAACTAATAATCGCTTCGAATGATACTGCTAAGAGGTTCAATAAATGGTAAAAATCAACCTATTGACCTATTTGACTTTTAATTTGAACATGCTCGTTGACAAAGGAAAAGGTATGCCATTGAAAGAGACCAAACAACTCTGCAAACAAAGAACAATTCTTCGAGAGTTGCAAGAACGATTTCCTTTTGCTGAAACGAACCTTGATTTATCATTATTGAAGTTGCAGCCGGATTCTGAAGAAGAAATTGAGAATATATTTTACGATATGGCAATTTCTTTAAAAGACAGCGAGATGTATGTGGCAAACAATGGTTTATGTTTGCTTATTTCTTATGCCCAAGAGCAGATTCAGAGAGAAGCAAAGAAACTCGAGCATGCGCTAGCGAGTACAAATTAACCTGTTCCCACAAAACGCATGTCATTAATTACCAGCCAACTGAACAATCAGCCAATTCTTGAAGGATGTTTAGTCTGTTTATACGAGTATCGGCAAAGGGATTCGCCAGTAAATACATGTCAAAATTATGCCTTACCAATACAGCCGTTGCATTCTTGAGTTTTGGCTCGTTGAAGAATTTTCCTCTACTTTCATCAGGGATCACTGACCTATTGTTACGGAGAATGTGCATTTTAACTAGGTAGCCTTTCCAACCTAAATCAAGTGCTTTTTTTTTTACATCTGCTGTTATTGTTGGGTTTGGAACCGGAAGGGGGGGATAGAATTCGGTACTATTCCCGAAAAGTTCAATATTATACGTTCCTTGTTCCAGCAGAGAAGTTGGAACCATGAAGTCATGCGGTAACAGAATCCTTTCGGTGGTTCTGTTAAGTCTCTGTTACTTGAGCAGAAACGTCACCTAAACTATATCTCGTTGTAGAGGTTGCAGGTTGGACACTTTAGCACAACATTCTTGAATTTTCCTTCGATGATAGTCTCGCCTAATTTTGCTCCACAATTGCCACATAGATAGTTAGTATTACCACCCTTGCTTTTTATTACTGGCAACGTTTTAGATGCGAAAACGGTTCGGGTTCCCTCTTTGGGTTCGGGTATAGTTTTTAATTTTCTGTCCATTTTATCCACTTACTTCGGTTTTTATTTGGTTTGACTTGGATTATAAGTTTATTGCTTTCAGCTTTTTTCGATTATGTGTGTCAAATCAATTGCACTTGATAAAAAAAGGGGAATGCGGGTGAAGTCGCAGTGAATATGGTGCTTTTTAGCATGGTTATGATATACCATTAAACTTGAGCGCACGCTATCTTGTTTTCCATGCTTTACTAATTCTACAGTAAGCAGATTCATGTTTTTGGCTAAGTTGGAAAATAGGAAAGTTTGAAAGGGTAGGGGAGTATTTTCAAAGTAATATGGAGATTTTTTATAACCTAAAAAGAGGATTATCCTAACTAAGTTTGCAATCAATTAGGAAATTCTACCGTTTCCAAGTATTCCAGTATATTCTCTTTAATGTAAGTTCCTGAATTATCAACGAACATATCTTCAGGTTTGTTGCTTCTCCAATCTATGAAAAGTCGCAACCTAAGATACTCTGAGTCGAGGTGTCCATTTACCCTGTAATCTACAGCTAACCCCCCACTTCTATCAACTTGAGTAACTGAATCAGGATATTTTTCCAGAAATTTCTGAGCTTCTACTGTTTGATTTGTTATTGCTATGTACTCTTCATCACTAACTCCATTATCGTAAAAAGTTAGTGGTGTATTGTAGTAACGATATATAGCGAGTACTGCATAGGAAGCAAAAACAACTATAATTGCCACGAACACCAATATGGCAAGATTCTGTTTATTCATTGGCTCTATTCAATTCATAATAGATGGTAACCCGCTAAAGAGCTTTTGTTTCAACTTCTGCCTATTCGGATATGTACTTTTCTTCCTTTGGCGTTGTTATGAAAATCAGTTTAGAGGATGTCTTTTAGTATTCGATTAAGTATGGTGATGCCGTGTCTGGCTTTAAGTTTTTTTTCGCCTAGTCTTGCCCTGTAGTTAATCAGGATTTCTTGAGTAGTGTAACCCTTATTCTGAACAAAATTGTTCAGTTCAACTTCGACGTCAAAACCTTTAGATTCGATGTGCCATTCACGCAAAATATCAGCGCGTATCACACGCAATCCTGTTAAGGGGTCTTCAAGTGCAACACCATTTAAGGTTTTATGTGCAAACGCTAACAACTTGTTTCCTATGTGGAATATTCTGTATAGCGCTTTTTTGTCTACGTTTCCGTTGAATCTGTTACCGCATACCATGCCAACTTGCGGGTTGTCATCTAAAATTTTTAGCATGTCTGGAACGTACTCGGCTGGATAAGTGTAGTCTGCATCCGTGAGTATGATGTTGTTAGCGTTTGGGTCCAAGTGTTCCAAGGCTTTTGCGAGTGCATCTCCTTTGCCTGTGCCGTCTTGTGTTAGGACGGTTGCACCCATGTTTTTTGCCAATTCCACGGTTTTATCTGTGCTCTTGCCATCAACCACTAGTGTTGGTATGTCGCCTAGTGTGTCTTTCATTTCTGCGATGGTTAGACCGATTCCCTGTTCTTCGTTTAATGCTGCAATAACAAGCTGAATTGAAGAGATGGATTCTATTGGTTTTTGATACTTGCATGGATTACCAACTAATGTCAAGAGTTACGATATGCTATTTGAATTAAGTTGTGAAATCAACATTATGCTTAAAGAAAGAATATGTCAAAAATAGACGTACCCGCTTGATTCCAGATTGTTCAGAAAACCGCTAAAGGGCATTCATCTATTCTATTTGTTGAAGTGATGAATGTTTTACTAGAGAATTTAAAGTTTCAACAGTTAAGCACCAACTGCCCCTTTGCATGGGTAGAGTCCGACCGAGGAAGTAATGACCATGCCTCTTATCTTTCTCATCTAAACCTATCTTAGAGCGATATGGATTTGAGATTCAATCAAGAAAAAAGATGGATTTTGCGGATGAAATCTCCACTGCGCGCGCGCTCACAAAAACCATTTCGCTGAGTCCTTTAGGAAATTCGATAGTCGCTCCAACACCTGAAGAGGATGTCAATGCGCTCAAGCGCAGAGCACTTGAAACGCCAGACCTTTTTCGAGATGTATTTTCGGTTTTGCATGGCAAAGTTATCCCTCCAACTGAACCGTTCAAGAACATGTTAATCAGATCTTTCCATCTGGAAAAAGAGGAAGCTGATGCCTGCTATGCTGTCCTAACTCAAAACATAGAAGAGTTGGAGTTGTCAGAGACAATTCAGGGAAAAACTTACTTTAGGCTGGACAAACTCGGTGCAGCCTCGAAGGCAGCTCCAGAACAAGCCCAAGCTGCAATTGAGGCAGGAGGCGCACTTGTGGAACCAGAGAAAACAGCAACTCCAGAATTGCCTCCTTGTCCACCAGTCAATACTCCATGGGTTTTCATTTCACACAGCAAAAACAAGAAAATCTTGGAGCAGATTAAGCAGGTCCTTTCATTTGGGAGCTTCAGCTACGAGATAGCTGAGGAAAGAGAAACAACTGCTACTCCACTTTCTGACAAAGTTTTCAGTCTAATGAAGAAATGTAACTGTGCAATCATAAGCATCAGCGCAGATGAGGAAAAGAAGCAAGGCGATACTTACGCAATCAACGAAAACGTCCTTATTGAAGTTGGAGGAGCTTTCTTGCATTATGACAAAAGAGTCATTCTAATAATAGACAAGAAGCTGAAGGATGCACTGCCAAGCATGATGCAAGGATTGACAGCAATCTTCTATGATGGCAACGAACTGTCATGGGATGATGGCATGAGACTTCAAAGCGCCCTGACTGCGTTTCGTAACTCGCTCTAAGACATTGGTTTAAAAAATAGGGAAATGTGGGTGAATTCTCCATCGGTTAGTGGGTTCGAAACCTGCTCCGGTTATCTCATTGATTTCCCAAAAAGAATTTAAACTAACCTTAAACGAATTCCTTGATAAAGGAAGGTTTATCAAAACCCTTTAAAATCAAAAAAGAAAACCCTGAAAAAATGCGGGTAAACTAAATTATTGAATAGTGTTATAAAGAAATCAGCTCTAATAAGATACATATTCTTATCGAAAAACTGGAGAATAACAAATGGCTGCCTCTACCGATTCGCAAACGAAGGACTCAAAAGAAGAGTTACAGAAAAGGCTAGACGAGTTGCTTTTACAAAAACAAGTAAAAGACGCTGAAAAAGCACTTGAAGACGCGCCAAAAGTTGAAAACCCACAACTTAAGCAACTTCAGAATACCTCGGAGATTGTTGCTCAACAAAAAACCATAGCTGAAAACCAAAAAGCGATTGCAGAGGCCCAAAAAGCAACTATCTTAGCGACTTTTCCCAAAGGTACGACAACACCACTGGAAGGAGAAATAAAAACAGACGATAAGTTCGGCTACATGGCTATACCTGTAGCATATCAAGCAATTAAGGATGCATCTAAACCGATAGTCGATGAGATAAACAAACTCAAAACTATAAAACCCAAGATTCTAATCGTAAGCGAGATAGATTTTGCAATAGGCGATGTCCCTGTTTTTCAAATTGAGTCAGGTATAGATCTGTTGGAAAAAAGGCTAAGTACGCAGATGCAAGAAAATGACGATTTGTTAAAACAACAAGCATTACGTGAACAAAAACTGAAGCTGGAAAGAGAAAAAGCAGTCACAGAAGCCATAGGAGTAGCAGAAGTTACGGGCGGGGCATTGGCAGCGGTTGGTGGAATAGTCAGCACCATATCAGATATCATAGGATACTTTCAAGTTGATTATAACATTAAGGGACAGAATTTCACTATTGATAACCAAGCTATCCAATCAATTATCGCTGGTCAGATAGATAAAGAGATTGAAGTTTACATTTACAATTTTGGAATGATTGAAAAATCCGACATCATTGAACGCTTCACAAAATTACTTCATTCCAAGAAGAAATTAGAAGATAGCATCGAACTCATCAAATCCACAGTTGTTAAGAAGATCAATGATGACCTTAAGACCAAAAACGATGCCATTTTAAAGCTGGAGACAAAGATAGCGAACTCGAAACTCTCACCTAATACCGAATATCCAAAAACACTAAAAGTCGCTAAGGATGCCGTAAAACCAATTGCGGAATGGCTAGAATCGGCTAATACAGTAGTTAACAATTCTGAATCACTCTCAAAAGCAATTCTCACATTTGCAGAATCAGTAACCAAGTCTCCAGATGAAAAAACGTTGCCTTTGCTAGTGAAGGCCGCTTTGAGAAAACAAATAGGAGAAAATAAAATTTCTCACCTGCTAAACTTAAAGGTCTTATCAAGCGGAGGAGAAGCAATGACCCTTAAATCACGACTTTCATCAGGAAAAACCGCGTTTATCGGAGGAGGCGTCATTTCTTTTGTTTTGGCAACAACCCAAGGCAAAGTATTGGCGTCTAATATCTATCCAGTGCTTGCACAGCTTGATTATAGCCTTTCTGATAATGACGCAAGAATCTATCAAAATGTTCTTCTGATACAGCAAAATAGAAAACTTGGAAGAATTAAATGGTTTAAAAAATGGCTAAATCTTTAGATTGAAAAATAAATTGACCGTTTTCAAGGGTAATTTCAACCAAAAGGAGCTTTTTTATCTTTCTCTTGGTTTAACGTGGTCGGAAAAGATAGGGGAATAGTTACATTCACCGCGTGTGGACTTGAACCCGTTCAGGTCCAAAATCCGATAGAGATCCAAACCAGCGAAGTTGTGAATCCAACTAAAAAGCAGCCTTTGTCATTTTTTAGGGGTCACCACTGCTGTTGCATAGTTTTCTTCGTTGAAGTACTTGTATGCCGTCTCCGTTATGTCTTTTTCAGATAGTCGCGCTATTGCATTTACATAGTTTTGCAGAGAACTTGTGTTTTCAAAGTAAATTTCATGCTCAGCAATGATTCTTGGTAATGCGTGAGAATCGTCAATCGCCCTGTAAATGTCGCCTATCAACATGCTTTTGCTTTTTTCCAGCTCAGGTTTTGGCACTGGGTGGTTTTTGATTTTTTCGAGCTCTCCATGAATTATGTCTTGTGTTTGTCTCAGCGCCTTGGTTTTCACTGCTCCGTTAATTGTGAAGTATCCGTAGTCTAGACCTGAAATGTTAATTGCCTGAAAATCGTACGTTAGTGCCCTCTTCTCTCTTAGTTCCACAAATAGCCTTGAGCTTTCCCCCATTCCTAAAATCGAATCAATCAAGTTGAGCGCAGGCACATATGGGTTTTTTGCAGGCACGGTTCTGAGACCTATGTTCAGGTATGCTTGACTTATTCCAGATCTTTTGATCACCATTTCTCCTTTTGGCCTGCTTTCCTCAGCTTCTACACAGTTCCTATGAATTGAACCATGGTTTTCTCTGTCTTGGAAATGTTCAATGACGGTTTCTGCTTCTTTGCCTGAAAAGTTACCGGTAATTATGAGTGCCATGTTCTTTGGAACAAAGTAGTCTTGATGACTCTTCTCTACATCTATGAGTGTGAGCTTGTTTACAGTCTTTTTTGTTCCTAAGGTGGGGTTTCTTACAGGGTGATGCTTAAAAAGACATTTTATTAAAGCCTCTTCGACCTTGTCTTGTGGATCATCAGCGGCTTCATCAATCTCATTTAGAATTACTTTGCGCTCTATCTCAAGCTTCTCTTCTACAAATGTTGGGTCGAAAAGAAGTTTTGAAAGAACTCTAGAAGCCTCAACAAGTCTCCCTGATAAAACATCCATGCTGCTGAAAATGCAATCCGGAGCGGTTTCAAAATGGGAGCATCCACCTAACTCTTCAATTTCATGATGAAGTTTAATTCTCTCCTGAGAGCCACCAACCAGCATATGCTCGAGAAAATGAGCAGTTCCAGATGCCTCTTCAGAATCGTCATTGGATCCATACTTAACTGCAATCGACAATTGTGACGTTCTTCTTGACAGAAGAGGACACAGTAGCACCACTAATCCATTCGAGAGAATCTTTCTTTCCCAAGAAAGGCCATTATTCATGCGTAACAAACTGAGCCCTGACCCTAAAAAGCCTGCTTCTTGAACCAGCATATGCTCTATTGAGCAAGACAGAGCAAACAAAAACATTCTTTTGCTTCATTACTTTCAAGCAAGACTTCTTATAGTTAGACTTTCAAATTTTGATGTCACTGGGTACCTTTTTCCGCTTCTAAGTAACTTTGAAAGAGTTTTTTTGTCTGTTTAAATTCCTTCAGGTCGTAAATATAGACAGCTGATTTTAACACTTTTCCGCCCTTGTTTTGCTCTATATGAAGCTTGAGTTCGTCTATGTCTACTACTTTTCCAAACTTAATCGTTATATCGCCAAGCATGTATTCGAACCAACCATTATCGGTTTTGGCTAATGCATGCAAGAATACTCTCCACTCCTGTTTTGTGAACTTCAGTTTTTTCCTTATTTCTTCAATTGCTCTATAGCGATCATCTGGTAGACTTTGAATGAATCCTAAAGGAGGCATCTACGCCGCCTTCTTCTTCTGTTTTCTTTCAGGAACGAATAATTCTTGCGGGATTTTGTAACCTAGGTTCTGGGCTTTCTTCAGATTTTCCTGACTCAGATCAGTTATTATCAGAGTCTGGTCATCAGTCCATCCTGAATACTTTTCCGACACAACATCTCCCCGTAGATTCTTCGCGGGTAGCTTGTGTTCACCGACTTTTTGCCTGACTAAGATATGTTTATCCCCAAAATCGTCCTTGGTTGCTAAAACGCATTCGCCATCGATGTCGTCGCAAATCACGGCGATAATTTTATTCAACCTATACCTCCCTTTGCTTTGTCTGTTCGCAAGTCAATTTATGCATTATTGTACTTTCTATATTGGAATTTTTCCTTCAACAGGTAACTTTTTACATGAATCTCAAAGTTCCTGTTTTCCAATATTTCGAATTGAACTAAAAAATGGATAAGGTGTAGCTAATGATTTCGTATCCATTTCACGATTTCATCTGCAAATTCTATTGGGGCAAATTGCGGATGCCGTGTTCTCAGGAAGTGAATTTCGTTGCCATCTTTGGAGAATTTTCTGTCCCACCACAGTATCTTGGCGTTTTTGTTTCCAATGGGTTTTCTATACTCATTATCCGTAATATTTTCGACCCTGAAACCCTCATTTAGAGGCAAATCCATGATATAATCATCGTATCCCTTTCCCGTGAAGAGGATCAAATGCTTAGGCATAAGAATGCTCACCTCTTTGCTAAAGAATGGTATACATCTTCTGGTCAAGGAATAAGGTGTCGTGTCTCCGGAACCAGTTGATGTATTACATTTAGTAAGATTCGTAATCGCAATTGACGCCCATAACTCATCGAACTTCCAACTCCCCGATTCATTTTGGCTTTTGGGATACAACTGCTGAGTAATTTTCCTAATGCAATTCCAAAGCATTCTGTGGTTGTGTTCAAACATTTCTCTACCGTCAGCTCTGCAGTCTTGGAAAGCAGATTCCAGGTATTCAGGGAATTTCTTTAGCTTATCGACATCCTCCTTGTCGTACCAGGTATTCTTCCCAACGAAGAGAATTTTGTATTTGTCGCCTTCAAAATTATTCCCAATGTTGAAAAATGAAAGTGGTCCGTGTCTCTCCAAAGCGGGTTTCTCCTTCCTGCAAATGATGTCACAATCACCTATGCATCCTTCATTTCTCTTTTCATAAACTTGTTCAAAAACCATTTTCTCTAAATTGTTCAATTCACTTTCCCCGGATATAGATTGTCTTTCTTATTAGAAGCTTTATAACAGTTTGGTTTTGACTTAAGTTCAGGATTACCCTCAAACGCAAACTGGATTTCTCGGAAGGGCTATTGCGGATTCTATTCAAGCGGTCAAGTTGAAGCGCGTGGTTGTTCCTAAATTAGTAAAAAGACTGCGTTTGGTTCGATTTAAACTTGGGAAAAAGTGTCAAACCATGAGCTTCCAACGAAGATAACGCTAGAAACCACGACCTAAGAAGTGAATTTTAACCTTCAAAATTAATTTAGGAACACGCATGCGCGCTGCGATGCGGAACCAGAAAGACTCAAAACGTTAATGGTGAACCGGAGCCGTTCTTTCTATTATCTTTTTTTTCCATTTAATTGAGTGAACAGTTTGAATGGGCATTAGCAAGTCATTTTCACCATTTAAAACTTCCACATAAATATCCTGAAGACCTGAATTTCGACCAACGTGAATTTCGCCAGTTAATTCTATTAACTGATCGCGCTCGTTATAAAAATCTAGCAATCCATAGCCGCGAACACTGAAAGGCACTCCTTCTGAAGCAAGCATGTTTATGTCCTTATCTTTTGCATACATCAAATTCAGCCCCTTAAGACCCAGATTCCATCTAAAGTATTAATGCTCAGTAAATACAAGCTTTTCGATGGTTTTGGTCTCTTAACGCGCGCGCACGTGGCAAATCCAAGACCTATTCTTGGATGGTCCTTTCGCTGACAAAGTAATTGTCAATTACTTTATTGAGGATGTTCTTGGTTTCAATGAGTGTTGTCAGAGCTTCTTCTCGGCTAGTACATGGCTTCCAATAACAACGGTAGGTTGGAAAGGGTATTAATGCAAGTTCTTCCAACCCCTTCCCCATCTTTGTCTCATTTTCCTTGAACCATCTTTGAATGCTTGGACCGTACTCATCCTTTTCCCATTGATTTCGCGAATCGTCCCTTCTTTGCGCATAATGTGCAGAGTAATGGAGTCTCTGTCTTTGTCTGATTGCTATACCCAATATGGCATTTTTTCAAGCTGGAATAGGCGGTCTAGCGTTGTTTTCTCTTCACAACAATGGCTACAGTCAGCATCGCAACAATTACAAGACTGCAATGACGGTTGAGGGAAACTCTGGGATTGAAGGTGAAGGGCTAAGACCCGTACTTGAAGGAGCCGATGGCGAAGAGGTTTGAGTCGTCGGAGAGGGTGCAGCGGACGAGGTTTGACTCATTGCCACAGTATATTCGGTAGTTGCTTCGTATTGATCAGACTCAGCTACAATTACCATGCTCGCATATGATTTGCTGCAGTTCTAAAGAATCCTATTTCAAAGGTAGTGCGCTGCCTTGTCCCGAAATTACTTTTTTCAGATTTCTCATACGTCAATAAAAAAACGAGAGTTTTTCGAATTTTAGTTTTCTTGTTGTTGGTCAAAGTGCCTGTTGATTAAATCGTTTTTTTCCCTTTCTTTGTTGCTAAAGCAACTGTGCAAGTTGCGACTGCGATCATAGTCACGATTAAAGCGAGTAATGCGTTGCTGAACTCTGGCACTGTCGGGGTCGGAGAAGCCGATGCAGATAAAGTTGGGCTTGGTGACGCAGAAGCAGTTTTAACGTACACGTTTCCTGTTTCGGCTGCTGTGAAACCGTTATTTGTGATTCTGAATTCAAAGTATTGACGTCCGCTTATTGTTGTATATGAGACTTCGAAGGCTGTTGCGTTGACTATGTGCCATATGCCATCGTGTGTGTCAAATAGTGCTGAGCCATCCTCATAAAGAGTTATTGTGGTTCCTGTTGATGCGTTTGAATAAGTGCCAGCCATACTTGACAGAGTCGGGTATTCACTTGCGCTACTTAAGCAACAAGATGAAGCTGCGCCAACAATTATTACGATTAAAGCAACTGCAATTATTCCAACATTAAGCCTCTTCTTTTTCTGAAATAAATCTAGTTTGCTCATTCTTGTCCCTTTAATTTATCTTCGTTGGAATGAACTACTTAAAAGGTTTTGGATTAAGCACTCAGAGAAACTTGGAGCAGAGTTTTCGGAGAAAAGGTTTCTCAGGTTACAATCCTGAACTGGATAAAGAAATATTCACAGTTAGTCAAGGAATACATGATTTCAGAAGTTCCTCAACTCTCAGGTCTATGGCATGAAGACGAAACCATGCTGAGTTGTGAAGGTCGAAGTATTTGGTTCTGGGAAATGATAGATGAAGATACACGGTTTATGGTTGCTTCTCACCTTTCAAACACACGAACCTTTGAGGACACAGTAAGTATTTTCAAGAAGGGTGTTGACCAAAGCAAGGTTCGACCAAGAGCAGTATTCGTTGATGGTTCTTATGTTTACAATAGTGCCTTCAACAAGGTTTTCTACACCATGCGAAAGGACACAAGAGTTGAGTTAGTTCAGAGAGTTGGCATAAGGGCAAGAGAAACAAACAACATCGTTGAAAGACTACATTGCACTCTTAAAGACAGAACACGGTGCATGAGAGGGCTAAAAAGCTATGATTCAACAAAACTGCTGCTTGAAGGTTGGAGCGTTCACTATAACTGTGTTCGACCTCACCAGAGTCTAGGCGGTAAAACTCCAGCTCAAGCGGCAAGAATGAACGTCCCTAACAACTGGAAAGGCTTGATTGATCAAGCAACAAAACGTGAAGCAATAACTTTAGTGAATGCTCTCAGTAATCCAACGAAGAAAAACAAGAACTAAAGGTGGTAAGTAAATGAAGAAAATCTTAGTCTCTTTACCTGATGGAGTAGTTGAAATCTTGGACAAAGAAGTAGTCGGCAAAATCGGCGAAGGCTACAGTGATACTCTCAGGCACAATCATTATGAATTGGTTAAGCGAACAAGGATACTTAGCGAAAGGTGGAAAACATAAGACTTTATTTTTATGATCGAAGAAAGCAAAGTTGAAAGAGAACCCTTAGAAGAAATAGACCTCTTAGACACTATGCACTCTAGCCTTAGTTGACTTACTAATTGAGAAGGGCATCATAACTGAAGAGGAAGCACGCCGCTTTGTCCCTAAACTATGTATTAAAGTAGGTTGGTGAAACTGCCTTTTCATGTTTGCCGATATTTTGAGCCGCCTCCCTGTTTAATACCAAACAAAGAATGCTGCACAACGCATAAAACGCCACCTGACCCAAACCCCGAACCTTATTGTTGGCCATGCTAAACTGGGTCTTCAGGAAACTGTTCACCGCCTCAATAGGCGGCCTCTTATGATATTCTTTCTTTTGCTCTTCAGAGCCGTAAGTCCTAAACTTCCTATCAACCCGCAAAAGACCCTCAACACCCTTCATATGGTTTGCCGGATACGGAATAGCCGACCTTTCAACGGCATTTCTAAGTTTGGAATCGCTGTATTGACTGTCAGCAACCACCCTCCTTAACTTGGCTTTGCACCGACCAAGAACCGATCTGGCTTTTTCAAGTAGAGTCAATAAGTGCTTCTTCTCGTTTTGGTTGGCAGAAGCAAACAGGCTAGAGAGAGGAAGCATTGTTTTGTGGTCGATCGACAGATGTAACTTGTAGCCCAACGCGAAGGATCGGCCTGATCTGCCCACTCTGGCATCAGAGTCCGAGTAGCCCACCTGGTTGCTTGTTGGATTGCGGATGCTCCAAGCTTTAATGAAGGAGGCATCCAAAACAACGTCGCTTTCTTTGATCTGTTGGCAAGTACAAGGGATTTGAAAACTGCGATGCTGTCTGTTTAATTTGAACGGTTAAAAGCTTTACGATTAGTCTTCGCTGGGTAGGCGAGTGGATTTGCACTCAAAGTGTCTTTGGGATTAAATTTTAATCCCCTCTCTCTCGCGCTCTGCCAATCAATCACCAGTCAACGCTGTGCCTCTAAAAATAACGTCCTTTCCAGAAATAGAATCGGCTGTTCAAGGTTTCGGAGGTTTGCTGGGGTTCCTGCAGATGGTGAGAAAACGGAAGGACTCAAGTTCCAACCTAGGAGAGGAACATTATGCGCAGGAACCCTCTCAGCCCCGTTTTGCTTCAAATGATTTTTATCCCAAAAAAAGAGGGGGAACGTTGTTTTGGTTCTACTGTGTTGTCTTCTTTCTGCTCTTTGAGTAGACGTATAGGCCGACTGCAACAATAGCTATGACGATGACGGCGATGATGGCGTAGGCGTATTCCATTGGAAAGCCCGCGTTCTGAATAGGAGTAGCAGTAGCTTCAGGCGATGCAGTTACTATAGGTGTAGGTGTTGCTCCGACTGGCGCTGCCACCTTAACAGGGTTCCATTCTGTGTATGCTGCGCTGTAGGTTATTGCCGGTTTATCTTCGCCTTCATAGAACGCTACCCAACCCCAGTCGCCAACGACACTCGGGTTGTAAGAGAACGTGAAGAAGCCCAGCTTGTCCGTGGTCGTGGTCAGGTTCACCGAGGTCATGTCAGGCTTGGTGAGGCTCAGTACTACAGTGGCGTCTGGAATTCCTGGATGCAGCGAACTATCGACATCTACTTCTGTTGTAAGATCGTCCCAGACTTTCCCGAGGGTAGTCCCTTTTACTTGTCCCTTGATCATTATAGTCTCGCTAGACCACATTGATGCGCCTTTGTTAGACTCGGCAAAAATGCTTGTGGGTTCCTTGGGTGTATCGTCGAAGCAGTATAGTTTGCCGTCAGTTGATCCAACGTATATTTTGCTGTCGTAGATGGCTGGAGAAGAATACACTTGCGCGTCAGTTACGTACACTGAGAGGGGTTTTCCGCTTGTCGCGTTGAAGCAGGTGATGCTGTAGGAGTCGCAGCCATAGTAGACTTTTGCGCCGTATGGGTCGTCGACGTAGAGGGCTGAACTGCAGACTTGATGGCCAAGCCACTGGCTCCATATTTCAGCTCCATTCGTGGCATTGAAAGCGACTGCGCTCATGTGTGCTTCCCCGTAGAGTATGCCGTTGTAGTATGTTATTGCGTAGGGTTGGTTGCTGTTTCCAAGCGGATCTGTAACGACTAACCAGAGTTGGGCGCCGGTCGTTGCATCAAGGCATGCGTAAGCAGGTGGTTCGTTAAGGGTGCGACCGCCAGTTCCAAGGAAGACTTTGCCATCAGCTACTGTTGGGGTACCACAGAAGAACAGCCCACAACCAGTGATTATAGGAAAACCATAGTCAGTTATATACCTCGGCGTTGTCCACGTCCATATTTTATTGCCGGTTGCTGCGTCTAAAGCATACAGGTTTCTGTCGACTGATTCTATGTAGATTACGTCGTTAGAGTAGGCTGGGGAACCACCGATCGGGCCATTAGTTATGTACGTCCATTTTATGCTGCCGTCTGAAGTGCCGAGACAGTAGACTTTGCCGTCCAAAGCTCCCACATAAAGCCTATCGCCGACCACGATGGGTGAAGAACGCACCTCCCCTGTGGCTACTTCGAATTGTATAAAAGTGTGCGTCAGCTTGATTCATCTAACATAATCCCCAAGTTTCTTCTGACCATCAACATCCTCAACTGAGTCTGATTCTTCCAAATCGGCTACTTTTCCCCGCATATCAGTCAAACGTTCATTAGCAGCAACCAAAAGATAGTGCTCGGAAGTAACTGCCTGGAGTAACGTTTATCTTGAAGCGGATAGTAATTTAGATACTGGTATATCAAGGTAGAATAAAGCCAACTTAATTTTGGGTCTTCGGGTGACATCTCCACCTGATGGGAGTACTTTTTACAGTGTGAATTCCTTTGAACAGGGGGAAATACGATGATTTGCAGGCTTTCATGCGTCGAGCTTGGCTCTATATTGCATGTTGTCAATAAGGCTGCTGAAGCTTACAGAGGCGTTATCCCTGAAGACCGATGGAAAGAACCCTACATGTCAACCGCACAGCTCTGGGAAGAAATAGAGAGAGGAGTGCAATTTTACGGCTGGACAGAAGACAAATCATTAGTAGGGGTAATGGGAATCCAACCTGTAAACGACATCACCCTGATTAGACACGCGTACGTGTTCACAAATCAGCAACGTAGAGGAATCGGAGAAAAACTGCTCAATCATCTCTTACATTTAGCCCAAACATCAGAAATTCTCGTTGGAACCTGGGAGGCGGCCTGGTGGGCGATTAGCTTCTACCAAAAACACGGATTCACGTTGGCTTCAAGAGAAGAGAGCGACAGGTTGCTGAGGAAATACTGGAACATTCCTGAAAGGCAAGTTGAAACTTCAGTGGTGCTTACGTTCAAGAAGGAGAAAATGCTTACAACCTTAACGTGAGAGACCTATTGTTTCTCTTAAGCGGAACTTCACGCTTTATTATTCAATCTGAATAATAGTTGGACTTGAACCCGTTCAGGTTCAAAATCCGGCAGCCCCACACAGTAAATTTTATATTTATTAAAATTATCATAGTTTTGAGTAGAGACTACTGAATATAGGGTGGACATCGATTATTTTCTGCTTTTCAGAGCGTCGCCATTTATAACTATGAATAGTAACGCGATTAATTTTTATGTGTAGCTGTTGTAGTGATTGGTTTAACTCTGGTGTTCCATTTGGCATTTAAGCGGATCTTGCTTGTCAAGCCTTCAGGAAGAAAAGGATTGAGTTTTTCTTTCGATATGATACCTACCGGTTTAGAGTATATTGCTGCCTACCTCAAAGACGCTGTGGATCAAGTTCACATAGTTGACATGGAACTGGATGAAAGAAAATTCCAAGACATCATCAACTTCTATAAACCAGACCTCATCGGCATTACAATGTCTGCAACCGATCATAACCAGGGTCTACATCTGGCAAGGATTGCTAAGCAGAACAATATACCCACTGTTGTAGGGGGCTATCATCCAACAAGTGTTCCTGATATTATGCTTTCCCACCCCCAAATCGATATGGTTATTCGCGGAGAAGGCGAGGTCACCATGAAAGAACTTGTGGAGACAGGCACTTTTGAGAATGTTCCAGGGATATCGTACAAGAAAAACGGAAAAATAATCCACAATGCGCAGAGAACCCAAATTGAAAATCTGGATACCCTTCCTTTTCCAGCTCGATATTTGAGGCAATACCCCTACAAAAGCCAAGACCGCGTAACAGATTGCGACGTTATAGTAATGTCTAGGGGCTGCAATGGACTTTGCAGTTTCTGCTGCGAACCAAGCATGAGCCAAGGCTGCCTAAGAACTAGATCATCAGAGAACGTGATAAAAGAGATTCTGGAAATGGCGGAATACCACAAAAGAAAACCCGTAAACGTAATGTTTACCGATCCAAACTTTATGGGTAGCCCAAAACAAGTCGACCTTCTTTGCGACTTATTGATGGAACACGATCTAAATATGGAATTCTGCGCCCTAGTTAGAGCGGACGCCATGGCAACACGCCCACAACTTGTAAAGAAAATGTGCCAAGTAGGCATACGCAGGTTTGAAATTGGAATTGAAAGCCCAAACGTCAAAGACTTAAAGTCAACAAAGAAAGGCACAACCAATAAGGTCCATTTAGAAGCTGTTAGAAACATACGTGAAAACGGCGGCAGAGCAGGAGGAACCTTCGTTATCGGTCTACCTGAACAAACCGAAGAGGAAATTAAAACTTTTCCAGCATACGCAAAAGACATTGGCTTAACAGGCTCCGCCTTTGGTATTGCAACACCATTTCCAGGGACAGACTTCTACAAAGAGACGAGTGAACAAGGATTAATCTTTGAAACCAACTGGGACAACTTTGACGAAATGCACTCTGTATACACAACTAAGTATCTAACAAAAGAAAAAATTGAAGAAATGGCCACTTACTGTATGGCAAAATTCTGGAACGTGGACACATTCATTGACCACGAAAAGATCTCTCAAACACGAACTAAACGAAAAAAGCCAATAGTAGATTTTGTTAACGAAAGAATAACGAATCTCGACTTCATGACTAATAACGGAACAGAATTACAAAAAGACAACTTTGAAAAACACATAAAAATATTTCTTGAGGCTTTCATAGACACACGAATAGAAGCATATACCCGAAAAGTCGGAGTCCATGAAGTCTTAGAAATGACCCGATTCCTCAAAATACTGGGGCCACAAACAATTCAATGTACACTAAGCCTAGACGACACCCATGCAAGTTTCATATTCAAAACAACTAAAACAACTGTTGAGTACATACGCATCATAAGAGGAAGACAAGCTGACGCTACCATAACTCTTGATGTAGACTTAAAGTGGCTAAGTGAACCCGACAATTCACGTATTATTGAGAGAGTTGCTTTGGTGTTCTCACGCAATTTAACAATCAAGAAACTTTGGAATACATTTAGGCTTTTTGCTGCAGTTGGAATAAGTGTTTTGGCGTGGAATCTACAGAAGCTGAAATCTCGAAAATCCTAAAGATTACGGTTCAATAGAGAGTACAAAATTAAAAAGAAGGTAAGAGCAAAGTTTCTTTATTCCTAGTTTATTGACATTATTTTTGATGGAGTAGTAGTTTAAAAGTTGATTTGGGTGTGGAATCTATTGGTAGCTGGAGCGACTTTGAGAAAAAGATCTATGGGTATAACCAGACTGACAGCAGATAAAGGTCAAAAACAATCCTTTGTCATCAACGTTAGGTTGGCAGTCTTAAGAGCTATAGGGCGCTGGTTTAAATCCGGTCAGCTTCAAACCTTGGTCAAAATTTGGGAAAATAGCCTTAATCAGTGAGTTTGAACATAGGGACTCATACCCGTTTTGGGGATAAGCCCGGTCCGACCAAGCGGACTGTGGCAACGGTATCTATAATGCTTTGAGGTTGTTGCACCATCCTGCGATTTTCTTTTCGGTTTCTTCCTTGTTGTCCAACGCATTCGGCAATGCTATGTCGCCCACAAAGATGGCATCGCGAATACGCCTTTGTTTTCTCCACGGCTTGCTTCAAATTCGAAGCCATCGCGAAGAACAATGCCACCTTCTTTCCAGAAAGGTCATTCTTAGCTATGTGCGTCCTGATTGCAGGGGTTGGTCTCCAAGCCCAAATTGGTGTTCCGAGGACTATGAGGTCGTAGTCTGCTGGAACCAATTTTGTGGGAGCGATTTGAGTTTCTTTTTCTTGAGTTGAATCCTTGCCCGCTGATATCCAGCCAGGCTTGCCAGCACGCTTCTTCAGGTCAACGATTTCTTCTATGTCGGACCCAAGTTCTGCTGCGACGGTTTCGGCTGCGAATTTAGCGTTTCCTGTTCGAGTGTAGTATACGACTAGGCTTTTCACTGTCGTTCCTCAATGAACTAGCTGTGTGAGCGTTTTAGATAAAGCGCGCGACCTAGAAGTCCTTTTCAGAAACATCGACTTAAGCTTTGCCAAACATACACTGAAAGGCCGCTTTCACACTTCTGGTCCGGGAAGGCCTCCGAGAAACCCATTAGGCATCTTCAGAACCTTCATCATCATGCGCATGAAAGGTGTCCGCAGCCTAAGAGAGATGACGCGGCTGCTCGACACAGATGCGCGGCTCAGAAAACTGTGCCTCATCAAAGACAAAGAACCAGGGTACCCGAGAAGCGTGCTCAGTAGGTTCTCCAGAAAGGTTGGAGAAGACAACCTCAGCGAAATAATCGACGAGAAAGTTGTTAAGCTCCTCAGAAGCAGCAAGGCAAGAGAAATCGACGTTGTGCTGGACGCTTCTTTCATCAAGGCTTGGAGCACACGACACCCCACTGACAGCCAAAAAGGCTACTCCGACGCTGACGCCAGGGTTGGAAGAGCAGGCAGAACATTCGCCTTAGGCTACAAACTCCACCTGTCAATAGATTCTGGAGCATGCGCTAAGAGATCATGTTTTGGTCCGTCTGAGAACTAGGCGTTGTCGTTATGGCCGTGTTTATCAAATCCGTTATTTTTTGGCTTATCTCCGTGATTTGACTTGCACTTAACGGAGGTGAATATGACATCAAAAATTCGTAATTTGTCATTTTTCTTTTTACCTCTGCTTCCATTCCTTTTTTGTTTTGTTTTTCGTTTGGTTTGTTTGTTTTTTTGTTTCGTTTTTCGGTTTGTTTTTTGTTTTGTTTTTTATTTTGATTGTCCCTCCTGCACTGGAGATTTGAAGTTGTTTACAGAATTTCCTGTTGAGAATTGGGGTATTAGGTGTTTTAAGTGGTTTTCAAACGTTTTACTGAGATTGAAACCTAATTCACCATTTATTTTTTCGTGAAGGGTTCATCACCCATCGTTGCTAACTGAATCAGCCTCATTATTCCGTTTCGATTCTTGGAGCCAGGAAGAAAGTCAGTTTTCCTCCTTTCGTCTGTTGAAAATCGATGAGCACAGGCATGTCAGTTGAGAACTCCAGTGTAGCGATGTCGGATGTAGCTGAAGCCGCTTTAATGATTTCAGACAAATAATTTAGGCTAAAAGTTGCCTTTGAAGCTTCTTTTACCTCCAAATCCAAGAGAGCATCATTTCCCTTCTGCAGAATTATCGTAGCACCCATGAGGTCGCCCATAGCGTTCAAGACCAGCTTTTCCGGGTCCGCTTCAATTCTCACATGGTCACTGACTAGTCCAGCATCTTCAATTGCCTGGCTCAAACCGTGCGTTGTAATCTTGGCTTTTACGTTGAAGGTTATCTTTGGCGTTGGCACTTCTTCCTCCGAGGCTACCAGCGTGGGCATAGTGAAGTCTCGGTCGTACTTTCCTGCTATCTTAACCTGCAAACGTCCAACCTTATCATCAAGCAACAACTCCACTGCTTCGTCTTTCCCAGCTCTCTTCAGCAGTTTCAGCAGTTCGCTTATTTTCATGCATGTTTTCATGGGTTCAGTGCAAACGTATTCTTCGAAGATTGTTTTGGGCAATTCAAAATCGATCATGGCAACGCGGGAAGGGTCCATAGCCCGAAGTTTCAAGCCATCGGGTTCAATTTTGAAGGTAGCTTCATCTACGAGTATTGAGATAGCTGTAACCATTTCTCTTAAGAATTTTGAGTCAGCTACTTTGAGCTTAAACATTCCAATCTTCCTCTTTTAATGCATACGATGTTGTATTATAAAGATTGGCTTGATGAGGCGCAAAAGGGTTTTAAGAAGACTCCGCTCAAAGATTGTTCACAGGCTACGAGAGACTCAAAATAGTGCGCATGGCGTCCTTTCGGCAAAATCTATGAAGTTTTCACACACTCATATTTGGTTTCAAATTCTACCGGGCTTGTTCTTGAGCGAAAAATAACCTGCTGACTAAAAGATTACTAGTTAGACGATGAGGGACTCAGACCCATTCGGGGGTAAGTCCGGTAGAGACTATAACCGTTTAGGATGTAGAACGAATAAGACCCAGTCTGTGTGTTTCAGGGTCCAGGCTTTTCCACTAACCTTCCGCACCACCCTAAGCAAAAAGAAGATCTAAGACTGCATGAAACTGACAGCACATCAAATCAATCCGTCTTAACTTTAAGAATCCATTTTCCTTTGGAATCGCCGTCTATATCGACTCCTCTGCCCTTTAACACTTTAAATTCGCCCTGTTTCAAACCCAAATTTTGCACGGCATAAACTGTTGCTTCTTTAATAGTACAGAATCCGGCGGGTTTCTTTGCCTCCGTCTCTGTAAACCCCCATCCTGCCGGAACTAGACTGTCTATATGCAAAACTTTTAGTCTCATTCCTCTCTTACATCCTCAAGGGAAAATGCGAAATATTCTTTGACGCGCCCGTCTCGTAACTTGATTTCTTCGCTCCAGCTATTATAGAATGGAAATCGCTGTTAAAGCTTGCTTATCCCCCTAAGAAGTCTCCTTCAAGCCAATTTCATGTATCAGAGAAAAATAGGGACGTGCAGGAAACTTCCATACACTGGCAACGTAAAGCTTTCGTAGAGGGTATTTAGGCATCCGCTACACTATAAGAAGTGATGTTTAATGCCGAAGACTAAAGCCGCAATAACCATTCAGAACGTCGTTGCTTCTGCCACTCTCAACCAAAGAGTTGACCTGAACGCAGTCGTGAAGAGTTTTCCAGGCGTAGAATATAGTCCGGACCGTTTTCCCGGATTAGTGTTTAGGCTTAAGAGACCGAAGACGGCTACGTTGATTTTTAGCACTGGTAAAATGATTTGTACAGGAGCAAGATCCGGAGAGGAATCCCGCAGTGCAATCATGAAAGTTGTTAAAGAGTTGAAAAAGGGCGGAGTACTCATAATCAGCAAGCCGGACTTGAAGGTTGTGAACATCGTTGCTTCTGCAAGTTTAGGCGGAAAGGTAGATTTGGAGAAGACAGTTTCCATGCTTAGAAAAACGATGTATGAGCCGGAGCAGTTTCCAGGCTTGGTCTACAGGATGGACGAGCCTAAGGTGGTCATGCTGATATTCGCAAGCGGAAGCCTTGTTTGCACTGGAGCGAAAACTGAACAGGACGTTTATGACGCAGTGCATAAGCTTCATGAAATATTGGAGGAACAAAACCTCATATTCTACGAATAGAGCGCGCAGAAGATAGAGTGAGACAGTTCTCGGTCTGGCATACACTTCGCAGAATCACTATAATTAGGCTTTGCGAATAAAGCAATCGCTCAATTAACGCAGAACGAGCGCTCGCCATGCACTTTTTTCTGAAAGTTCGGCAGCTCCAGAAGAGGAAAGTGTTTGAGGAGCTTCCTGAATATATCTAGATAGGCGAATACGGTTTGGCTGATCTTGGAAGGGGAGAAGTGACAGAAATGCCCAGTATGAATACAGCTTGAACCAACAACCACCACTAAAACATCTAAAAGAAATTTCGAGAGAAACCGACAATTATATTCTTTATGAAGGAATTGGACAATGGTGATTTCGGTTAATAGGACGGCGTGATTATGAAATGTCCTGCTTGCGGTCAAATGCTTAAACGAATAGAGGGCGTATGCGGCGAGTACATCTGTATTAATCCTGAATGCCCTGAGAACAAGAAAGTACACGTGCAGGCATACGCAGAGTTTTACGGGCTTACCCAAGAAGATATACACGCAAACTATAGACTGAAATATGCAAAAAAATAGGAAGAAGAAGCAGCCGTGAGAGCGCGCGCGAAGGGAAAGATCAGAGAACTGCTAGCATACTTTCCGCATGGCCTCAACTACAAACTCGCTCAGATCTTAATAGTAGAAATTATGGCTTTTTCGGTTTCTTAACCATAAAAACAGGGGCATAAACATGTTTTAGCTGTTCTTTTCCAGAGTTTCCTTCTTTGACTATGTGGTCTTTCTCGCATTTCCAGAACTCGGATCTTTCAACTTCATAAATTTTCTTGGTTTCTCCGCCACACAATTCACATTTAAAACCCATGTACTAAGCTTCCTGTTTGCGTTCTTAAACTGTAGCTACTATAACCCAAGAGCTACTCTTACAGCTTCCTAGGTCCTCTTTGTTTATAGCGCGCCAATAAAAACGGGAATTGCGCGGGTGACTTCACCAATTTCAATGCGATAATTTAGGCTCGTGTAGTCTGAACTAAATACGTGCAGTTTCGTCATCGGTTAGGAAAGTGTTAAATGCGTTTGGAAATGCATAATCAAGGATTGGAGATATCTGACTTGTCCGCAAAGAGCGTTCCCGGGACAATGTCTCTTTTGTTGTTATTAGTGTTATCAGTGTTGGCAGTCAATACTGGACTAGTCAAGGCAACTGGAACTGGCTACACTCAGCCTCCAGGCTTGGTAGGTTACTGGAATTTTGATCAAGGCTCAGGTACAATAGCCTTCGACAGCTCTGGCTACAACAATCACGGAACTATATACGGAGCTTTATGGACGACCGGGAGAATAAATGGCGCCTTGAACTTCGACGGACTTAATGATTATGTTGATTGCGGAAACAGTGAGACACTCGACCCCACACAAGGAGCAACTATCGAAGCATGGGTTAATTTCAATCAATTACCGTCTGATGCAAAACATATAATGGCAATCGCAGGTAGATCTGGCGGCGGCACCGACTTAGACATACAAACAGAAACCGACAACAAATTCAAATTTTATATCGGCCCAGGAGCCCCAAATGTCGCGGTATCAAATACTGTAGTTGAGACCAATGAATGGTATCATATTGCGGGAACATACCAAGCCAATGAATTCATAAAAATCTATGTTAATGGTGTATTGGAAAAAACAACTTTAATGGGAATAACCAGAAATACAAATCCAAATAAGTTGCAAATAGGACAAAGTCTCTGGCCTGGAAGATTTTTCAATGGCACAATAGACGAAGTTAAAATTTTCAATAGAGCTTTGTCTGCCGAGGAGATTGGGGCTGAATACATGTATGTATCTGTCTCGTCCTCATCCGACGTTATGGATGTTGGCCAGTCCCAACTCTTCAACTCAAGCGTCATGGGTGGTGCGTCGCCTTGCACGTACCAGTGGTATCTTAGCGATAACCAAGTCTCCGGTGCGACATCCTCTTCGTGGACGTTTACTCCATCTTCCCCAGGCGCCTACACAGTTTATGTTAACGCGACAGACAACGCTGGAACGAGGGCAAAATCTAACATAGCTACCGTTACCGTCAACCCTTCGCCGTCTCCTTCCACAATTCCTTCACCAACACTGTCGCCAGCCTTTGAAGCTAGCTTATCTGAATCAGCAAGCGCATTGAACTATGGCAACACAGTAAATTTCACTGTCTCAGCGAATGGAGGGATTGAGCCTTACACTTACGTTTGGTACGTTGATAATCAGTCGGCGCAAAGCGGCGATTCACCATATTATTCGACAAATTCTCAAGCGGTTGGCAGTCACCATGTCTACGTTCAGGTTACTGACGCCGCCAGTAATTCAGCCCAAACGCTTACAGTTGAATTTTATGTTTTGCCAGTTTCCAGTCTTTCACCATCGCCTTCTTCAACTGGGCAACCAACTCTACAACCTTCTCCAACGGCGGATAATACTCAAACCGGAGATCTAACACCAATAATAATTCTGAGTGGCATAATAGTGATTGCCGCTGTTGTTGCTGTCTTAGTCTACTTTAGGAAGAGAAAGAGAAGCTAAGTAGACAATTATCACCCTTTTCCTTTTTTTGAGAATTTGGATTGCTAAAAGGCAACTAAAAAAGGCGAAACAGTTGTTATGTGGGGCTGATAACTCCCATGTAGTCCTGGAAAAAGAAAAGAAGGCCCAAACTATGCGAATATTGGAGGGCTCTTGAAGCTAAAATGCGCTTAATTTTATTAATTTAGCCTTCCGCACTCAAGATCGAGAAAGGCGGCGTCCCGCAAATGTGGGCCGAGAATACTCACGCGATTATTGAAAAGAAAGTTTAACCCCGGTTAATGAATTAAACCTTTTCCTTTAAGGGTCGAACAATTAAATAACCTACGTTTTTTCATAAACCATTAATTCGCGGGTTAAGCTACGGTGATAATAAAGCTCGTGGGACTCGACTTTCCGATAACCAAGCGAGTCAACTAAGTCCTTTATCTCCGCCGACATTCGGATAAGCGAGTTTGGTTTTAATACGTTACCCTTTATGGGAAGGGCTATACAAATCCGTTGTCCTTTATCCAAGAGTGAATACGCGGATGCGAATACGCCTTCTACTATGACCTTAGTTGTGCTTTTTAGTGTGGTTGAGGAGCGCCCATATGGAGGGTCCGTTACGATGCAGTCAATGTGGGTGAGAGGCAGTTTCCTTGCGTCCGCAACGATTGTGCCTTCTAATGGCAGGTTAAAATGTCGCGAGTTTCTTAAAGTGCCCTTCGCCATGCGGCGTTGGACATCGATTCCCACTGCTCTGCATTCTAGAAGTGTGGCTTCAATTACCGTGCTTCCTGTGCCGCTGAAGGGGTCCAATACGTAACTGTGGGTCTTCGCCTGTGCTAGGTTGACCATGCATCTCGCGAGTTTGGCGTTCATGGCTGAAGGATGGAAGAACGGTTTCTTTCTTGCCCTTCGTTCAACAAATGGTTTGGGAACAATTTCGCCCAGTTTTATTCCGAAGACAAGTCTGCCATTGGTAAGAACGCCGAAGAAAGTCTTGTCTGGATGTTTCAATTTTACTTTGGCGTGAGGGGCGTTTTTAAGGATTAGCATGCCCAGCATACGTTCATAATTCATCGTAGCGTCTTTTCTTGCGTACTCCTTTATCCTGCGTATGCGAACCTCAAAGGTCTCCCCTTTAGACAGAATGTTTGAGAAGCCTGCTCCGTTGGCCGCTTCGTTTAGGGCTTTGTCGTTTGCTTCACAGTTGAAGAGCTCTCTTGCGCAGATTCGCGTGTACGCGCTTCTTCGCATCACTTGCCCTACGCTTTCCACATCTGCTTCAAGCCTTACAGTTTGGTCCAGCTTCTCAGTTACTCTGTAGGCGTACCCTTCAGTCTCTAGGATGGCCTTAAGCTCTGAAAAAGAGAGCGTTTCGAATTCTCCGCTGATAAGGAAGAAGAGGTTTGCCACTACACTTGCGCCTTCAGCTCTTGCGCAAAAAGCGGTGCCAGCGAGACTTTGCTATTCTTGCTGGGAACGCTATCGGTTGAGACGATTTCTTCCACCCCTGCCTCTAAAATTCTCTTTTCGGCGTCGCCAATGAATAATCCATGAACACAGGCAGCATAGACGTGTGCCGCTCCTTGCTCACGCAGGATTTTCGCTGCACCCACGATTGTGCCGCCCGTGCTAATAATGTCGTCGAAGATTATGACCGTTTGTCCCTTGACATTGAGGTGCGCGGCGGTCTGTATGGTTTGTCCGGTGTATCGGTCACGTTGTTTCTGCAAGTGCCCCACCTCGCCGCCTAACACCGATTGCGCTTGTAATGCAATGTACATGGCTCCTTTGTCCGGTGAAAGAGCAAAGGCTTTGTTCGTACCTTTTCTGACAAAGTGATCTGCGAGGAGCGGAATTGCTGAAATAGTTTTTGCAGGGAACGGACACTTAGTTAAGGCTGATTCGGAGTGAACGTTTGCGGTGATTAGTTCGTCTACTCCGGCAGCTTTGAGCATTGTTGCTATGGCTTCTATGCTAATGGTTTCGCCCTGAAGGAAAATCTTGTCTTGCCTCGCGTACGCCAAGTATGGCGTAACGGCTGTCACTTTTGACGCACCGATGCGTTTGGCAGCGTGCGCTAATAAGGCAAGCTGCATAAGCCGTGTGTCTTGGGGCGTGCTAGTAGTCTGCACGATGTATACTCGCTCGTTTTGTACGTTACCTTCCAAGCGAACATAGCTTTCGCCATCAGGAAAGACCCTTGCCATCACTGAAACCTTTCCATAACCTGTAAGTTCACAGATTTTCTCCCCTAGTTCCACGCTTGCAGGTCCAGGAATAACCTTCAAATCATTTTCCTTCTTCGATTTTCAGTTGGTTCTATGCTTTATTGTTTGAACCAATTTTAACTTATCCATTGAAGCTTTTACTGGCCAGAGAATAACTTCAGCCCAATCTGAAGAAATTTTCGATTTGGGGGGCACTCTACCCGGGCGAAATTCCTCTGAGCCTAAACGATTTGCCTTCCGTTGAAAATTGAGTGACGTGTCGAGTTACGTTGCCACTTGCAGAATCCTAGGGCGATTCCCACGAACTCTCGAAGTGTCATTGTTGAGAACTCCCATGTTGGGTCCCCGTACCTTAGTCCTCCACAGTTGCTGTCTGCGTAAATATACAGCTTTTTTCCGGCGAAATTAAAGGCTGCTTGTTTGGGTTCTCCATATTTTGGATCCGCCAGTACTTTGAAAGGCCAGATTTTGCAGGCGTTTGGCTTCATATGTTGTAAACTACAAAGGTAATTTCCCGCAAAGTTGCAGAGAAACGAGCAACTGCCATCGTCTAAGCGTTTTAGGAATAGCTTGTCAGTGCCTGAAACCGTTGTTTGGACGCCGAAATAATGGGCGATAGCAAGCCATTCAGGAAAATTGAGGACGACGCTGTAGTCTTTGCAGCATCTTCCGCAGGATGCGCATCGCCATTGGGAGATTTTGCGCCAAGGAACGAATTGGGGTGGAGGCATGGGCAAAACTCAATGCCGGATTCTAAAAATCTTTTCCGATTAAAAGTACTATTGCCTCTTGTAGAGGTAAATTGTGTGTGATGGATAACCGAGCGATGTGTTCTCCACGAAGTTCTCCACCTTTACTGGTTTCCAGCCGACAACTTCGTAGTCATGGCTGATTACCCGAACACCCTTTTTCAGCTCAGCCTCCATCTTAGGTTTAACTTTCTCGTTTGCGCTTGTAGTCAAATACAGGTAAACCACGTCCGCTGCAGACAAGTCCACTTTGAACATATCCCCGTTTACGATGGTTACGCGATCGCTCAGTCCGTTATCATGCAAGACACTCATGGCTCGCTTCGCCAAATCCTCACGCATTTCGACGCCGACGGCTCGAGCGCCAAAGGTTTTTGCAGCCATTATTACGGTCCTTCCATCTCCCGCTCCAAGGTCAAAAAGGACTTCGCCGGGTTTCAACTCTGCGAGTTCAAGCATACGCTGAACAACTGGCATAGGACTTGGAACGAAGGGCGCGATAAACAGCTTCAATTAGCCTCCATGTATTGGGTTGGTTATGTTTGATTATTCTTTAAAGTTTTTGTAATACCTCTAAGCTACGTACGCGTCTTTCTTCGAAGCAGGTCTTTTTGCTTCACCGCATTTCACGCAGCTTTGAGCGCAAAGTTCCAAGTACTTTTCTTCTTCGTCAGAACCAACTGCTACTGCAGCCTTCTGGCACAACCCGCTTGGTTCACCACAGCCTTCCTCCTTGCAGAGTCCTGAGATGTATTTGCAAATGTCCTGTACATCCTTGGGTTCAAGAACAGCGCGATTAGTGCGGACTAGGAGGCACAGTTCCCTCGCCATAACGCAGGTCTTAACGTATTTCACTCGGTCTAGAACTTCTTCACGCAGTTTCTTTCGGCTTATCTCCATTTGATGTTCTCCTACGAGCGTGGTGCGCTTAAACATGAATGTAGCTTTTGGGCTTAAAAGGTTGTTGTATTAATGGTTCACCTTGACTGTTTAATGTTTAAGAAGTGGAACTCGAACGAGTCAATAATGGCGAGAATTTTTCCAAAATGCTTTTACCTTTGGTTTTCCGCTCTATCTATGTCGGTTTCGGAGTCGCGCTATATTGCAGGACATTTCTCAGAATGTTTTTGAGCTACTAGTAAAGCCTGTTCATAGGCTTGTAGAGCAGAAAGGTTTCCAAAAACCAACTGAGCCCCAGGAAAAAACTATTCCCAAGATTCTGGAGGGCAAAAATATTCTATTGATCTCGCCTACTGCAACAGGCAAAACTGAGGCTGCCTTTCTACCTGTGCTAAGCATGCTGTTGCAAGCTCCAAAAACGCCCGGAATAAAGGTACTCTACATCACGCCGTTACGGGCGTTGAATCGTGACATGCTGGAACGGCTGGAATGGTGGTGTAACAACCTCGATATCAAACTGGCAGTGCGCCACGGCGACACTGAAACTAAAGAACGAACTCGCCAAAGCAGGAGCCCACCGGATATCCTCATAACTACACCTGAAACTTTGCAGTCCATCCTGACTGGATGGACTCTTCGTCAACATTTGCAGAGCCTCAAATGGGTAGTCATAGACGAGGTTCATGAGCTCTCCGACAGCAAGCGCGGTAGCCAACTGTCCCTAGCTTTGGAACGCGTCCGAAATCTCATTGGCAAAAACTTTCAGATTATTGGCCTTTCCGCCACAATCGGTAGCCCTGAAAAAGTCGCCCAGTTCCTTGTTGGCAACCAACGTGCGGTCGAGATTATCCGTGTCCCAGTTGCAAAAATGGTGAAGTTGCAGATTCTTTATCCAAAACCGACCGAGGATGATGTTCGATTGTCGGTGAAACTTTTCACGCATCCTGAGGTGGCGGCTAGGCTTAGGATTATACGTGAATATATGCTCAATCACAAGTCGGTTCTTCTGTTTACTAATACGCGTTCCATCAGTGAGGTGTTGGCAAGCAGGCTCAAGGTTTGGGACGTCAATTTTCCGGTTAGCATCCACCATGGGAGCCTTGCGAAACCCAGTCGAATCGCAGCTGAGAAGGGCTTAAAGAGCGGCGAACTCAAAGGGCTAATAGCTACGAGCAGTCTCGAACTGGGAATTGATGTTGGTCGTATCGACCTGGTTATACAATACATGAGTCCTCGTCAAGTTACACGTCTCATTCAGCGTGTGGGGCGAGCGGGGCACAAGTACGGTCATGTTGCCAGGGGCATAATCATCGGCATGGACAGCGACGACACACTCGAAGCGTTGGTCATAGCGCGTCGCGCCCTAAAGGAAGAGCTGGAGCCAGTAGAAATTCCGCCTAAACCCTACGACGTTTTGGCTCACCAGGTCGCGGGCATGCTGCTTAAGACGCGCCGCTTGGAATTTGGCGAGATTCTTGCGCTTTGCAAAAATGCGTTTCCTTATGCCGACTTGTCCATGGAGGACCTGGAGAAAGTCCTGAAATACATGCACGGGCGTTTCCCGAGACTGGCGTGGGTAAGCTTCGAGGACAAGGTGGTTTTAAAGCCGTCCAGAAGCAAAGCTTTGTTTGAATACTATTTTGACAATTTAAGCATGATTCCCGAGGAGAAACAGTTCCTCGTTATCGATCAAATCGCGGATAGCAGCATTGGCGTCTTAGACGAGGCGTTTATGGCTGAATATGGCAAAGTGGGTACCAAGTTCATAATTCGAGGAAGCCCTTGGCAAATAGTTCACGTCACTGAAGACAAAGTGTATGTGCACCCTGTCGACGACCCCAGTGGCTCCATCCCTAGTTGGATAGGCGAAGAAATCCCTGTTCCTTATGAGGTGGCGCAGGAGGTTGCCCAAATCCGAGACTTTGTCGAAGAAAAACTTAAGAACGGGCTTTCAACCGAAGAAGCGAGTATTTTGCTCACCAAGGAATATCCTGCTGACAGAGAAACGGTGGAACGGGCTTTGGCGGAGACAGTGGAGCAAATAAAGCTGGGTCTTCCAGTGCCAACGCCGAATCGGATTGTGTTTGAAGACTGGGGCGAATTCGTGATTATCCACAGCAACTTCGGCAGCCTAACAAACCGTGCCTTAGCCCAATTACTGGGACAGCTTTTGAGCGACAAACTTGGCTTCGCTATTGTCGTACAGCACGACCCTTACCGAATTTTCGTCCAGACGATGGGGCGAGCAGACGCAACACGACTCGTAAAGGTGTTTGGCGAACTTAAAGCATTGTCAGAACAAGCAATCAAGGAAACGTTAACGAAATCCACTATAAAGACCGGGTTATTCAAGCGTCGCGTTATCCACGTTGCTCGCAGATTTGGTGCGTTAAAGAAATGGGCAGATTTTAGCAATGTTAGTCTGCAGAAGCTCATCCAAAGCTTTGAAGGTACGCCAATTTACGAGGAGGGTCTCAAGGAAGTCTTCACAAAAGACATCAGCTTGAACGGAGTGGTGCAGGTTTTGAAGCGGATAAAAGAAGAGAATATCCAGCTTGTTGCCATAGATAATGGAGGCAGCGCGACGCCCGTGGCTAGGACAGGAATTGAAAGAGTCAGCATGAAAACCGACCTTATCCCTCCTGAACGCATGCGCGCTGTACTCATCGAATCAGCAAAAGCTCGCTTACTGAATGAAACAGGGAACTTCATTTGTACAAACTGCTGGGGCTACTCAGAGATGATGCGAGTTGCCGACTTGCCAGATCAACCAAAATGTCCCCGTTGCGGTAGCCAAGCTTTGGGGTTGCTAAAGGTTGAGGAGGAGAAAGCTGACCCTCTCATCGAAAAAAGAGGACAGAAGATGACCCGAGAAGAGGATCGGTTACGGGATATTGCCCAAGATACAGCGAGGTTGATTGACAAATACGGGAAACCTGCTGCCGTGGCTTTGAGCGCAAGAAAAATAAGAACTTCAGACGTCGCACAAGTCTTGGAGAAAGAGCCTAGATTAACAGATAAGTTCTACGAGCTGGTTTTGGACGCGGAACGCAAAGCCCTCGCTAAAAGGTTTGGATAACCCTTTTCATAGACCAAGCTTTTCGAAAATCTGTCTCCTGTTCGCATCCACTCGATTTGATGCTTCCGTGTATAGATTGCTACACCAAGAATCGATTGCCACAACCTGCGGACCAAACTGTTCCACCTCAAAAACCCACATTGCTTCTGGCATGCCTAAATCTAGCCATCTGAAGTCTACCACGCGCCTAATGGCTTTTGCTGCCAAAATCGCCACGCCTCCCTTGAATGCACAGTAGACTGCACCATATTTAGCCATAGCTTCGGTTGTTCTTTTTCCCATTCCCCCCTTCCCTATTATGATGCGTCAACGCACAACGGACCCGTTAGATTGTCGGCTGGAAACAGTCCCCAAATTTTGTAATTGGGGCCACGAAAACCATAGGCGTAGTGTTCAGGCAGAACGTAAGCAACTCTGTCGCTAGCCAAGCCTTCGGTCGGGGATTATTTCTGGCATATTCCCAGAATTGCTACATCGCCCAAAGATGCTCCTGTTGGAGGATTCCTTGTGTCCAGCCCTCGTTGCTGTCGAAGACAACGATGTATTTTGCTTTGCTGTCGAATGCCAGCTTCATGTCGGCGAAAAGCTGATCTCCAGATTCGATGTAGGGCGGAATTGTGTACGTCCAAACGTTTCATTGGAGTCTTGAAATCATGTTAAGGTTAATAATGGATAAGATTCTCAAAGTTAATCTCTCCAAGAAAGAAATCCTTGTACGCAGAAACCGCCAATCCGGATCTATAGAAACGGTTTGAGCTTCATTTTAACTCTCCTCTCCCCATGGGCTAAATTATCCTTTCTTTCGCCTATTTTAAATACCGCTTAAGGCAAATGTTCCCTATTTACCATCAGGACATGTGAAAGTAATGTCTGAAGACGAAACAGATACGTCCGTTGACCCCCAAGAAGCAGAAGAGAAAGACCCTTTAGCCGAGAAGAAAGCGAAGTACCAATTCATCGAAGATCTTCCGGGAGTGGGACCTGCAACATCCCAGAAACTGCGTGAACTTGGTTACCACACGGTTGAATCGCTGGCGATGGCTACCTACCGCGAACTTGAACCTGTGGGTGTTAGCGAAAAGAAAGCCTTCCAAATTATCGACGCAGCTCGATCCGCTATAGGCATAAACTTCATCCGCGCTGATGAACTTTACAAGATGCGCAAAGACGTTTTGCGACTATCCTCAGGTAGCAAAGCCCTAGACAAGATGATTAATGGGGGTTTGGAAACTCAGACTATCACCGAATTCTACGGCGAATATGGCAGCGGCAAAAGCCAATTCTGCCACCAACTTTGCGTGAACGTTCAACTGCCCCCTGAACGTGGAGGATTAGGCGGTGCTGCTTTGTACGTTGACACTGAAAATACATTCAGGCTGGAACGTATCATTCAAATGTCCAAGTACCTCGGTTTAGATCCCGAACAAGTGGTTAAGAACATAATTTACGCCGAAGCCTTCACTTCAGACCATCAAATGTTCCTCTTGGAAAACGCAGACGAAATCATCAAGTCAAACAATGTGAAATTGATAATCGTTGACTCGCTTACGGCACACTTCAGGAGCGAATATATTGGACGCGAAATGTTGGCTTCGAGGCAACAGAAACTCAACAAACATATGCACAAACTTATTTCTCTGGCGAGAGCCTTCAACGCCGTAGCAGTCGTGACCAACCAGGTTATGTCGAAACCTGACCAATTCTTCGGTGACGCCACTCACCCCATCGGCGGCCACATTGTTGGGCACACAAGCCACACGCGCATATATCTCCGTCGCGCTTCCCATGGTCCAGTCCGCATTGCCAGGCTGGTCTCAAGTCCATACCTGCCTGAAGGTGAGGAAATCCTTAAAGTAACCGAGAACGGCATAGAAGATGTCACAGAAGAGGAGAAAGCAGCCAAAACTCGTGGTCGTTAAGCATGCCAGTTCCCCAAGCATTAGTTACGCGATACTTCCAGCTGGTTGTTGGAAGGCAATTCACCGAAGCAGAACGCGAGCTGGAACGAGTCAAACAGAAAATGCAGAAGACAGAATGGAATAGGGGCTACTTCCGAGCATTGTACGGTATGCTGCTTTCCCGAAGAACCACAAATGACAGCTATTCCTTCTTCTCCAAGATCGATTTGACCGACAAACTCGCGATAAACAACTACAGGCGCGAATTCCTCGATCACACAAGGAACGGACTTCATGGCGATTTCGACCGAGGCTTCTTCTCGGCTTGGGCTGATTGTATGCGCACCCTAACCCGCATGGAAGTTGCATCGTCCCAAACCCAAAAGGTCGAAACTGGCCCCGCAGTAGATACCGATGGAGCCGAGCAGCTTGAGACACTTCGAAGCGACAAGAGTCAGGCTACCATCGCGAACTTTCTTAAGAAAAAAGACACTGATGACGAGATGAAGGAAGAAATAGAAGAATAGCTTCACTGCATTACTTACAGTGGGCCAATTATTGCGGTTAACGTTAGTACCCAGATTATGAGCCACGTAAAGAAATAGATGAAGATGCCCATGCTCATAATTTTTGATTGCTTCTCCATTTGCGAGCTGTACCTGGCTTTGAGCACGTAATAGCTTATAAGGTAAATCAACAAAGCGACAGTTATTCCGTTGAGCAGCGTGTTTATAGAGCCTATGAGGGCGAGCAGGGAGACTGTTGGGTCGATCGTTTGGAACAGAAGAATAAGGCTTGTGCTAACTAGACCAGCCACGGCGCCTAAGGCTACTCTTATCCAGTAAATCTTGGCAAGCACTTCCACCGTTTTCATCCCCAAAGCAGCATTTTGAAATTACATTAAACCCATCTAGTTAATAAACTGATACATATTTTTTCCATTAGGCATTGTCACAAACGGTGCTGAGGAGAAGTTCAGGCAGTTCGCTATGAAGAAGTTTGGATATGGTGGGGGTAACCCTTCAAAAGCGTTGGAAGAAGCGTTAATTGCCTGGATCAGCGTTATTGAAGCTGAAAACTGACATAAAGACTATGCAGTCCAAGGACTCTCTTCATGTCTAGCTATTGTTATTGGCGTTTTGCAGGATTTGCAGACTAGTGCAGAGTCTTTGAGCGTTATGAGGCGAAAAGAATTTACTTTATTGCAGCTTGGGCATTTTGCGAATTGGAGTCTTTTAGATTCTCTTTCTTTTATGGCTTCAAAGACGGAAAAGGGTAGTGAGTGCTCGTATCCTTTTGAGTTGTCCGGGTTCATATATGATTCACTAATTTAGTGAGTTAAAACAGCATATAAGGGCAGTTTCGGGATTGCATATATGCCAAAGGTGGAAATATCCCTATGTAGCTTGGCAAGAGATAAGTAAATCTCTAACAAACAGAAGAAAAGGAAAGTGGTTACGGGGGTGAGTTCACCAATCCCAGAGCAAATAAACTGTTTCTGGAGGTATTCCCTTTGAAATAGTAAATACTAAACCTCCCTCCTCGCTCACGGTTTTAGCGCGAATCTTGGCCAACCATGAAACTTGCGGCTTGATCGATTAAATGGATAATCCGAAATTTGTCAGCATTTTCATGTTCTAATGTGAATGTATGCTTGAATTGACAAGAACCTTTAAGGAGGTGCGCGTTATGTAAATAGCTGTAATTGAAGTTTCTTTCAATTATGCTTCAAAACCAAGAGGAATTGAATGTCTCAAAGAACAATGACTGAAACCAAATGCACCGAATGTGGTCAAGTAACCACAGTACCCTTCAAACCTACTCCAGGCAAGCCTGTATATTGCAAAGCATGTTTTGCAAAACGACAAAGCTCTCCAGCCAACCCAACTGCAACCCCCAATAGAAATTATGAGTTCGACCCGAAACAGGTTTGGGCAAGGCGAAGATAAGGAAAGAAGAACTAAGAAACGCTGATTTTTTCAGCATATTTTGTTGCCTTCCCGCGGAATCGTGAGGCACAACAATAATGAAGTATTTCTCCAGTTAGAGAATCGGCGAGGGATATTGTTTTGAAGATAGTGAAAGGTTGGAGAAGAATAAGCAATGAGGGCGGGTTTTTAAACGAGACCACAGGGCAAACATTGGTAATAACGAAAAAAGAATTCGGAGAAGACTACCACGTTTTGCTGTTCGCTCAGGAGAGAATTGAAGACTCTCAGGGCAAGAAAATTTCACCTGATTTCCCGACCAAAGCCAAGGCCGAAACCTTCGCGATCAATTGGATGATAAGGAATTCCGAAGGAACCTGCTGAGCAAAATACTAACTTCCTGCGACTTCGCCACGCTTTGAATCAGCGTTGTTTTGGCATTGAAAATCTAAATGCGATGTGAGAAGGCTGTTGCCTTCGATTTTTCCATAGTCCGGTTTTTCAAAAACTCGTTAGACAGGATTTGCTTGGTAACTATCAATCAGGCAATCAACTGCACAGTTGTTCCTATTGCCTGACCTGGTACTCCCTTGGTAAATTTGACTTTAACAACACCGTTTTTTCCGTGGAAACCGATGATTCTGCCAACTAGTTCGCTCTTTCCACTTTTCCAAACAACTTTTTTGCCTGCAACGCATCCGGCTTTAGTGGCGGAGTCACTGTTTGCAAATTCAATTAAGCATTCATTTGACATTTGAGTTTTGGGGCCTATTCTGTAGTTCATAATTCTTCCATAGATTGGTTGAGACAATATTTTCACCCTAGCACCGCTTATTCAAGGTGCAGCTGCCTTTTAAACATGTTTTGTTAGTTCGAAAATTATGTTGGAGAGAGCGTCATTATATTGCACAATTAAACCTAGGGAGTTGACTGCTACGGTTTACAACTCGCCGAGGTCTTCTTCTTTTTCATAAATGAAAGTTACTATCTTGGTTGTTCCGTTCTTAACTTGTACTGTATAGGCTGCTTCACAGATAGGGCATGCAACTATCTCGCCCTCTTTGGCATTGTCTGTTTTGAATGTGTTCCCGCATTCAGTACATTTTAAAATAGTCACGTTTGGTATCTCCGCAATCTCTTTCCTAAATTGTGAGGTAGTTGTGCTCTCGGAGCCAACTAGCTTGGTTTTGTCTATATCGCCAGAAAATGTCGCCTCGTGTGTCAGATTGGAAATCCCACGGAGAAACCAAAACAATGTCTCCGTCCCTTATCCATACTCGCCTCTTCAACTTTCCCCGAATTCTGCACAAGCGCTCTTTTCCGTCTTGGCATTTCACCATGATTCTGTCAGCACCAAGCATCTTTATGGCTACTCCCAGCACGTCATTCTTCGATGGCAGAACCATCTGGTCCTGTTTTCCTTCGTTCGTGATCTTTCTTTTGCCCATTTCTTGACACCAAATGGCTGCGTTCTTGGCAGCCAAATTTTAACATCAGAATAGTCTAGAAAAGGTAAAGGCACACGTACTAAGCTGTTGCCTCTCTCCTAAAGAATTCCAATGATGAAACATTGTGGACGCGCCTATATTAGGGTAGCAGGATAAGAACGGCAATTTCACGTCAAATTCTTTAGAAGTCAGCATGATTGGTTAGTTCTTTCCAAGTAGCCTCAAAGGATCCTTTAATTTTTGTTTCAAGCCAAAAACGGTTTTTTCCGTCAAATGTATTTATAAGCGTCGGGGCTTATGCTAAGTGGAAGAGTTATTTTATAGTCTCGGCTAATCTCCGAATAATTGACTCTTTTAGAAAATCTCCAGGAAGGTAAACAAAATTGTGTATGCTAAGAGCAGGATTAGTAAAGAATTGCAGAAGATGCAAGTCTTCTGTGCGACTCAATTGCACTATGAGAAAGAAAACAACCAAGAAAGTCTTCGCTGCCAACAAAAAGAAAGCAGCAAGCACGCCATAAACTATCGTATTGGAAGATAACGAAATGTATGACAATAGGTACTGTTCATATAAGTGCCGATTGTGTCAATCCAATTTCCCAACTCCTGAGGAGTTGAGAATACATAGAATGGTCAAGCATAAGGGGTATATGCTCACAATTAAGCGCTAATCAGCCTAAACCACGATGCAGCTTTTCCATCCGAACGACCTTCGTTTGCAGGTGGCCTAAAAAATTTTGTGTTAATTCAGTTTAAAAGTCTCTGTTTATAGATTTTGCCTTTGCCCGTGGAGCCGGGGTTCTTGCAACTTGGCTTTGAACTAGGCTGATTGTTCCGTTCTTTGCTAGACGAAGTTGTCTTTCTCCCTTGTATGTGAAGACTGTTGCATTTTTAATTTGTATTGTGTCGCCGACGTTGACGGTGTTTACTTGTTCATTCCAAAGGCACAGTTTGATTTTTCCAGTTGGATCTGCTATCAAAGCGTTGGTTACCATTGCGCTGTTTCCCCATTGAGTATGAACGAGCGCAGGTTTTGTTGTTTCTACAACTTCCGCTTCTAAGTTTACTTTTTTCATTCCGTGCCGCAAGTCTTGAACTTGGGTTGTGAGTCGCGACATGTCTTGTCTATCTATTTGTCTGCGGATTTTGTCTGTGTTCATCCAGTTTTCGAAGCAGATGTTTTTTCTTAGGAGAAATTCTTCAGCTACACGGAACTGCCCAATAACTTGATTTTCTTTGGTGATCAGCAATATGGCTTCGTTCTTTACGCTTCCGCGGTAGCTAATTGACAGACCTTGGCAGTCGGTTTGTCCCTTTTCTCTGGCTGTAACTATAGCTTGAAACAGTTCTGCGAGGTAAATGTTATGTTTCACTGATAGAAAAGCTAGGTGTTCAACTATCGCGGTTGGCTTTTTATGGTTCAATTTTCCTCTTCCTTTTTGCTGTGCCAGAATGTCCTGAAAGGCAGCTCTTCGGAGCAGATTATGCTTCTTAAAGAATTCCGACAGCGTATCTAATGTAGCTTTGAGTATATAGGTGCGTTGTCTCAAAAACCATTTTTTTCCGATGTTTCACGCATTTTCGAGTGTTTATACTGTGGGGAAATGCGTGTGTTGGGTTGTTTGCAGAGACAGCCTGGCACAATAAGAAAGGTTTAAAAAATTACTCAATTTTGAGCGATTTTGGGGGGATGGGGCAATGCGATAATTGCTGTTGCGACGCGTTTGGATGGCTGATTTGTGAAAAAGACTTTTGACAAACTCTGACAAATGCGAAT
Source organism: Candidatus Bathyarchaeota archaeon (assembly GCA_963840395.1). Lineage (GTDB taxonomy): Archaea > Thermoproteota > Bathyarchaeia > Bathyarchaeales > Bathycorpusculaceae > JADGNF01. The sequence continues at coordinate 138,960 of CAWIYU010000011.1, read as the reverse complement.
GGTTTTGGAGAAAAGGTGTGCCTGTGTTGCTGCCTGTGAAACCACAAGTTTTCTTATGGCCGCATGAGAAATAAAATTAGTAAAAGCCGACTTCTAATTTCCTAATAAGAAGATGGCAATTTATTGAAAACCTAAGGTGACGTGGAATGAAAAGAATATCTTTAGTTTCAGGTTTATTTATTGCGGGCGTAGCTCTTTTTGCGATAGGTCTTTTTGTGATTCTTCGTTTAGACCCCTTTTTCGGATTGATCTCGCAGATTATCCCAGATACCCAAGCAATAGAGCTTGTAGGCGTGGTCGTTCAATTTCTGGGGCAAGCACTGGTAGTTTTGGCGCCATGAGATCAAACCTCCCATAAGCTAATATCTACCATGCAATCTGAGACAAATTACGATTGCCGGCGTTTCCCAAAACCTTCAACAGTTTCAAGCTAGAATTCAAACTGAACAACAGGCCCTGGAAGCAGGATACAGTCAGACAATAGCAAAACTCGATACGCTGGTCGCGAACCCACGGGCGGCACCATTGCCGCCAGGAATAATCTTGCCGTCAAGCTGCAAGTTTTGCGGGACACGCATCGAGCAGGGTCAGTTTTGTCCTCACTGCGGCAAAGCAAACTAACAAATTTGTTTCAACGGAAAGTCTTTCTCTTTTGGGCACATTTCAGCAAACGTATAATTTTTCAAGATCCCCAAGATTTGGAGCGCAGACGCTTCTGCCTATTTTCTTTAGGGCCCGCACTCCTTGATTTTGGCTGACAAGTGGTTGCCAATCTCCAAGATTTTTTCAATATCTTTTTCTTTTGGGGGTCCGTTGATTTCTAAGGCTCCGACGACTTCAAATTTCTCGGGAGCCAAAAGCTCCTGTGCCTGTCGCAAAGCGCCGCCTCCCCAACCGTAAGAACTCAGGACAACTCCAAATTTTGTTGGAGGGCGCAAAGCCCTTACCAAGTAAGCTGCGTAGACTGCAAGAGGGTGCATGCCACCTAGAACCGTGGGGGCAGCCAGTACGATTGCTCTTGAATCGACCATGTCTTTTGCTATGTTGCCAATGTCTGAAACCGCAAGGTTATAGACTACTACTTCTATATTGTTTGCCGATAGGGTCTGGATTAATGGTTGAAGCATTTTTTCTGTGCTCATCCACATAGTCGCGTAGACTATCAGAACTTTTTGTTTGGTTTCGCCGTTTGCCCATTTTTTGTATGCGCTGCAAATTAGATCTGGGAATCTATGGATTGGGCCATGACTTGGCGCAATTATCTTAACGTCAAAGTCTAGAAGTTTTTCGAGCCCTGTCTGAGCGTTCAACCGGAAGGGCATCATTATTTCGCCAAAATATCTTTGTGCGTCTACTAGAACGTCTTCAACCTCGTCAGAATAGACTCCGATTGGGTTGTGTAGCCCAAAGAAGTCGCATGGAAACAGTATTTTGCCTTCTTGAAGGTAAGTGAACATCGTTTCAGGCCAGTGAAGCATTGGGGCTTCGATGAACTCGAGAGTCTTGCCGCCCAAATCAAGTGTTTCCCTGTCTTTGACTGCAAGTATTCGTTCAGTTGGGACATCAAAGAATGTTTGAGCCATTTTTGCGCCTTGTCGTGAAACAACCAGCTTTGCCTTTTTGTTTTGTCTCAAAAAGTATGGTATGCTACCTGCGTGGTCGGGTTCAGCATGATTCATTATGAGATAATCAATTTCGGAAAGACTGGTTTTTTGGGAAATTTTTTGTTCCCATTCCTTTTCGAAGCCTGGGTTTACGGTGTCGATCAGGGCTTTCTTGTCGTTGCCCATGATTAGGTATGAGTTGTAGCTTGTTCCCTTGGGAAGTGGGATCAAAGCGTCGAAAAGTCTTCGGTTCCAATCTTTGACACCTACCGCATAAACGCCTTCCATTATTTGGACTGTGTTTTGATAATTCATTTTGTTCATCAAGAATTGACCCTTCTAACTGAAAGAGTTGTTTTTCAAAGCCATAAACTTATCTGGGAAATCTAACTCCGAATTTTGGAACGCTGATTTTGACCAATGTACTCGCGCGCTGTTTTTTTCATTCAGGGTTGGGCCGGAAACGAATAATAGGTGTGATAACAGACAGTTTCTCTTAAAAAGTGACAGAACCCATTTTAAGCCGATTCAAAGAGAGATTTTGGGGTTAGTCTCCTTAGACTACATACGTGATTTAGGGATAGAAATAAAAATCAACCCCTCTCTTATTTCAGAGACATAAGACACGAAATGAAAAGGAATTGGTTTGACAGATCCGCTCTTGTTTGCCTTTGCAGTCGGTATGATTGCCATATTGGTGGCTTCGTTCATCACTCGCTGGATTCTAGGAAGAGATCAAGGCAGCGCCCGCATGAGAGAAGTCAACGGGTACATCATACTTGGAACAGCTGCATACCTGAAAAGGCAACTCCGGACGATCCTTCTCGTAATCCCCTGGATTGCTATAATAATTTATTTTCTTTTCGAATGGCGTACCGCGGTTTCTTTTGTGTGCGGAGTTCTGCTGTCCCTATTGGCAGGGTACATAGGTATGAACATTGCTGTCAGGACCAACGTTAGAACCGCCCAAGCCTCCACTCGTTCACCAGGGGAGACTCTAAGAACAGGATTCTTAGGGGGTTCAGTTATGGGATTGGTGGTTCCGGGGATAAGCCTAATAGCCCTTTTCCTACTCAAAACTGCATTTAATGATATTTCAGTGCTTATCGGATTCGGATTTGGAGCAAGCCTAGGCAGCTTTATTCTCACAGATAGGAGGCGGCATTTACACCAAGTCAGCAGATATCGGAGCTGATTTGGTCGGGAAGATCGAAATGGGTATTCCTGAAGACGACCCCAGAAACCCAGCTGTAATTGCAGACCTAGTGGGCGACAATGTGGGCGACTGCGCGGGGCGAGGCTCAGATTTGTTTCAGACCTTTAGCGATGACATCATAACCGGCATGCTGCTTGGTGTAATCTTCATTTCACAATACGGTCCCTACGGCATAATATTTCCATTCATGCTCGAAGCTGTGGGCGTACTAGCATCCGTTTTTGGGATATCAATCGTTAGACAATGGAAACGAATAAGTCCAACAGGATCACTGATTCTTGGAATAACAGTAACTGCAATTCTCAGCGCCTCAGGCTTGTTCGTCCTTTCCACATCCTTCCTTAACGATGTCCGGCTCTTCTACGCAGGTCTGTTTGGTCTAGCAGGGGTACTAGTTTGCATAGCAGTGACACTGTACTACACAGGTTTAGGACGCAGACCAGTGCACCATGTCGCCGAATCATCTCAAGCAGGCGCGGCATTAAACCTGATAACAGGTATATCGACTGGACTCGCAACCCCCCTACTTCCAATAATAGCAGTTTTGACTGCCGTTGTGTCTTCTTTTATAGTCACTGGAAACAGCCTTTACGGAATAGTTGTAGCAAACATAGGTACGGACCTTGTCATTGCCTTCATTATGGCCTCCGACGCCTTTGGTCCAATAACAGACAACGCAGCAGGAATCGCAGAAATGTCTGGCGTCTCTGGTAAAGCATCTGAAACGTTAAACTCCCTAGACGCGGTGGGTAACACAATGAAGGCAGCAACTAAAGGTTACGCCATGGCTTCAGGTACCGTTACCTCTTTTGTGATTTTTGCAACCTATTTTGCCCAAGCTAACATTGAGGTGATCAAGATTGTAGAGCCTTACCCCATTGCCGCTTTGTTCTTAGGGGTAGTTTTGCCATTGCCCTTAGCCTCCCTGACGATAAGTGCAACGTCTGACGGAGCTTTCAAAATGGTGGATGAGGTTCGTCGACAATTCAAGGAGACTCTGGGACTTAAAGAAGGCAAAGTTGCGCCCAATTATGCCAAATGCATCGATATAGCCACCAAAAACGCGCTAAGCAAGATGGTGATCCCTGGGTTAGTTTCAATAGTTGCTCCAATTGTCGTAGGTATCCTATTTGGTCAAACAGCATTAGGGATGTTACTTATTGGGGCAACTGCCTCGGCCGCAATGTTGGGCTTTTTCTTTAACAATACAGGTGCCTTATTGGACAACGCCAAAAAGCTGGTTGAAAGTGGATTGTATGGGGGGAAGAAATCAGAAACCCATAAAGCAACAATAATCGGCGACACAGTAGGCGATCCATTGAAAGACGTTGCGGGTCCTTCAGTTCTTATATTCATGAAGCTCTTAGGATTAACTGCCCTGCTTATGCTTCCAATACTGCCTCAAGTCTAGTAATTTGTAAAGCCATATGAGCCCATCTAAGCCTGCCCAACTCAAAAAGCGATTTTTCGAAAACCGTGCTATTTTTCGAATGCGTCTGGAACAGGATAATGACTGCGTCCCATTGCCTCAAGAATATCATCACTAAGAGTTTTCTTGCTCAAATGTTTCGCAAAATCTGCAGCAGTCAAAATTCCAACTAACTTATTGTCCTTTATAACGGGAAGCCTGCGAATTTTCCTGTTCACCATTCTTCGAGCGGCTTCTTTGATTGGAGCTTCAGGATCGATTACCTTAAGGGGGGTTGTCATTACCTCGGAAATCTTGGTGCTCACAGGCTTTTTTTCTGCCAAGACTCTTCTCACAAAATCCCGTTCGGTGACAATTCCCACTGGAATATTATTCTCCATGACCACCAAATCACCAATGTCATAATCCGACATTAGAACGGCGGCTTCAGCAACAGTCTTGTCGCACTCTATTGTCACAACATTCTTTGTCATTACATCCTTGACGGTTGGCATTATGTTTCATTTGTTTTTTATCGCATAAAAGTTTTTCCTAGCCAGCCTAAAAGGGCACCTGACTGTCCCTTGGATTTTTAAGGGATGTTGTACCCAAACATCGACGCAAGGTTTTATAAGAATAGAACTTAAGACAAGAAGTTTGCTTGTAGGTTATTGATTTGTTGAGGTTATTCAAAAGGATAGTTGCGGCTTGGGACAAGAGACTCGACTCTTTCGCCAATTCCTATGGACGAAGAGAAAGAAGCGCATCCCAATTTATCCGGTCTTATAACGGGGTGTTGGAGACGGATTTACAGCGCAAAACACAAAATAGCACCTTCGATTTCGGCAAAGCAATTCGGGGACTCAAGGTAGCCATAACCTTCTATTTTGTAGAGCTTGGAGTGGCTTTGGCCGTATTATTAATTATTCTGGTCGCAGTTTACGCGCTGCAAATCCCAACTTGGTACTACGGATAATTTTTCAAGTCTATTTCGGTCAAACATCGCCCTGCGTCGAAAATCAAAATTAATTGCTCAACCAAAACTACTATTTCTGTTTCTGCAACAAATGGAGGAACAAGGCTTAAAGGCAAAATTCTGGTAACCATTTTCGGTGATAGACGATGTCTTCAGAGGTTGAGGAAATCCAGTTTATTCAAGCCACGAATGCTTTGAAGGAATTTGTTAAGATACTCGTTAAGGAATATCCGTTGGTGTTTAAGGATGGGTCGGGAGGAATAAAGATTACTTCTTCAATTCCGCAGCCTTTCTTCCCTTACGAAGCTTCTCTGGAAATAAAGAGGAAATAGAGTTCAGATTACTTAGATTTTTTTGGGAGAATATTGGGGTTTTTCTAGACTGCGTATGGTCTGAAGGGGTGTATATCGCCTTTTCGGTGTTTCGCACGCTCAATCCCGAAATATTTCTGAAACGGAAAGCTGATTAATAAAGGCAGAGATGGTATTTTGTTGTTCAAGGTGTTCTGTTGAATTGTCCGAGCTGTAAAAATGAAGTGTTTGCTAACTTGGAGAACGGTTCTTCCCAGTGTACTCGATGTGGTTGGATAGCGCAACGAAAGAAGTTTCTTGTTCGGGTTGAAAAGAACGACAAATCCGAAGAAGAACCAAAGAAGCTTTCACTCTTCTGAATCCAGAACGTAGAGAAGTACGCAGTCACTGATTTTTTGTTTGAATTTTGTTCCCAAACCCAAAGGAATTTGCTTCTACTATGGGGTTTTCATGTATTTGGTTTGTTTTCGTATGCATCGAACTTCTGAAAATATCAGGCACTTTACTGCTTTATGTTTCTGGCAAGCCTTTTTTTTAAGACAAAAGGCAATGGCATGCAATTTTCAACTAGGAACAATTTAGTCTAATGTGTCAAAAACTGCTCAGGGAATTGATAAATTGTAGCTATAAAGCCGTAAAATTTGAACTGTGTTCTGTGAAATGGGCGATTTTATTGACTTATTCTGTTGGAAAGCTTATGTTTCTAAAAGTGGATAGTTAGCGGGTTGCGCTGGTGACCTATATGAACACTAAAGAATTCAAGGACTTAACAGCGTCTATCAAAGAAATGAGCAAAAACCACCTAGAGACACGTACGGATGCAGCAGGGTCAGTGAGAATAGCAACAAATTGTGCTGGCGCTGTAAACAAGCTTTACAAGAGCGGAAACAAGTCCTTTCTTATCAAGGCTGGTTTGGCACTACTTGTCTTTCCCGAACCAGTGGTAAGCGATATGCTAGGCACAACTTTGCTGGCAGCTGGAGCCGTTCAGCAAGGGATCAAACGCCAATCAATATACCTTGATGACCTGCCAAAAGCCTTCAAGAGCGCAATGAGAGATTTGAAATCTTCAAAAGAACTACTCTGATCTCTCTGTTATGACGAAGCGCTAGAGGCAGCCGTTATTTGCCCAGATTACGCCTGCGCTGGATTTTTCAGAAAATGCCCGTAGACAAATCTACAAATTCCCAACGCGAGCAACAGGCCTGCAACCTCGTCTGCCATGTAGTGTTGTTTGATGAATAAAGTTGAAAGAATCACGCCTATAGCGATAGTTAGGGTTGCAACTGTTATGAGTCTGTAGGCAACTCGGGGATTTGCTTTGCTGTGTTGGTACCACGCGATGACGCAACTCGTGGAGACTGCTGCGTGTAGGCTGGGGAAGCAGTTGAACGACGTGTCAGTTGCCCAGACATTGTAAACTTGATTTGCCCAGAAGTTGCCCGTCAAGGGTTTAGCCAAAAAGTCTTCGCGCCACCAATACGTTGAAACCGGAAACAAGATGTATATGAGGACGGCTACTAGGTTAACCAGAACTAAAGACCAGCCCAACGCGTAGCCTTTCTTGTACTGAATGAAGCCAAAGTATAGCATTGTTAGAATAACCATCGAGTAGAAGAGGTAAATATAGAGAATTACCCATTCGGGGATGAAGGGTATTGCGTTGTCCAAGTAGCAAGAGAGAAAGCTTAGGTTGAAACCTGAACCTGCGGGGTAAAGTTGCCCCGTCCAATTGTAAGCGATGTTGTTGAGTAGTAAGTAGAAGAGGAACAGCATCAAAATGACATTACCTACCAAGTAGGTCAGGTAATGGCTGCAGTTGCTGGATATTCCCTTAAAGAATACTCTTTCAATTCTTCTTTGAATTCTCTCGTGGATTCCCAAATTGCTGGCACCCATCCTCAGCTCAATATTACCACCATTTACGCCAAGATAAATGAAACCGAGCACTCAGGGAAAAGACTTGCGAACATCCGCTGAGGTCTATCGCGAAATGGGTGCTAAAAGCGACTCCAATGAAAGTTTTAGTAAAATCAACTATTCTCACAGCTACGAATGTCTAATTCCGAGCACAGAACCAAAGAGTAACGTGGAAATCGAAACTTTCCCCGATAACCTCACAGTAGTCAACTCTGTCTTGTTTATAGTTGCTTGCCAAAGGTGTCGTAGGGCTATCTGCTACCTCAGATATTCAACTCTACGTTTGTGATACCGTTTGCATTCTTTGATGACTTTATTGGAGTACGGTGGCGGATAGACGATACCCATCCCAGTTAGCCACATTAATTGCGGCGCCTGATCTTGTCTTGTTTCTTTGTATTCTGGGCATCCTGCACATTGATCGGGGAACTCGTTAAAGCACACATTTTGTACTTGCAAGAGTGCTCCCCACTACTAAATAAGCTGATTTTAGTATTTAAAATGTCTCAAAAAACTGCAAGCTTAAATCAGAAATTGTCTATTATACTCTTGGCGAAAGCCTATGTGTATGGGCAAAGTAGTTGTGTCTTGTCCCAAATGCAAAAGCAAACTTCAAATTACCAGACCCGACAGCAGTCACCCGTTTTGGTCGATGGATAAACCAGCGAAAGACGAAGGCATAGCAAGTTACATGGAGCAAGCGATTGAGTGCAAAAACCAAACATGTGCCTCGAAGTTTTCACTTTACTGGTTTGACAAATAGGCGACAACGCAAAACTCCTGAAAAACACTTCCAATAATGAGATATACTAATTGAGACCATATGGTTCTTGAGGGCGAATGAATGCCTAAAGCCCTTGTTTGCATAAACACCGACTTCTTTGCGGCTAAGGAAGTTCTTGCAGAGTTGCGGGCATGTGATGAAGTCGAAGAAGTTTTCAGAGTCCACGGCGTATACGATGTTGTTGCGAAGGTTCATTCGGAGACAACCGAGGGTCTCTTGTATGTTGTAACCAGGTACATAAAGAGACTTCGAAGTGTCCAGACCGCACATACGATGTTAATCATTGAATCTGAAAGCCAAATTGATGAAGAGCAGGAACTAATAGCTTAAAAAGCGACGCCCTATTCGCTTCATCTGCTTATTAGCAGTTATCTTGTTTCACGCTTAAGAGAATGAATGTTTCAGACTTGCCAAAGTGCCGCGGGAGCTGTTCAAAGTGGCATGAGGCTTTGAACTCAGACCATACTTCGGCATTTTGAACCAAACCACATTAAGTTCAAAATTTCATTTTTGAATTTGCGGCAGGTGTTTTCTAAAAAGGTTAATATGATCTGACAGAAAAGGCAAAATCTTTTCCACTGCAATAAACGCTGCCAGAGCATATACGATTCCTCCCGCAACATCTACCACATAATGCTCGCCAAGGTAAACAGCACTAAACCAAACCCCGAATGGAAAAATAAGTATCGGAAGCGCTTTTGCCTTCCAGATTTTGATAGCAAAAAGAGAGATTAGAAAAGGTAACGCCGAATGCATGCTGGGAAAGGCAGCATACAGATTTGGGCTGAGAAAATCGAAGAGTGTCTTGTAAACTGGCAAACCTATGTTTGCATCTACTGATGCTGTCAAGATTCTTGTTACGCTTGGAATTTCTATCCATGGTGGCGCAACGGAATAGAAGAGAAAAGTTATCAGAGCACTGAAAGAGCATATGCCGAAGGCTATTGTGTATTTCCAGTAGTTTTTTGGGCTCACTTTCCAGAGGATAAAGGCGAAGATTGTGGGTGCAAAAAAGTGCATAGAGTAAAAGACTGCTCCCATATAATCTAGAATGGGCAATCTCGCTGCCTGTTGAAGAACAAGGCTGGGAATTTGGCCAAACAGTTGGAGGTCGAGCTGGTAGGGTCCTGCATGAAGATTGTACTTGGCAACGGTACCTACAATGCCAAACATGATTTCATAAGACAGAAAAACTGTAATGAACGGGAGCCAGTCTTTTAGAAACTTCCAAGTTCGTTGGTTGTATGCAGCGTAAAACAGAAAGCCCAGAACGAGAAATTCGGGTCCGGGAATGACTGAGTATGTTATGCAGAAGATGGTGACGGCTATTGAGTAGATAGCTGGGAATAGGAGTGCGAAGAAACGGGAAGAGCGGTAGTCAAATTTGGGATCTAGTTTGATCTGCATGTCTTCCCTTTTCCTTGCCATTAGGTTGACTCCTCGGGTGTACTATGTGCTCGTTGCTAAATTTCTTTTCCCAAATTCCCCTAAATCGTTTAGAGCTTAAATTAGCTATAGACGGCTGAAGATGATTTAATTCGTTATTGAGCTTTCCTTATCTTTTTGTTTCTTAATAGCGCTATCGATCTGACCTTGGCACTTGGGTTAGATCAGAGGCCAAAACGGTAAAAAGCTATCATTGAATTTCTATTGCGGCAAAACCTTTCATGCCCAAACCGTAGTCTGATGCATAGTCGATGTATTTCATGGCTTGACTTTTTTTGTTTTCGAATCTTGGCTCCAGATTTTTAAGGAGCTGCAGACCAAAAAGATCCAAGCTTACCGGGTCAGAGCCTGCGATCATTGTGTTTAGTTGGGCGGGGCAACCTCCGTGTCTGCATTCCTGACCTTTTATCATTGTTTCCACCGCGTCGACAATAAACAGGTTTGTTTTGATTGCGGCGTTCACTTCGGCTATGCCCTTGTTTATGTTTTTGACTTTGCAGTGCATCAGCAATCTGTCTTGCCTGCTTAGGTATCCGAACTGGTTCTTCAATGCGCCGCTTAATCCGACCATGCCGTGAATTTTCAAAACGGGAATAGAAATGACAAAGTCACATGATGAAGGTAACGTAGATACCTTGATTTTGTAGCCTCTTGGGCTTCGGATGGTCTTCATTTTCTGTGAATACAAATTCAGTAACTCAACGCCATATCGGGTACAGACTTCCTTTAGTGGTGATTTCTGCAGAATCCTGCTTGATCTGCCCGCGTCAATTGCGGGAGCGTCACCAACAATGATTTCATGATCACTGAACCGCTTCAATATGGCTTCAAGAACCTCAGGATTAGTAGTGGTCGGGTACGCTTCATAGGACACAATGTTGGGCTTAACAAATATCTTCTTAGCCTTCTGCAAGAATGCGGCGTAGATTTTCAAGATTTGTTCGACAAAGTGTTCCCTGTTGTCGTTCCGAGAGAAATATACGGTGGACATGGTCAGCGCCATCTGAAGAATACTTCTTCCAGCTTAAACCTTTTTCCGGTTATGTTGAGACCCGTTGTTATGGTTCGTCTGACAGTGGTTCAAATTTCTTATATCCAGACGTTGCATACGTGCGTAATTGCGGAATAGGAATGAACGCAAAGACAATTGCGCTTGTTATCGCTTTTTCGGGCTTAGCTATGATTGCTGAAACCAGCGATTTCAGGAATATCTTTCCCATTTCCGCTTCTTCCAAGTCTGTATTTTCAAATATTGTAGATGCTCCTAATCATAGCGTTCATGCTGTTTGGTTTCAAGATGGCCCTTCCAGCCGATTTGGTGAACGCGGAGGATTACCTCTGGCTTGAGCGGCTGATTTCAGTCGCAACGCTGTTTTTTAGTCGTGAAAATGTGCGGCGATCCTTATTGGATAGTCTTTGAATTATGTGTGGACTGCTGTTTCGGTTCGCGTAACAGAACTAATTTGACCAACGGCATCGCGGATGCGCCTTAAGTCTGGAAGGTCGTTTGCTTCAGCATACAGTATGACGTCGTAAGTTCCCATAACGGAATGCACAATTTTGACGCCTTCAATTTTTTGCGCTTCTTGAACAACAGAGAAAGCCTGTCCTTTTTTGGTTCGAATTAGCATATAGAAAGGGACAACAACCATTCAGTTTCACCTCAATTGAGAGTAAGGGGGCCGCCAAAATGTAAAGCTTGTCGTATACTGAATTTTCTAATCTCGAGAATGCCAAAGCTCATCCGTGCTAAACCTGGCTTTCTCAACAACATCTTTAAGCGTTTCTTGTGGGATCATTGCTCTTCTTGAAAGGCTGGAAAGTTCTTCTTCGAGAAGCTGCTTCACTAATACAACACCCACGTTAACCAGTTTAATCCTGTTTTCATTCCTCAAATTTCTGAGGCAGCTTAGCGGATACAACCTATCTTTCTCAATTATGCTCTGTAAATTGTTTTCGAAGGGTGAATCCCATCCAATTTGAAGTATGTTTCTGCATTCACCGTAACGTCTCGCGTGCTCCGAATATCTGGTATTAGTAACTATCATTGCCCTATCAATTCTCAAATTGGTTTTACCCGACTCGTAGGCTTCAGCAACGTCCTCCAAAATGGCTCGGGCAATTCGGCTTTCGTCTAAACCCGTCAAAGTATGATAACCAACGTGATGTTTTGCTTCCACAAAAAATGTAGTTCCGTTTTTGCTGGCGATGGCGTCAACTTCGTGTTCTATGCATTTGCCGATTAGAATCTGGTTTGGATTAGCCTCGAATCCGTTGTGCTCTAGCAAGACTCGAACGAATATTTCAAACTCTGGTTGCGAGTCCATCAGGCTGATGCCTTTTCTCAAATCAAAAAGGTTCCTAACTGAAGGTTTGTGTTTGCGCATGAACTTGAAAATCATCCAGAGAATCTTTTCGGTGGATATGCCGGGGTAAAGTCTTCTTTCGATTCTTTTTGCAATGTCTTGAGCTGCCCGTGGGTCTGCGCCCATTCTCAGGCAGGTTTTTACAATTTTTTCTCTGTTGAATGTTTGTCTTGATCCGTCTGCTTTTGTGACAAGGATTTCCAAACGGTTGCACCAGTCTATGGCTTGCTTTCTTCCTTTGTTATGCTTCGGTTTCCTCTGTCTCTTCCTTTTCTTCGGCTATGTTTTGTGCCCGTTTTCTTGCGTCGCTGCTGTTTATTGAAGCCATGGCAGCTAACCCTCCTGCTCCGATGCTCTTTAGGGTCTCAGTGGGTAATGCGAAGATGATGGTATTGCTTTGGTCTTTGCTAACTTGCTTTATGGTTTCTAAAATTCTCAGTTGCAGCGCATCGTTTTCTGCCAAGATGGCGGCCGCTTTCTGAAGGTTTGTAGCGGCTTCCAGCTCGGCCGCGGATTTTATTACTATTGCTCTGGATTCGCGTTCTGATTCGGCTTGAACCGCAAATGCTCGCTGCATGTTTTGTGGCAAGTTTATTTCCTGTAGCTCAGTCCTTGCTATGTCAATCCCCCATTGTTGGGCTAGCTCGTCAATTATGCTCTTTATTGAGGCAGCGACTTTGTCTCTGCTAGATAGTAGCTCGTCCAGTTTGTATTGTCCGACAATGTTTCTCATTGAAGTTTGTGCGTATTTTGTGACCGCTTCGATGTAGTTGACGACGTTTAGAATTACTTTTTCGGGGTCTTCAACTTTCATGAAAACGACTGCATCTAGACTGACTGAAATGCTGTCTTTGGTTATCGCAGACTGTCCTCTCAAATCTATGGTTTGCATTCGCATGTCGACTCGGTAGAGCGCGTCGATGAAGGGGATTTTGAAGTTTATTCCTGTGCTAGCTATTTTGATGATTTTTCCGAATCTGAGGACAGCTACCTTTTCCCATTGCTTAACGATGTAGAATCCTAACGCGGCTATGAAAGCAACAAAGAGTGCAGCTAAAACAATTAGCAATATCTCTAGAGGTCCCATTTTCCTCTCCCAATAGAGGTATTGTTGTAAGTTGATATTAAGTTTTAATATTTCCTTTTTCTAAGAAATACTGTTTCCAGTTTTTCCTATGGCTTGAGGCATATTCTCTATGGTGGTTGGTTTTATTCTCATGCCCATAGGGTTGAAGGTTCATTGCGTTGTTGGGCGCTGACGTTGTTTGCCACATAATTTTAACGTTTTCCATGCCAACCCCGGTTCGGGGCACTGCCTGCCACTTAACTAACGTCTGTTGATGGTACTTAACACCCGCGACCGGTCGAGAATTCTATTATTAATCATTTCCCAAAGATCAATCTCTTCGATAGGTTTGAAGTCGGAGCAGAAACGTTCCTTTGCAATCTCATAGATTGCTTGGTTAATTGGCATCGCAACCCCCGCCCTGTGAGCTAGCCCGAGCATATGTCCATTCAACGATTCCAGCTCCGTAGATTCCTTTCCACCAAAAACATCCTGAGTCATACTAGTAGGACCAACCCTGTTAACTATAAAGTCGTAAAGGGGATTTGCAGTCGATTCTGGGATATCAACAGCCACTCGAATATCGCTCCAAGAAGGCAAACTGCCAAGATAATGCTCCTTGACACCAGCCGCCTGCAACGCCCGAACCCCTTCCTCCAGCAACCTAGTAGTCATGTGCACAAGAATCTTCTCAGACTCAATCGAGCGTTTCCGAAATCCCACTAGCGCCATCAAAGCATTTATGAGATTTATCGCCAATTTACAGTGAACTGCATCCTGCAAACGATCAGTAACGCAACACTCTAATCCAGGATTCAAGACGTCCGCAACACACTGAAGCTCCGTCCGCCGGTCATTTCCTGGAGCCCCAATGATTACATATCCTGGTTTTACGTACGCGGCTCTCCCAGGACCCTCACGCCAAGCGTTGTAACAAACCACGCCATAAACTGCTCTGGAAAAATATTTAGGCAGTATCCGTTCGTTCTCTATGCCATTTTGAAGGCTAGCAACGATTTGCTGACCATTTCCAAGTTGACGCCGAAGCGCCTGAGCTGTTTGGTCGAGGTCATAATTCTTCACGGTAATGATTATGACGTCAGGTGGAGGAATCTCCTCTAGTGATTCAATCACTTTCGCCGGTACAGCCACACTTTTTGCTTCTTCGCCCACTCTAGTAAGCCGCAAACCATGGCTTCTAATCGCAACGACGCTTTCGCCTCGCGCCAGCAAACGCACGTTTTCATTGTAAGGAAAAATCCAGCCTGTAAGGGTTAAACCAATTGCGCCTGCTCCGACGATTAGCACATTGGGTTTTTCTTCCAAAGAACCACGCTCGTCGCTGTCCTTAAAGGTCTTAACTACACCTTGTCCAAAGCGAACGCACCAAATATAACTTGCTAAGAACAAATCGACAAATTAAGCCGCAGCTGGTTGCCCACGATTGCCTTTTGCGCGAACAATGCTTCCCCACGCCCTTCTGCAGGTTAACTGGGCAAGACGTTTGCATTTTAGACCTTGAGGATTCCTTTATTCTAAGATAAACTTTTATCTTATCTGATAGTAGTCCTCTGTTCACATAAAGGGGAATATAATGAAAAAGAGTCTGAAAATGGTATTTGCCATATTTGCAGTCATAACCGTCTCAGCGGCAGCCACTTTGGGATTAGTACTATCGGATGTTGCCGGAAGTTTAGCTACAGACTCCAAGCCTTTGCTTAACGGTGCCCCCATTGGAAAAGCACTGATAGTTTATGATCCTGGTTTGAGTGGAGGTGCAAAAGATGTTGCTACGAAAATAGGATATGTCTTACAATCGTCGGGATACGATGTTGTTTTGGCGGGAGTGAAGAGTTCTGCCGCAGCCAACATTTCAGATTACGATGTGATTGTTGTCGGTGGACCGATATATGCCGGTAAACCCGCAGGTTCAATACAATCCTACATTGACAGCTTGATGCCACCAACGCAGGCAAAAGTTGCGGCATTCGGCTTCGGTAGTGTACGAATTGACAACAATGACACCGGATTGGTTGCCCAAGAAGTGGCCCCTCTTCCAAGCGGCAGTTCAGTAACCTTTAGTGCAGTAATCAAAATAATCTCGCAAGACAACGTAGATGCACTATGTGCCGAATTCGTCTCCACCTTACTAGATAATCATGCTCCATAGAGCTTACCCAGCTTATTTTTTTTTAAAAAAAGAGTGGTTAAATACAAAAAGGTGCATGGACTGACATTAACAGTTGGACCTTAGACTTGAATGCTGTATTAAAGTCAAATTTGAGAAAATCTTACTTTGACACCAAGTTCGTTTGACAAGTCTCAAAATTTTTCAGAGCCTTAATAAGCAGGCATCGGCGTGTAGGATTGTAGGAGAATGGCATGGGCTGTGTTTGTTCCTTATAGCCTGAGGACAGTAGAGCAGGCTGTTCTCGAGGAGCTGCAAAAGTCAAATTTCGCTGTAATTTTCTCCATTACCGGCTACAATGTGGAGAAGAACACGGTAGAGTATGTTCTTGTTGGAGTCGGTGATTCCAAAGAGGTCCCTATGGAGGCAAAGAGAATAGTTCAAAAGAGCCTTGAAAAGTGGAAGGCTATCTACAAAAAATAGATTATTATTGCCTAAGCAAACTTGGCTTTCTACGTAAATTGTGGTAAAGTTTCATAAAGTGTCGCCGACATAATTTTGGCTGCAAATGATAATCTAAAAAATAAAGCTTTCGAATTCACATGTTTTTCTTTGAATACTTTTTCTTTTCCTTTTTCTTTCCCCCCTCGATTTCCTCGCACTACCTGGCAATTTCTTCGATCTGGCTTATCGAATATTCAAAGTATTCATATAATTTTCAACAGATTAATCAAAGGTTTTTAGATAACTATACAAGTGTTTTTGGAAAAAAGTTATTAGCGCAAAGATGTTTAGCTGACTTTAGGTATGGGGGAGCAGAGAAGTGTTTGCTCGCCCTTTAGCAACACTTGCCCCTCTATTTCTGCTCCCTCATACTCCAGAAATTGAAATCCCTCAATATTTCTCTTGCTAATTTGAATTCAACACTTCAAAAAGATTGATTGACCAAAAACTAAGCACCAGAGGATCAAGGATGTGATTTCCTAATTCTTTTGTAGGGCTTCTCTTTTCTCGCCTCACCTGCTTTGCGTCCAAAACTGGAACAAATCCATTTTTTCATAACAAGAGATTTGTAAAAAATTGCTTATCTTCATTTCTTTGCGGGATTCCAATTTTTGGTATTTCGTTTCCAATTTCTATTTGAAAACAGGCGAATTCTCCTTCGCAAGAAAATTTAAGTGAAGTCGTTGACACTACTTGTTTTGAGGATGAAGGGAAGTGGTGCTTGCGTTTGGCTTTATCTCCTTTCTCCCTCTTCCCAAGCGCAGGCATTACCCCCACTCCTTTTTCCACTTCGCAAACTTTTGTTTACTCTCGATAACACGCTAAGGTCCAATCTAAAGGTAATCGTACTTTTGGTAATCCTTCCTGCAATTGATGTGGTGAGACTTAGGCGTTAGTTGCTTTGGCAACGATATTGATTTGGGATCGTCAAAACTGGAATGTTGGTCCGAAGTAAAGTGTGGCACGTCCGCCTAGTCCAAGCATGTTAAGATAGAAATGCATGAATTGAGTGATTTGGCCAATTGGTATTTCTACGTCTTTGTGGATGTTAACCAAATCCATAAGCCATTCTGATTGTTCTCCAATTATTCTCCATGCTTCAGCAATATCTTCGTCTCTTAGCAAAGTTTTGTTAATTCCAGATATTATTTCAAGGTTCTCAACGTTTTTGCATAGTTCTGTAATTTGTTTTTCGCAGTAGTCGGGTAGGATTTGATTAAGCTGTTCCTTGTCATTAATAGCATCATTAGGTTCAAGTCTAATGTGGAAATATTGACTCCTGTCGTCCTGGAGTCTGCTTCTATCTATAAGGAAGCAGTACCATTTTATCATATTGCTGTTTTTGAGGTTGTGAAGCATTGGAAACAGTTTTGAACCGATAATGCTTACCATGCTCTGC
Source organism: Candidatus Bathyarchaeota archaeon (assembly GCA_963840395.1). Taxonomy (GTDB): domain Archaea; phylum Thermoproteota; class Bathyarchaeia; order Bathyarchaeales; family Bathycorpusculaceae; genus JADGNF01. The sequence goes on along the minus strand of CAWIYU010000011.1, from coordinate 121,832 downwards.
TCTGGGCTGATCTTTATGAACGTTTCCCAGATTCGATTCAAATCAGGTTTATCCAATTTGTTCCCTCAGTCGCCATAAACATGAGTTATCTTTAACGTTTGACTTTGTTCTTAAGATTTGTCATTTGACTTCCTCTGTACTCTGTCTGATATGTAAGCAGAAATAGAGGAACACTTAATCTGTTTATTTGGGTTAAGAACTGAAGAATTTTTCACTTCTCAAATTTACCCTCTCCCAAAGAAAACAAGCAGAATTCCAAGAAATGCTAAAACAATGGCGATCCCATACCAAATAAATGAGGAACCAAGCAAAGGTAAATCATTCTGTGGGGTTCCGGAGGAATCTTCTGAACCGCTAAACTGTGAAACCATAGTTGCAATGCCAACGACAACCCCTAGAATTAGCAGAATAAGCCCAACAAGAGGAAGTATTCCACTATTTTCCTTGCTATTCATATTCAAGATAGGTTCAGGAATGCACAGATTTAAGTTATTCCATTGAGGAGAAGAACAGATCTACTTCAGTTACTGTTTGGGTAGGCGCTTGGTGAGTCGCGAGCTACTTCTCATTGGCTAGATCGCAGTCTAGCGAGAGCCAGCGTTTCCTAATTCTCCGCTAGCTTTCATTACGTCATTTCTAGCGAGTTGGACGGTTTTGGGACCGCTTCCGTGCTGTTCGTGATGCTTCAAAGCGCGGCAATCAGCGAGGTTTATTTACGACAACAACTCCTCAGAAACTGGGGAACCCGAAAATGAAAAGTGAAAAACCTGGATTCATAACCAAATTCTTCGATAAACCCTACGAAAAGAAAAGCATCTTGGAACTGGCAAAAGCGCCGGTGGCAGCGATAAGCGGAGTCAGCGAATCAGATGCCCAAGACCTCAAGAAAGCGTTCGGAATCGAGACAGTTGAGGATCTAGCCAACAACAAATACATAAAATTAGCTCGAGGAATTAATTCTTTTGCGGCTAGTTCTGGCACTATTCTTGACAAAGAGTACGTGTCCGAGGGGTTCAAGAAACTCGCTGAGGAACCGGTTTCCGCAATATCTGGAATCTCTAAAGGAGACGCCGCACTCCTGAAAAAAGCTTTCGGAATAGACACAATCAAAGATCTCGCAGAAAACAAGTACGTGGGAATAGCTCAAGCGACAGTGTCACTAGCCACCCTAGTCCAATTTCTGAGCGTCACGGGAGTTATCTGAAGACACTAAACTCATACATATCCCTCGCCCCTCTTTTTTGGGAGGTACAGGTGGGCAGGGATTTCATCAAAAACTTGCTTCTAATTGGCAAGATGTTGGTCTAATAGAAACGTCAGGTCATCTTTCATTTTCTCCTTTATCTCCGCGACTATTCCATGACACCATGAATCAGCTCAAGCTTATCTTTTATTTATCCACATAGCATTGCTGGGTGCGCTTCAATTTTTATGCCTACTAAAGACAAAACCTAAGGTGCGGTCGACCACGACTTTCGTATTCTCGACCCTGATACCATGAAAATATGGGAGAGTCGCTACGAACTCTTTTCTTCACGTGATCATTTTGTCATCGTATCTTTTTTCCTATTGAGAATGCTTTCCCCATGCTTCTACCCAATCTATGATATGTCATCCCTGCTGGGTTCCAGATGATCGGTTTCACTTTTTCCATGTCTGGAAGGCCCTTTTCATTAAGCACAAGAGGATCAGCTTTGACATCCACAATTTCACCTATGAACTCCGTGTGTATCCCGATTTTAACAGTTTGAATAACCTTGCACTCTATAATCAGAGGAAACTCTTTCACATAAGGCGCATCGACAAGATCACTTTTCACAGGAGTAAGTCCCGTTGCTGAGAATTTATCAATCGTTTTTCCCGAAGTAATGCCAAAATAATCAGCTTCCTTGGTATAGACTTCTGATGGAATACTCACTGTATATGATTTGCGTTCCATAATATTGTTGTAGGTGTACGTAGCTTTTCTCAGAGATACATAGATGCATGGCGGTTGAGAACAACAAACTCCACCCCAAGCAGCGGTCATAACGTTTGGTTTACCTTCTTGATCATAGGTTCCTACAACCCAGACAGGTGTCGTGGGAACGATGGTCTTTGCACCCAAAGAATTTTTCATTTGAAACATCCTCGATATTTTGTCTTATCAAGAACTTTTCTGATATAGAAGCCTTTCTACGCGTCTCTAGAAGAATCCTTCCGCTGCTCAAAATTTTGTCTGTTGTGCACGCCTTTGTTTGAGAGAACATATGTTTGCATCAAGCTACGCAGCAGGGGCTTCAAACTTTGCTTTTCTTAGTGTTGTCTTGTAACATGCTTTAGTATATCAAAGTTCTGCACAAATTATTAGTACAACTTGTTACAGATGTGGTACTACTCATGAACAAAGCGGAAGCCTTGGCTGTACTACACGAAATTTATGATGCCCTGAAGGAATCAGTTACTATAGACTGTATTTCCTTAGATGGCTCACAGGTATCTCACATATCAACTGGCGGTTATCAGGTGAAAATGAAATGTGAATTAGACAACATTTCAAGGGACGTAATAAAAGGCATAGTTAAGAGAAACAACCTATCAATGAAAGAACAGAATGGTTATATAATTTTACGTACTCTTGGAGACTAGTTAAATCAGAAATGTTTCTTAATTATGGAAGACATCAAAGTCTTTGGAGCTAGAGTTATAGAAATAGAAGACAACTTTGAAATCTTTGCCTGCTTAGCTTCTATTCCCTTATGGGAATTCTGCCTTTCTTGCAAGCTATGAATATTAACAAAGCAAGAATCCCTGCAAGTATTCCAAATATTATCCACCAATAATTGAGAAGTGGAGAAAGGTCCATTATCACAGCCAAGATTCCTGCAAAGACACCCATTAGTATAGCTGTAACCGCTAAGCCTATTCCATATTTCAGATTTGTATTCAAGTATCCTAGCCAATGGCCAATTAACACAATATAGCTTAAAGAATCTCTGCAAACTAAGGCAGTCTAGAGAAAACTTTGCCTTCTTAGTTGCTCACTCTGTACAAAATACCTATTGAGAACACTGATCCGTAGCTAAGAGGTTTAGCTTGTTTGTGCAAATTTCTCTGCCAATGATAGTTCCTTCTAATTCCCAGTTTCAGTTATCTTCTATAATGAAATAGCGAATGTGATATTTGGCTGATGAATCAAACATGTGCAATACTGAATGTCTGCAGGTTAAGGTTAACACTTTGTCACCCGCTAAAACTTCATCCAAATAGTACTCAGCAACAGCGTATTTTTTTGGTTGCGTTTTTCAGAAAGCACGCTGCTAAACACCAACCAGGACAAAGACTGCAGATTTTGGAGACCTTACTCATACAGAACAGGAAACCCGCGATTCATTTTCAAACCCTATCGCGGCTGTCCTTGGCGTCTGTGGACAGTTTTATGTCCGCTGTTTTGACTTTCTTCCGTTCGTTGGCTCGGGGTGACTACGCCATCCTCTATCAGAATTCGCCTTTCCGCATAATCGGCGACATCTTGCGCGTGGGTGATAACGATAATTGTAGTCTTTGTTTCCTCATGGAATTTCTTTAGCAACTCCATTACCTGTTTCCCAGTTTCAGAATCCAAATCGCCAGTTGGCTCATCGGCAAAAATTACAGCTGGACTATTCGTCAAAGCCCGGGCAATTGCCACCCTTTGCATCTGTCCACCGCTTAACGTGGCAGGATACTGTTTAGCTTGGTTTTCGAGTCCAACGCCCGTCAGAAGGTTCTCTATGCGCTCCTTCAACTTTCTACTCAATCCTGCCAAATCTGCAGGTAAAGCAATATTCTCTCGGGCGCTAAAATGCGGCAGCAAAGCATAACTTTGGAATATGAAACCCATCTCTAACAGTCTGGTTTTCGATTTCACGGAATCATCCATTTTGTGGAGGTTTTCTCCGCGAAACAGCACTACGCCGTAATCGGGGGTGTCAAGACCCGCCATGCAGTTTAGCAGCGTCGTTTTTCCCGCCCCAGAAGTGCCCACAATAGCGACGAATTCGCCCTCTTTAATGTCGAGACTTACACCCCTAAGGGCGTAGACTGTTGTGCGTCCTAGATTGTAGTTTTTTGACAGCCCCCGCACCGCGATTATGGTTTTGTCTGTTACGTCGGCTACCTCAACTTCTTTCGTATTGAAGAGCTGCCCATTAAACCTGAAGTATGGAATGTCAGTTCCGAAAAAGTCTGACCACATCTTCAACAGTTCAGCTTCAACAAACAAGTCAGTGCTCAATTCCGCCATGGGCAACAGCGCATTTTTGAAGACGTCACCCGACTCTATGGTTTTGATTCCATTTTTGTGCGGATCCAAGTAATCGCGCAAATGAATTTGGCACTCCTGAAGTTTGTTGGAGACTTCAAGTAGCAACGTTTCTCCGTACTCGATTTCCGAAGCCATCTCTGCAAGCGTCTTATTCAACTCTAGGGAATCGCTCTTGAGGTGATGCGGTTTGAGAGCGTCGTGCGGAACTTGGAACAATGCAAAAATTCTTGAAATCAAATTGTCTATATCCTGTAAGGCATTGAGTTTTGCTGCTAAAATTCGGAAAAACAGCTCCAACTTCTTTTGAAGATTCTGATCAGTTGTTCTATAGTGTGTTCCTTCAACTCCCAGTTTTAGCCTTTCCAGCACACTATCCAACTCTCTTAGACGCATTATTGTCGGCTTCAAAAAGACTGCAAAAAAGTTTGCCATAAGCAGTTTGTCAACCAACTCGCTTACGTCTACCTCGTCTTTGGCGGCCGAACCCGTAAAGACGGAAGTATCAAATCCTGGAAGGAATAAGCGGTATTGCTGGCATTCCACGAAATCCCAAAGCGCCACGTAGCTTTTCAGCTGGATTTCACGGTAGCTGGTGGGTAACTTTTTGATTATCTTCTTCAGTTGCGAGTTAAAATGTTTCACAAGGTTCGGGTCGACTTCTTTAATGAAGTCTTTAACTATCTTTGATGTTTCCAGCAGTTCCTGATCTGTTTTAAGTTGTCGCTGTAGCCTAGATTCGTTGTCTGCGTGGTATTTCCTGAAACGGTCATAAAGGCACCCTTTTTCCACTTCTTCCACAACTCTATGGTCTGGGACGACGTCTTTTTCTCCAAACAAAACTATGAATGAATTCAGTTCTTGGCTGGACAAAGCCTTGCCTGGCACATGCAAGGTTTTTCGTAAGTCAGAAACCATTTTCTTCTGCAACTTCGCATTAATTAGCCGCAATGACTTGTCTATTAACCCAGCTGTGTAGACTTTCATTGGGATTCCTCATTGGTTGTGAACGGTCCCTGTTCCACACTGGAGATTTTCCCATCCCTCATGTGTATGATGTAGTCGCATTGCTCGGCAATCCACCGGCTGTGGGTGACTAAAACAAGGGTTTGCCTGTTGATTTTGTTGATTCGCCGGAACAGGCTCATTACGTCAGCGCTTGTTGTAGAATCCAAATCACCCGTGGGTTCATCGCCGAGAATGATTGCGGGTTCTGTGATGAGGGCACGAGCAACGGCAACTCGTTGTTGTTGACCTCCAGAAAGCTCCGACGGCAGGTGATACAGGCTATCGCCCATGCCCAATTCTCTTAGGATCATTTTCGCTTGTTCGCGGGCTACTCCTGCTTTCATCCCTTTCAACAACAACGGTGTTTCCACGTTTTCCACGGCAGACAAAAAGGGAAAAAGATTGAACAGCTGGAATATGAAGCCAATTTTGTCCCTGCGGAACGTGGTCATTTGTCCGTCTGAAAGCGTAGCCGTATCTACATCATCGATTACGATTTTTCCTTCCGAGTGACGATCCAGATGACCTATCATGTTCAAGAGAGTTGTTTTTCCACATCCCGAAGGTCCCATAATCGCCATCATGTCTCCCTTCTTGACAGTGAAGTCTAATCCTCGGAGGGCGTGGACCTCATTTGATTTTCCTTCACAATAACATTTGTGTAATCGAGAGATCACCAAAATTGGCTTTCTGTCTTCAACGACCAAGTTTTCTTTTTGCATATCTGTTATCTCCGTCCTTCTTTCTTCCTTATCCTACGTACCTCAAAGCTTCTGCCGGCGGAATTCTTGACGCAAACCAGCCTGGAAGGGCGCCTGCAGCTATGGCAATCAACGTGATGAAGCCTAAGTATACGGCGAGATCATTCCACGGAATTACCAACGTGGCGCCTTGCATGTTAGCAAAGCCAACGCTTATGATGAGGCCGTTGGCGACTCCTATTGCTAGGCCGATTATGCCTAGTACCACAAGTTCCAGCAGCACCGAAAGCATCACTTGGGTCCGTGGGAAGCCGATTGCTCTCATCATGCCAATTTCCCTTTTTCTTTCTGAAACGTTACGGACTGAGATTACTGTCATGCCTACTGCGCCTATGACAAGACCGAATGTGACGTATATCTGCAAGAATGAGACTACACGGTTAATCATCTCTAGTGACTGTTCGACTTTTGAGTAAAGCACTGTCGCGCTTGAAACGTAGAAGTTATCTTGAGCTAAGCCTCGGTAGCCTTCATCATTTGTGTTGGTAAAGTTTTCGATGGCTTGTGCGATTGATTGGATTTTTGGTTCATCCATGTCGTAGGTTGTTTTGATAAGGAACTGGTCATATTGGTTTGGGGCTCTTGACAGGGAAGTTTCGCCGTCTGCTTTGGCCAAGAAACTGGTTTGGTTTGCCCAATATTCTGACAGGTACAGTTTTCCTAAAGCGTCCAAGAAGTTGAAGTCGCCTCCCCCTAAGAGGTTGAAGGATGACAATGGGAAGCCTCCTGCTCTCTGAGAATCTAATTTTCCTGCTATGGTGAACGCTTGATACACCGGTAGTCCATATTCAGAAGTGTTCATCGGTATCCACACTTGCAGCCCTAGTGGGAGAAGGAAGGAGTCTGTGAACACTATTGGGTTTTTAATGACGCTACCGTTTTCGTTTCGCAAAACGCTCACGCCTTCTAATTCATTACCCGAGTATCCACTAAAGGAAGTGAAGTCTAGGTCGCTTAGGTCGCGGTCGTTTGACATGAGTGCTGCCAATGAAACGTTGTAGGCTGCCATTTTGTATGAAGGATCAAAAAACATGTCCCACGCTTGTTTGGACATTTCAGATAGCTGATCGTCGGTTACGTCTGCGGCGTCTAATTGTGTTATACCGTCTGGGAAGCTGCTTAGATAGAAGTTATAGCGCCATTCAGCGATAGATGCATTTCCGCGGATTTGGTCGCTGGCAAGTTCGCCGTATCCAAGCGGTAGCATGTCCGTTTGCGCGTTGAAGGTTGACGAAAACGGATCGTTTAGAGCGACGTATCTCAGGTAGTCGGTAATTGAACGGTAGGTTTTAAAGCCAATCACGTCGGTTATGTGACTGTCGAGTTTGTACAGTTCTTTGACGTATGAGACGTTAGCTATGTTTGCTTCTGGCTTGTTTAGTGATACCATTAGATCTACTCCACGGGAGTTTTGCTCGGTTTCGGTAATGGAGCTTAAGTTTGTAGGCACGAGGGTAGCAACCGTCACATTCAGCGTCAGTATAACGGCGAAGATTGCAAAAGTCAGTGTGGAGCGCGTTTTATGAGAAGAAATCAGTGCTGGAGCTATTTGCCCTACTCCTTTTACTCCCCTGATTTTGACAAGAAAAGACCTCAAAGCTTTCATGACCGGTGGAAGATTCACTGAGACGAACAGAACGGAACCGACGATGATTTCCATTACGCCTATTATCAGAATGTCTGGTGCTAAGCCAGTAATGTCTGGTATCCACTCACCCATTGCTACAACGAATAGGAAAGTAGGTGTAGCCCAAATAGCAGTGGCAGTGAAGTTTAACGCTTTCACAGTATTAATGAAACGTGAGAGAACCATACCACCGCCAGAAAATAGCAGACCTGTTCCAATCAATATGTTTCGCCATTCGTCCAGTGTGTTCCATCCTTCGGTAAGCCAGATAGCTTGGTAGCTTTTGTCAAAGACCCCGTTAATCAAGAGAATAAAAATGCCCGTTGCGATAGCCAAAATACCTAGTAGTGCCAAGTTTCGACTAGATTTTTCTTTGAATGCGACTTTGATGCCTCGCAACGCCTCTACAATGTTAACTCTTGCTGCTCTCAAAGCGGGCAACACGCCCGTTATTATGCTCAGCGCCACTCCGACAAGTACTGATAAGACTACAACTTGTTGCGAAACGACTGGTTGGACACTTAATTGTCCTGTGCCGAACAAGTTTACGAGGTAAGCCGCAACCATCTGACCAAACGCTAAGCCTCCGAATAGACCGAATATTCCTCCCAATATTCCTTGGAACACGTTTTCGATAAGCATGGATCGGGTTATTCCTCGGCGGTTCTCGCCGACGGCTCGCAGGACGCCTGTTTGGAATTCTCGGTCCTCTACATTCATGAGCTGAACGTTGGTGATAAGCAAGACGCCTGTTATCATGATTAGAAGCCCTAACGCGGTTAACATAGTGGACAGTAGGGTCATGATCATTTCGGCGATGCTGAAAAAGGTCAATCGGGCGGATGCGACGCTGTATGTTTTCTGTATATTTCCTGTGACTGGGTCTACGTTTTGGGGAATAGCTGCCTCGACTATATCTACCTGTTTTTGGAGGTAGTCTTCGCTTATTTCTGAGGTGAAATGTTCTGTTTTTAGAGCTACCAAATAAGTCTTAATTCGGTCTGTTTCTTTTTTGGAATCTTGCAGACTCATCCACTGTTGAAGGTGCTCCAACTTGAATATTATTCCTGAATACTGCGATCCTATCCCGGGATGTTTAGAATCAAAGATTCCAACTACCTGCAGATCTACTCTTGCGGTTTCAGATTTGTACGAGACGATGGGTGTTGAGGTTTCAAAGGCGATTTCTGATATGTCCATTTTTGCTTGTGTTCCATTAGAACTCATGATTGCAATGTATGAGTCTCCTCTTAGCATTCTTCCAGCATATGGCGCTAGGTCAAATGACACAGTATTTAGCGTATCTATATCTGTCCAGTTGGCCACATCAAAACTGCTTCCATCATCCATGGAGAAGCCTATCAATACTCTGGTGTTGTCTGTCCCCGTAGCCGTTACATTGATGTACGCATAGTCTGACAGAGTAAGTCTGGGACAATTCATTGTGTAAATGGTAACTATGCCACTGTAATTAACCGGGTTGAGTTCAAGAAACAGATTGAGCGAAGTGCCGTTGAGGACATATGGAGCGCTCGTGAAATTCGAGTTCACGATCCAGCCAGATAATGGAACCATGGGTGATGTCGCAACTGTTAATGTGAGGTTGGTGAACTCTGTGGTTAAATTTACTGGCAAAGACGTTTCTTTGTTCAGCCCCAGTTTTTCAGCTTGATTACTTGACAAAAGGATGCTGCTGTTGCTCACTAGAAGAGAATTAAGGTCGAGTCCATTTCCAGCTTTCCAATCATAAAAAGAGCCGAACACCTCTGGAAAATCGGTGGAGACCCCAGCCAGTTCAACTGAGTCATCAAACTGGGAACCCAACATCACGGGCGCCTCCATTGACAATTCAGTCATTATTCCAACTGCATCTGGAACCAGAGCACTGATGTTTTCTGCATCAGCTGATGTTAGAAAGCCGCTGGTAGTGGCGTTAGATATGCTCAAGTCAACTTCTCCTTGACGTTGAAGTAGACTTGTGAGGAACGCGTTTTCCAGGGTGTCAGTCGTGATCTGGATTCCAACAAGCAACGTGACTCCAAGGGTTACGGCTAGGATTGCGCTGAGATTTTTTGTTTTTCTTCTCTTTAATGATCTGGCTGCTATCATTAGACTAGATTTAATGCCCAAACAATTACACACCTTCTACATTTTTGTCATTGGTCTACTTGTGGACTATTTCTTTGTCCCGGATTCTTTGTACTATTTCTTCAAGGTCGTCAGCACATTTTGTCAGAATTCTTTCGATGTCCTTTGAGACTTGTTCTGTTATTTGATAGTCTTTTTCAGCTCGAAGGTCTAGAAGGGTCTTGACAACTCTTTGTGCAGGTTCTCTTGTTCTTTCAAGAATTTTTTCGTCGTTAGGATCAAACTGGAATTTGCTAATAAGCAGGGGCATAAGAAATTCCAGCTTATCCAGCATTTTTCGTCCGAAGGTTATTTGTTTTTCAAAAAAGGTTTTTCCTTCAGCTGTAAGAGCGTATAATTTAATTCCCATGTCTTCGCTGGGCATCTCTTTGGTGAAACCTCTTTGATTCAGCCAAGCCAAAAGCGGATATACTGAACCTGAGCTGGGTATCCATCGCCCATCTGTTTCTTTTCCAATTACCTCTACGATTTCTACGCCCGACATAGCCTTCTTTGCTAGCATGCCTAGGACTAGGAAGCATAGGAGACCCCTTGGGACGCCGCCTATCCGTTTTGCCCACTTCTCTGTCGTTTCATGTCACCAGCGATATCGCTAAAGACATCTCAAACGACATATAAGCGTTCCGAATCCAGCTTTCAAATTTGAAATATTGTTTATGATTAAAATCATTATTGTCAAATAACCGAGGCTAACCGTATTGTTGAAAGTGGACTAGACGGGAATTTTGACCTAAATGAGTTTGGGCAAGCCAAGTTGATTAGCACGTTTTTGTACTTTTTCGTAGCAATGTCTTTGAAGTTTGACCGAAATTGGCAGTTGGAATAGCGCATTGTGAAGGTTCCTCGTAGTATAGAGGCAGATGTAGATAGCTTTAGGTTGCTATTTCAAGGCGTCGCATAAATCTCACAAACGCTGCGCTTGCAGATTCTGGTGACCCATAATTAGAGGGGCATCTAGCTCAGTATCATATCGACAAGTAAAGCGAATATTATTCCAAGCAACAAGCCTACAGAAACGGTGTGTTTGAAACCGTATTCGTGAGCCACAGGTATCAATTCATCCGCCGTTATGTAAGTCATTACCCCAGCCGCAAAAACAAGGGAATAACCGATCAAGATTCGCGGAGCAAAAAAAGACAAGACAACGGCACCGATGAGCGCCCCAACAGGCTCAGCCAAACCTGACAGAAAAGTGATCAGTGCTGTCTTCAAGGGCTTGGTTCCAGATTCTGAAAGTGGAATCGAAGTTGCAATGCCCTCGGGAATATTGTGGAGTATTATCGCGACAGCAATGATCAATCCTAGAGCAGGATTGAATATGTAGCCAGCGGCAACCACAAATCCTTCCGGCAAATTGTGGAGCGTTATACCTATGGCGATGAGTACACCTGATCGATGCATTCTCTCGGTTTGACCATTCTCTCTTCTTCTCGTAGGTTCAATGTGGGGGATTGCCAAGTCTAGGGCCATCATCGTCATAGCTCCAATTGCGAAAAATGTGATCAACTCAGTGTGAACAAGCAATTTTTCAGCTTCAAAGAAGAGGTTATTAAAAGCAACCATCAGCATTACGCCCGAGGCAAAACCCATTAACAAACTCACAATTCTATCGCTGACCCTTCGTAGGAAAAGAGCGATTAATCCGCCAATTCCTGTGGCTAAACCGGCCAGGAGGCTTAAGAGAATGGGCTGCAAGGGCAAACTCATAATATTCCAATCAAAAACATAACCGCGGAATAATAATCTCTTTCGCACCAATTTTAAAAAAACATGAATAAGTTTGATCAACAAAATTATTGCGCATTTCTTTTCCAAAGAGCAAAAGGCGCCAGAAGTCGTCTGAGTCGGTTTACATTTGAAGACATTGCATAACTCTTATGAGCATAACGCTTGAGGTTTGGGTGACCAAACAACCGACTTGATGGGTAACTTCAAACTTTCTTTCAGCCCGAACGCAGCTGGTAGCTGGGGCTGGGTTGCCTATTACATGGGCGAGCTGAAGCCATCCATCACCTACAACCCAGTGTACTCTGAATGGAACGCTTTTACAGTGATTTCAGCGCCAGTCGAAGCGACACCTACACCTGTCATTACTCCGACGCCAACGCCAATTCCGACATTTACACCGACGTCAACACCGACGCCAACTCCAATCCTGACGCCGACGCCTACTTCCACTCCTGCATCATTATTCGGCAATGTTCCAGCTGAATACGTCTACACCATAATCGCAGTCATAGTCATCATCGTAGTAGCAGTCGGCGCATACGCCTACACAAAGCGCAAAAAGAAAACAGAATAAGCAAAAATACTTCCCTTTTTTTCTTTTTTGTGGAGCAAAAAGCGCGCCTTCAGCTCATTTTAGTTCTTTTCCGCAAGCCGGGCAACCTTTCGTTCCAGCTATAACCATGCTGATTTTGCAGTTGTGAGACAAATGAATGCCACAGTCTGCACAGCAAAAATTAGCGGTGGGTTTACCGCATGAATCACACATCTTCCTTTGGGTAATGCACTCGTTGCACATGAAACTAACCAAGCGTGAATGCCAAACTCTAAGATAAAAAGCAAAGGTTGTAACGGATATTGGGGCGAGGGAAGACTTGCGGAAAAGTGGACAATAGCTTAACCTCAAAAACTCTATACCAAGCACTTCATCACACCCAAACGGCGGTAATGTGACCGAGGTGAGGTAGCCCTTCACGTTTGGGTGCTAATTTTAACATCACTCACAACCTTTTCCCTTTTTTGGAATGGAAGCGCGTATATTATATTGCGAAATGCTTAAGTTAAAAGAATATTATCTTGTCTGAATTACATAAGCGGTCTTAGTCCAGCCTGGCTCAGGACTTCAACTATCCATGTTGACGACCCCGGTTCAAATCCGGGAGACTGCATCACTTCTCACACCAAACCTTCAGAGATAGATATTCTACATTTCACCAGCGCGTGAGTGAAGGAGCATAGCTGAAAGCGAGTTCGAGTATGTGACAGGCGAATACAACAATTGGGGGAATGTTGTTCAGAAAACAATAGCAATAAAATTAAACAGGGTCAGTGAAAACGGTGAAAAAACTGTGTTGGAAAAGGACTGGGAGTAGGTGTTGGAGAAGAGCTAAGTTGTTGGGTAGATAGTCGAACTTGTACATCGACTGCTTTTGGTGAAGGGATAGGACTTGGGTAGACGAACGAGCTCGGAGTTAAGATTGGGCTCGGGTATAGGATTTCTTCTGGAGGCTGCATGTCGGTTGGAAATGGCTGTTCTGTAATTTCTGGCAAGCTTGGAGGTGGCGTTGGGCTGATTGTGGGGTTTGGAGTTGGCGCTTCAAAAGAAATCGGGTTTTTCAGAGGAGAATAATCACTGATGTCACTGACGTTATGATAGGGTCCAGTCCGTATTGAGTATGGAGTGTCGCCTGCACCATCTCCGTCAGAGTCTTTCCCATTGTAGTCGCTCCTATAATTCATGAAAATTCTGTTTGTGTAGTCGCTGAAAACGTCAATGCTATTGGCAAAACAGCTTATGTTGTTTTCTGTAAAGATTTCTCGACTCAAGTAACCTGCAGACTATTCTGAATTTTGACAAGGTTGAGAAATAGGATATATCCATATAACAATAAAGAACTAATCTTCTCACAAGAAATTTAAACTAAGAACAAGAGAGTAAAATTTCGCTTCAAGAGGGGAAAAAAACGCTGAATAAGGTTTTAGCAGCCTTCTTGGCTGCATTGCTCATGATTTCCGCAGTCGCAGCAACGACTCTGGCTGCCCCAGGAATGGCGTCTTTGGCTCCTGCAATAGTATGGCAACGGGAATTCATGTACGGAGATGGCTACTCCATCTTCCAACTTTCCGATGGCACCTTTGCCTTCAATTCCGCGAACGATTCTGCAACCTTCATTGTTAAGACGGACGGTTCAGGCAATTTCATTTCGTCAAGCACAATCAAAATTGGCAACGAATCCACTATTCTTCCCTATTTTGCGGCCATCTCCAATGGAGGCTATGCATTGGCTGGCATAATGGGGAAGCTGTATGCGCTGGAAATAACCAATCCTCAGGGAAACCCATTGTGGACCAAGACGTACAGTTCCGAGGCCCCCATAAGCTACTTGAGGTCTATGATTCAAACGAGCGACGGGGGCTTCGCACTTGCTGGGTTTGGTCAACAAGTTGACGAAGGCGAAGGATGGATATGGTTCGCAAGAACCGACAGCTCGGGCAGTCTGCTTTGGAATAAGACATTGGCGGGACCCCTTGCTGATTGTCCCTCCAAGATTATACCAGAACCCGATGGCGGATTTATGATATCTGATGTCAGCTTCTCAGTCACGCCAAATCAGGCATACTTCAGGCTAATTAAAATTGACCAGAATGGGAACGTGTTGTGGAACCAGACGTACGGCGACCTCGACAAGTACCGCATACCCGAATGCAACACCGCCATAGCCACAAGCGACGGCGGCTATTTGATAGGAGGTTTCCTGTCTGGTAGGAACGCGTGGATTGTGAAAACCGACGCTGAAGGCGAAATGCAGTGGAATAAGACATATGGTGGACAGAACGATGCAGTTGTCTGCGCTCAGCAAACCCAAGACGGAGGTTATGTCTTCGCTTCCGTCCAAAATCGAACTCAGGCATGGGTATTGAAGACCGACGCCGTGGGCAACGAGGAGTGGAACATGACTTTTCCAGATGCTACATTCCCTGTTGGGTTAGAGGCAAACTTCAACTCCATAATTCAGGTCAAGGACGGCAGTTACTTCGTGTTGGGAACCAAAGACGGAAACGCTTGGCTTGCCAAGCTTGAAAAGCCAGAAACGAGCCCACTTATTCTCCCCATAGTGCAGATGGCAACAGCTGTTTCCGTCACTGCTGCTTGCGCATTAGTCGGCTTTGCTCTTTTCAGAAGACGCCACATGCCAAAGCCTCATGAATCAACATTCTCAAAGATAACTCAATTTCTCCGATTGTGCAATAAGGCTTCTAATTGTTAAAAGCGAAGTCCCAGTGAGGCCTCACGTTATGAATGAACAAGTGCGCACGCAACTAGAGGATCATAAAGAAGGGATCCGTGCATATCGGCAAATAAAACACCGTCGTTCAATAAGTCCTGTATTTTGAGCGTCAATACGTTGGTCATTTGGGCTTCTATCATGAAACCTCAGACTCCTTTGTAAATTGTTCGATCAAAAATCTCCTAAATAATGGAGTCAACAAAGACATTCACATGACCGAAATCTTTGCAAAATGTCCAAAGTGTCGATCTGAAACAAAAGCGAAAAGGAGCACCCGATGGCGAATGTGCGCAGAAGGAGACTGCCACTCTTGCGGCGTTCACTTCACCACAGCAGCTTTCTGGCAAACAAAGTAAATCCTTCGCAGCGACGATCGGTAGATAGTGGACTTGAACAGTAGTCAGCCTGGATTTCTTGCCCTTCTTAGGCCCTGTTGGGTGTCGGATTAAAATTCAGTTGACTTGAAAGTGTAGATTTTTGTTTAGAATTGGTTGTAATAATAAATGTGCTATTTGTGCGTCGATTTGCGGCTTTTTTTTGCTGAGGCAACAACTATTATGGTGGCTAATGCTATGAGCAAAGTTGCAGTTGGAAGGGAGTATTCCGGAATTTCCACTTGGCTAGACCATGAACTAAACCCGTGAACAGTGCACAAGGCACGGGCTCGGACCGCATAACCGTCGTAGGTCGGTCCCAGACTATAATGCACGACAAAATAATCTGTACTCTGTGGTGTCTGAGGCAGGCCAATCAATGTGCCGTTAACTTCAACCTGAACCAAGGAGACATAGTGTTCCAGACTAATTGCAGGGGGAGGCGGGTGAAACACAGTGATATTTAGCCATTCTATTGACCCCACCTCGTAATGATCGATGCCTGCAATGCTTGGAACGTAGGCTTCAACCGTCAACGCCTGTATGCTCGCAAACCACACAACGCCAAGAGTAAAAGCCAAAATAACCATGACGAATATTCTGAAATTCGTTGAGAACACCGAGATTTCATTCTTGCTCTAATATAAAAACGGATCTGAAAGCCCTTCAAAGCGATTATCTACGAAGGAGAAAAAAGGGTGCCTTAATTATTCGGGTTGGAAATAGACAAACAATTGACGCTCTTGTGCTGTTTTTGCCAGAGTTCTTTTCCTTTTCCTAGGAACAATAAAGACCGCTGCGGCGATTGCAGCTGCTGAAACGACTGCCCCGATAATGAGGTAATTCGTGTTTGCGCTATTTTTTTTAAGTCTTTTTTCTGCCGATTTTCTAAAATAATGGCTCGTGGTTTATTAGCGTCGTGGCTATTATGTAATTGAGGTTTTAGCGGGCGTTTTTTTTGGTAGGGATGTTAGGAGTGGAGAAATCGAATGTTGACTTACAAAGATAGGCATAATGATAAAGCGTATTACATGTCGTTTAGGTGTAGAATGTGCAAGACCGCTCTGTCGAATCCTGAAGAGTTAAGATTGCACAGCATGGCAAAACACAAGGGACACATGATCCTTGCAATAAAAACCTGATTGACTTTGTGAGAAGGAGGGTGGGAAATGCGAAAGAAAGGAGAAACAGGGGTAAGCGATCGGTCAAAACCTCAGCCAGAGAAGAAAAAAGATAGGGACGATAAGCGCAAGAAGAAAAAGGCTGACCGTATTGAAAGACAAGAGTCCAGAAAGACCTGAAATAAATATTTCTTGGTGCGCGCTTTCAATCTTGATTTGTTCTAGGGGCTAGGCGACCCAAGCCATTTCTTTTGCCATTTCTGTACATCAAAGACATATTGTTGGTGTCTGAAGCACCCACCGCTTATACGGTCATCCGAGCTAAATTTTGATTCGGCATAATATTTGGATATGTCTGGAAACTCTTTAGTCGCTTCCTGCAAAATCCCCAAGATTTCTATTGCAGCTTCGCTACTTACCTTCGGAAGGCGGTTAACATCATCATAGATTTTCCCTTTTTTTCAGTCATTACAATGCCTCTATCCTTTTCTTGGATTTTTATAGTATGATATTTTTGTATTTTAGTAAATTTCCCTGCATTTAAGGGATTAAAATTTGGTGCTCTCTCTTAAACTCGACTGGATTCCTTAAGCACGGAGTTCAGGGTCCAGAACGGGATTCAGAAGTTTTTTCCATGCTCACAAAAGAGAAATGCGGCTGAGTTACTTTGGCAGGAACGGTAAGGCACTTTCTTTACATCAGCATGCAAAAAACCGTTGTGCTTCAGAAAGGTTAAAAAGCAGTGTTACATTTTTTAATAGAAGTAACACTGGAGATGAAAAGGAATAGTGACCTACTTTCCCCCTCGGGACGTAGCTGCTATTGCCATTTGTGGAGCTCTTTGGGGTGTTCTAAATGTGCTGTTTGCACCCAATTTCTTCAGGGCAACAGGCATGCCTTTCCTATGTGACCTTATCGGATTTGCCGTACTCATACTCGGCGCATGGTGGATAAGAAAACTTGGAGCCGTAACAATTGTTGGACTCATAGCCACAGCAATAAATTTCGCTTTAGCCGGCGGCGCACAATTTTTAGGGTTTACAGTTGCAGCAGTATTCTTCGACCTTGTCGTTACAGGCATCGGATACCACCGGGCATTCAAAAAGCCAGCACGCATAACAGTTAGCATGATGGTGGTCGCGGTTACTTCAGCTGCAGTTGCAGGAGCAATAATCGGAGCCGTTTTTATGGTTGGTGTACCCTTACTTGCTAAAATGGGTGGCGTAGCTGGCTGGGCAGGAATGCACATGATTGGGGGCGTAATCGGAGGCTTCATCGGAACCACGCTAGTTTTAGCACTCAAGAAGCGAAACATAACCGTATACAGCGAAGTCGATTCAATAAACCGAAAACGGTGACCAAATGAGAAAACGCCAAACGTTTTTCAACGAAGCCGCGTCGAATTGGGATAACGAGTATAACAATGCCGCACTCCAAGCTTTTTTGGAGCCGTTTGTGCCATCATTTGGTCTTTTAGCTGGTCAGAGTGTTTTGGATGTCGGGACTGGCACGGGCACCTTAATTCCCTTCTTGAATAAGGTCTTAGGCTCAAAAGGTTATATCACTGCAGTTGACTATGCCCAGAACATGGTGGATATTTGCAGAGCCAAGTATGGGCATGTGCCAAATGTTTCAATAATGGTTGCAAGTGCGGAAAATCTCCAGTTCCCTGATGCGTCGTTTGATGCGATTACCTGTTTTGGTGTGTTTCCGCATTTAGATAACAAGATAGCCACTTTGAACCAGTTTCATCGAGTGCTAAAATCCAAAGGCAGACTCATAATTGCCCACGCTTTGAGCAGTACAGAAATCAGAAGCCATCACCAGAAAGCGCCGTCAGCTGTCGCCAACGATGTTCTTCCAAGTGAAACAGAAATGCGAAAGCTACTGCAGCAATCAGGATTCACAGGAATTCAGATTGTTGATAAGCCTGGCAGCTACCTTTGCACATCAACAAAACTCTGAGAGTAGCAAATTAGTTGGAAGCTTGGGTTTGGGAAAAGAATTTAGTCAAAAAGAAAATAGCAGCGACGGATTCCGCGGATGAAGATGCGCTTGAAGCAAACAGTGGTCTGAACAGCACAACCTTCGTCAGCTGCATTAGCAACCGGGAAGTCGAAAAAGTCCCTGCAGGAGACTACGAAATTGCGGCTGTCAGCATAACGCTCACAACCTGGAGATTCGTGCAACAACTTTAACTGAGCTGTGAGGGAATACGACGTAAAATAGTAACGAATTTATCGTTGATTCCTAAAAAATAGAAGTGAGATTAATTACTAGCAAAATTATCTATCAACCGTATTTTTGATTCTGATTTTTAAGCTTTTCTTCTTTCTCGTTTTGCTGCACGGGATGTGCCTTCGATGTCCTTCCCTAAACCGCGGTTCTGCATGTTTCTAATGAAAGCTATGGTCTCTCGGAATTTGCGCGGCAAGTACAAGGCATCTATACCAGGACCGCGAAGAGTGAAACCTGTCCTTGCTTGAACCGCAAAGATGACGACTGCAATTAGAAACGGCAGTATTGGCAAAACATCGATGAACGCGCCAAGGATCGGAGACTGCAAAAAAACCTGAGGAAAAATAGACATCACAATTTCCTCCAGTCGTAAAACAAATGCTCTTGAAAATACTGGCTCCAAAAACGGCAATGCGAAAAGAAAAACCGAAAACGTCGCCCCCAATAAGAGAGTCTTCCAAGAATACCTCCTCATATATTCTATAGAAGATATATTCGCGTAGGGAATCTCTGTTACTTTTCTGGAAAAGAAGCCGCGTTTGATGAATATTCTTTTTCCAGTGGCTATCACGCCCCAACTGCCCCACGACCAACTTTTCAAAACATTCTCAGGCGCCGAAAGGGTTGAACGAGCTTCACTTGGAACCTCATCCAAACCTCTCTCTTTTAGCAACTCCACGGTTAAGGCTTGGTTAAGTTCGGCGGTGAGATTGGATATGGCAAGGCCCATGCCTCTCTTCTTGGCGTTTTCTGAAAGCACGCTCCAGAAATTTTGATTGTCCACGAGCCTGCAGATTGCGGCTACCGCACCTTCTATGTCCTCAGCGCCCTTAACTTGAATACCTTCTAAACCGTTGCGTATGAGCCATTTCTGTCCTCCAACAGCTGAAGTAACCACGGGCACGCCATTGTACATGAATTCCATTTGGGCCAACCCCAACGCTTCCAGCTGACTTAGAATAAGGTTCACGTAGGAGGCCTTGATGAGGAGCACTTTTTCCTGCTCACTTATTTCGCCCAGATACGTAACATTTTGCATAGCCTTGGCGGCTTGTATGACTTTTTCTGCGTATTTGGAACCGCCTCTGCCTGCAACGACAAAGTGTATGTCTTTTCTTTCTTTGAGTTTTTCAGCCACCTTTAGGAAGCCCATTGGGTTCTTGCGTTCTTCAAGGCTTCCCAAAAAAGATACTATTCTCGTTTCTTCGCTGATTCCTAATCCTTTAACGAAGCCCCCCACATCGACGTTCGCGTACCGCAAGAATGCTTCATCGTCAACACCGCCCGGAAACAGAAAGCATTTTTCAGGGTCAGCTCCCATCTTTATTTTAGCTTCTTTCTCCAATGGAGTGACGACTATTATGAGATTGGCAGTTGAAAATATCTGCGGTAAAGTCAGCTTGTTCCACGTCGTTCGGAAAGACAGTTCAGTCAAAGGGTACCTTTTTGCCGAGGGTTCCTGGAAATGAGACATTTGACAAAATACCAAGGGGTCCTGGTAGCCCCCGATATTCTTCATGTACCGCCGCCATTCCACGAACTTTGCGACCTCTTCTGGGCCATTCCACAGCGTGCTATGCGTTATAAGTACGTCAAGCTCGAATTTGTCCACAATTTTCTCAAGGGTAGAAATGAAATCCCGAAAAACTATACGCCGCGGAGGCCACCTTGCAGTGTAGCTTTCAACGCGGATAATGGGTATGTGCACTTCCGCATCTTCAGAATAGATGTACCCCCCGATTTTCGTCAGGTTCTCGGGCGCAACAACCTTCTCACCATCATGGAAAACGCTGGTTATTAAGTATGCCTTATGCCCAAGTTTGATGAACTCGCGAACCATTCGTTGCGCAACAAGTTCTTGCCCCTTGCTATTGCTAGTTTGGTACATTATAACGCCGATTCGCTTCTTTATCATTCCCTTTAGCTCACTAGACTTACGCTCACTCTTACCTATTTTATATCTTAAAAGAGTAATGCATTTCCGCGTCAAAGCTAGAAAGCCCTATACTGACGACTAACTACATGATTTCAACTTCTCTGCAATTGTTATTTTTGATCTTGGAGGTATCGTGTAGCCTCTTTTCTACCCATAACTGAAGCCCACCCAGCATCAAAACAAAGCTCACCCTCTAAGATGCTTTCAAGAAAAACATTCAACTCTTCAGCCTTGACGAAGTAATCACAGCAAAGGTCAACAGGCGTTTCCAAATGCAAGACCCCCACAGAAATGTCTGCTTCTTTAAAGGCTGCGTTATCAGCAGTCGAGTCCCCCAGATACATTATTCCATCCTGCAAGCCAAACTTTTTCTTTAGGCTCAGCAGGGCCAAACCCTTGTCAATTGGGCAAGGGAAAACGTCGAAGAAAGGCTGTCCCTTATACATGGTAATGTTCAAGGATAAGGTCTCGCAGTACGCAGCTATCTGGGCAGCCTTTTCGATTGCCAGAGCTTTGCTTTTTGCCTGCCGCCAATCAACCGAGAACGCTACGAGTGTGCCTTCGGAATCATGCTTCTCTTCAATTGTTAAAACGTTGCCGGCAAGGTTTTTGGTGTATTTCAGAGCGTCTGTCACTTGAGGGAATGAGTTTTCCAAGCACGGTACTTTGGTGGTTGCTCCGTTCACTCTAATTTCTAAGCCACCCAAAGCTGCCCATGCTTGGGCAAATGGAGTTCTCTTAACCACAAACGTCAGGTCTTTGGTTGTTATGATTGCTACAGGTATGTGTTGGCTGATTTTTTGAATAGCTGTCATCGTTTTTTTGGGAACTGCTGACTCGGAGCGAGCTACATTTATCGAGCTTAGTGTCCCATCGTAGTCCGCAAACAACGCTTTTACAGATGTTCCCTGAATGTCTTTGGGATTTGTGCGTCTCTTTTTGTTTTTCCGGCTATTTCCGGAAGATTTTCTTGAGAACATGAGACGCCTCTCCAAATTTCTCTTCAGTTTTCAGTCAGCACACGTCTTGATAACGCGTTTGGCTGACCCTGAAGGATTCATGCAATAAGTCTTTTAACTGTTGAGGGCGTAGCCTTTCTTAATATTGGGAATCGCAAACTTACTACGAGCCCAATTTTTGATGAAATACTGCTCAGCTGGTATCTAGCTAACATTGCAAGTGACGCCCGAAATAGCCTAATTCTTTGACCCTTACCCTCTGTTATTCCGCATCTATTTTAGCGTGCGCCTATGCTTCAAGCAATATTCTTTTCAAGATGGTGATACCATGACTTATCTTCAGCTTCTTCTCGCCCAGACGCACACGATAGCAAATTGGGATTTCCCTAATAGTGAAACCTCGTTTTTCCACGAGATGATTCAACTCAACTTCTATGTCAAACCCCCTGGATTTAACATGCCACCCCCGCAGAATCTTAGTTCGGACTACCCGCAATCCTGTCAACGGGTCCTCAAGCGGCACACCATTGAGCATATTATGTGCAAAAGCCAGCAGTCTGTTGCCAAAGTGGAAAATGCCATGTAACGCCTCTTTGTCAACATGTCCGTTAAACCTGTTGCCACAAACCATGCCAATCAACGGGCTTTCTTCCAGTATTCTAACCATGGTGGGAACATATTCCGCTGGATAAGTGTAATCTGCGTCAGTGAGAATTACATAATCCAAGTTAAAGTCGACGTGATCAAGGGCCTTTGCCAAAGCATCGCCCTTGCCAACTCCGTCTTGGCAGATGACTTTTGCACCCAGATTCATAGCAATCTCTACCGTGCGGTCACTACTTTTGCCATCAACTACAAGAACCGAGCTCGCATCTATAGCGCCCTTCATTTCAGCTATAGTGAGGCCAATTCCTGGCGCTTCATTAAGTGCTGCAATAACTACCTGCGCCGAGTAGCGGGGTTCCACTGCTTGAACTTGAATCGTCAAATCCTTCTCCTTTCGTTTTCTGTTCTTAGTCAGCTGCAATTATTACTAAACAGATAACCCATCATCTTTCGCTCCTTCCCGAGTCTGGGAAATGAAAGAGAGGGATTATAGGCTCTTGAAGGTTAAGAGGTAGCTTTGACATTTATAGTCTGGAAGCCTTCTCCCATCAATCGTAAAGTGTAGCTGCTGCCATCTATCGGGGTAATAACCGTCGTTGGTTTCTTTGCACTGTCTTCTTCTAAATGAATGCCAATGACGCCGCTGAAACTCAAGGTTACGCTTTGCCCTGGTTGAAGAGTGAGTGAAGCAAGCTTAGTGTTTTCATTTGTGCCGCCCTGCTGAGAATAGCCGTATCTGTCTTCATCGTTTTGTTCGTGTTCATCATCGTCCTTGCCATTAGCACCAAGCAGAGGAACAAGCGCTGAATCATTCACTCTAAAAGGAAGAGTCATGGGCTGGATTTTGTCATGATCCTCTTTCTCCTTTTTGTCTGCGCTCCTATACCATGTTTTGGTACTGTCAAATTCACCGTGCAGAGTCAACCCGAAAACTCTGAAAGAGACGTTGCCATCGTTTTTCAGGGTCACCGACAAAGACGTATTGTTGCCGTTTACAGATAGCGTTGCTGAAACGATCGTGACATTCTTAGAGTATTCTTCAACTACCCGCACGAGTTTTGCTCTGTTGTTTTGTCCTATCTCAACAATGTTTCCAACTTTGAGGTGCTCTTGAGTTAAATCTCCAACGACGCTGGCTGTGGCGCTCGGCACCAGCACATAGTAGTTTACCATGGTTCCGTCGACATTAGTTGCTTGTATCTGCACCAGAGTAGGGTTGAAGTCTATTAGCACACCTGAGAGTGTCTGATTAATCTGGCTGTTACCAACGTTCATGATAAGTGTATTTGACAATACAGTTACATTATAGGTAGAGCCATTAACTACCGCTAAGACATCGACAATGCTGAATTGGATTTTATCTACAGACGAGTTGGTTGGGATCGTTGTGGCTGCTATGGTTTTGCTCATATTAATCAATGAGAATAGGTTTACCGTTCCAGAAGCACTAAGGGGAACCCATTCGGTTGTTCCATTCATGTAATCCACATGTATGGCGACATCGGAATACGTTAAGTTGAGAATTGTGGTTCCGGCCGGTACGGTTGGAGGATCTGTCAACATTACTAGAAAAGATGACCCAAGGGGAGTTGGGTTCGGAGTTAGTGTCAGTGGTTGAGCGAATAACGAAAAAACAATTACTGCTATTGCTGCAACGACTGCCGCTGAGCCATACTTGAAAGTAATTTTTCCTGACATAGTCATTTTGTTGCCTTCTCCTTTGTTGATGGGTAGTTTTTGGAAGATAAGAACCTACATTTTTGAAGGTTCTTTCAAAAGTGTTGAATGCTCTTTCAACAGGTTTTAAAGTTGCCTTTGTCGGTTATTGCCGCTTGTTTTGGATGCGAGTTTGGGCCGGAGTCTGACAATCTTAAATTAGTAAACGAAAATCATTGCTCCACAAACTGCCACCAAATAATTTTGCCTATGCAAGCTCAAATGCGCTAATCAATGTTACCAGCCACGCAAAAAGCAAACCAAGGGATTTAGCCTGGTCGGTTCCGCCAGTTATTCAGAGCTTCAAACCATAGAATCCCCGCTCCGAGCAAACCGAAGAGTAAGGCAAAAACACTGTAAAAGTTTACTTCTCTAAACTCAAAAACGAAAAAACCTAGCAACGTCGTCCACATGGAAGCATAAAGGAGTTGTCTTGGAAAAATAAAGCCTCGAATTTTGGTAAACTGTTTTAGAACACCTACGTCAACAATACGTGTTACATGGTATTCGCCAGCGACTTTCTCAACTATCCCTAATTCAACCAGTTTATCCAGATGATAAACCGCCAAATTTGGACTAGAAAAGCCCAATTTTCGCTGAACATCCCTAGGACCAACCGGTGCATTAGGCGAATTAATTAGGTACCAGTACACACGTAACGTGTTTCCCTGCAGCTCGCTGGCTAAATGTGTGTCACTCAACGCTTAATGCCTCAATGTCCAGTTATTAAGTAAGCATTATTCATAAATCTACGCGAAAACCGTCATACAAAAATTTTCTCCCGTTTTTTTGGTTGGATTCCTGAAAGGACTTAAGCTGAAATCAAAAGACCAATCTGCTCCCAAGCGGTTTCTCGACCTCCCTTGAGCTAACTTAGCGCCCATGAGCTAGAGCTATTTGGGAACGAAACGTTAAAAGCTTAATCTTAATCCAGCAAGCCCAAGTAGGGATCGATAGAATTTTATGCAATAAGCCGAACGGATTGAAGTGGAGATCGGCGAGCAATTGAAAGAAGATCTGACGTTTCTGCCAAAGGCGCACTTTGTCAACTATAAGCGCGTTTTTGATGAGGTCCTACTCAGTTGGTATCTGGGCAACATTGCTGGCATAGTCCGAAAAACTGTGCAATAAGGTGAGAGTTTGGAGGTCGGTCTGATTTCCTCCATAATTCGACCAAGATAAATAGCTCGCGTGTTAGAATTGGCTGAATTATTGATTGTAGGTAAATTGCGGTGTGTGACTTCTATTAGCGTGTCAAATTCCTGGTTCAGAGTGACTATTTTTGAGTCTATAGCTTCAAGCGATTTAATTATTGCCTGAGTTTCTGTTGTTTTTCTTGTCGTTTTCTCTTACCTTTTGCTTTTTTGTTCAAATAAAAAAGAGGAAGGGTTAGATCGCGAGCGGGGAAGTGGTTGGTGTGGTCTCAGTGGGTGATGTTGTTGGAGTTGCGGTTGGCGTTGCTGTTGGGGTCGGTGTTGGCGAGGATGATTCGGTTGGGCTTTCGGTGGGCGACTCTGTTGGGTTCGCCGTTGACCCTCCCGGAATAGGGGGTGAACCGGTGGGTTCTTCGGGAGGAATTACTGTGGCTTTGATTACTGGTCTGAAGTTGTGACTGCTGCTGATGGCGACCCAGTCTGCTGTCATGTCAATAATAACTTGGGTGGTATCGCCTTCTATAATAGCGAACTTTATGATTATGTCGATTTTTTCTGAGGGTACCTTCAGTGGAACTTCAGTTTCGAGTTCGTCAGAGAATACAGCTGCCGCATCTGAGACATGTAAACGTATCTTTGAATAGTCACCCGCGGGAAGGTTAGTTGTTGAGAGATATTTGGTGCTTTCTTGGTAGGCTAAGAGATCAAAACGGGTTGGTTCTCCATCCGTAAATGTGAGCTCTGTCCAACCGCTGCCATCTTTGCCAAGGACTTCGATGCTGTCCAACTTGACGTATAGGTTCGACAGGGTTACCGGGGCATCTTTGATGTACACTTGTAGTTTGCCCATGTTTGTGTTGCTGTTGGAGCTTGGAAGTTGTACGCCTGATCCTAAAACTGCTGCTATGACTACAACTGCAGCCAAGATTCCTGTGAACACGTATAGGCCAATTCTTTTTGGGTTTATTGCCATACTTATTACCGAACTAATGAGAAGTAATCTTATGATTTAAGACAATGCTTTTGAACGGGCTGTACAACTTTTTGAACACCCTGCGAAAAGGAACTAAAGAAGAAATATGAGGAGAATAGGCTTATGTTTTTTATCGCAGGTTTAAGTTACGGTCACTTCTTGTATGAATGTGCCGTGCCAGGTGTGGTACCAGATTTGTCCTGTATAGCCGTTGACGCTTAGCATGCCGTATATAGTGATTCCATTAAGGACTTCGATTGTGTAGTAACCGTAGAAAGTTGTCTCGTCGCCTAATGTGGCTCCATGTTTTAGGTGTTCGACAGTTCAATACGAGAGAAATTATCATTTCAACTTGACAAGTGAAAAAAAGAAATCCCATTTCACTTCACAAACATTCCCAGAACTCTAAAAAAAGTGTCACAGAATGAGGCTGAGATGTAAGACCTAGAAGTATGCTGGTTTTTCTCTAAGATAGATTTTATCATTTACGTTGTAGACTAGTAGCTCGGATTTGCATTTTGGGCATGTGACGTCGTAAGCATCTGGATTGTCAAGCAAAATGTTAAGCCATATTGGAGCAGCGTCACATCTGCATACTGGGCATTTCCCTTTACTAGTGGGACTTCCCTTTTCATTATGATTTTGGGTTTGTAACTTTGGTCCCCAACAATTTACAATCTGGGTGATTCTTATTGCTTCTGAATTCTAACTTCATTTTTCTACTTCACAAACATTCCAAGAAAAAGAAAAAAAGAGACGAGCCATAGTTAAATACTCAGGTAGGCATCTGTAACTTTGACTTGTATGAATTTCTATGCGTTATTCTTTATCGTAATTGTTTTTGCTTTGGTGGCTTTGGTGGGTTACTATTTGTTTAGAAGGTACTGCGCATAAACCTCAGATGCCACTTGTTACAGGAGCACCTCTATTTCAGATTAACCCAACATGTGAAAATGCGTGTCGGAAAAACAAATCTGTTTAGCGGTGCTTCTGAGTTAGTGCCAATAACCATTCATTATTAGCTTCTTATTCTTTTTTTCACAATGGAGTCTATGTTGAACAAGCAAAACAACAATGCAACGAGAGCAATTATTCCAACTTTGAACAGTTACTCAATTTAAGACTCCTCCCATTGTATACTTTCTTAATAGTCTTTTAGTGCATTCATGACTTTGCTCCCATTTCACCAAATTTGGCGGCAAGTCCCCTTGCATAGACTTTTGTTCGGTCAATTTCGCCTTCCACAAGCGGTCCCTTTTGACCCAACACAGCGGCTTTCAGAACGGGCACCAGTTGGTTCATCTTCTTTTCTCCGAGCTTTTCAGAGATTTTTTCGGCTGCACTCCATTCTTTATTTTCAGCGCGCGATTTCTCAATGTTCTCAGGATTTTCAGTGTCAAAGGCTGCAAAAGGCCTGTTTATCCATTCCTCACTCTTCACCTTACCTAAAAAGAACCTGATCGCGAAGCTCATTGTGCCAAATTTAGTTGGAGAACCAAGAACCAAAAAATCGTAGTTCTCTGCGCTTAACTTCTTAACTCTTTTACGTTGAAGAGATCAGCTTCCATTCCAGACTCTCTTAGCGTTTCTGCAATTGTTTCTGCAATTTTCTTGGTGTTTCCATAAGAGGTATCATAAACAACTAAGCCCTTCATTTCAAATCTCCACTGAGGGTTGTTTGTTTAGAATATTAAATTTTCTGTCAACTTTCGCATCCACTTTTTGGCGGTGAGTGACAGAATTGGGCACGGGGGCGTGAGTGGGTGAGAGTGGAGTGTGAGTTAGTGAAAGTAGGGTTAGCGAGTACGAGAGAGAAAGATTAAAATTTAATCCCAATCCAAAGCGCATTGGCATTTTCCAATATTTTTCTGAATACACAATAATCGCATGGGGAAACAGCTTTTCTTTCGCGGCTACCCTATATAGTCCACATTGCTTTACTGTATGATTGTCCGGATTCTTCAAGATAGAGTCAATTTGCTCTAGTGACTTTACTTTTTCAAGACGGTTCTGGTGAACAAATGAGGAGAAAGAATATTTGAATTACAAAGAACCTGCCATAGTTGAACAACTCGCATTTCTTTCGGTGAAATACAGCGTTTACCTTGCTGAGCTTTATCAAGCTCTCGTGACAGCAAGAGCAGCAGGAAAAGCTGTTTGCGAAGAACTGTCTGTTACATATCGAGGCTCAGCCGGAGAGAAAGCGATATTTCTGATAACAAAAGACAACAAAGTAGCAGTCCAGTTTCAGGTTGCGGAAAATTTCCTCTCCAGAAAAGGAATCCATTTTGACAGTTGGATGGAAACTGACAAAATACGTAAGCAAGTAAGCAGACAAAATCAAGTTTCCCCTCATTCGACTTCAATCCAAGACTTGCGACATGGAATGAAAAAGGTCAACTTAGAGGCAGAAGTTCTGGAGACTCAAATACCTCAGCTGATTCACACCCAGTACGGAAACAACGTCATGCTAGCTAACGTCGTGATTTCGGATGATACTGGAAAAGTTAAGCTCTGCCTCTGGGGCGAACAATCAAAATCAGCGGTGGTTGGTGACATTGTGCAAATCAAGAATGCCGTGGTACGCACTTTCAAGGGCGAAAGACAGGTAAGCCTCGGCAGGACCGGAACAATAAGCGTTCGGCAAAACAAGTCTGAAGAGCAAGAGCTCATACTTGCAGCGTCGTAGAAAACAAAGACTGCACCTAATATTACCTCTTCCATCCCTTTGAGCTGACGACTTTGACCGTGCTTTTGCCGTGTTTTCTACAGAGGATAACCGGAGAAAGAGGGTGCCCAATGTGCGGCAAAGAACTAAAATAAGCGCTTTGTTTTGAGCTCTTCCGCGCAAGTCTTGAGATTTTTTACGAATTTTCCTTGTTTTTTGCTTCTCCTATTTCCTCGGCAAATTCTAGTCTGAGTTAAGGCTCACCTAAACTAACTTTTCCATCTATAAAATAAACCTAGAATGACCAGAGCTGCACCCGGAATAACTACCGCGGTAGAATACAATACACCGGGATAAACTCGATAAAAGGTGACCACAAGCGCGCCAGCGAGAAGTAATATGAATCCTAATACAAGGCCTAAATAGCTAATCTTCCTCAAACGATTCATAAGAGTATTCCGTCTTTTTGAATTTAAGCTTTAAGCTAGAAAATAAGTCCGCCAAACCTCAGAGCAGGCTAACCCAATGTACGGCAAAGAACTAAAATAGCGCTTAGCGCGCCCCTAACGTCAGCTTTCTATTTTTCAAAGATTTCCAAAATCATTTGAGCAAGTCAAAACAAAATAGACATCAATGAACCAAACAAATAACACAGCCTGGTTAGGTGGCTTCGTTTTTGCGTTTGGGGCAACAATAATACTCTTGTTTACCTTCAATTTCTTAAAATACCCTTCAACCCTGAACTCACCGTTATACATAGTCGTTTTCGTTGGTTTTCTTTTGGTTGGGTTAGGTCTTTGGAAAATTAGTGAAGCTGGAACACAAAAAACAAAATCAACTCAGGAAAACTAATAATGATGGGCTTCGCCCGGGCTCAGGAAATCAAGAAGCAGAATGACATTTCAATTGAATATTTGCTCAAAAACCCCATTGAGGCTAAAGATGAGGTTTTTCAAAAAGCGTCCGTTTGTGCCAGTAGCCCTCCTCTTCGGTGTCTTCTACATAATCTTATTAGACTCTTCTGACCAATGCATGGTCTAAGTGAATATTAATGGACATATTTAGTACAGCTGGCGTAACGAAGCGAAATAAAATCACGATGCGTCTGTACATGATTAGTATTGTTTTTGTGGTGATTTCTCTCATTACCAGTTTAGTTCTTGGAGCAAGTGAGATGTGGATGATAGTTACCTATGCTTCTTGCCTTTTAGCCATTTTTCCATTAATAGGTATATACCTTGCTCGAACTGGGAAAGCAACAACGGTATCGGGATTTCAGGAATCGTATAAGAGTTATAATTCCGATGGGTCCTACACTAGTCATGGGGAATACGTTTCTGGCCCGGCTAATGCACGAGGTATGGGTGCAGCATTTGGAATTCTAATTTTAGTCTTCACAATTGGAGGCGCATTGGGCTCCACAGAAATCTATGACCTAGATATTCCCGGCGGTATTCTTCTTGCATTAAGCGGCTTTATTGCACTTGGAGGTGCTGCTTTCTATCAACGCGACGGCAACCTCAACGTGAAATATTCTGATCTTCCTCCGCCCCCACCGCCGATTTATCAAAAAGAGATAATTCGTGAGAAGGAAGTTATAATAAAAATAAGATGTGGATATTGCCAAAACCTTTATGATGAAACATGGGACCATTGCCCACATTGTGGAGCCAAAAGATAACCAACTTTTCAAGGCAATCTTGCTAATTCACTATATTTCTCTGTGAGATTTCTCAACAATTAAAATTCAACAGTATTATCACACTTATCATATCTCTTTTTCAATTTCCATTGTTCAGACGCCAAATCAAAAGACCCTGTACCAATCCCCTTTTCAAATTCATTTTTGAAATGGTCAATAATATACTTGTCAAGTTGACTTTCTGCGTCTAATTGTGTATTGCCCCAATCTATTACAATCTTGACAGAGTTTTTAGGAAAATTTCCTGCAAACCTAGACAATTTACACTTCGTTGAGTACCCACCTTGGCTTAGTGGGAACGCACGGCAAATTAGCGGTCTTTTATCATAAATTTTACATTTGTTTGTCTGGTCAACATAGAACTTGAAATTTTCTGAAGAAATAAAATAAGGAAACGGTTACGCGTTTTCGGCTGAGGCTGCTTCTTATTCATTGTCTATTCGTGTGCTGCCTTGTCCTTCGCTTGCACGCCCAAAACGGATTATTTCCCAGTTCTCCCGCGAACAGGCAATCACCAACTGAATGTACGCTCGACCAAATTCCAGAAACAATAACAACCTTCACTTTCAGCGAGCGTTTATTTCTGGTAAATCAGCAACCGCTTGCTTCTCGATAAAGTGGTCACAGTGTTCCCCGTAGTGGTCGCAACCGTAACCACCTAACACGTAGTGGATACACCGCCTGAAGTTTCTACAAGTCACTGCCAGTTCACCAGGCAACTTTGCTTTCCACAATAACTGGAGGTCTCGCTTGTAAAGGGTGTGATTCCTGTTGTGGTAATATTCCTGTTTTGGAGCGAGCACTAATGATGACTCCCTTCAGCGTTGGGTGCAAAAAAGCGCAAAGGTCGCTCATTTTTGCAAACATGCACAAGGCGAAAGAGCAGTCTAACTTCAGATGAATTTTATGAGCAAAACCGATTCGAAGAAGGCAAATTCTTCAAAAATCTTGGTCGTTGTGGTAATCAAATAGAACGCCCTCCGCAAAAACGCATAAGAAAATTTTTAAAAAACTAACGATATGAAAATAGTGGGTGAGCATAAAAAAATGCTACTTCATTCAACTATTTCACTACCACTTTGTGCTTTTTAGGCGTGGGTGCAATTGTCTTCTTTGGGACGTAGACTTCAAGTAATCCGTCTTTATATGTGGATTCAGCTTTGTCTGGGACTACTTCTTCGGGGAACGATAGTTGTTTGTAAACATGCGTGTAGACGCGTTCTCTGACAACAAAGTCAAAGTTCCTCTCCTTTTCCTCTTTTATAACATCTGTTTCAGCGGAGATTTCGATGCCATCCTTTGTTAGCATTACGTCGATTTTATCTTTGGCCACGCCAGGCAATTCAGCATGCACTACATACCTGTTTCCCTCATCAACTAGGTCTACTGTTGCCTCGCGGACTGGAATAACAGGAACCACAGGTTCAAGACTTAGCCAATTCCACGGGTAAGCTATGCTTTCAATGAAATTATTGCGGAAATTATCCATTAAATCCTCAAAGGTTGTTAAGACATGAACTGCGGGAATGTTTTTAGCTGGAATGCGCTTAGCAGGAACGTGTTTTGCAAGAACAGATTTTATAGGTTTCACAGTTTTCACTGGAACTTCAGCTTTTGCAATTGCTTTCACGGTTGTATTTTTTGTATCTTTGCTCATTTTTTTTCACCTCGATTAATTTGTTATTAGAAACCCACGAATAGGAAAATTAATCCTACCTGACCTATTTGGTCGGAAGAGCTAACTTGTGTGTTACTGCTGCTCCTTCATTCCGGTGCGGGAAAGGACTTCTGTGGTATCTATTCTTTGTAACTGACCCATGATTTTACTGCTTGTTCTACAGCTTTGGACAAGTCGCCTTTCTTCCCGCCGAACCTCTCGACCGTTTTGATTCTGAGCTGTTTTTCAAGCTGGTCTGGGAGGTCCACACTGATTCGACCCATATTCAATCACCTAATTTGGTTAGAGTCTCGATTGCACGGTTCCACGTGTCAGGCAATTCTCCAATAAGCGAAACGCCAAACGCTTACTTCTGTTCCCGTTGTCATTTTTCATCCACATCAATTCGCTTATCAGCTTATAAACATAAGTTACTATGCGTGTACGAGCTTATATAGTTATTGGCTTAGTCTAACTTAATTCAACTAAAGAGAAATCTGTATTCTCGCCACCAACAGACTTTGGCTAACTGGCGCAACAGACTTGAATAAAATAACATTTCTGAAAAAAGCCCTGTTGATTGAGCTCGCGGTTTGGCTTCCTCCCTTTGCTAACCCTGGCTCATTGTGGTTATTATTGCGTTGAAACTGAAATCAGTTATCCCACTAATTGTAGGGTACACAGAAAGGGCGAGTTCCAAAGGAACCACTTTATCTACGCTAAGGACTTGACCAGAATAGTTCCAGTTCAAGGACATGTAATCCAAAGAGTCCGGTGGAGCCCAGTTTGACGTTATCAACCACAGCGAAACCGCCGAATTGCCTTCATTCTTAACATAAACCGTTAAGGTGTTGTTTGAACCAGCCTCTATTAGGCCCCAATCGAGCGAAAGAGTTCTGTTTGTGCAGGCTAGATCCCAGTAAATCCCAGTTCCAAGGCCCTTCACGGAACCTGCGTGCACAATTGTCTTGCTCGGGTCGAAATCCCTCATGACGGTGCCGAGAACAACGATAGTTAAAACGCACGTTGCGGTTAATATTGCCAGTATTTTCCTAAGATTCTCGCAAAACATAACAACCTCAATAATATATCTTAATATACAATATATGCTGCGGGTGGTATAAACGTGTGTGACTGTAAACACACATCTACAAACTCATTCCGCCGCGCGCACTGGCGAAACTTGACGAATTGAGAATATAGAAACACGCAAGGCCGCGCGTCACATTCAAAGGAATATGAGATTGGATGGAGATGGAATACCCTTATTCGCTTCTGATTTTACTTTCTGCTCCTTGTATTCCTCGTATTTCTATAGTGCCTTTTCCAGAATTAAGAATGAGGTATTTGACCAACGAAGTGGGGAATGACATGACGTGAATTTCAAATTCAGATTGACATTTCACAAGCCAGTTAAACACTCAGGATAAATACTCTTGAGCAACAAAACTGAGTGAATGACCAATGAGGCAATCAACTGCAACCAAAGACAGGAAAGAACTGGAAGAAAAAATGGCAAGTGCGTTCAAGAATGATATTAAGTCGCTTCCAGTTGACCTCAGGAAAATCATGGTCGATGACCTTGTTTCGGCATTTGAAAGCAGACTAGCTGCTTTAAGCCGAGCACAGTCAAACTTGGAATCGCTGAGGGTAATTGAAGGGGAAGTAATTCTTGAGACGCAGTAAACTGGAAATGTATGTTGATATCCTTAAGGTTCTTGCGCACAGAGGGCCGCTGAAGTTGACGCATATCATGTACAAGGCCAATGTTAACTGTAGTGTGCTCAAAGAATATTTGGACTTCCTCATCAAACAAGGCCTCGTCGAAGAACGCATGATGCGTAAGGCGAGGGTTGTCTTTGCTGTTACTCAACGCGGCATCACCGTGCTAAAGTACTTCCGTGAACTCCAGCAGGTGCTTCCCATAGTAGAAGAAGCCCGAAACCATATACCCATCCCTTACTAAATAGACAAAACCGGGTGCTTGAAAGAAAGAGAAAGAGGGGAATTGGTTGCGTGGGGCAACCCGATTTTATAATATGAGGAATATTATAAGAGCAGATGATAAACGTTCAATAAGGGACTTTATTGAGTAGTTGAGTCTAATTCTAACCTAACCCTACAGTTTGTTGCACGTTTTGCGTGACCATCTTTTCTTTAAGTTTCATTTTCCAGCCGCAACTCTGACACTCTTTTATCCGCAGCTTCGAATCAAAATCTAATGTTCTTCCACACACAGGACAACCTGACATTCTCCATTCCTCCGATGAGCTATGGAAAGGAAAGGAATTTAACGAATATTCCTAAAACTGAAATGATCTAAAAAATAATACATAGGCAACAAAATCTACGCTTTCAGTCATGCGCTAACACTCCAAAAAGAAAAAAGGGGTGCGGAGGATGGTATAAGAGTGTACTTGAGATGGCGCCGCCGAAAGGATTTAAAGCGCTGGAGTTACCATTTTTACCGTTATCCCCTTTTTTCTTCGTTTTTTAGGCAACTAAACAAGCAGGAGGCTTCTAATTGAGAAAACTAGAGTCAGAAGCCTGCAAAATGCAAACGCAGTTGTTCATTGCCGGAGTAATCAAAGTCTACAAGCCAACTCCTGCTGAGTTAGAACAAATTGTTGCGACGGCACTCGACGAGGTTCTCGAGGCCTTAGCAACTAAGGAGCTCGCACCATGATTTTGGATGCGACTGCGAGCTATCGGGCAATGTGGCTTGATAAGCAGGATTCGGCTGCTGTGTTTTTGGATAGCCGTCGAGAGGTTGAGCCTGACGTCGTTGGTGTTTGGCAGGCGCTCCCGTTCCCAGATGGGTCCTTTGCCGTTGTGAATTGGAATCCTCCGCACATGGTTTATCGAGTTGAAGGCAAGCCCAGCTTCACAGTCGAGCGGTTTGGGCTTCTTGAGCGTGAGACCAGGCCGCGAGATCTTAAACTTGCTTTTGAGGAGCTGCTGCGTGTCCTTGTTCCAGGTGGGGTTTTGCTGCTCAAGTGGAGTGACAACCACGTCTCAGCGAAGGGGCTGCTGGCTTTGTTTCCGGTAAAACCCAAGTTTGGCAGCAAAGTTGGTGGCTCCAGCGGTTTTAGCACACTACGCGCGTCTAAGTGCTCAACAGCTTGTGATTTGTCCGAAAAATATGTATTGGCGGGTTCCGGGTTGTTAACTTGGCGCGGAGAGAAAAACTTTACTGGGGAGAGAGGGGACGGAAACTTTTTTCCGCGTTTCTGTTAACGCCTGATCCGCCAAGTATCATGGCTTCAGGACACTGATAGTATCTAAGGCTAAAAAATGCTTATAAGATCTTGTGACTGCATCGGCACATCTACAACTCCCCTAAACCAATTTCAAGGAAAGCAGGGCGACGTGAGCAACAATTTAATTGCAGCAAAAGAAACAGAAAATCAACCAAATATTCCTACACACAAGGCTGCTCAATTCTGACTGAAGATCAAAAAAAGAAAGGAATAGCGTGGCTTAGGTTTCCGGAATGGTGTGATCGATGATCTTGGCAATTGGAGCATTCTTCTTCACTGATTCAATGCCTTTTTCAGCTGACTGTCTTGTCAGATAGGATTGGCTCACAGCAATTATCTCTCCGTTGGCAGCTTTCAAATGAAACCGGAACCTATCACCAGTACTGCTTTGAAGCTCAAAAACTGGATCTTGGACAATTCCACCTTCATGCCTTAGCTCTGGTAAAACTTCTCCCACCGTTGAGAAGTCAGCGGTTTTCGCAATTGGAGCGTTCTTCTTTATTGAAGCAATGCCTTTTATGGCCGCCTCTTTTGTCCCGTAGGATTGGCTCACAGCAACTATCTGTCCGTTGGCAGCTTTCAAATGGAACCGGAACTTTCCACCAACATCGCAAATAATCTCGAAAACTCCTTCCGACACTTTCGTCGTTGCAGGCATCTCAACTGCCGGCACAACCTCAACAACCGGCATTGGCTCTAGCTCTTTCTCAACCACCGGCATTATTGGCTCTGGAACTTTTTCCATAACTATCGTCGGTTCAGCCGCTTTTTCGGGTGCATGACCTGTTCTTGTATGAAGATTTAGCGAATCCATATCCATGAAACCCATTCCGCACACTGGACAAGTAAGCTCCATATTTGGCATAAGCACTCTACTCAAAACGTGGATCATTCCGTTGTCCGCTACAATGTCTTTGCTTGTAACGTATGCGTCATTGATTTTCGGGTTAATGTGATAAGTCCACCAGTGGGGGGCGTCAATCTTGACTTCTTGACCTTGAATAGTTTTGACGGTCTTCATTTGACTTATTTCGTCAACCGTAAGCTTTCCAGCAACAACATGATACTTCAGGATTGCCGTGAGCTTTGGAACATTTTTCAAGAGTGCTTCAACTGTGCCTTGGGGAAGCTTTGCAAAAGCTTCATCGTCCGGCGCAAAAATTGTGAATGGACCTGCGCCCTTTAGTATGTCTACTAGTCCAGCTGCTTTGACAGCTGTTTCAAGAGTTCTAAAAGAACATGTTGCTACTAGGATATCAACAATATCTGCCATAAAATTTCACCTGTACTTACTCAATATGTAGTGTTCAATAGAGTACTTAATTGTGTGTGACTGTTTGCCTACACCGACTAGACGCCTCATGAAAAACTCTGCACTCGTCGAGCGAATGATTATCTATCTAAGCAGTGCGCGCTTTGTTTCAGCTAGCTTTTTTGCCTAATAACAGTGATTGTGCATTTTGTTGCTATAGCTGCTATTGCGCCCAAAGCTGCCAACCAAGGAGCTAATATTGTTCCTACAATACCTGCCCACACTGGTATCTCCAAGAGGGTCTTACCAGTCTCATCTTTCACGATGATCCTTGATACGTCCCCCTCATGAACCAGTTCCTTAATTCTCCCAACAAGATCCTCCGAGCGAACTGTAAACTCCTCTTTCACGCCCACGGGAGACCCACATTTTGAACAGAATTTAGCCCCTTCAGACAGCTCAGCTCCACAACTTTCACACTTACCCATTTTATTCTCCTCCCAAAGTACCTAGTCTAGTTGATTTTTCTCTTTCTACGACGAATGCAATTTTGACTACAGCCCTGTATTCAACAATTTTGTTGTTTTCCACTTTTGCGTTACACCGCTTCACGTAAACTGACTTAATATTCCGTACCGTCTTGGCTGCTTCAGCCAAAGCATTCTTTGTAGCTTCTTCCCAATTCTTTGGTGAACTGCCTATTAACTCAACAATTTTTACAACCGCCATCCCTTTCATATCTCCTCAGAGTACAATTCTATTTCCACAGCTTTTTGCTTGTGAACAGCTATTAAGGTACTGGTCTAAGGTACATGTGAAGCTGATCTTTCGGAACCTCTAGGTGCAATCCTGTATCTGTCCAGGCAGCAGCCCCTTTCTTTAGGGCTGAGACATCCATCAAATTTCGTACTCCACCTTTCCTTGCGCCAAGCACAGACTCAGCTATGTCCTTTTCCAATTCAATTTCAAGATGGGTTACTTTCCACCCTTCTAGGTCGAGGTCTATTCCTTTGACTTTCCCTATTTTCTCATCTAACGCAAAAACATCTTTATCAATAAGACCGCTAGTTCTCATACTTTCTATCTCTCCTTTTCGCGCCTATCAACTAAACTATTTTAATATGTAGTCTGGGCGGGACTTAAGCGTGTGTGACTGGGAGACCACATCTACATTCTGACGTTTGTGTCTGCGATAATAGTTCCAACTGCTGAGAAGGCACTGAACTCGACGCAAATTCAATGCGATTTTTGGGTTAGTCTTCAGCTTTTTTCCAGTCGGATTCAAATCCTGTTCTTAATACGCCTATGAGGTTGCTGTTGTTGGTCCAAAGTGAAGGGCTTTCGCCTAATCCGCTTTCTTCAGAGGTGGTAATCAAAGCCTCCTTGTCGTCGGACATTATGAAGTGATTCAAAGGTTCACGATGAAATTTGATGTGAACGGATCCGCCATCGATGAGTTTATTCACTTTTTCTTTAAGCGAACCGTCCGGGCTGTCTCCTTCAAAAATCAAACAAATCTGACTGCCTTTCTTTATTGCCTGTCTGCATTCTTCTGAGAACTGTGACAAAGTTGGTATGATTCTTGCTTTGTCTGCAATCAACGCCACTTCTTTTCTTGAATTTCTAATTAGTTCTGAGGTTTTTGCTAAAATTGCTTTCTTTTCTGCTATGAGTATGTAGATGCTTTCGTCATCAAGGGGTGGCTGCTTCCAATCTTTAAGAGACAACTTTTGGACTCTACTTCGCATCCCCGTTAAACGATCATCAGATTTGTTTTTTTCTTCCGCTACCAGAAAGCTTAAGGAATCCGAAATAGGAGTAGCCCTGATCACAGTTGGTTTACCCATTAATCTTTCTACCAGACCCATTTTTTCGAGGGCGGGCATAATTCTGTATACGTCTTCTCTGCGCACTTTTGAAAACTTTGCTGCCTGTGCTATGGTTGTTTTTTCCAGTTTAAGTATTGCCAGGTAAACCCTTGCCTGATTAAGACTCAAACCCAAACCCAGCAGTAAGTCCGTGTTTTCATCGTCGGACATACTTGGCACTCCTCAACTATTTTCTATGCAGAAATTCATATTTAAAATATTTGGCTATTCGTACGCTAATTCTGCGTCCAATGGGAGAAGCACTCTCTCCAGTTCTTTGAGGCCTTTGAGTACTAACACGCCTCGGGGAGTAATCTCGAAGACAATTCTTCCTTCCTTTACATGTCTCTCTTCAACTAGACCTTGTTTGATTAGAAACTCGACGTATCCTTTGAGCGCTTTGGAGTTGATGTTAACTTTTTGCATCATGTGTGTCGTTATCAAAGGTCCTCTGGCCAACACTTTAAGGATGTCCGCGTACATTTCTAGTTTCGATCGCCTCATAGGTAACCCTCTTTTCTTTAGCGAGTTTGTTCTTTTGGAAATCATGACTGCTCCAACGCTTTTTTGACTGAAGGGGAGTCCATCCATCGGTAATTGCAGGATGCACTGGCTTGTTTCTCTCTTCTTTTCCCGGCCAGCAGAAGGTTTAACGCCGAGTGTACTCACTTGCCTTCCTTAGAGTAAGTAGAGCTAAGAGCTGACTGATGCGACTGGAAGTGGCTGCCCTAGAAGGGTTTTTTCCTTTTTTCCTGTGTTCAGCTACATGTGCATCGATAGCGCGGTCCATAGCGTTCAAATCTGGAAGCAATAAGATTTCGGTCCCACACTCGCATTTAATGAGTGGCAAACGTTCCCTTAGACACAATTCTGCTTCAGAAGTTTTGGCTCCAGACACGTTCACAACGCTAACCATCTCTGTTGGCGTATGCTTCTGCCGTTTCTCAAATGTAGTAAAACTCATCTGAACCCGAAAAGCTCCTTACAGACTTATGAACAATATAGAGCGCAAATTGCTATTAAGTTCATGTCTATGTGAACCCCCACCTACAACCTATAATGCCGCCCCCAGATAGGCATAGGAACAGTAACTCTGTACCCTTTTCCATAATTTACTCTTTCAAAAACCATTAATTAGAAATAGGCTTTTTTCATGAAGCAAAGACAACCATCCATCTGTAGATGTAGCCTCCCAGTCACACACGCTTAACTTCATCAATGACTATTACTTGTTTAGGGAATTTGTTATGAATATTTGGTTGACGCTTGTCATTGTTGTTGTTATACTTTGGCTGGTTGGGTTCTTTGCTTTGCCAGGCATAGGCGCATTAATACATATTCTGCTCGTAATAGCCGTGGTCTTAGTCCTCGTTTGGCTGTTTACTGGCAAAAAGCTGTGGAAATAAATGTTTGGTCAAAGGTTTGAGCCTTCGCAGCCCATTAACGTGTTTATTGCCGCGCTCAACGAAGAAGAAGGATTAGGCGCCACCATCTCTGAGCTCACAGAGAACGTATATGCGAAGCGTATTTTGGTAGTTGATGGTCACAGCCATGACCGGACAGTTGAAGTCGCCAAAGATCATGGCGCAGAAATCCTTTTCCAAGACGGCAAAGGCAAAGGCGATGCCATAGCCAAAGCAATAAACTGCATGGGTGCGGATGTCGAATATGTGGTTATTACTGATGCTGACTTTACTTATCCCGCTGAATACGTGCCGGAAATGATTCAGATCCTCGAACAGATGCCGCAGGTTGGCATGGTCTGCGGAAACAGGTTTAGTAAACAACCAATGGGAAATGCTTTTCAGGGTCGGTTTACTTTCGGGAATAAACTGTTGGCTTTTTCTCACAGTTTTTTTAATGGTGTAGATTTGCAGGATCCATTAACTGGATTGCGGGTTGTCCGTGCGGATATACTTCGGAAATGGCCTATTAAGTCGAAAGGGTTTGATGTAGAAGTCGAATTGAATCATCAGGTGAGCAAGCAAGGATTTGAGACAATCGAAATCCCAATTGGGTACCGGGAACGATTGGGCGAGAAAAAACTGAAAATGAGACATGGCGCAACTATCCTAAAGAGAATTCTATTCGAAAGCCTCAACTAAAATCACTAATCTAGCGGCGCACACTTTTTTTACAAATCGGATCCTCCAAGTTAGAAAAATTCAAAACAACTTGATTCAATCTCCTTTTTGGAAATTGAACAGGAAAGAGGCAGATTAATGCTCCATCTCAGCGAAGACTAATCGTAAAGCTTTTGGCGTTCAAATGAAAGAGACAGCACCTCAGTTTTCAAATCCCTTGTACTTGCCACCTGGGACCTTGAAAATGGGCAAAAAATTCATTTGAAGAAATATGAAGTTAACAGTTTAGCTGAAGATTTGAACTCTCTGTTTGACGGTATGGTTGTTCAAATCCAACTCTTCAATGCCAAATACTGCCCAGCCGCATCATTGCTCGTATAGGATTTTTGCCCTCGGATCATTCCATATTGCCTCAAAATTTTCTTCTAAAATTCTGACAATGCTCCTGTTGTTTGTGGATAGCGCTGCAAGAAGTGGATCTCTTTGTGTGATTATAATCGCTTTTTTGGTGGTCCATTATCACGTATTCATCGAAGGCTATTTTGTCTATAGTTTTTACTATGAATTGGCCCTTTGGTGGTTTTGTATTTTCGATTGACTCTTTTATATCTTGCTTTCTGTTTGCAGTTCGGATTAGTATCCTTAAGTCCAGCTTGCATCTTTGAAAGCTGGTGACCTCAATTGTTCGAGTCAATATTCCGTAGTTGTGCCGACTCTGCAAGTCTTACGTCGAGAAAGCCTATAACGTAAGAACGCAAACGCACAGACTGGCCTTCATAAACAGAGATGTCTTGCTAAGTGACCCGGTTTTTGACACGGTGAAGGTGGGTATGCTTCGTTTGATTTGTCGGTAGTTCTGTGGTAAGTGCTCTACAGGAGTTGCGTAAAGATTTTAGCTGCTTCAGTTGAGCCTCTTGTAGGCACAGATGCGTAATCAACGGTCTCACTAATATGCGAGACTATCGCTTCGGATAGCAATTGTGGGGCTGTTTTTGAACAGGTCATTCTAACTCCGGCTCTGTGACGCTGGCATCGATTTGCCACGTCAACCTCTTGTTCAAAATGATGTTCAAGCGGAAAATATAAGAATGGTCGTTGAAGAGCAGTCAATTCAAGAGTTATTGTTCCTCCTCCTGAAACCACGCATAAATCTGCAGCGCCCATATGTTTGTAGAGATTGGGCAGATACCCAACAACCTTCACCCCTTCAGGTGCCTTGATGGATTCCGGTGGCACTCGTGGTCCACATACCAAAATCATTTGGAGATTTGGAATTGTTTTTTTGACAATTGGATAGGCTGCTGTGCATAGGTCGAGCAGGTCTTTGCCGGCTGCTGTACCGCCAATAGAACATAAAGCCAGTGGTTCCTCTCCGTATCCTAAAAGTCTACGTGCCCTGGTCTTGTCTCTGTAATCTTCGATGTCTTCTGGAAGAACGTAACCAATAAAATTGATCAGTTTCTCGGCGAGTTTACGACGGTTTGGCAACATCAATCCAAAGTTCTTGTTAGGGATGTCTTCTGGTTCTCCAATGAAGAGGGTTCGATCTGCGAGGGGAGGGTCAATCGTTAGAAACTTGAGCCAGAGCCTGTTGGTCATGTATGCTGCAATGTGGTCAACGGGATTCCATGTGGTGGCGTCTAATCCCAAGAAATCGTAAATGACGACAAATGGGCACTTCTTAAAACATGGGTTATTCACCATTGCAACCATAATATCGTAAGGTTCGTCCCCTATCCAAAGATCAAAATGGTATTTTTTGGAAATTGCCTCATAGATTCTTGCATTTTGCGACCAAGCTTTCCGCATCTTCATGACCCATTGAATTAGGTTTGCTTTGTAGTCTGAGGCTAATCCTTCCAATTCGGAACTAGATGAGGACAATGAACTAGCTTCCGGAAGAATCTTCTCTCCAGCTTTTTCAAGAACATTTGACGCGGGGGGCTCAGCTGTCCATGATATGTCAACATCATGATTAAGATCTCTCAAAGCACCGGCAATTTGTAGGTCTCTTCCGACGTGCCCTAGACCTATCGATCCACTTACAAATAGAATTTTCTTCATTCGAAACCGCACCTAACCCGTTTTGCGCCATCAATTTTGCTGTTTTAAATGCGTCTTTGCATTTCTTGTATTTAATTTGTTTGAGAATCCAAACAGAAAAAGAAATGGAGCCATCTCCAGTATGAGAACAGGTAACCCCATATTCATTCAAATTAACGGTCGCTCAAAGCATAAATGGAAGTTACCTTAAACCACAGACCTAAAACGGTGGATTAACCATGATTTGGGCGTGCTTGACCTTCTGGAAA
Source organism: Candidatus Bathyarchaeota archaeon (assembly GCA_963840395.1). Classification (GTDB taxonomy): domain Archaea; phylum Thermoproteota; class Bathyarchaeia; order Bathyarchaeales; family Bathycorpusculaceae; genus JADGNF01. The sequence continues at coordinate 79,111 of CAWIYU010000011.1, read as the reverse complement.
ATCCTCACAGGTGAGTCAGAAATCACCTTCAGACTCGAAAATACAGCGACCTTATTCCAGACTGGAAACTAATGCGCCTACAGAACTTCTCTGACTTTACTTAACACTTCGGAGAATTCTGTGGGTTCGTTTGGTTTTCTTATTTTCTTAGAAACCTTTAAGACAGTTGCGTAGCCTTTTTCCGCCAGTTTCTTCTCCAAGACCTTCATGGTTCTTTCGTTTCCAAATATGCGGCAAGTGCAGAAAATAATAGCTTTTTTCCCTTGGGCTTGGGGCAGGCGTTCCACGAAAGCCAAGGTTTCCTTAGCGGGGTTTGCGCCTTCAACGGGTGTGCCTAAAATGATTGTGTCGTACGCCTCCAACGCGAAAGGTTCGGTTGAGGTGATGTTGAAAATGGGCGCTTTAGCTAGTTCGGCTATGGCTTCTGCTAGGCGTTTGGTGTTTCCTGTTCGGGAGAAGTACAGCACAACAGGGTTCATGACTGGGGCATATCAGCTTCTCCGTTTATATTCCTTTGGTCACCGATGCACTCGAGCCCAAGAAAGAAAGAAGTAGCCGCGCCCTGCTTTATGCAATAAGGCTTAAACGCGTAATTTCACAAAAGGGAGCTCGAGGACGTTGGCGTTGGCTCGTAAGAGAACTTATTGTCTCGCGTTGGACGTGGACGCGGACACTTTTTTTGAAGCTCCAGCAGATTTCAGCTTAGGGGCTCATGGATTTGAAGGCGGATTTGGAGACTGCCTTGAAGAGTCGAGTCGAGGTTTTCGCGGCTGCCACAGAATACGCCCTCAACAACCTCGCTATGCAATAGCATTTTGCCTCAGGCTACTCCTCAGATTATGCGGAAAATGGTCAATGGGGTTTGACGCGCCTTGACCCCGCGTTTTTCTCAACCCTTTTAAGCCGTAACCAACAGATTAATTTTGGGGAACAACTCACCGTGACAAACGTGGGCTTAGCCGCCGTGCCTCTTACCATGATTGAAAGCTCTTACTTTGCCTACCCCTACATAATCACCCTGATAGTATTTTGCATCGCCATCTTGGCAAGCCTCGCAATTTTTCCTTCAGCGAGAAAATACTGGCGGAGAAGAAACATCGCCCTATACGCCGCTTTCGCCCTGATCATATTTCTGCTATTCTTTCAGATTGACAACGTTTCCCGAAGAGCCATGATCACATATGGGTTTAGCGCGGGGAACAACAGAGCCTACGTCGGAGCAGTCAACCATGTAACTTTGTCTGGCGAAAACCATGGAGGGCGGGCCGCACGTTTTTACCTCGTATTCAGCAGCGTCAATGCTTCTTTTCAAACTCAGAACCAACAAGACTACATTTTGGCAAACAGCAAAACGGTTAAGGTTCCATTTGTACTTTCGGAGTCAGGGTTTTCAACAAACGCAGCCAGCAAACCGGTCCTCTTTACGGTTGATGAGAATGTGTCCGGCTTTTCGTTTTCAGCCACTTTGGAGCCAACAGGCTTGGGAGGGCTATCTGTAACCAGTGGGTTTTCCAGCGCAACGTATACCTGGAACGCAACAGAAAACTGCTACGCTATGGAATACGCAAGCATGTTTACCTGACAATTCCGCTCCATGAAATAGAGTCTTAAGTTCAGGGTTGTAACCTCAGCAAGCGTTTAGAAAACCCGACAATTATCATATAATTCTGCCGATTGAAAAAAGAGAAAAAAGTTGAATCCTGTTTGGAAGGTTAGATTTTCTTTTTGTCTAATACGGTTCTGAATTTTTTGTTGCAGCACTCGGATAGGGCAATTGTGAGTTCTGTTCTTTTTCCCTGTTTGTCGGGTTTACCAGCCATCTTCCAGGTTTTTTGGGGCTTAACTTCTTTTCCACATTTAGGACATTTCGCCATTTCTTGGTCTCCATGATTCAAACGTGGAATTAGGTTGGGCCTTCATGAATAAAAGGTATTCGCAAATAGGCTCAGTTTACTAGGTTCGATTGCTCTTTCCCTTTTTTCTGTAGAAAATTACTGCCAGCAATAGCACCGCAGCAACTAATATTACAATCCCAATTGTCGCTAGGAACGGGAATGATGGGGACTCTGGAATTGAGGGCGATTGACTTGGGGTTAAGCTTGTGGAAGGGCTCGAAACTGGTAAGACATTAAATTCTACTGTAAGTGTCTGCGCTGAATTATTTGCGAAGTCAGTAACCTGAACGTAGACGTGGTGGCTACCAACCACCGAAGCATTCATCAGGTAATAATACGGCGAGTTGATGGTTTGAACTCGCTGATTATCCAGGTACCATGCGTAAGTGTAAGGTTTCGTTCCTCCATCAGCTGTCACGGTGAAGTTTACTGCATTTCCATAATTTATGGCACTCGCAGATTCAGACAAGCCAACAGTTAATGCTGAGGTGGATTCCGCCAGCGGGTCAAATTCCTCAGTAACGTTAAATCCAACATCATTCGCGGTTACGATGTCACGCATGCCTCCAATCAGGTAAATTTTTTCATTGACGACGCCACTAGCAGCAAAAGAACGGGCAGTCGGCACAGGAGGATCCAAAGTCCAAGAATTGCTCTGGGGATCGTAAACCTGATTGTAATTAACGTTCCATCCGTAACTGGTCCAGTTTTTATAGTTGCCTTTTCCGCCCATCACGTAGATTTTTTGAGGCGCCGCAGCACCGGTGGTTGCTGAGCAAGCTGCAAAACCTACCGAGTAAAGGGGTGCAGCGCCATAGCTCCAACTGTCTGTTTGGGGATCATAGATCTGAGTCAAATTTGCTGATATAACATATATTTTGTTGTTCACCACAGTGGAAGCGTAGTACGAAACGCCATTTGGTATCGGCATCTTTTGAGCCCAAGTGTCAGTTGCCGGATCATATTGTTCGTTCACGGTTGATACGTTAAAACTGTAAACGTATGGATCAGGATTGTTTGCAACTAAACCGCTTATGAGGTAAATCTTGCCATTGACGCAGTTTGCTTCTAAACCTTGCCTTTTTGTAGGCATCGAGGCTTTGATAGCCCACGTGTCTGTTGCTGGATCATAGACTTCGTTTGCACCACTTGTCCCGTTGGATCTTCCGCCTATTACGTAAATTTTGTTTTGATAAGTAGCTACTGCAGGTGCGTCTCCTCTATAAGTTGGTAAGCCCTGCTTTTTTGACCATGTGTCTGAGGCTGGATCGTACTGGAAATTGTAAATTGTTGTGATTAAGTATATTCTATCATTTACAACTGCGCTCTGTAATGTGCCAAGTTGTTGAGGCATAGATGCTTTAGTTGTCCAGGAGCCTTCGGAAGCTTGCACATTTTGAAAAAGGGCCATTCCCAAAGAAACTAAAATTACGAAGATAAAGGAGAGGGCGGCGGTTTTGTTCATGGTTGCACCTTCAGTGTTATGGTGCTTTTTGCCTAAATGGGTTTTGTATAGGTACCGCACGCTTCAATCGTTATGAATTAAGCGTTTTAAGTTCAGGGTTTGATACCTCAGCCCCTGGAGATTAGATGCCAACAATTGGTCTTATCAACGGTGAAGTTGACGCTTCACAGGCTATTTCAGAGACTGAGGATGAGCTTGTGGTGCCTGCGATTCTGGCTAGGGAAGCTGTTTTGCCTTACCCGAAGGGCAAAGCATACCGCAGTGCTCAGGAGCTCCAGGAAGCGCTTTTTACCTTCAACAAAGCCTGGGTAACCGCTGAGAAACACCCCGAGCCACTCATCAGCATAGTTACTGATCGAAAGCGCCAAATCAAAGGGGGAACTAACCGACGTGCACCTGGATAGTGACGCCGTTAACCCGGCTGGGAAGAAGAGCCCAGCTGTCCGGGCAAACGTGCACCTTTGCAAAAAAACGCTTTCCAATGCCTTTATTGAAGACGTTAAAAGTGGCAGGCGCCGAGACGTCTCCGTCGGATTCACCTATGACACCGCCGACAGAAAAGGCGAGTGGCAAGGCGAGCCTTTCGATTATGTCCAGCAGAACCTACTCATAAACCACGTAGCAGTGGGCGTCCCAGTTGGGCGCATGCGAGCTCCTTTTATCGGTTTAGGCTGTGACTCAGCGGATTTTGAAGTGGACGAAAACAGTCTCCCTGCAGCCCCATCAACAGCGGCTTCGCTAGCGCCGGCGGCCACAGTTCCACTCGTAACCCCTCAAGTTCCACTGCAAAAATCCACGGTCACCCTAACACACACAGACGAAAAAACCAGCAAACTAATCGACAGACTCAAAAAATAGCTCACCCCAGAGCCTTCTAACTTGTCTTACGTTTCTTAAAGAAAACTAACACACCAACAGCTACCGCAATCAATACAACTCCACTTAGAATTAGCATTGGCATCAAATCCAGAGTTTGTTTAGCATCATCTGTTGGTGTAGCTGTTTGAGTAGGTTCTAGAGTTGGAATTGGAGTTTGAGTAGGTTCTAGGGTTGGTTCTGATGTTGGAGATGGGGAAAGGCTGGGTGAATTTGAGGAAGTTGGAGCATTGACAGTGAAGAAAGTTCGCGCGGAAATCCAGTCGAGCTGGTACCCGCCAACGTAGCCGAATCCCTCAAGGTAGTATCTGGAGGTGTTGTAGCGGTAAACTTCCGCGTAGACTTCTACGGTATGTTCCCCGTTCTGCAACCCGGTTAACGTGGTGTTCCCGCTTATGTAGACTTTGGATTGCCCGTCTAGACTGTAAGACAGTGCATTGGGCGGCTTATCGGTGGAGAAAGTCAACGGCACATCTTGTGAGCTGAAGATTTGACCTTTGGGAGACAAAAGCGAGACTACCGGGTTTACGACCAAGCTGAAGCTGACTGATCTGGATGTTTTTACCATGTACTCATATACAGTTAGGGTATGCGAGCCTTTGGACAAGCCTGCCAAGACTTCGCAGCAGTCTATCGTGTACTCCGTCCAGTAGTCATATGGGTATCCCGGGGCATTTGTGGAGTCGAGGCGGCTCTTTTCCTCCACGTTTGTTACCGTGACGTTGGTAACCGTTATGTCCTTTCCATCTAAGATGTAGTGGTAACTGCCTACAAAATTTGTTATAACCCTAAACTTAAGTTGGACTGGTTCGATGTAATAAGTTTGGTTGAGCGGAGTTTGAAGCGTAATTCTAGCAAAAGCTGGCACTGCACCATACAAGCCAACTGGGTTTGCCTCTGCTAAACTCAGAAACAACGAAACTGAGACTGCAATTATCATCAATACTATGAAGGTTTTCTTGTTCGCAGCCATTCACCGTCTCCTCTTCAAGTAGACCAGTGCGGCAGCAACAGCAACCGCCACAACCGCTATGCCACCAAGAATCGCCGCTGTGAAGTCTGTTTTTTGGTTGTTGTCTGGCGTTGGGGTTGGCTCCAATGATGGTTCCAATGTTTGGGAAGGCGAGAGAGTAGGTGAAGGAATAGGAGACGGTGATGAGGTAGTAGAGGAGCTTGGAGTAGCTACAGGAACAAAGATTGGAGCCATGAGGGGATAACTGTCTGTGTTGTTTGCATCAATGATGTAGGGTGCATCACCCTCGCCATCAGCGTTAGCATCTGCACCGTTGTAATCACTCCAAAAGTTTTCGTACCAGGTGCCTACAGAAGTTCTCCATTCTCCAGTAGGAAACTCAAAATATGTATTGTTTACCTGCTGAGTATTGTTAATGTAATTGTTATGAAAAAACGCATTCATATTGCCAGAATTTCTTATTCCACATCCAGAATTTGATATGTTATTTTCACTAAACACGTTGCTGCCTGCAAAAACAATGTTCACACCATAATCTGAACATTGGCTTATGTTATTCCCAGTAATGCTGTTGTTAATGCAGTCATATCTAAGTTCAATACCTCCCATACTGTTTGATATTTTGTTTCCCTGTATTCTATTGTAGTTTGCACCTTGGGTATTTCCACCAGATAATTTGATGCTGTTAAATGTGTTTGACTCAATAATGTTGCCAATTATGTTGTTGTTTGAGGAAAAAATGATTCTAACACCATTGTCATTTTCTCTTATTCTATTTCCTAAAATACTACAGTAGCTCGCTGTAGTATAAACATCAACTGCAAAAGAAGTTACGCCCGAGATATACTGTGTGGCATGCTGTATTGTAAAACCCGCTATTGTTACATTACTGTGGTTTATGGTCACTTGGGCTTCAACAATAGTTGTGTCTCTGTCTTCTCCAATAAGAGATATTGTCTTGTTTAAAACCAAGATTTCATGGTAAGTTCCTCTTTTAACAAATACTGTGTCACCATCTGTGGCTGCGTTAATGGCTTCTTGAATTGAGGAATAGTCAGTTGGAACAACAATGTTTGTGCTTTCAGCTTGTGCGTTTTCAATCTCTGTTATAGCCATCAGTGAAAAAAGGAATACTGTCATCATTATTGCTGCCATAAGTTTTTTCTTGCCCACCGCCCTCACCTTCTCCTCCTGAAGATAATCAGTGCACCCAAAGCGACAGCAACCACTACAATTCCACTTAGAACTAGGATTGGCATCAAATCCAAAGTTTGATTAGTATCACTTGTTGGAATAGGAGTTTGAGTAGGTTCTAATGAAGGTTCTATTGTTGGAGAAGGAGAGGGTGAGGGGCTTGGAGAGGGTGTGGGAGTTAGTGTTGGTGCAGGGCTTGAAGTTGGTGATGGAACACTGACTATAAACTCCCAAGGTTCATGTGAATACATGTTGTAGGTTCTTACGTCAAAGTCTGATGGAGTAGGCTTATAGAGCGTGTATGACCTAACTGTGACCGCAACTATGTGCTTTCCCAAAGATAATGGACCTACGCTCTGTGTATAGTTGAGGACCATTGTGGAAGGTTTAGATCCGTATCCACCATGCTCTGTGGTATCGTTCACAATCTGGTTATCGTCAATTGTGCAAGTTACAGAGGTGATTGTGCCGATGAAACATGTTACAGTCAAGTTACTATACAAGTTTGTCCTGGTCCAGTTCCATGAGTCAGGCATAGTCAAACTAAAAGCAATTGAAATCATTTCTGTGACTGTTGCAATCGTTGGTGATAATAGTGATATTTTGGGTGCATCATCTATGGGATTTGGAAATGGTACATCAGTTGGCATGGGCGTGGGCACAGGGGTTGGTACAGGAGTAGGTGTAGGTGAGGGGCGTGGACCAAAGTTAGCTTCTGCCACCTCACCAAACTGCATCCCAACTAGCGAAATGAGAAGAGATGAGATTGTTATTGCTGCCATGAATGCTTTCTTTTTCACAGCTATCCCTTTCTCCTTCTGAGGAAAACTAGTGCACCAACGGCAATAGCAATCACTACAATACCAGTGAGAGCTAGTATTGGCCTCAAATCCAGAGTTTGATTGTTGTCTGGTGTTGCGTTAGGTGTCTGAGTAGGTTCCAGGGTTGGCTGCAGTGTTGGAGAAGGCGAAGGAGTTGCGCTAGGGGTTTGCAGAGGTGTTGGAGTGGCTGTTTCAGCTACGGTGAAATTGACTGTTTCTGAAGCTCCAAAGTTCCCCGCTGTGTCCCAAGCATAAACAGTTACATTGTGTACCCCGCTGGCTAGTCCTGTCAATATTACGTTCCCAACGGTGGCTTTTTGTTGCCCGTCCAAAATGCAAGTAAGTCTTGAGGTAGATTCGTTAATTGTAAGATCCAAATTGACTTCAGATGTGTATTGGGTGTCATTGTTAGGAGAGAGAATGGTTACTTCTGGTGGCGTTCCGTCAACCGTGAAAGTGACAGTTTGGGAGAATCCCGCCCATAGATTTTGTGAAAAAGACATGTAATTCTGTTCAGCGCTAACCCAAACCACCAAATTGTGAGTGCCCTCCTGCAAAAATAGGTTTGCAGTACCGTTGTAGACGTCGCCTCCAGTGTAGGAGAGGGTTGGGTTAATGCTGCTGGCCTGCAATGCCAAGAACGCCTCAAAATTCCAGTTGAAATCTGTCACTGTTTCAAGAGTTTTTTGTCTGTCAGAATCTAAGGCACAACCAGCAAGCAAGTAGCACTGGAAGAGGGATAAATGATGAGCTTGGTCGTTTATCAAGTAATCACCCGCTTTTGCGACGACACCAGAGTGAGCTTGGATTGTCGGGATTTCGAAACTGAAATTTAAAGAAAAAAACCGTCCAACTATTGAACCCCTCTGAGGCGACTGCACTGAGACTTGACCTATTATCGGGGTGTCGGCTGAACCATATGATAATTTCGCGAAAAGAACCCCAGTTAGTGCTGAAATCACTAAAGCCAGTGCAAGAGTTCTTGTCAATGCTTGGTTCATGGGTGCCCCTTTCTCCTCTTGAAGTAAACCAGCACACCGACAGAGACAGCTACCGCAATTAACTGCAGACCTGTCCAAGATGGAAACTCGAGTATAACTGGTGTGGGCGTTGGAGTTGGAGAAGGAGAAGGCGAAGGATCACCATAACCTATGGGAGTGTATTTCTCATTAACTCTTAGCACTTGCATGTTGTCTCCCCCTCCAAAAACGTAAATTATATCGTTAACGGCGGCAGCCGCTGGACCGTAACGGGCGGTAGGCAAAGGAGTTACAGAGGTCCAGATGCCTGTTTCAGGATCATAACTGTAGGCTGCATTAGAACCCTTAGCGAAACCAAGCATACCTCCGAACACGTAAATTCGCTCCTGAGCGAATACCCCTGAGGTGGCAACAGCAGTTCCCTGCCAAACAGTACCTGGAGCGTAGGCTCCGAGTTGCCAAGTATCGGTTTCTGGATCATATACTTGGTTGGTGTTGAGGTTCATACTGCTTGCAAACTCGTCCTGTCCCCCGATAACGTATAATTTGTTTTTTGCCACTGCCGACTGGAAGCTGACCACAGGGTAAATGAGGGGGGCAACTGTGCTCCACGTATCGTTTGAGATGTCGTAGACTTCGTTTGTTCCCACCGTTGAGTACGGTCCAGCAGTTCTTCCTCCAACGACGTAGATTTTTCCATTTATTGTTTGGGCTGACATTTGTGTCCTGCTTGTTGGAGCCCGGGTTTTGCTTTCCCAAGTATCCGTTGAAGTGTCGTAAACCTCGTTTAGGTTGGTTGCGACTCCTGTTGATCCGCCTATCACGTAGATTTTGTTTTGGAAGGCGGATACGGCAAAACTGCTCCTTGTCGTTGGCATAGGTGTCTTGGTTGACCACGAGTTGTTAACGGGGTCATATTGTAGGGTGATATTATATCCGATAGCGAATATCTTGCCGTTGACAGCCACGGCCTGAAAGCCGCTTCCCTCGGGAACTGGCTCCGCTGCTGACCACTCTCCTAGAGAAGGCGGAGGGGTGGGTGTTGGATTGGGATAAGGTGTAGGAGTTGCTGGAGGCGTGGGTGTAGGCGACAGGGTAGGCAAAGGCTGAGTTCCGTTCGAACCGAGTGCGTAGAGCACACCGTTATTGGATCCTATGTAGACAACCCCATTAACGATGGCTGGCGACGAAAATATATCACCGCCAGTCGTTAAGGTCCATTTGAGTGTTCCAGAAGCGGCGTGTAGCGCGTAGACTCTGCCCCAGTTGGAACCAATCACAACTGTGTCGCCTGCAACAGCAGGCGACGAACCAATGAGATAGCCAATGTAGTAACTCCAGATTTTGGCGCCGGTCGAAGCGTTCAAGGCGTAGATGTTGTGGTCGTCTGAGCCAAAATAGACCACGCCGTCTACGACTGCGGGTGTTGAACGAATAATGCCGTCGGTGGTGAAGTTCCAGAGTCGCTCCCCAGTAAAGGCGTTTAAAGCGTAAATGTTGTGGTCCATCGACGTCACGTACAGTACGCCATTCGAGAAAGCGGGTGAAGATTGGACTCCTCCGCTGGTTGACTTTATGGTGCTAAAGTTCCAGACTTTCACTCCCGTAGCTGCGTCCAATGCATAAACGTCTCCATCCATTGAACCCACATAAACAGCTCCATTCACAGCCAAAGGGGAAGAAATGACATAGTCACCTGTTTGGTAACTCCAGATTTTTGCACCCGTAGAAGCATTAACGGCATGGACGTAATCGCCAAATTCACCTATGTAGACTATACCGTTAGAAACGCATGGAGAAGAATAGGTTATACCCATGTTTGTACGATAGCTCCAAATCTTGTCTCCGTCGCTAGCGTTTAGCGCATAAAGATTCTGGTCCGCCCCGCCTATGAAAACGACCCCGTCTACAACAGCAGGCGACGAAGTCAAACCAACGGGTCCGGTGCTGTACCTCCATTGACGCTCGCCTGTTATAGCATCCAAAGCGTAAACATACCCATTCTGGCAACCAACGTATACTTTCCCATCAACAACAGCTGGAGAGGAAGATACGTAGTTTGTTATCATTCCTTCATCAGCCGCGAAGCTCCAAAGCAACTCAAGCCCCAGAGGTGCTACGTCGTCTGGGCAACCTGAGCGTTGAGGGTTGCAATGAAACATTGACCAGTTTGCGCGCGCTAATGGAGTGGGTGAGGGTGATGGGCTTAAAGTTGGAGTGGGTGTTGGCGTGGTAATTGATGTCGGGGTTGGAGTTGTTGTAGGTGCTGGGTTGACTGAAGCATACCTCAACGCGAGAGTCGGAACGCTGAGGTATAATGTGTCGTAGTAACTTATGTGGGGGTTGTCGGAAGAATCCAAAGCCAAAGAAGTGTAGCTGCTTTGCTCTAAATCCACCGTTTGAATGTTCCAACCTGATCCATCCCAAACAGCATACTTCAAATCCCCCATAGTTGTAGAGTCACAGTAGCTTATGTGGGGGTTGTCGGAAGAATCCAAAGCCAAAGAAGAGAACCGACCAACGTTTCCCGTTGAATCCACCGTCTGCTTGCTCCAGCCTGATCCATTCCAAACAGCATACTTCAAATCATCATTTATATCGTCACCGTAGCTTATGTGGGGGTTGTCGGAAGAATCCAAAGCCAGAGAAGTGCCCCAGCTGCCGAACGTTCCAGTTGAATCCACCGTTTGAATGTTCCAGCCTCCTGATCCATTCCAAGCAGCATACTTCAAATTTCCATTCGTACGGTCGTGGTAGCTTATGTGGGGGTTGTCGGAAGAATCCAAAGCCAAAGAAGTGTACCAGCCGACGTCTCCCGCTGAATCCACCGTCTGCTTGCTCCAGCCTGATCCATTCCAAACAGCATACTTCAAATCCCCATTCGTAGAGTCATAGTAGCTTATGTGTGGGTTGCGGTAAGAATCCAAAGCTAAAGAATTGTAGCTGCCGACGTTTCCCGCTGAATCCACAGTTTGAATGCTCCAGCCTGAGTCAGCCCAAGCAGCATACTTCAAATCATCATTTATATCGTCTTTGAAGCTTATGTGTGGGTTGTCGGAAGAATCCAAAGCCAAAGAAGTGTACCAGCCGACGCCTTGTGCTGAATCCACCGTTTGAATGCTCCATGTACTGCCGGTCCAACTGGCCAACTTTAAATTCCCTTTCGAACCGCCACCGTAGCTTATGTGTGGGTTGTCGGAAGAATCCAAGGCCAGAGAATTGTAGGCGCCTCCTGCTGAATCCACTGTTTGGATGCTCCACGTTAGGGCTGCTTTGGTTTGAAGCACCGAAAATAAAGACAGCAACATCAAACACACCGAAACTGCACCTAAGCCGTGAAGATGTCTTCTCACAATTCCCTCCCCCTCTTGAAGTAAACTAGTGCACCCACTGCTACAGCAATCACTGTAATGCCACTTAGAATTAGGATTGGCGTTAAATCCAAAGTTTGATAATCATCAATTATGGATGAAGTTGTTTGAGTTGGCTCTAGGGTTGGTTCTATTGGTGTGGTAGGAGTAGGTGTCAATTTGGGTGCTTGTTCGTTAATTGTGAAAGACAAAGCACTTGATTGCTCCAAGTCTCCTGACTCGTCTCTTGTGTAGAAAGTTACTTCATGCTTGCCGGCAGTCAAGTCAGAGACGCAAATATAGTGACTGTACAGTCCAAGCCATCTAGTTGTTGTTACATTGCCAGTGATTGTTACTGTGCTTCTTCCGTCTAAGCTGTATCCTATCCAGCTGCATGGTTCCTTTGCTGTGAAATTAAATGAAGCCTTGCCTGCTTGGCATAAAGCTGAGATTATCGTTATTTGTGGATTTGTAGGGGTTGGCGAAGTACTAGGAGCGGGTGTTGGCTCTGTGTAGGTTGGTTTACCTATAAAGAAGGACAAAGTGTCTGATTTGTCGTATACTGGTTCATTGGATTCCGTCCATGCTGGTCCACCTTTCCAATATTTCCCATTTGTTGTGGTCTTTACTTGTAAACTATGGTTTCCGTCAGGCAGGAATCCAAGGCTAAGGTTTTTTGATATCTGTATGAACTGTGGAGCAGGGTCTATTCCTTGTGAAGTAAGCTGAAGGTCTTGGGGAGTGATGACAACTGTGTCACCGGATAGCAGGCTAACTTTGTACTTTCCATCTATAACATACTCAAATGATGATATGGCGCATGTGTAAGTGGAATTCCAAAATGTCCAGAGATAGCTTGGGTACCAAAGAGATAAGTTTAGGCTCACCTTAAGAGTAATTTCTTTTTCCCATCTGGTTAGATTTGCTGGTGACTCTACGCTTATTATTGTATTAGGGTTATGAGGATATTCGAAGGCAACAAAATTAGCCTTAACCATTCCAATTTGCATTCCGGCTACTGCCAGAACCAAGAGAACCAAAGTTGCTGCCATTAATGCTTTCTTATTCATTGGCAGTTTTTCTCCTCTTAAGGAAGATTAGTGCGCCTGTAGCAGAAACAACCATTATGATAATTGGAATTACAATCCATGTTATTGGCACGGAATTTTGAACAGCTTCATCATTTGAAAAAGTGAATAATACATCTCCCAACAGAGGTTTATCAAATTCTGAAGTAACCTCAAACGTTACCTCTCGTCGTGCACCATCAAAATGCGTGGCATAGCTTAGCTCGTTTCTGTCATTATCATTGGGCACTGCGTAGATTTTGAGGGTAGATAAGGGCATTTCAGTTTTTACCCTAAAGTACGCTGTTGAGTTTGGGCTAGAGTCTGAAAGGTATGAACCTATGTTTAGGTCATAAAGAAACTGGTAAGTGCCATTAACCTGGATGATTGGGTGCTCATAGTGGATTGCCAAAGTGAAAAAGGCGGAAGGTTGGAATGTTGCTTCAACCATTGCCCACTCCCCTAACATAGTGTGATGTAAGGCTGTGGGGAACTGTTCTGTGAAGTTGCTCCAACCTATGTTAGTGCCGTTAACTGTGATTGTTATGTTGGTTGTGCCTGGGGGAGTTGGATAAACCATAGAGATAATGTCAAAAATGTCTTGGTTAGAGTAGAATATGGGGTAGATTCCATCAATTATCGCCCATGGAGCACCGTTTCTTTCTGCTATTGTGTAGTTAAGATACTCTTTAGGCATAGAAAAAACTGGTTCTAGAGGTGTAGAAGAGGGTGAGGGACTTGGAGATATGGATGGAGTGGGTGTCGGTGTTGCAGTTGGAATTGTCGTCTGGGTTGGCGAAGGATCATCGACTATGAACTTGATTTCGTCAGAAACCCACTGCGAGTTAGGCCAACTCATACCCTCGCCGTCGGCGACTGCAATGATTTTCAAGATGTGCCCGCCGCAACTGAGCCCTCCAAGAGATACCGAAATAGGGCCTGCAACCCAGTCTTGCCCAGCACGCGCGTCCCATAGTTTCCCATCAACCCAAACCATTGAAGAAACAGAATAGTTCCATTCATGATTTGGTTCGTAATCGCCAAACAATTTCGATCCATAGGGGGTTATCCAGGTTCCTGTTTTTTGTACCGAAAACGTTAAGGTAAGCTTGTCCGTATCGAGCTCAATCGCTTCCACAACTGGAGATGGTGGTGGACTCCTTGGGATATAAAATCCTACAGGGTTTGCAGCTGCAATTCTAGTCTGCACTCCTGCTGCCATTGCCGATGAAACTAGGAGCGCTAAGATTGCTATTGCTGCCATGAATGCTTTCTTACTCATAGGCACTCATGTAGCTATGGGTTTAACTTTGCTTAAGTTGTTTTTTGTAAAGATTTCTTGTGTAAAGAAAAACTGGCAAAACCAGAGTCTGGAACAGATGACTTCGGAGGTGGGAATTATGGGTGCCTCTTTTTTTATGCAATAGCATTTTTAAGCGTTTTTCGCGATTCCCGAAATCATTAGGGATGAAATCAAATTGCCTGAAAACCCACCAAGTAACACCCCACCCGCTGGGGTACAAAACCTGCTCCCACCAGTCCGAATGAGCGTGGAGCAGGCATTAGACAAGATCAACGTGCTTGAAGCCGAAAACAAAGTCATAGCCGCCGAACTCACCGTCGCCAAGAGCGAGCGTGACCAGGCGAATTCTGTTATCTACGCCCAGGTACGGGCAAGTTACCTAAACAAAGCCCGAGCACTAACCCAGATCCCGGAGTCGCAGTTGCACAAGATGGGCAACGACGAACTAGAAAGCGTCGTCAAACTAGCGGAGCAAATCAAGCGCCCAAACCCAAAGAGAATCTTGTTCTAAGCTCTCATTCTTTCTTTTTTATCGAGTTGTCAATTCCTGCGCTCAAAAAAACTCTATTTCATTGCATCTTTTCTTTGCGTATCCTTCACTTACAAGAATCGCCCCGACGAACGAAGCAATAGTGGCGTTGGAAACATTTTCCGCAAGCCACATCCCTAAAGAGTTTGGCTGGGGAACATCTCGCGAAGTCTCACAGCAAACAGTTCTTCCCGCAAAATGTGCCAGCATTCTTCGGTATACGGAAGCCGAGACTTCTTTGGAAAACCCGGCTCCATAAAGTATCAGTGTTCCCTCTTTCACAGAACCCGCGTAGCAGAACCTAGAATGGCAATCCCAAGTGCTCAACGTCTTGAATTCATTCTCGCTCATTGCCGTCTTTAACGTGTGCGGTGGAAATTCAATGGTCAAGCTGGTTCGCCCACAAGTTTCCTTTTGAAGTTTAATTATATAAAATATGCGGAGCCAACATTCATGTCTTGAGCTATTTCGGATAACGGAAAGCTGCTTTGTCAAGTGCTTAGAGGGATGAAACAGCTAAAAAATACTCCAAGGGTGGATGGGCTAGTGCGGTTTAGGCTTCTCCCAAAAGCAAACAGCTTTCGTCTAGCTGGGAAACGATATTTTTCTGGCGACGAAATCCAGTTAACCAAGGAACAAGCAGACCGCTTCAACTCTGACCTCTTCGCCAAAATAGAGCCCGCTGCTGTGACAAAAGAGCCCGAACCAACCGCTGCCGCTGCGCCAGTCCTCCAGAATCCCGAGAACGCGAAACCCCAAAACCCAAAGACAGCAAAAAAGCCAGGCTACGCTAGGAAACCTAAACCATGACTCGAATCCGCGTAGCAGGTACAGTAGATGCTGCGGTCGCATTCGATTTTGGCTTAGCCGTCAAAGAATACCGACAGCAAGCTGAAAAAGCAAACGTGCCCATTCGCACTCAGAGCGATCTGCTGCAGGAAGTCATAAAAAAAGGACTAACGCAGATTCGAAGGCAAAACATTCCGAGCAATAACAAAGGTCAATGAAGAAGTTGTCCTGCTTGCGAAGTGTCTCAGGCAGGAAAGGACGTGTGGATTCCCAGACTTCCAAGTCTCTATTTTCTCTGCAACCTTTTCCGACTTAGCAAAGCAGCTGCCACGATAGCGACGACCAAAACCACCGCTGCAGCTACCCAAAGAGGGTCAACTGTAAAACCCGACGGGTTTGCTGTTGGCGAAGGTGAGTTTGTGGGTTCTGTTGTTGGTTGAGTGCCCAAGGCGTAGATGTTGTTGTCACCTGAACCAATGTAGACTGCTCCTTTGGCGAATGCGGGAGATGAATAGACAAAGTGACCAGGGTTAGAGTTTACTGTATAGTTCCAGAGTTTAACTCCGTCAGTTGCATTCAAGGCATAAACGTTGCCGTCGCCCGAACCCAAATAAATAACCCCATCCACGATTGCCGGAGAAGAAAAAACCCACGTTCCCGCCGTGCTATTCCACATTTCAACTCCGCTGGTAGCATCCAAAGCAAAAACGTTTCCGTTCCTTGAGCTTATGTATAAGACATTGTTGGCGACGGCGGGGGATGAAGCAAAAACGTCGGCGAAATTTCTGTTTGGGAACCTCCAAAGTTGATAGCCGTTTGTGGCGTTCAAAGCGTAGAGATAGTAATCGGATGAACTGATGTACACTACACCGTTGGCAACTGCCGGGGAAACAGAAACATGGTCTCCGGTTGTGAAGCTCCAGATTTGGGAACCACTTGTAGCATTCAAAGCGTAAACATTGTTGTCGTCACAGCCAATGTAAAGCACGCCGTTGGCTATGGCTGGAGACGACTCGAAACCTCGCAGCGCATGGAACACCCAGATTTGGCGACCGTCGGTTGCGTTGAGCGCGTAAACGTAACCTTCGGAATAAGCGCCTCCTGCGCCTACATAGACAATGTTGTCTGCTACGGCAGGTGATGAAGTCACGTGAAAAGTGTATCCAGTCTGTTGATTGTTGTAGCTCCATACGAAATTGCCGTTTGTAGCGTTTAGGGCATAAACGTAAGAATCGTATGACCCAATGTAGACAATGCCGTTTGCTACAGCTGGGGACGATCCAATATTTTGTAATGTGGCATAACTCCAAATTTCGGCTCCATTTGAGGCGTTTAGGGCGTAGACTTTTTTGTCATATGAGCCTACGTAGACTACGCCGTCTACGACAGCAGGAGAAGAGGTCACGGTGTCGCGGGTTGTAAAGTTCCAGAGCAATGTTGGATTAAGTAGCGGGTTGCCCGTTCCAATGCCCGTCCGGGACGGGTTCGCGCGGAACATTGGCCAATCACTGTCGGAAGCCGCTGCTGAAGGTTGAAGAAGAAATGAGGCCAACGACCAGGACAAAAGAAGAATAATAAATAGAGCCTTCCTCACGAACAGCACCATCAAATGATACGAGTCGTTAGCTTAAAAGACAATTTGTAAAGATTCCCTGTGTCAAGAAAAACTGTAAACATCAATCATTGAGCAGTCTGAGCAGAAAAAACGTTGTATTTGTGTCTGTATGTATCATTTTACAGGAGAAAAGACGAGTAAGGGCGAAGTAGAGAAAAAGGATAAATTTCAGCCGAAGGTGGCCTCCAGATAGGGTTATTTTCAGAAGCCAAGTTTTTTAAAGATAGCCTGTAATAAGAAAGAGCAATTTGGTGTCGTTATGGAAGAAAAAACAATTCAGAAAATACCTGTTTGGCCTTTCGCTTTGATGATTGCAGCTATCTGCGGGGTAATAGGACTTATAATGGGGATCTTTTGTGGATTAATTTTTGCAGCCGCTTTTAGCACAATGATGGATAATATTGCTGTAGGTACAACTTTCGCTCATCCGTTAGTCAGGCTGTTGTTCGGAATTGGGGCGGTAATTCTGATGCCCATATTGGCGTTTATTGGCGGGTTAATCCACGGAGCAATCATTGCTTACATCTATAACTTCCTTGCACCGAGAATCGGCGGAATTAAAATACGGTTTAAAGAAGGAAACCCAACAGTTCCTTCTTAATCCCTCACCTTTTTTCAGCACTATTCCAACTTTTCCACCTGCCAAATTCCTTTGGCACCACTTGCCCTTTTCTTGTGCAATAAGGCTCTTAATGTAGACTGGACGTGTGAGGATTAAATCAAAGCAATTTTTCTACATATTTCTTCCTTTTGTATATGATTAGGATAACAGTCACACCTAGCGTAGCCACCATTATTCCGAGAAGAATGATCTTGGGAATAAAACCCCATTCAGGAAAAAGAATTAGCAACCCAAACACGCTTGCAAGCAGAACAAACGCAATCAAGCCACTTATAAGATGAGCACGTAAGAGCAAACGCTCGTTTGGATATCTCATGAGGATTTAGAACTATGCAGGATGCTTAAGTTTTTTGGAATCGATTATTTCTAGCGCCCTCTGAAAAATGACTTGTTGATTTCTCGTTTCATCCAAGCTTAGAATATTTGCTTTTTTTATAGAACAAGTAGCCTCCAATCGAACCTAGTAAGGAGCCAATAAGTGGACTGATAATTAACCACCACATGAAATCAAACAAAACAGCATGAATCCCGATTGAGCGCAACGCGCTAACAATTAATAGTAAGAGTAGTCCTCCTCCAGCAAAAGTCACCGCAATACCTACTCCGATTCCAAGCATTATATAGCCAACCTTGTAGCCTGTCATCATCCGCTCTGGAGTGTAGGTTCTTTTAGGCAAACCTTTTTTCATTACTATAAAGATGGTTCCGACCGATATGGTAAAAAGAATTATTTGAACCATCAAAAATGTACTTTTAATGTATCCATTGAAGTATAGCAAAAAAATTGCAGTTAAGAAAAAGGCGTTGAATACCAAAAAGAACAGAGTATCCTTGACGTTGTGAATTTGCCAACTGCTATTAATTTTGTCTTCAGGGTATTCATAAAGTAATTGTGCAGCTAGTTTACCTTTTTCTGTAAGTGAATAATTACTATCTTCCTTTTCTACAAGGTCTTTTAGGATTTTCAAATGATAGTTTAATGTTCCTGTATTCTCTATTTCGAGTGTCTTCATTAAGTCTGTGTAGCTTGAATGTCCCCTTTCATTTAGCAGAAGCAAAATCTTTCTTCGCGTTGCATCTTTCATTACCCTATGTAATGAATCAAACCCATAGCCCATACTTACCATTTCTCAAAGTTAACTGTATTAAGACTTTTTGATAATGGAATTTATCAAACAAGTTAGCCCTTGTTCGATCCCGTTTTTTAGAAAAATAGTATTATCCGTCTCAATCGGCTTAGTCCAAACCCTTTACCTTTTCAACTTTCGTTTGGAATGATATTCCGCAATGACTTCTGATTTTTTGCTTTGAGGTGGAGATTAGCCTAATGAACAACGAATGCCAACTAGAACATGAAAGCGAATATTGTCCGGTTTTGCGGAAAGGGCAAACAAGATGTGGTACTAATAGTTGGTCTTATATGCTTCTTTTCTGGATTTAACATGAGAGGCACCTTTCGGTGAATACCGGAGAGGAAAATGAGCTTGAATACGCCCTACGTGGCAAAGCCTGGAAAGTTTACTGGTTTCTACTAAAAAGCGGTCGTCCCGTGGGTGTGCGAGAGGTTCAAAAAGCCCTGCATTTCAGCAGCCCCAGCATAGCCCACCATCACCTAGAACAGCTCAGCAGCTTGGGTCTCGCCAAAAAGCAAGATGTAGGCAACTACTACACTTTAATCACTGAAGTGAAGATCGGCGTCCTTCGCCATTACGTGCGATTAGGAAAACTTTTATTTCCCCGGTACTTCTTCTACGCCCTATTTACTACATCAATGTATCTCATCTTTCTGCTGTTCTTTGTGCAGAGACTCTCCCGCGAAAGCGTATTCATAGTATTCTCGGGAGCCATAGTCTGCATAATCTTCTGGTACGAGGCCTATCGCTTCTGGTCTCTGCGTCCGTACTAATTACTGGCACAAGCAGTACCAAGGCTTACCATAAAAAGAAACGTGAACCCCATCAAAACAGGTGAAAGGGAATGCTCACCAAAGAAGTTAGAAAAAAATCACAAGCATTTGGCCTATTAGCCGTTCTCTTAGCCGCAACTTCATCGGCTCTCATCTATTATGGCTACATGCCGACGGCGGCTTTGAAAACTTTCTCGTCCCAACAAGAACTCAACAACTTTATCGTTAGCAATACTCCTAAGGGCTACAGTTACTATTCAAGCTTCTCTGGTCCTGTAGATCAGCAGTTCAGGAATGCGCTGAATCCTCAGACGTCTAACGGCTTCGGGGTGCCCCCCATGCCCGTTCCTACCGCTCTACCAGCTGCAGCAGAGAGTTCGACCTCATTTTTTTCCGGTGCAGGTCCTAGCTACTCAACGACTAACATACAAGTTGCGGGCGTAGATGAGGCAGATGTCGTGAAAACAGATGGCTACTACATTTACCTGATAGCAAACTCAAAAAATGGGGTTTTCATTCTTGATGCCGACCCAGATAACTCCACCGTTGTTTCAAGAATTTCTTTTAACCATAATACTTCTCTGGCGGGGATATATCTGAATAGCAATAGCACAAAACTTGCTGTTTTAGGCAGCATCTACTCGATTCAAACAAAAACGGTGACATGGTGGAGCTCGTCCGGAACGCAAAGGTACACATACGAAGACTATTTGCCTATGGATACGCGATCTTTCGTCAACGTCTATGATATTTCTGACAAGGCACATCCAGTTCTTGCACGTAACTTCGAGGTTAGTGGAAGCTACTTCAACTCCCGGATGATTGACGATTACGTTTACGCTGTAATTAGCCAGCCTGTCCAGGTCGTCAACCAGACCGCCGCGCTTCCTGTTCTTAGCGTTGAGAACCAGTCGTGGACTACGCCACCCTCCAGTATCTACTATATTGACAGGGGGGCGGATAGCTACTACAACTACTATACCTTCACCTCGATAATCGGGTTAAGTGTCAACAACGATGTTCAAGAAGTGGCTAACTTAACCGTGATGATGGGGGGAGCAAGCAACATCTACGTTTCAACCAACAACATGTACTTAACCTATCCTGGAGTATCAACATCCTCTGTTTGGACTGGCCCAAGCGAACCGACAACGGAAGTCCAACGCATAGGCATAACGCAAAACGCCCTGAGCTTCGAAGCAAAAGAAACGGTTCCCGGAAGCGTCTTGAACGAGTATTCTATGGATGAATATAACGGGTATTTCAGATTAGCCACGACCTCAAGAAGGGACGGGGTACTGCAGAACAACGTTTACGTACTTGATGCCAACTTGAAAACGGTGGGAAAACTTGAAAATCTTGCCCCTGGCGAAAGTCTACACTCTGCCAGATTCATGGGTGACAGATGCTATTTGGTCACGTTCAAGAAAACTGACCCCCTATTTGTCATAGACCTTAAAAACCCCGACATACCCAAAGTTCTTGGAGAACTCAAGATTCCTGGTTACTCCGATTACCTGCACCCATACGATGAGACTCACCTTGTTGGTGTTGGCAAAGAAACTGAGCAAGCTGCTCAAGGCGACTTTGCTTGGTATCAAGGACTGAAGCTTTCCCTCTTCGATGTAAGCAACGTAAGCAACCCCACGCAGTTGGCTAAATTTGTGATCGGGGACCGCGGAACAGACTCCCAAGCACTATCTAATCCTAAAGCGTTTCTATTCGATAATTTCCGCAACTTGCTGGTAATTTCAGTCAACTTGGCATTAATCAACAGGACCCTCCATGAGCCTGGTCCAAGCAGCTACGGAGAGTTTGTTTGGCAGGGAGCATACGTCTTCAACGTCACTTTAGGCGGCGGGTTTGAACTCCGAGGAAACGTAACCCACATTGAACCCCAGGGAACTTTAGAAGGCACGAACCAGCTGACCAACAGCAGCTACTGGATAACCCGGGCACTCTACATTGACAACACATTATACACTATCTCGGACGAAATGGTTAAACTAAACAGATTAGAAGACTTGACACCTGTAAGCCAAGCTGACCTCAAATGAATTGGGTCCAAATATTGCTGGGGGTTAAACCCGAGACAAGAAAGATATCTGTCTCCCACCTTTGCCTTTCTTTTTGAGGCCGCTCTGAGGTAATTTTATGCAATAGACCTTTTTGCAGTTCGCAGTGCACCCAGTCTCAAGGAGATTTGCCCAGCTTGAACCTAGAATGGGAGCTTCGAGCCTTCAAATGGCTAGTCACATCCCAGTCCGCTTCCTGGACCGAATTCTCCGGTTCCTCTCTAAACCAGAATTCCAGCAAGCACGCATGGTCCTTCAAATGTACCGGTCCTGCAGAAGAAATATGAGGCTGAAGTGAGCCAGGGCATTTTTGCCATTGATGTTAGAGCTCGACATAAACCCACGAGATTTAACCCGGAAGATGCTGACGGCAACTTTGAACGCATGCTCTCAGTTTCAGCAAAGATGTTTGCTCAGATATCGAACGCGACAAATACTACCATCAATGGCTGGGTTTACTCTTCATTCTTGCCTCCTACGAGACGAATCAAATCAACCTAACGCCGCCACAGATGAAGGCAGAGATAAGCGAGCAATGGAACGAAGACTTAACTTTTCTATCAAACGAGCATTTTCTCAAGTACAAGCCTGTTTTTAATGAGGTCCTGCTTTGCAGGTATCTAGGCAACATCTCATGTAACACGTGCAACTGAACCGGCTAAATGACAGAATCACCCGTTCAGGTTGATTTTTCAGGCGCACTAACGGAGTTTTCTGGCCCACTTTCGAGCGTCAGCTAAATCCTGAGGATCGGGGTGTCCACGCCTTGCAAAACCAAAAGTCTTGCCCAAACATTTGTAGCAGTCATCAACTAGCATTTGATTCTTAGCTTCCAAAAGCTGTTTCACACGGTTAAACGTCAAAACATCGCTTTTGCCGCCCCCTGCCCAGGTCATAAAAAGAGCAAACTGCCTATTGCTATCTTCAAAATTCAGTTGTTTTAAGAAACTGAGCATATCCGGACTTGGTTCTCCGCCGCGAACCCATGTCCCAATAAACACAACGTCAAAATCATTAAGTGACATTGTTGAATAATCTAGTTCTCTGGATATTTTGATTGCTTTACAGTCTAATTCTTGAGCGATTTCGAGAGCAACTTTTTCAGTATTGCCACCCTTGGTTGAATAAATGACAACTGGATTCATCGGAGTAGCCTGCCAAACAAAACGCGAAAACAGATTTAACGTTTTCCTGATTTATTTTTCATGAACTACGTGATGTGAATTTGGGTGGTTCGCGCAAACATTAAGTGTTGTTAGCGCCGAATGAGTAGCGGTGGGAATAATGACAAGAAAATCGCTAGCTGCGGGGTTGATAATCAGTCTTCTCATCGGCTTAACTCTTGGGATATATTTTGCGGGTACACCCTCAAGAAACGGGCATTATCCGCTCTACAAGGAAATTTACGACATGAAAGACCGAATAACAGTCAAAATTACTGAACCCAACTTCACAAACCCCCAACGGATATGCGACTGGTATGAACTCCGAGAAGAAGACAGCGGGGATTATTTCCAAACAACTGTGAATTTTTGGGTTTTCCAGAATGGACAAGAAGAGCATGGTGATATAGAGGCATTTGTTGAGATTTACAATGTGCCTGATCGAACGGACCAATTTGTAATTGAAATCGCTCGTAATTGTTGGTTTGAATTAACTGCTTACTACAACGGGAAGCCCTTCGTAGTCTTTCCGACGGTAACAGAAAACAGCTTAACACTAGGCTACATGACCTATGAGGTACCTTACTAAGAAACCGCTGATCCCTTCGTTCTTTCAACTTATCAGGGAAAAAAATCCGTAGCACGATTGAGTTTAGGTTTTTTGTGATTGACCAATGAGCAGCAAAATCTTAAATATTTAAAGGGAACAGACTCGCTTTACAGCAGTTGAACTGTCAGCCCTTCATGCAATAAGTCTTTTAACCATTCAGGGTGTAGACCCTTTTTCAATATTAGGAGAATTATTTAGAAATATGTCTGCGTGCGCACAGGCGGGTTGACAAGCTCGCTACTAGGACCACATTCGCATTTTGTCTCTTCCCCAGACAACCCACATCAAGCCTATTAGTACACCCATAATGCCGACTGATACGATGAAGACAACGAAGTTCTGGAACAGACTAAACTCTCCGGACCAATACAGCGCAAACACCAAGATGAAGACAAGCCAAACGAGGAAGCCAACCATCGAAGCAACGATAAGGCCAATCGGACCTGATTTTGTAGCTCCTGTACAAGGCGCACCTTCGGTTTCAACAAGCCGGATTTTTCGGTTTGACATGTTTTCTATTTTTCTTTGCTTTCAATATATATGACTGTCGGTCTCTCCCAGAGTCGCTGAAGACGTTGAACGCTTTCTTCTTCGAGTTAAAGTATTTTGCTCAGTTGATACTAGGCAACATCGCAAGCAAGGCACGCAGTAGGAAGCCGCAGTTTTGACATTCTGGTTTTGCCAGTTTTTCTTCTGTCAAGGAATCTTCACAAAAAACAACTTAAGCAAAGTCTAAACAATAGTTACATGATTGCTATGGGTAAGATAACATTTAGGGTGACTTTAGTTATTTCTGTGCTGATGATTGCTTTCCTTTTGGGCTTGCAGACTGTTTTCGTTGAAGCGGATCCATTCGTGGTTCTTGCCCCTCCCGTAATCCGTATTGGCTCTGCTGATGGGGTCATATATTCTGAAAGCACTGTTACTATACCTTATTGGGTAGAAGTGTATCCAATGGGTATAGAAATCTCCGATTTTAGATGTTCGTTCGATGGAAAGTTGCTGGAGACATCTGTTCCGGTTTCGCCTAAATCCCTCTTTTTAACTGGACTTTCTGATGGAAACCATACTATTTCTGTTGCCCTAACTGCTAAGACGACATTAACTTCAAATTCACACCTCGGAGTCTATTGGACCACCAAGGAAGTCTCTGAAAGCGTAACCTTCACTGTTGACACTACTGCTCCAAGTTTCACGGTTCCTCCATGGCAAAACATGACATTTAACACTACAGAGGTTTCCCTGAATTTCACCATAGATGAGTCAGTGAATGAGGTGTTTTACTGCCTGGATGGAAAGGGTAACGTGACGTTTGATGGCAACTTGAACATAACTCAAATTTACGGCAAAGAAACATACTGTGCGGTATTTGGCAATTTGGAGGAAGGCTCTCATAACCTGACCCTTTATGCAAAGGATGCCGCTGGGCACACAGGAGAATCTGAAACCTACTATTTCACTGTAAACACTCAGCCAACGCCCACACCAACCCCATCCACTAATCCTTCACCTTCCCCAACACAACAACCAACACAAGAACCCACTTCAGAGCCTACCACTACTCCAAGCCCAAAAACAGACAATGTGTTATCCGCAGATTTTACTCCGGCGATTCTGGGTGGCATAGCAGCAGTCGCTGCAGCTGTTGGTGGGCTGATTTACTCAAAGAGACGTAAGAGAAGCTAAGAAAGCAAAGTTTTCTCCAATTTATGAAGCGGTTCACTTCTTGAAATATTTGTAAAGCACATAGTTAGCAGACAAAATACAGATGACAAAAATAGCATAGTAGATTGTGGTCAAACCAAGATCTCTGTTTCTATAGTTTGTAAAGTCGTTGAGTATGAAGAAAACAATCATAATCACTAAGTTAAACACCATGCTGAACCTGAAGAATTTCTTTTGCCAATCATTCCCAGCCATTACGTACACTTAAAAGTGAATGATCTTGGTCTGCTAATTAATTTTTTCATGAAAACATAAGAGAAGCTAAGAAAACAAAGTTTCCCCCCTGCACAGTTTTTCCAGTTTTGGTTTCAAATTTCCAGGTGGCTTTTTTCCAAAAATAGCCATTGTACCTAAAACCTGAGTAGCCTTTTCTATTTGCTGCCTGCTTCTTTCACTTTGATGTGCTTTTGAAAATGTGCCATGCTGGTTTTGATATCGAGCCAGAAGTGAAATGCATCTTCGTTGCCGATCCTGTGGCTGTGAGGTTCAGGCTGCACATGTGAGGCGATCATGGTAAAGCATACGTCAGAAATTGTCACTTGGTAGTTTCCGTTTGGAAGAAGCTTTACTGTTACGTGACTTTCATCGATTGGCAAGTTCCCGTAAGAGCCTGGGTTTTCAATTTTTAGTTCTCGCTCTAGCCAAAGCTCCAATAATTCAGTGTTTGGTCGCTTTGGATTCTTTATTTCCTTGAGGATATAGGCTATGTACTCTTCTGGAATGGTTAATTCAAATATTTTCAAAGCAAGCACCTAGAGTTATTTTCTTTGCATTATGCAAATCTCTATAAATACGCATTGGCAAATTTCTTTTCAACGGCACATGCAGAATATATGGCAGAGTCTTACACTTTCTCTTCTTCTTTGACCAAACAGATCACGCAGTGACATAGCTAATCAGTTGAGAAACTGTGATTTAGGTTAGACGAAAACACTTCGAAAATCTTCCTTGAAACCGAAGGACCATGCCATTTACTTTTTGCGGGAAGCTGTGGTCTGGAATATACTCAGATGTCTAGCACATAACATGCTCTGGAAAAACTATCCAAAATGAAAATTCGCCCAAGCTTAGCTAATACTCCCATTATGATTTCTGCAAAATGGACTGTTTGCGCTGTTTATCTAATTTTTTTGAACTTCGAAGTACAAAATCATAGTTGAAAACGGTTTTATTACCAAAAGGAGCATTAGACAAAACAGGAACAAGCCCCCCGGGAAGACTTTCCCTGCTTGGTGGGTCAACCTTGGTGCGACGCGGAGGCTACTTAGCCCAACATAATGGCCACAAGTTAAACCATTCGCGTCAAACCAAAACGTGCTTTGACCCCCAAGCAGAACAACCCAACCCAACCTTAACCAATAATTTTTGCAGGAAAATCCATGCAATAGGTCAATTAACCGTTCAGAGCGCAAACATTTGTTAGCATCTTGGCAACGTAGCAAGCAACTTAGCAGAAACAGACAGGAAACGCTCAGAGTTCCCGTCCGGCACATCAAACACGCCCTTGGCAACTTCCAAGCGGTAAGTTCCGAGCATAGTTCTGTAAGTGCTCTGAATATCTTGGTTTGTGGATACTTTGGCTCTGGATACTTGAGATCCTTTCCAGTATCCGAAAAGGCGCATTCAAAATCGCCTCAAAGAGCCGCAGTTTCCGCTTAGGATTCACCAAGAAAACCCTCTATAACTTACAGATAATAGAAGTCTGAGCGCTCAAGCAACTACCAACAACAGAACCTACTCAGGCAGCTAGTCCAATAATAGATGATAAATCAAACTTTGAATTTAACGCCAATACTTGCTCTAAGTGGAATTGCAGTGATTGCTGTAGCAGTGGGTGTTTTAGTTAACTTTAAGAGACGTAAGAGAAGCTAAGAAAGCAAAGTTGCCAGTCTCCAGTTTTTCTTGTGTCAAAAATTTACGCAAGCCTTTTAGCCAGAACCAACGAATAACACACGACTCTGATGAGTAAATGCATCTTCGCTAATTTGGGTTTCTTGCTTCAAATTGCAGGGCTCCTAACGATGCTCCCCATAATTTTAGGCCTTATCTATAATGAGTCGCAAGCGGTAATTTCGCTCTTTCTAGCATGCGTTACTTTTTTGGGCAGCGGTTTTTTGCTAAATGCATTATGTGAAAGAAAGGAGCTAGACTTCAAAGGTTCAAACTTTTTGTTCATCATAACTTTCATTCTATTGCCCCTCATAGGCTCCATACCCTTCTTCTACGCTAACCCATTCGGATCTGTACCAGGGAGCGCAAATACACTTGAAGTTTTCACCAACGGATATTTTGAAAGTGTCTCAGGCTTTACAACTACCGGATTCAGCTTAATAGCAAAACCCGAAGCTTTGCCCCTCTCTATCCTAGTCTACCGCAGCGTGACTGAACTGATGGGAGGCGTCGGCATAGTTTACCTGCTTTTGGCGTTATTTCAATCAAAGAAATCGTTAGGTAGCCTAAGCAATTCATTTGGCATAGATAACGTCGGCGGTAGCTTGAAGAAAACGTATTTTTCAGTCTTAGCAATCTACAGCGCCTATATTCTTGTCTTTACGGGCATCTTCTATGCTTTGGGATTCACAGACATCATTAATACAGGTACATTCGTCATAGACACCTTAACCGGCGGCTTCACGCCTTCAGCAGATGCTTATGGTCCCTATTTGGCGTTTGCTCCAAAATTTTGCATTATTCTTCTAATGCTTCTGGGGTCGGTTAATTTCGCTTTCAACTATCACTTGTTCACACGCAAGCTTAAGAACGCGTTTACAACAGAAGTTTTTGCATACCTCATAATTATAGCAGTTGGAACTCTAGCTCTCTCCCTCGCATCCAACATCAAAGTTTTAGACTCCCTCTTCCATGTCATAAGCATGACCTCTTCAACAGGACAAAGCTACATTCCGCTGGGTTCATTCGGCAACACTGGCTACGCAATTCTAATTGTTCTAACGCTTATCGGCGGCTGCACCTTCTCAATGGCGGGAGGCATCCGCGTTTCAAGACTAATCACCTTTGCC
Organism: Candidatus Bathyarchaeota archaeon; assembly: GCA_963840395.1. Taxonomy (GTDB): domain Archaea; phylum Thermoproteota; class Bathyarchaeia; order Bathyarchaeales; family Bathycorpusculaceae; genus JADGNF01. Next base: position 51,133 of record CAWIYU010000011.1, on the reverse strand, counting down.
AAAACAACAAAAGAAAACGTTACCGCACTATGGACCAAGGAACATTCAGTCGCCCAACCCAAGAAACCCACAAGTGAAAATGGTAGCCTCGAAAACCTATCCGCTTCCGTTTACATTCTCTTGTTTGTTGTTACGCTGGTTGTTTTCTCCATCATTTTCACAACCATCGGCGTCTCCTTCACGGATGCACTCTTTGAAGTTGGGTCTGCAATAACCACAAACGGAATATCGATGGGCATAACCACAGTTGCCATGCCCATTGGCTACAAATGGCTAATGATTGCAGCAATGACTATTGGAAGAATAGAAATACTGACTATTGTCATAGCCTTATTTTCACTTAAGAAAAATAACCGCACATACTGAAACAACGACTACGACATCTGAAGCTGGCAATGAGTGATAAAGTCAGTTAGGTTTCACGTATAATCCGACCTGCATGTTCCGCATCGTATTTGCGCTTTTAATAATTCAGAAAGTCCGTTTTCCAAACGTACAAAGCTACGAAGAACGATAGAGCACCGATGGCAAACAAGAACACGTCAATTCCCGCGGCGGAGTTTACGGGCAAGATGCTTGTGCCAAGAGCCAAAACGACCATGACGATCCCGAATATGGACAATACTGACCAGAGCGTTTTGCCTACTGAAGCCATAATAGTTCTTTGGCGTTCAAGTTGTGTTTAAAGTTTACGCATTAAACGTTCAACGCATAGACGATAAGTGCAAAGACCAGTGGCGGTAAAGCTGGCACATTTGCTCTTGCCGTTAGATGCTTATGCCGAACCTTCTGCTTGGATTTTGGGCCCAAAATTCAGGTAAATCACATCGCTGTTAGGTTTTGCCAACTTTTCTCCATAAACATTCCCATGGAAATCGCGGGTGAAGCCCGAGAAATCCATGCAATAAGTGTTTTAAGGGTTCTCAATGAACTGCTGATTCAAAAATGGGAGTATTATGAAGTGTCTGCAACCCCAAGTTTGGGAAGAAACGCCCGCCTCTTCTACAATAACGCCGCAATTGGATGCGCCTCTCTGAACATTTTTGTATTAACCTTTAGTTCTTAGACTGTAAATACGCAACTATTCTCGAGCATCTTAAATCTCAAATACCTTTAGTGGTTTATTCTTGTTCTGTTAGCTTACAAATCAAACCAGTCCCAACTAGCTTAAATTTAAAACGAATTATACTCTTGTTTGGAGTTTAGAAAGGGTTATGTCTTCCGCTATTTCTGCCAACAAGAATTATGTTTATCAACTAGGTTTCTGGTCTGCCATTGCGGCAACTTTGTTAGTAACTATAGCTGGCATCACAGCTACGGCTTCAATCCAACCTTTTGCAACAATCATGGGTTTTCTATTGACTTTGTCTTTTCTTGTGGTTATGGCTTGCATTTGCTGTTTTGCACCAGAAGAAAAGAGAGTTTTTGGTCTAGTAGGTTTATCCTTTGCGATTATTTACGGATCCTTGATAAGTATCAATTACTTTATTCAGCTAACTTTTGTTAACCAAAGTACATTTGATGTATCCATATTTAGCATGACTAATACCCAGTCTATGATGTGGGTGATTGAGGTTTTGGGGTATTTCTTTATGGGGCTCGCTACGCTTTTTGCGGCTCCAGTTTTTGGCTCAAGCAGAACAGAGAAGGCAATTAAGTGGCTTTTTGTTGCGAATGGAGCTTTGGGGATACTGACACCCATCGGATATGGATTGAATTTGCCCATAGAAATTCTGCTTGGCGGGCTTATTGTGTGGGATATCATAATGCCCATATCAACTGCCTTGCTTGCGCTCTTGTTTTGGTATGCCCGAAAGAACAAAACCTGATTTGACCCATAAGAATTCAAGCAAAATTGGCAATTTCCTTACAGCTATTAAGAGAACTATGAATAATCGCAACCATAGCATGAGACAAGTATCCTCTAAGATGCCCAATGTGAGAAGAAGAACTCAAGTGACGAAGCAACGGGGTATCGAAAGTTTTATGTAGTTTCGGCAAATGTTAAATACTTGTAAATACTTGTATATTTACATGACCTGATATGGCGCCACCTTGTTCCTACTCTTCACCCCTCAGCGCGAAGCAAATGGCTGTCTGGTCCCTGACAAGCGCGGGAATCTCCATCGCAGCCATAGCCGACAAACTCAAAACCAGCAGACAATACGTCAATCAAACACGGCTAGCCGCTGAAGCTAAAATCTCAAAGGCACTTCTAGAAGTAGCCCAAGTAAACGAACTCCAAATAACCCGAATCAACCCAAAAAACGCAATATTGCTTGGTTACCATCCCGGGCTAAAACGTAAAGCCATCGTCACCTACACCACTCGTCACGGCATGAAAGTCTGGTATTGGCACGACAAACCCGAAGAAGAAACGCTAGACGAAAGTTTCCTCGGCCAAACCCGCGAGTACCTCTTGGACATCGCTCAAGAAAGAGGCATCGAAATTTCAGAGGCAAAGAAAATGCACCCAGCCAGACTAGCACAAGCCATATTCTCTGAGCTTATCCCGGAGTTGAAAACTTGAACTGGCAAAAATCTTTGAAGAATCTGATTCGAGGCTGGCTTCCAAAAGAACCTATAATGACTAATTCATCTCCAAAGTTGACCCCGCAAGGTTCCCTGATGCGATATGGCGGCTCCCTGTTCACAACGCTGGGGGCTGCACTCGTAGCATTCTTCTGCTACACAGGTCTACTTGCAAATTTTGATTTTTCCGCCTTTGGAAACGGCTCAATCACCGTTTGGTTTCTGCTCGTTGCTTACGTGGTCGGCATTGAACTAGCAATAGTTGGGACAAGTCTGCACCTGAAAATATCAACAGAAAAGTCGTTCCCCCAGAAAAAGTGGCGTTTCTTGCTCGGATTAACCTTGTTGACGGTCTTTGTGCTAACCTTCATTCTAAAAAGCGTCCTAGACGCTTTTTGGTTTTATCCCCTTTTTCAGCATTCTTCAGGGCTCGCAAGGTTCCTCATAGGCCAAAACCAATTCACCCCTCCTATAGTATACAATCCCCTAATCCTGCTAGCGGGGGCTATAGGTGGAGCTCTAATGCTTTCGAGTGGCGCATTGTCTAAGCAGTTATTCGTATCTGGGTTTGGCAAGGGGCATTTTCGAGTTTTCTATTTGCTCATAGCAGGTGTAGCTATTACGCTAGCCGGATATCTATTGTACATAATTCCCGTAATTCCTACTGGAGGCACGGATATCTTACCTTTAATTGTTTGGAATATTGTCGAGCCGCTAGGAATAATGTGCCTAACAATTGGGTGGGCCGTTGTAGCCACTTCTTATTCTAAGAGAATACCCACTCTTCTCCCGTTGCTCTTCCCGCTTTATGTAGCGTTAACAACAATTCCTTTCTTCATCTTCTGAGAAAATGAGCGTAGTCCGAAACGAGCTTAGGCTGTACCAAATTTTAGTTCCAAGAATTATTCCAAAGCATTATATCTTGAATTGAATAAAGGACGCAGCCGAAGAGGCGACGGTTTGGATCCGGAAAGCCAGTTCTACTTGGAGGTTTTCAAAGGCGTTGCGGTAGGGTTGTTTTTTGTTGTTTTGGGTGCTATTGTTGTTGGCGTCTCATTGGGGAACTTGAACGTTAATGGTCAACTGCTGTACGCTGGAGGCGGCTGTATTGTCTTGGGCGTAATTATTGCTTGGAGGTATGGTCTGCAGTATACGAGACCTTTAAAGCCCAAAACGAAGACTTCAGTTTTTGTGTGTCCCCATTGCGGCGCAATTGTTGAAGAAAACGATGAACCTTGCCCAAAGTGCGGGAAAGCCATAGAGCAGAAACCTCAATAATTAGTTGAAAACTGTGACTTAAAAAAGCAAAACCCTAGACACAGACCTCTCCTTACAACATATATTTAAGTTAAGGTTTTTCACTTTTAATTAAGTGGTAGAAGTTGAAAAGCAGAATTCTTTTCGCTCTAATAGCTGTTCCTGCCCTGATAATTGCCTTTCCACTCGCAATTTGGTGTAATTTAGCTTCAGGCCAAGTGCCAGGCAACTACGGAATTCAAGTTGCTTTTCCGGGGTTAATTTTCAATCAGCCCATTGGAGTCTACAGTGCAGATGATGGCAGCAACAGGCTTTTTGTTGTGGAACAAGCAGGCATAATAAAAGTTTTTCAGAACTCAGTACAAACAGATACTTCAACGGTCTTCCTAGACATCAGCAGCCAAGTGCTTTTCGGCGGAGAACAAGGTTTGCTCGGGTTAGCTTTTCACCCAAACTTCACAAGCAACGGTTACTTCTATTTGGATTATGTAGCACCAAATCCAACCCGAACCATTATAGTAAGGTACACAGTCTTTGCGGACAATCCAAATGTGGCAGACAAAACAAGTGAATTTGTAATTTTGGAAATCGCTCAGCCATTCTCGAACCATAAAGGCGGACAAATTGCTTTCGGACCCGACGGCTATCTCTACGTTGGCATGGGCGACGGTGGAAGCGGAGGCGACCCCTTGGGCAACGGGCAGAACCGCGCGGCTTTGCTAGGTAAAATCCTTCGCATAGACGTGAATTCACGTTCTGAAGGACGAAATTATGGTCTTCCAGCGGACAATCCGTTTTTTGGCAACACATTAGGATACAGAGAAGAGATTTACGCTTACGGTTTTAGGAATCCTTGGCGCTTCAGCTTTGATTCTGCAACGGGGAACCTCTGGGTTGGCGATGTGGGGCAGGGTCGGATAGAGGAAATCGATGTTGTAGAGAAAGGAAAGAATTATGGCTGGAATATAATGGAGGGTAGCTTAACCTACTCGCCAGGAAGCCAAGTTGGGCTTGAGCTTCCAATCTATGAGTACGACCATACGCTAGGAACTGCTATAATCGGAGGTTACGTTTATCATGGTTCAACATTAGCAGATTTAGCTGGAAATTACGTTTACGGAGACTATGGCTCTGGTAGAATCTGGGCGCTTGCAGCAAACGGCACAAACACGCTACTTGCTGACTCGAACCTTTCAATTTCCGCTTTCGGATTAGACCAGAACAAAGAGCTTTTCATTTGCGCCTTTGACGGAAAAATCCACAAATTCAGTGTCACGACTGTACCCGAGTTTCCCAATATACTGTCTCTCGCTTTCCTCGTGATAACAACGTTAACGTTAGCAGCTGCTTTTAGAAAAAGAGCCGTGTTGTTAAAGAACTTTGGTTAGGCACTCTCGGAAACAATTAAACAAAAAACTACACTCCCCAATTAACATAATTTTAATCCCGAACCCCACGCCTTAGCACTTGCGCAACAACTCTTTTGTCTGAATTTGTCGAGTAGGCTCGATGTTGCCACCTATTGTTTCCCTGATAGTGTTTGGGGCTGCCGCGTTGGTCGGGGTGGAGTGGGGTTTTGCTGAGAACAGGCTTTTTTCGTATAAGCCGTTGACCTTTGACGCTTTGATTTTGAACCACTTCAAAGCGTACCGTGCCTTCATGGCTGTTTTGTTCGGAACCATCAACGCTTTGGCTGCCACAGCGATCTTCGGAGTGTTCAGTACCCGCGGCGTGTTCTTGTGGATGTGGCTGATGCTCTGGGACACGTTAATCCGACGTCGCCTTGCGGGTCATCAGGTTCTTAGATTTCAAGTTGAGGCCGACTTACGCTTTGAAGCTGTATTACCCCGAAACCAACGGCCGATGAATGAACAAGCAGACTGGGACAACTGGCTCGGACTCCCACTGCGATGCAGCTGCTACTGGTGGTTGACCGCGTTTATCCTGCTGATGCTCTTTGTAGGCTTAGCCGTTTTACGGGTTTAGGTGTCTTTTTGAAGTCTAGTCTCATGAGGTGTTGGCCGTCTTTGATTTTGCCGGTAAATTCGAAACCATGTTGTCTATAGAAAGCCTCAGGGCCACCTTCCGCTCTTAAGATGGATAGTGTGAGAGATTTTGCTTTGGGATTCTTTTCCACTCGCCTTATTACTATTTCTAGTGCCTTGGTTCCAAAGCCTTTGCCTTGGTATTTGGAGTCTATCATGAACCGCCACAGATAATACTTCCCGCGTTTGGGAGCTTCGTACAACATAACGAAGCCTACCGGTGTTTCGCCAGCGTATATAGCACGGAACCAAGCGTTTTTGCAAAAGTAGGCTTGTGCAATCGAAGAGGAGTTTGGCGCAACAAATTTTCTTTGGCTCTCCAAGACACACAAATCATTAATCGCCCAAAAGGTCTTCGCAGTAACACGACGCAAGGAGACTTCCCCGTTCGTTAGGGCATCATTCATCTTTGTTCAAATCCTAAGCTACTTGCCTCAAATGAACGCTATGGTACGTGCTAAGATTTGTTCTTAGCTTCCTTTTTGTCTTTTCCGGCGAATAAGGCATACACAAAAAACGCAAGACCCAAACCATCTACAACAAAGCCTGTCGGATTGGAAAAGACAAAGGCTAGAGTTAATCCCAATCCACAAACGGCAAAGGAGAGAAGCAACAACCCTATGTTCACTTTTTTGTTTTCTTCTCCTATCAGTTATTTAGGTGCAAATGGTTATTTTGGTTTGCGGTGGGCTTTTTGGGGGTGTGCTGGGGCTCCTGCGAATGGTGAGAAAACGGAAAGGACTCCAGCTTCAACCTAAATGAGCGCGTGCAGGAACCCATTCAGCCCCATTCCTCTATGACGTATCTTACGACAAAATCTGCTATTAAACGAGTAGTGATGAAGAGCACACTAAAAAGTTGTTGCGTAAGCGTTGTTTGCGGAATCAGAGATCTCGAGATTGTTGCATTCCTAAACGTTTAGGCCTTTTTGTACTGTACCCAAAAAAAGAGGGGGAAGATTATGTTTGGTTTTATTGTGTTGGCTTTTTCTTTCTGAGGAGAAAAGCGGCTACGGCGATTATGGCAATGATGATGACGGCGATGATGGCGTAGAGGTATTCTACTGGAAAGCCTAAGTTCTGTGTGGGAGTAGCAGTAGCTTCGGCGGATGGGGTCGTTGTGGCTTCAGGTGAGGGATTGGTTGTTGCCCCAGGTGGGGTTACCACATTGAGGCTAGTCACTTCGGTAAAGGCGCTGTTGTACGTGATTGCATCTGTTCTTTGGCCTTCATAGAATGCTGCCCAACCCCAGTTTCCTGGTTCCGTTGGATTGTAGGATAGACTGAATTGTCCAAGATAGTCGGTAGTGGCTGTAACATTAGCTAGAGAGCCGTCGGGTTTGATGAAGCTTACAATTATCTTTGCGTTGGGAATCCCTGGATGCATGTCGCTGGCTACAGGTTGGTAAACTGTTCCATCCCAAGTCATCTCTTTTGGATTGCTCATCAATTGTCCGCCTATTGTTATTGTTTCGTTGTTCCACATTCCAGCGCCTTTGCTAGCGGCAGCCCACAAACTAAAATCAACGTTCGGTGAGTCATCGAAGCAATAGACGTTTCTGTCAACGCCGCCGATGTACAGTTTGCCTTCCCATATCGTGGGGGAAGACTCGATGTTTGCTCCAGATTGATATGCAGCTATAGGCGCGCCACTAGTTGCATTAAGACAAGTAACGCTACCAACGTCACTTCCAACGTAAATTTTGGGTCCACGTATGTCATCTGCGTAGCATGGGGAGGACAGGATTTGATAGCCAACCCATTGCTTCCACATGCGACCTCCGCCTGGTTGTTGCTGATATCCAGTTATGTTGACTGGCCCTGAATTCGGATTGGTTGCGTTCATGGCATCCACTTGCAGATACTCCACAACGTATAGCAAGCCATCTTTGTACACTGGCATCCAGACACACCCTGAGTTGCCAACCATCGTCTGGTTCCATATGCTTGCGCCTGTTGCTGCGTTGAAAGCTGCGAATCTCAATGCGCCACCGTTTGCACCACCGGGTGCTGTGTAGCCTGGACCGGCACCGTTTGTAAGCCATCTATATTTGTCAGCAGGGGTCAGAAGACCAAAAGGTACACCGCATTCAATGTAGACTACGCCGTTTGCTACAGCAGGTGTTCCGGTGTTGAAAAATTGACTGCCTCCAGCTACTCCCGCGTCGAGGTTAAGCGGGATGCTCTTCCATTTGAGAGTCCCATCGGCGGCATTTATGGCATACAGATAGGTATCAGTAGATGTTATGTAAATTACGCCGGTGTTATAGACTGGCGAACCTCCTATAGGACCTCCGGTAGTATATGTCCATTTTACACGTCCATCAGATGGATTAAGACAATAGAGTTTTCCGTCCATAGCTCCAACATACAGACTATCGCCAATTATTATTGGACTAGAACGTTGTTGAAGTTCCTGCGGCATAAGCACATTTAGTACCAATCCACCTGTCGGTGTCTTCCAAATCTGTGAACCAGTATTCGCATCCAAGCAGTACACATTGCCATCGTCAGTTCCTGTGTAGACTCTGCCGCCTACCACAGCAACACAAGATTGAACCTTATATTGAGTTGTGAAACTCCAGATTTTAGCGCCAGTGTATGCGTCTAGACAATAAAGATTGCGATCGTCGGAGCCAATGTAGATTTTTCCATTTGCAGCAGCTGCAGAAGAACCAACTTTTGCACCTGTTTCGAACACCCACCGCGGGTATGAAAGACTTGACGGTCCTGATTGTCCTGTTGCAATTCTCGGGGTATCCAAGTTTCCGGAAAAACCATATGACCAAGATTTGGAGGTTGTAGATCCAATGCAGTAGAGTACGCTATTGTAGATTCCGTAAATGTTGCCGTAGGCAATTGTTGGTGTGGCGAATTGCAGATTAGGTATGGTCCAAAGCTGTGTTCCTGTGAATGCGTCGAAGCACGTGAAGCTGAATCCAGGCATTATCAATCCTGCGGTTACGGCTCCAGCGGCTCGGTCACAGGTAATTCCGTAGAGTTTGCCGTCGGCTAAAGCCATCGTTGCATAGTGGATGTTGAAGTAACCAGGCTGTTTCCACAGTACGTTTCCTTTGTTCGCGTCCCAGCAGAGAATCCAACCGTTTGGGTCGATTGAGTCACTTGCATCATATACACGACCATAACCTGCTGCGCCTCTGTAAGCAAAGTAGCCTCTATCTCCAAGGATGAGTGAATCATATTCCCATAGTGGGGTTCCAGTTTGCGCATCATAGGCAGACATTACCTGAGATGATGCTGCTTGGTAGAATTTGTTATCGTAGCAGAATCCGGATTGCTGAGCAACACCAGTCTTGGGGGCTTGCCATATGAAATTACCATTAGTGGCGTTCAAAGTGTAGACGGTTCCTTGTGTGGTTCCCAAGAAAACTTTTCCGTATCCGTAGGACATTATTTCAGAGACTTCTTCGCATGTGAAAGTCCATGCGAGGCTTGGGTTCAACGGGTCGGCAACGCTAATGGCATTGCAGAAGCCTTTCTTCAGAACAGGGTCGTATGATAGTACGTACTTCATCTTTAAGGTACTAGAGTATGCTCCTGGGAAGTATTGTGCGCTTCCGGGCAAACCAGAGTAGTAGGTTAACGTGTAGTTTGATACGAAACTGCCATCGGATATTCTATGTATTTCCACGCCTCTGACTGTGGCGAAGAAGTATTGTTCATCAATTTTTGTTACTCCGCCAGTTCCAGAAGCAGATCCCAAGAGAGTGGCATTCCACACTGAGGTCCCAGTGTATGCATCGAAAGCTCTTACTGTTGATCCGGCTAGAGCGAAGGCTTTCCCGTTGAAAACGCACACATAGCCTGAACCGCCTGTAACAGTTGCTTTCCAAGCAACGTCAGGTCGGTTTGGTCCCGGTCCAGCTGAAAAGCTGTCTTGATTTTCGTTTGCTGCCATCATTGGCCATTCATATTGGCTTAGATCGCCATATTTCGAAGCATAGCCATAAGGTGCATCGGTTGATAAGGGTTGAGGTGTAATGGAGTTTGGTATTACCAAAGAATTTCCCATAAGAACTAGCGACGAAGACACCAGCATCACAGTTAGGATTGCTATCAAAGCTGTTGCAGAAATTCTTTTCAAGCTGGGCATTCTTGGTTCATTTACATTGTTCTGATTATTTCTAAAATTTCTCTTCATATAGAAATAATTGCCTCCTATTTGAGTCACTCAACCAGTATGGTTATAAAACTTTGCAATAGCTGCCAAAACATACGTCTCAAATAGAACGCTACAGAAGTCTATTCTTTGAAGAGGGCTTTGAAATTGTTAACTGATTGCTAGCAGTAATAGTTGTTGCACAAGTATTATCCGTTGAACTTGCGGAGTCCGTCGTGGAAGCGCAAACTTGAGTTTAGGCCTTCCAGTCCCGGGCACCCTGCTTCAGGTCACCTGGCTAATCGTCGGCTTCATGTTCGGGCGAGCGTTTGCCAAGAACCTGACCAAACCGTGCAGGTAACAGGCCTTGTTTAAGCGGCAAAACCGGTTTGTGCAGACGATGATCAAAAACGCCTTCACCTTTATGCACCATTTCTGGCTCGGACTATTCCCAATCAACCTAAACATAACGACCAACACGCTTACACCGGCAAACCTCTTCTCAAGGGTTACATTTTCAACTGACCAGCAAAGCCCCACGATCCAGCCCGAAGAAACTATTCCGCTGGTCCTGACTCTATCTGCTCTGCTGACTGCTGACCCAACAAACTTCACCTTCAACATCCTCATAGCAGTATATAGCATCTGAAAATCGACATTCAGAAAGCGCTAGGAAATGCGAAAAATTCACAGATTCCTTATCTTCCGCTCTGTCTATACTTCTCGTGCTTTCCAAGACACTATGATAATACATAAGAATACACCAAAATATTAGATACTGGGGTATTGACATCTCCATCACCGTTGCTGACATGGTAAAGTATCCTTTTCTTCCACAAGCAAGACAGTACATAGCCAAAACCGAATTGGATTTCCAGGCGATTCTTGAGCTGCCAATGATCAGAGAACGCGCTAGACAGAGAATATCTGCTTCTTACTCTCTCGCAAAACGTCTGTCCACTGAGGCAAGCCAGCAATTTGACATCGAAATTGCGTCCTATCCATTGGCTATCATGCTTGTGTCTGGAACAGGAGAGCGTTTATTGATTGAGCGATTTGCCCTATTAGAGGGCCAACAAGTAAACTTGTACCTAAAAATAGAGAGAAGAAAGGAAGTAATTCTGGAAATCGCAAGAGCTTTCAAATGGCAAATCAAGACGGAAGGTGATTTGACTTGGCTACATTTTACGAAGTATCTTGAAAACGCTTCAAGGGGAAGACTCGTCCATGACCCCCAATGGAAACTCGTGAACAGAGCTGTTGAGAAAGGATATGTATCGGTAACCCCCTACGAATTGTCGAGGCTTTTGCAGGAAGAAGTCAAGAAGCGTATTGAAGATAGCGCTAGACAGAACAGTGGCGATTTTCCGGAAGAATTTCAGAAAGACATTGCTGAATTAAAAGCGGAATTTCTTAGAATGAAACCGCACTTAGAAGAGATGGATCAGGTCATTCGTGCTCAGGAATCTGAATATCCGCCATGTATAACTATCCTTATGAAGAGAGCAGCAGAAGGAAAACATCTCTCGCATACTGAGAGATTTACCTTGGTGACATATTTGATTCATCAGGGAGTTAGCTTGGATTCTATTGTTATTCTGTTTTCCAACGTTTCGGATTTTAAAGAGGCAAAAACACGATACCAAGTGGAAGATCTTGCCGGGAAGACTGGAGGTAGGACTGAACCTTACACCACCTATAATTGCTCTACCCTCCAAACTCACGGAGTCTGCACAAATCAAGCGGATTCCATATGCAGAACCATAAGAAATCCATTAACTTACCATATAATGAAACAAAAACTAAATCCCAAAAAAGAGACAGCTACAGCGGCGACTCAATGATTTGCGATATCTGCTGTGTGTTTCTTAATCGTTACGCTGACGCCTGATCAATTGTTTTTTCATTAGCCTTAAATGCTAATAGAAGGAGAAGACTCTTCACTTTCACAGTTCTCTCTCCACTGCACTGGCTGGTCGTTTGGGCGGTTTTCTTTTTAAGGTTTTTTGGCATATGCGCGAATCCGAGTGGTTCCCATGAAAAACAAAACCCTACCATTAACACTTGAAAATGACTTCCCAGTAGACTTGACGCTGCATAAGGTCCCAGCTTCTTTGCTAACTGAATTTGCAGAGAAAATCGTGAAGACGTATTATAGTGGAAACCTGAACCGTGCTGTCCAGGACCTGCTTCAGAAAACACTCGCACAGCAAGATTTTGTCCTATCCCACGTGACTCATGTTAGGCTGAGTGAGAAGCAGCGGTTAGGTTGATGGGGGCGGTTTTGTGGGTAAGACTGTTCCTTCGTTTCGCATTGCTTTGGAGTATGAGATTGACCGGTGGAGGGGCTTTCGAAAAGCTCTACAAAGCGACTCAGACCAGGAAGCTTTCGATGAGCTTATGGATTTGTGCAGGAACAACGCCATGGCCGCTGGCAACGCTTGTAACCCGATACTGTTTGAACCCATGGTCACGTCAATTCTGCTTGGTCATCAATTAAAGATCAGCAAGCTTGAGCAGGAATTGCATGAGGTGATGTGGCGAAAAATATGTAACGGTGAACCGCTCAAGAAGGAAGGATGAGTGATGATGAAGAAGCAGGTCACGCTTTTCCCCGAAGAAGAAACCCCGGTGCTAGCGGAGCTTGACCTAAAAGAAGCTGAGGCTCTTGCGTGCCAGGTGAAGGCAGCGGTCGAAGCGTTATGTGACAAAATTGAAATCGCTGGGAGCATCAGGCGACAAAGACCAAAGATCCATGACATCGATTTTGTGATGGTTACCAAAAGTGATTTTGAGTGGCTAAAGATTAACGAGCAACTTAAGCGGCTGAAAGCCAGGCCCAGCTGTTCAGGTAACAGCGTTATTAAAACGTTTGTTCCGTGTCCAGGTGGGCTTTTTCAGGTGGATTTCTACCGCGCCAAACCATCAACTTTTGGGATTCACCTGCTTGTAAGAACCGGCTCGGCAGACCATAACATGTGGCTTGCGGGTTACGCGCATTCCAAGGGGATGGGGCTCAAGTACAGTGAAGGCCTACTCAAAGACGGCATCGCACTCGCAGGTGAAGATGAAAAAGGGGTTTTTGCCGCCTTGGACCTAGCTTGCCCAATGCCAACTGAGCGGGAAGTAGTTGAAGGCAAACCAGTTTGGATGCCACAACAAAAATGAAAACAGCAGGAGGGCTGATTTTTCTTGTGTAATGATTGCGCTTTCAAAACTTGTGATTCATGCGGCAAAGGCGCGACGTTTTGCTTCTCAGACTGCCATATCCGGCTCTGTTACAGCTGCTGGTCGGCAGGATAATAGACGGAAAAAGAGGATGCCCAATGTGCGGCAAAGAACTAAAATAAAAGAAGTTGATGGAAGGTCTATGGGAAGAAATTAAATCCTTGGTAGTCACAGCATAAGCGGGAGTTGCTGTTGATTGAGAGGAGCACTAACTGTGTGCGGGTTCAAGTTGTATAGTCGTGTGCTCAATTCCGTATTTTTCATCCAAAAGCTTGTTTATTTTTTCGAGGATTTGCATTGTCTTCTCATAATTAGCAGAGTCAACTTCTATGTGTGCAGTTAATGAATACATTCCAGAAGTGATTTCCCAAATATGCATGTCATTAATTTGGGTAATTTCAGGTATGCCTTTCTTGAGTTCAGAGCCGACAGTGTCAATGTCCATGCCCTTGGGCGCAGTTTCCAGCAAAACATTAATGGAATCTTTCAGCAAACTCCATGCCCAAACAAAAATCAGGATAGAAATTCCAATACCCAACAAGGGGTCAATGAAGTACCAATTGGTTAGCGAAACAATGACCGCACCAACTATGATGACAACCGAAGATACCGTATCAGCGAACATATGAAGAAAAGCGCTCTTAACGTTTAGGTCACTTCTTACGCTGCCTCTAAGAATAAGAATGCTTAAGCCATTTGCAGCCAAACCAAGCAGAGCGACCAGAAGCATTTCAAAGCCCAAAACGGGCTGAGGATGGAGCAAACGTTCAACGCCTTGATAGAATATGTATGCCGTCACACCGAAAAGAAAAATGCTGTTAAAGAGCGCCGCAAGAATTTCCGCTCGGTAAAACCCGTATGTTCGATGGTGACAGGGCTCTTTACAGGCAATCACAATCGCTACGAAACTGATAGCCAAAGCAAAAAGGTGGGTAAACATGTGGCCTGCGTCGCTGCCTAAAGCTAAGCTGCCTGTTAAGATGCTCCCGACAACCTCAACAACCATCACCGACCCAGTGATGGCCATGGACAGTGCAAGTTTGTTCTTAGCAACGCTTCTATACTCATGTATGTTCGATATTGAATCTTGTTTTGGTCTGTGACTGTGTTTCATCAAAGCCCCGTCTTGATTCAGGTCAATAATACGTTATTTACTATTAAATTTAGTTCGTTTTTCTTTCCTTATAATAAGGGTTTACCCTTTAGGGCTTAATAGTTCTTGAATAACCCCTTTGTTGTTCCCACATGAAAAAGCGTGTGTGGTATTCTAAACTAATCCTCAAACCCATGGCTGCTAAATCGATTCACCCTTCTGGTTCTAATACTTTCTCAGCTATGTCGCCAGCTTTCTTCTTCAACTGAATAATCTTCCTTTTTTTTCAATTCGTCTTTTCTAAAGCTTCTTGCCATTCATTTTCGAAATAGCCTCTAACGACTGCTATGACACATGGATTGGTTGACCAGTAAGAGGGAGTGTGCAGGGGGTCGAATGAAGTGCTTATGAAGGCACCAATATTATCGAACACAAAGACGCACGTTTTAATTTGGGTTTTTGCAAATCTGACGTTGAAGTTGGGATTGCTCAACATTTTGGCTAGCTTTTTGGTTGGTTTCTCGATTGCTTTTGTGTTTTCTAACAAGAATCGCATCTTAACATTTCTTCTCAACAGTTTTTCCAAGTCGTTGCCGGCGTCGTCGATGAAGCGGTGGAATACTGCGTCTGTGTGGATAGCGCCAAGTTGCTCTTCGGTATTAGATAGCCTCGACTTTTCAAACTGGGTTGTTCGCATCCCACATGGGACTAACACGACCTCAGCAATGTCTGCATGTTTTGGACTCTTTTCCATTTCTGTTTCCGCGAGAAATTCTTTTGCCTTCACTTGCATCATCTTAAAGTCTTCTTCTTTCTGTTTTAGCAAAATTTTCATTGCGTCTTCGGGTGGTGTGGCCTTGAAGAGTTTCGGCGCAGTCACCGTTACCTCTAGTAAGCCAAGTTTTTGCAGTTCAGGAATGACTCGGTAGATATTGCATGTTGCTAATCCTGAATTGCTTGAGAGGTTTTTTGCTGTGACATTTCCCGACTTCACTAAAGCCGCGTAGACTTTCGCGTGATTTAGGGTCAATCCCAGAAATTGAAGGTTCTGAATTTCTTTATTTTCTTGATCCGGAGCCATGCGTTTTGTCTTTATTCTCACTTTTTTCATTTTTCCATAGTGGTTTTTTGGCGCTAATCTTGATTTTTGTAAAGGGGGAATCGACCGTAGAAGGCGTTTTAGTTCTCCGTTATCGAAGCCATACTCTTGCTTGAAGTCTTAAGACTTTGTCAGCGACGGTCACGACTGACACACACAAAATTAAAAAGAAGCGCGCGCTGCTGCTCGACTAACACAACGCGTATAATTCCGTCAGCAGCATAAGTAAGCTATAGTCTATGCTGATTCTTTATCCCCTCATCGAGATGTCACCTGTTTTTTATGATTTTTCTCGAGTTTTCCCTCAGTTCACGCAGGTCAAAGAAGTTGGTTGCTTCACAGTTTTAGAAAAAGTCTTCGCGAATTCATCATTTAGGCAGATTTTTCTGAAGGTGACATCGCTTTCCAATATAATGCAAAGTAATTGGTTGCCAACTCGATTAAGCCTTGGTGGTTTGACCATAATGCTTTTAGTGGCGCTGATTTGGCAATCTGTCTGGGCTTTGAGCCTTCCCAGATTGCCACCTCTTTATCATCAAATATTAGCAGCGCTCCACCTGGCAAGATGTTCGTGTATTTGATTTGAAAGTCTTTCTCCCTTAAAGCATCTATGAATTTTGGCTCAATTTTTCTATTTGTGGCAAATTCGTTTAGTACTTCGATTTTGACGCCTTTTTTCAGAGCATATGTCCATTCGTCAATGAAGCTGTAGAATACTGGCCAATGCATGTTTTTGTCCAACAATCTTATCTTGACTTTGGCATTACCAATCGCAGTTTTCACACGAGGATCATTTTGGTATACGTTGCGGACTTCGAAAAACGGTTCATAAGGAAAAGACTCTTTTCTTTCCCGTTCTTCGGGATGGTCAAAGAGCATTAAAGCCTTTTTGCGTAATTCAGAGTTCTTGCTCTCCTGGAGACGACTCAAAATTGAGAAAGCATTCCTAGTTGATGTTGCCTTAAATCTGAGCGGCTTGGCCAGTATGCGTTCCACCAAACCAAGTTCCTCAAGTTCGCAGAGAATTTGATAGACGTCCTGTCGTGCAATATCCGTTACTTTATGCAAGTCTCTTGCTGTGGTATCGCTGTATCTGGTTAGAGCGATATAGAGGGTTGCCTGCGATGAAGTCAGCCCCAATTCTGTCAGAATCCTGATCCATTCTCTATCACTCATGAGGCAGCATCTCCCTCCAGGATTCTGTTTATCCGTGCAGGTAATTCATATTCTTTGCGTTTGTCAGTCGGAAGCGATGATGACATACCGTTAAGTTCTCAGAATTACTTTTTCAATTAAAAAAGGGGTAGAAAATTGAAAAAAGCAAGAAGCATTATTGTAATTATAACTCATTTTTTGGGGTAAAAGATAATTGAAGCAAAGTGGGGCTGAATGGATTCCTGGGCAATGTTACCTCATTTAGGTTGGAAGTGAGTTTTCCAATTTTCTCACCTCTACAGGAATCCCAGCAAACCCTTCGTATACAGCTTTTTGACTGTGAGCACCTTGTTAAAACTCAGGTGAAACCCGACATGAAAAAGTGTAATACGCGTGTTGGTGGTCGAGCAAACATAGATAAGTCAGGTTCAAACTGAATTTAAAAAAATATTATTTGCTATCATGAAAAAAATAGCGCGCCTTTCCGACCGACACTCTAGAGTATTTAACCAATAGATTGGCGCTATGGTACCAAAAGACGAAATCATTGGTGAATAAAGGAAAAAAAGAAAAAACAACTGAGTAGGCGTCTGTTTGCGTTTTTGTCGATTGTCCGTCGGAATTGAAGACGACAAATCGTTAAGTTGTCAGAATTACTTTTTTAATTTCAGAGTTGAAAAAAAACTATAAGGAACTTGAACTAATATAGCACTCGTCAATGCGCTTATTACATCAAAGATTTGCGGATTGACGAGAAAGGGGACAAGGAAATGGAAAAGAAAAACATTGAAAAAATCTTAATAGCAGTCCTAGCAGGGCTGTTAGTTTTTTCGAGCTATGCAATCCTTTCTGATTCGCAACCCACGGCTTCAGCAGCTGCAACAACATACGGAGACATAATGCAATACGAATGGCCCGACCTCGGAGGATACACCGCCGGTACAAACCAAAGGTATAGTCCTGGACCCGCGCCTGACAAGCCTAACGTACTATGGACATCACCATCAAGTTACGGTGCAATATACACAGTTTTCAACGGGAAAGCATTCAGTATAGCCGGCGGCAAGCTCAACGCGTTGGATGCCTTCACTGGCACGCTGATATGGAGCACGAATCTTAGTTACGGAGGTAGCAACCCAAATAAAATCGACAACACCTATATGTTCGTAGACTCAACCAACGGCACGGCGATTTACAGAATAAGCGACGGCTCCTATGTATCACGCGTGGACGCGATCGGTGGTACTTTTACTGGATTTAACAATCCGGGTGCAGGCCAATATTACCCCGGTTCATATGACATGACGACGAAAATGAAGTTCCGAGTTCAATTCAACTTCGCCACAAACATATCCTATGTTACTGCAATTAGCATGGCGGACCCCTTAAACCCTAATATAGCTTGGCGGGTCCCAACCGATGAAGGGTCGGAAATTCACTGTGTTGGTGAGGGAAAAGTCTTCATAGGATCCTATGATGGATATGTTATGTATGCCTTGAGCCAAACAAACGGTCAACTTTTATGGAAAGCTCATAAAAACGGAATCTGCGGCTATACCGCGATGTACTACGAGGGCGTAGTATATCACGCTGGAGGAACAAAATGCCTCACCGCTTACAACGCAAGCAATGGCCAGACTCTATGGAACTACGATTTTGCTGGCACGATGTGGGCCCCTCATGGCATAATGGCAGCCTACGGAAGAATCTATCAACACGTATTAGATGAAGGCTCAACAGCCGCATACGGAATACCAAAGGGCTACTACGGGTGCTGGGATGCCAAAACAGGAGAATTACTATGGAAAACAGATAACAACCTTATGGGTGGATATTGGACCCCTGCAGTGGCTGACGGCAAAATATTTACCATGACTCTTGACGGTCCGAACTGGGCAGGAACAAATCCACTGGCACCATCTGCGAACAAAATGGCGTACTGCGCCTACGATGCATTCACAGGCACAACATTATGGAAGGCTAATGGCAACGTTGCCAACTTCATAGTTGCTTATGGAAACCTGTATGCAGGAAACACTGTCTACGGTTCTCCCTACACGGCTCCTAAGGACTGGTCGTACTCGCGGGGTAACGATGCTAGCCCTGGAGTAGCTGTGGGACAATACGCTCCACTAACATCGTTTGATACCATCAAATGGACTTATGAAACAGGCGGAGCCATAACTGCCTCACCAGCGGTCGTGAATGGCAAAGTATACATTGGCTCCTACGACGGAAACCGTTACTGTCTCGACGCCAACAGCGGCAGCCTCATTTGGACATTCCCTACACAATGGAAAGCCGCATCAACGGTGGCTGTGTCTGGCGGTAGAGTTTTCACTGGCGCTGACGACGGCTACATATACTGCATTAATGCTGACACTGGCGCACAAACCTGGAGAACAAACATATACGCCGGAAACGTTCCCGCTGTACAGTTCGAGGTAGACACAGCATGTGTGCGTTCTTCACCGATTATAGTAGGTGACAGGCTCTATGTTGGCGCTTTGGATGGCAAAGTCTACTGTCTAGGCACTTCCGACGGCGCTATAAAGTGGACGTACACAACTAATGGCCAGATCGGCGGTTCCCCCACGTATTCCAACGGCAAAATCTACATAGAATCAAGCGACAGAAACCTGTACGCCTTAGATGCTACAACTGGCACTAAAATATGGACATGGACAACGCCGAGGTATAAGACTCCAGTAGGCATAAATCAGATGTTTTTCGTTGGCACCCCAACTGTAGCTGATGGCAAAATCTACCTTGGAACCGGCGGTCGCAGCCTTAGCGATGTTGCAACTGGCCGTACTGGATACCCTGCTTACGCATGCCTTAATGCAACGACTGGTGCCCAGCTTTGGGTGGTCGTTACGGATCCGCAGGGAAACAGCAACCAACCCTATGCAATAACATACTACAAAGGCATACTCTACGGAGAAGCCCACATGAGTGCATGCGCCTTCAATGCTACAACTGGAGCTGAAATATGGGGTCAGTGGCTTGGCCACCAAGTGTACACCAACCCCCTGCTCGTCGACAGCCCCTACGGCCTAATAGTTTACTATGGCTGCGACTCGTACAGCATCACTAGCTTTAATGCAACAGACGGAAAACCCCTATCACTGTACGTAACTGATGCCCAAGTCTATTCTTCTCCAGCCCTCTACGACGGCAAAATATATGTTGGGTCTGCTGACCGCAAATTATACTGCTTCGACGATACACCCAAGGAACCCACAAGCCTTTTTGCCGAGGCTAACAAAGGCGCATCAATGTGGTCTAACGAAACTATAATGATCAAGGGACAAGTAAAAGGGACTACCCTCGGGAAAGTCTGGGGCGATCTTACAACAGAAGTAGACGTCGATAGTTCGCTACATCCAGGACTTCCAAACGCCACACTAATATTGAGCGTCACTAAACCGGACATGACATCGGTGAACTTAACCACAACCACGGACAAGCTGGGCTTCTTTACGTTCTCCTACAACCCAAGTGTCGTTGGCGAATATGGCTGGGTAGCGTTCTATGAAGGTGAAACTAAACCGGCAATAATCTACAACGCAGCCTATTCTGAATGGACGCCGTTCACTGTAGTTGCAGCGCCAGTCCAAACAACACCTACACCTGTAGTAACTCCTACGCCTACGCCCGTTGTGACTCCGACACCTACACCCGTAGTAACTGCATCGCCCGAAGCTACTGCTACTCCGATTCAGAACGCGGGCTTTCCAATGGAATACGCCTATGCCACCATTGCTGTCATCGTAATTGCCATTGTTGCAGTTGGCGCATACGTCTACCTCAAAGGGAAAAAGAAGACACAGTAGAAACCAAAAATATCTTCCCCTCTTTTTTTGGGGTAATACTCAATTGAAGCAAAGTGGGGCTGAAAGGGTTCCTGTGGGTCCTCATTTAAGTTCAAACTGGATTCATAAGTATCCTCTCCATTCTCTCACCACCCTGCAGGAATCCCAGCACACCACCAAAAGCAAACTTGTAACTTAACAAAAGGAAAGCCGGGGCTAAACGCTACATAAATATTGCCGCAACAATTTCGCGCCTGCAAATGACATACAAATATGGTAAACCAAACCCTGGATCACGCTTCTTTTTTCGTGCTGAGCTGTTGACGTAACGATTTAAAATACCTGCGTCGAAGGAATGTGATACTAAATCAATCTCAAACCATTTATAGCCATTCTTCCAAAGCAATGTTGCTGTCAAGCAGCAACTACAAACACATTTAGGCACAACAACGCAAATATCTAAGGCATAGCGCCAAGAGGTCACACGCTATGAACCCTCAAACGGCAACGCAGAAACCTTCTGTTGACAGATCAACCGTCCAGGAAATCCTACGCTCGGTGCCTTACGAAAATGGATTTCACTTCTTTAGGGACACGGACAAGTATCCGGGGGAAACAGCCATCAGCCTTTTCGGTCTCCTTGAAGAACTCAGAATAATAGAGCTCTCAACGGTGAGAATTCATTTCCAGCGCCATGACTTCCAAAACTGGATTAGAGACACTCTGGGCGACAGAGAGTTAGCTGAAAAAATAGACAAAATAGACGCTCAGCTCTCTGACCAGAGCCTAAAAGAAGCACTGCTTAAAATGCTGCAAACGCGATTTGTCGAATTGCAGACGCTCTTCAACATGCAGAGTGAACAGAAAACTGGAGAGGAGCTCAAGAAGTTTAGTCTTGAAGAGCTTAAACAAAATAAGGGACAAGAAGGAAAACCGGTTTACATCGCTTTTAACGGAAAGGTTTATGATGTTTCTTCATCCAGCTCGTGGTCTGGGGGCACGCACAAGGCTGTTCATAAAGCGGGGGAAGATCTTACCTTAAACATTTTGTCTGCACCCCACGGCGAAGAAGTATTTGCCAGAGTGAAACAAATAGGCATTCTAGTTCAGTAGATGCATTGGTACAGAAACTGAATTTGGCAAAACTGTTAGCGCGTTTCTTCTTAATCTTGAATGATTGTGGCTGTCTTCTCGCTATCACATTTTAGCCTTCCTTGATGTTCGGTGTCGCTTGCACTCCGCCTCCCACGTTCCAAACGAAGACCAGATGCGAAGAACTAAGGAAAGCGATTTTAGGCAGCAAAATGAGCCAGACTGCGGGATGTTAGCGAGACTCTCTGTTCTTGCAAAGCTCTAAGCCGAACAGCTTGACAGACTTGATTTTCGAGAAGGAAACCACCAAAGATGAAGCAACAACACCCTCGATTATTCCAGTAGGCACATACCACATCAGCATCGTCGGGACAGTCACCAATAGACCGCCAAGGTTTCCAACAATCGGATTAATTCCAATCTCGATGCCAACAGCAAGAGCCGTACAAATATTTGAGATACAAGAAGCCACAAACACGCCAAATGCCAAACGCCTAGTATTATACCGCCTCGATAAGAACGCTTTAACGATAAAGAAGGACAAAGCGCCGACTACTGCCATGTTAAAGACGTTTGCTCCAAAACTCGTCATGCCTCCATCACCAATCAAGGCTTGAATAATTAACGTAATGGTCATGCTTGTTATGGCAGCAAACGGACCGAGAACCATAGAAACCATTGTTCCACCCAATATATGCCAAGTGCTTCCACCACCCGCAACAGGAAACTCGAACAACTGAACAACCAATAGCAATGCACTTACAACAGCAACTAGAGGAATAACGGAGCGAGGCAAAGTCCTTTTCATGCCTCTCCAAGCCCACACCAAAAAGCAAATTGCTACAAGAAACATCAAAACGCAGGTGTAGGGATTGAGGATTCCTTCGGGAATGTGCATTTATTCAGTAGTGATACGTTTCACTATTTTAGTGTTACCTGATTTTTTCCCACAAATTGAAAGCATTGGTCTTCAATTGGAGTTGAAAACTCATTTTGGAATCGCCTTTTCTTCGGTCACCATCAGCGTTAGTGTTGATACCACTTGACTGACCGTTCGTATTTTGTATGTCACCGCTTCTTTTAGTTCATCCATCGTTTCTGCTTCAACTACGGCGATAAGATCGTATACTCCATAGGAAACAAAGGACTCCTTCACGCTACCAACGCTTCTTAATTGTATTTTCACTTTGTCTTCTGCACCTGGTTCCACATTAATTAGGACATAAGCCCGTGGCATAAAACTCCTCTATAGGATAGTTGTGTCATTGAATAATTAAATTGTACGTCAATGGGCTTGCCTGCAGTTATGTTGAGGAAGACATTAACATGAAAGTTGGTTCGAGTGCGATAATACTCTCTTAGCAAACGCTGCTTGCACCTGGCAAGAATAGGAACGCTAATTACATTCGTCGATGAATTCTGGATTGTGATCTAGATGAAAGTAACAAAAGTTGACAGCACCCCCGCATTTCAAAATGCCCATGGCGTTGAAGCAAAGAAACTTTATGCCGCAAAAAACGCTGAGGTAATTTTTATGAACCTAAAACCGAGCCAATCCCTGAAGAAGCATACCACGCCAGTCGACGTTTTCTTCTACATTCTCGAAGGAAAAGGCGAAGTCGAAATTGGAAGCGAAACGCAAGAGGTTGAAGAAGACACACTCATAGAAAGCCCCAAGAACATACCACATTTATTGCGCAGCACTGGAACCGGCATATTCAGATTTCTTGTAGTCAAGCTCTTGTAGCATGGAAAAGCAAAAAATTTAACAATTTTTTTGATCATTAACCCACAGAAGGCAAAGCGCAATT
This sequence comes from Candidatus Bathyarchaeota archaeon, assembly GCA_963840395.1. Lineage (GTDB taxonomy): Archaea > Thermoproteota > Bathyarchaeia > Bathyarchaeales > Bathycorpusculaceae > JADGNF01. Next base: position 27,888 of record CAWIYU010000011.1, on the reverse strand, counting down.
TCACTTCGTCTTTTTTCTCTTTGTTCTATCCCTTAGAGCATTTGCCTCATTTTTTTACTCGCGAGAATTGTTTGCCCATTGAAGAAATGTTCCTTCAAGAAGGTTTGTGCTGGGGTTCTTTTTTCGCTTGCAGGATAGCAGCGGTTACAGATGTAATTACATTAGTGACGATTATCACGTTTGTTACGATGAGGATGTAAAGATAAGCTGAAGGCAGGCTAAATTGTAACGCGATAAAACTCAGCAGCACTGGCGTCATTCCCAAAGCGCACATTGCGATTATTGGGTTTTTTTCTTCAGACATGGGGGTTCCCCTCGTTGATATAGAGACCACTAAGAAACGAGTAACCAGCAGTATCCCGATTATCGGCAAACCGAAGAGAAGAAAAGCAGAAAGACTTGCCTGAGAAATCTCGAAAAACAAGCCCAGAAGAACAAAAAAGAAAGCCCTCAAAATGAAGGAAATTTCCAACTGAAAATGAGTAAGATAACCCTTCAGCTCAGTGAAAGATGGATCCGCAGAACTCATCCTAAATAGCCTCAGGAATTGCTTCTCATTTCCAAGCACGAGACCAAGAGCTAAAACTGAGAGAGGCCCACTCCCCATCAGGGAATCGGAAGCAAAGTAGCATAGGAAAACGTATCCAATCGTAACCATGTAAGCCAATTCATGTTTTCCAAGAAAGAGAAGGCCTCTGAGCCAGATTATCCCCATCAGAACCCCCATGCCTATGCCGACAAGAAAATTCAACAAAATCTGAATCACAGTTCCCATCAAGTCAAAAGAGCCCATAAGCTGAGCCTGCATCAGAGCGTAAAAGAAAACAATGTTGAATATACTCGTCATAACCGCTTCAAGCGAGAGCAGAACGATTGATTGTGGTTTGAGTTTAACCCTCTTGGCAAGAGGAATAATTACAACTTCCCCCGTCTGACTGAGAATAGATCCTAACATTAGGCTGCTAATCCAATCCCAACTGGTTGCGAAATGGAGGAAGGCAGCGATCAATGTCATTCCCAAAAAGAAGTAAACGAATGCCTGGAATAAGCCCCGGGCACTCCCAGCGAGGGCTTCAGAAATGTTCAGTTCTAGTCCGCCTCTGAAGAGAACCATCAGGAGAGTAAATGTAGAGATTATAGGTAAAGCTGGTAGAAAGTCTTGTTTCGAAAAGAAGCCAAGAACCGGACCGATTACTATGCCAATTACGATTAGAAATAGTATCTCTGGCCATCCAGTTTTTTTGAAAAAGGCGTTGGCTAAGAAACCAATAAACAAAATGACTGCGACAAGAAGAAAAACACCAGTCTGGTCAATTAGGTTTTATCCCTTCGGCTTGCGTTAGCGACTTACATCTGGAACGCTTCCCCTGCACGTTTAGGGGCAAGAATTGCCTGAGAGTCCTCTAAGCATATTAAAGCACCGCGGCTATTTTATCTCAACTTTAACCTCTACACCTGTCATTACACTTTGAGTCACTGTGCAATAGTTCTCAAAGACGTCTAAGCAACGCGGAACTCGTGCTCTGTCCTCATCATTAACTTCAAAGTGAATCTGAACATCTAAACCCGCAATTCTAAGGTAACCATCTTTGTCCCGTTCTATGCTGGCTTTCACAGTTGTCTCGAGTTTTTTCACTTTAACCTTAGCTTTACTAAAGCAGTACAAGAGACTGGAGCTGAGACAATGACCAACCGCGGTTGACAAAAGCCTTGTTGGATTTGGCCCAAAGCCATCTCCGATGGGCTTCATTTCGTCAACAACAAGGTTCGGAACACCTTCCACATCGAATCCTACGTTAAATCTGTAACCTTCCTGAAGCTCCAATTTTGTAAGAATCGACTCAGACAACGCAACCCCTTCCTGGTCACAACTTTCTCGTGCTCAGTATCTGGCAAAGTTCATTTTATTTCAATATGTGACTGTGATCTAGCAATCACAAATTGTTAAGAACAGCTTTCACTCCTGAAACGGCTGAGTCTAAGGGGGTGTGCAGAATGGCGACGAAAACTCAAATGGGTAAAAAACCAACTATGACAAAGGTAGACGCATCAAAAGTCTTGGGAAACACGCCCTACATGAAAGGTTTTCATTTTTATGCTGCTTTGGGCAACTATACGGAAGAAACCGTTACAAGTATTTCCGAGTTTGTTGGAGTTCTTCGAACTATAGATGAGGGTTCAATTGGATTTCACTTCCCGCGGGGCGACTTTCAAAAGTGGATAAGGGAAACAATCGGAGATACCGAACTTGCTGAACGGATAGATTCTATAAAATCGATTACAACGATTGGAAATCTAAGAAATCAGCTAGTAGAAACGGTTCAAATTCGCATAACTGAGCTTGAGAGGATCTCGGGAAAATAGTGGCCGTATCTTATCTTTGAATCCGTGCTGTTTTATAGTCTCAAGCGTCCCATATTTGGCAACTTCGGAGTATTGTTCATTCATTGACTAGACGCGCAAATCTATGGGTTCCAAAAGCAAATGATTGATGAATCTGTCGGGCAAAAATTTGATTCAGACGAATTAAACGCCAAAGAAGGAGCAGAGGCCATAAACCCCGAACTGCCAAAAACAGGACTAAGCTCTGAGGTAGCTCAAGAGAAACTGAAGCAATACGGATTCAACGAGGTTCCGGAAAAGAAAGAGAACCTTGCTTTTCAATTTGCCAAAAAGTTTTGGGGCTTAACCGCATGGATGCTTGAAATAATAATAATCCTTTCTTGGTTTTTGCAGAGATATGCAGACGTCTACGTTGTTGCTGGTCTGCTCGTACTTAATGCTATACTGAGCTTTGTGGAAGAGCAGAGAGCGTCAAGCGTTGTTGAATCTTTAAAGGAGAAACTTCGCGTAAATGCACGCGTTTTGAGGGACGGTATCTGGGAAGTAGTTCCAGCAAAAGAAATTGTACCTGATGACGTGCTTAGGCTAAGATCGGGGGATTTTGTGCCTGCAGATGCAAAGCTGTTTTCAGGGTGTCTTGAAGTTGACCAGTCGGCTCTAACTGGCGAATCGTTGACTGTGGCAAAGAAACCCGGCGATATTTTGTATTCAGGGTCTGTTATTAAGCACGGCGAATCAAACGGAATTGTCACATCTACTGGAGTTAAGACCTATTTCGGAAGAACCGCCCAGCTCGTTCAATTGGCGAAGCCAAAACTGCACGTTGAAGCAGTCATCTCGAGCGTAGTAAAACGACTTCTAGTAATGGTTTCAGCGTTAATTTCATTAGCAATTATTGTTTCCTTAGTTCGAAATATTGGAATCCTCGACATCTTACCCCTTATACTAGTTGTTCTCTTATCAGCTATTCCTGTTGCCTTGCCAGCCATGTTCACTGTGACAATGGCTTTAGGCTCAATGGAGTTAGCTAAAAAAGGCGTTATAGTCACAAGGTTGAGCGCCGCAGAGGACGCTGCAACAATGGATGTTCTATGCGTTGACAAAACCGGCACCATAACAACGAACAAGCTTACGATAGCCAAAGTAATCCCGCAAAACGGTTTCAGCGAAAAAGACGTCGTTTTATACGGCGCATTGGCTTCTCATGAAGCCAACCAAGATCCGATTGACATTGCTTTCATAAGCTTAGCAAATGACCAGAACCTCAAAACTGACGCTTTTACTCAGAAGAATTTCGTTCCTTTCGACGCTGCGGCTCGAAAAACCGAAGCAACTGTGCAGAAGGGTGCACTCGAGTTCAGGGTGATGAAAGGCGCAGTTAAAGCTACAGCAGCGGCTTGCGGGTTCAGCAAAGGGGAAACTGTAAGCCTTGAGTTACAAATGCAGGAGTATGCAGCTAAGGGATTTAGAACTTTGGCTGTTGCCAAAGCAGAAACTAAAAGTCAGCCTCAACTTGTGGGCCTGGTTGCGCTCTATGATTTGCCAAGACCCGATTCAAAAACGCTAATCCGTGAACTTATGGCTTTAGGCATTTCCGTGAAAATGTTGACTGGTGATGCTCTTCCAATCGCACGGGAAGTCGCTAGAGATGTTGGTCTTGGAGAAAACATTATGACTGCGGGGGGTCTCAAAGCCTGTGTCAAAGATGACCCTTTAGAGGCTCAAGATAAGGCAGAGAAAAGCAGCGGCTTTGCTGAAGTTTACCCTGAAGATAAATATACAATCGTTAAGAGTCTGCAGATACGCAAACACATTGTGGGCATGACCGGTGATGGAGTGAATGATGCACCTGCGTTGAGGCAAGCTGAAGTGGGCATCGCCGTGAGCAGCGCTACAGATGTTGCTAAGGGCGCGGCCAGCGTTGTTTTGGTTAACGAAGGACTAACAAGCATTGTTGACCTGGTCAAGAATGGGCGAGTAATTTACGAGCGGATAACGGCGTGGATAGTTAGCAAAATTGTCCGAACGCTTCAAATCTCCGCGTTTTCGGTCCTTTCTTTTCTCTTGACAGGTAGCTTCGTTGTTTCAGCATTTGCAATAATCGTTTATTTCTTTTTGACAGATTTCGTGAAGATAGCACTCTCTACTGACCATTTTAATCCATCTGAAAAACCCGATACGTGGAATCTGTCCGGTGCGGTGAAGGCTTCCCTCATTCTTGGCTCTCTTGTCATTGTTGAGTCCTTTGGGCTGCTGTACCTATTGCTGTTTCAATTCCATGTAGCATTGAGCGATCCTGCCCTTTACACGTTGACTTTTGAAATTCTCTTCTTCTCCGCCATGTTCCTGATCTTTAACGTTAGAGAAAGAGGGCACTTCTGGGCCTCTAGACCAAGCAAGACTTTGCTATATTCTATAGTGCTAAGTTTAATCGCTGGAATCGCCGTTGTAACGTTAGGAGTCCCAAACCTGCCCGCAGTGCCACTAACCGAAACGATATTGATAATGTCGCTTTCAGCCGTGTTTTCGTTCGTAGTCAACGACACCGTCAAATACCTCTTCGCCACGCATACCAAAATATGCTGGTAGTTGTTGACCTTTTTAGTGAGATTTACGTTGTTAAAGAAAATACGCCATCAGCAATCCAGCAAATTCTCTTGTCCCCTGTAAGCAACAGCGGAATGCGATAACAGTTCCTTAACCAAAAAGACATTAAGATTATCCGTTCAAAGACATCTGTGATTATTTATTAATGTCTCAAATCTATTATCATTATACTGCTTTTTAGGAGTTTTAGGAGTGGCGCAGAGAAAATGGATGTAGACCAGGGAAAAATCTCCAGAATACATGATTTTTTCATGGACTTCGAAAACATGAGCGAACGCTTGGAAGACTTGAGAAAAAAATTCCCCTCAGGAGTAATAATACCAATAATCGAGAGCGACCTCCAGAGCCAAGCGTTATCCAAGATAGTTGAAGGATTAAACGAATGCAGTTATCTCGAAAAAGTGTTCATAGCCCTCTCGGCTAAAGACCTCTCCAATTACGAGGAGGCTCTAAAGCTAAGTCGAAGGCTCAAAGTTCCCTGCGACGTCATTTGGTGCGACAAACCCGAAGTAAATTCTATACTAGGGGAGCTAAACACCAAAGGGCTTGACGTGGCAAAGCTACATGGAAAGGGCAAAGACCTGTGGATAGCAATAGGCATAGCTTCTCTTGAACTTCACGCTTTTGCCTTGCATGACGCTGATATTGTTTCTTACACAAAATTGCTTCCTACAAAGCTACTTTATCCAATCATCGAGCCGAAGTTGGACTTTTTCTTTTCAAAAGGCTACTATGCAAGAGTCAGCGAAGAGAAAAGGAAAATGTATGGACGAATTTACCGTTTATTCATTAATCCTGTATTGCAGGCTCTACAAGAAAAAATAGAATATCGTTCAGAATTCTTAAGATACCTCAGGTCATTCAGATATCTCCTTTCAGGTGAAATCGCCATCTATAGCGACTTAGCTCTAAACCTAAGAATTCCAAGTGATTGGGGTTTTGAAGTAGGAGTGCTGGCAGAGCTTTTTAGAAATGCGTCATACAAACGCATTTGCGAGGTTGACCTCGGTTTCTACGATCACAAACACAAAGAAGTAAAAAAGGAAGAGTTGCTACAAACTGCAGGGGACAGCCTGGTTTGTTTGTTAAGAACGCTGACCGAGACAGATCATATTGATGTTTCCGAGTCATTCTTGCTGAGTTTGCAGGTTATTTATCGGCGAATAGCTCAAGATAAGATTAGACAGTACAATGCGGATTCACTGTGCAACAATTTGTTTTATGACCGGCACGAAGAAGAGACAAATGTGGACTGGTTGGCGAAGATGGTTGTTCATTCGGGCAGGAGATATCTAGCAAAGCCGATTGGGACTCAGCTTCCTGATTGGTTGCGCACAATTTCCGCTGTTCATGATATCAGAGAAAGACTCAGAGATGCAGCAATTGAAAAGTAAAGCTAACGGAGTTGTGGTATTCACAGATCTTGATGGAACCTTGTTAGACGAAAATTACAGCTATAAAGAGACGCTGCCAATAATTAATCGTCTTCTGGAATTAGGTTTCAGGATAGTGTTTTGCAGTAGCAAGACAAGGCGAGAGATAGAGTTTTATCGAGAGGCGTTTGGTATTAATGATCCGTTCATTTCGGAAAACGGCGCGGCTATTTTTATTCCAAGAGGTTGTTTTGAGCAGAATCAAGGTTATGCCAAGCGGACTAGACTGTATGATATTATCGAACTTGGGATTTCTTATTCAGCGATTAGACTTGCCTTTGAAGCAGTAAGAGGAAGGTGTGGCTGTCAGCTGTTGGGCTTCGGAGACATGACAGCCAGAGAATTAGCAAAAGAAAGTGGGTTAACAATCGGCTTGGCAAAGCTGGCTAAACAAAGAGAGTACTCGGAACCTTTTCGCATAGAAGAAGGGCAAGAGGAAAAGGTTTTTGATGCAATAAGGAAAGAACATCTATACTGCATTAGGGGCGGAAATTTTTTTCATTTAGTTGGGAATCATGACAAGGAAAAGGCGGTACTGATTCTAAAAAAATTGTTTGCTCAAGAGCTTGACAAGTTGACAACTATAGGCTTTGGAGATCATCTGAACGATTTTGGTATGTTGAAAGTTGTTGACAAGCCTTTTCTGGTTAGAGAAAAAGGGATGCTGTCGATTTGGGAGAACATTCTAAAGAATGTAATTTGTGAAGGTTCTTAATACTCTTGCGAAAGTCTATTTTCTCTGAATGCAATCTATATTTGAAGAGTCGCCATTACAAACAAAGCATAGAGAAACACGATAGACTCGGCATGATCGTGAGCTTCTAAAACCCCCCTGAACTCACCGAGTGTGAAATCTCGACGACCTGCTTAAGTTGTTTTTGGGTCTGCGATCCTTTCAGTTGTAAATACACCTTGGGTGTATCCTCAATTTTTTTAGAACCCAGCCCACTGAAACTGTTTTTTGATGATAGGTCTGCTGTTGATCTCGACACCCAACGTCGTAATTGAAGTTAGAAGTTGGCCCCAAAAATGATTTGCCAACTAAAATTTAGCTTTAGAAATTTGGCAAGACAATGAAAAAAAATCAATAACGGGGTTAGCTTGGATACAGAAAAAATATAACCTCAAACTTCACCTATTAAATCGCTGAATATGAAACTCAACAAGACAAGCCGCTTCTTTATGGTACTTTTTTCCATTATTTTAGCTTATAGTGTTTCTGACGCTTCCGGACAAACAACTTACAACGTGCAATCAACAGAACTCACTCTATATCGGGACGGGTTGGTTCATTGCGAGCAAGAGATAGCTCTTGATTCCTTCTTCCCAGAAATGACTCTTCCACTCATCTCAGAATCTCTTGAGAACATTTTGCTACTAGACGAAAACTCGACCGCAGTAGACTACATTATAGTTGGAAACAACTTGACCGCCTACACTCTAGGCGCAAACAGCTTGTCGGTGGAATACGACACGATGCAGCTTACACGAAAAGAAGCAGAAGTGTGGACTCTAAACATAAACTCCCCATACAAAACGACCGTAATTCTGCCCCAGAACTCAACAATCGTTTATCTAAACGAAATGCCCTTAGCAATAGAAACTACTGAGGGGAACACGATAGCCCTATCTTTAGCCGCAGGTAACTGGGAAATAAGTTATGTTTTGCCAACAATCCCGCCCACTGCCACCCCCACAAGTACCCCAGACAATTCAGGAGAGGCAATTAACGGACTAAAAATTGAGCACATAGCCCTAATCATAATTGCGGCTGGAATTATTGCAGTTTTTGGATTTGTCTTCTTTAGGAGAAAGCGAGGTCCCAAAGTTGGCAAGATCCTTAAGGAAAATCCTCGCCTTGCAAAGGAGGACCAAGAGGTTATTCAGTTCCTGATTGAAAAAGGCGGCAAAGCATTTGAAGCTGAGCTAAGAGAAAAGTTCCCCAACATGCCGCGAACGAGCCTTTGGAGACTCGTCAGGCGACTGGAACGATTGGATATCGTTGAAATAAAAAAGATTGGACTCGAAAACCAGGTCCAAATCAAGAAATAGAAAAGAGGAGAGTTTGTTCTATTTCCTAAGGTCTTCCGCCAACCATATTGCCAGCTCCACTAGTCTCGGACGGAGAGCCGCTTCCAGTGCCTGATGTTCCTGGTCCCATGTATCCGTTTCCACCATCGGTTGTTGCTGCACCAGAGGTTCCTGCGCCGCCAGATCCGGTTCCCCCTTCACCCATTCCTGTTCCTGGGCTCTGAGAACCAGAGCCGCTGCCACCACTACCGTTGCCGCCTGAGCCGTGCTGCATTTGGTAGCGGTTCATTTCCTGCGTTAATGTCTGATTCATATTCTGAACCATTTGACCTAAAGCCTCAAGATCATTCATTACAGCAGCAAAGTTGCCCATTTCGCCTTGCGCATTCTGAGTCAAGTTCTGCAGAGCATCCATGAACTCTGTCTCGTTGTGATAACCGAACGACTCAACGATTCCATCTACATTTAGCCCTAAAGATCCCGCATATCGAAATCTTTCGCGGAGCCTTTCTCTTGCTTGCTCCATTTCCCCCAAATACCCGCATATTCTGACAGTGTTAAATTCCTCAGCTTGAAGCTTCAAATACTGATATACTTGGCTAACCAGTTCGTTTGCACGTCGCACTTTATCTGCTGCAACGCTGGTTTGTCCTTCACGAATGAGGTTTTCGAAATCCGTTAAACTCAATAAGACTTCAGCCTGGTCGAGAAGGGCAATCTGGTCTGTAGCATCAGAAGGCAAAAGTTCTCTTAGACGCGCTATCCTATCTAATGTTCGACTGGCTGCATCAAGCAAACCCGAAGCATCAACTTCGTAACCTGTTTTTAGACCTGCATCCACAAGAATCCAATTGATTGATTTGAAGACTTGTCTAAGAGTCTGCAAAGCTTCTCGGGCACTGATGATGGCTGCATTGTAATCTGAGTTTTCAAACGCGGTCTTAGCTTCAGTGAGCAAAACTTCACCTTGATTGCAAAGGGAGACATTACCTTCCAATTGGACAGCGAGATCGGCATCTGCGATTTTCTGCAGAGCGTCATCATCGGCATAAACGGAATCAATTAGGCTCTTTACTTGCGCGTTTGCTTTTTGTCCAAGTTCAACAATGTTTTCAGCCATCAAATTCACTGAGATCTGCCCTTGTCCTACAAAGAGTGCAGAGGCAGGGACCATAGTAATCAGAATGACGGCAAATGCTGCCAGTGATAGGACTCTGCTCTTCTTCAACATCTATTATCCCACTCATACACTATGCACTGTGTAAGTTAAGGGACACTGTGATACAACCGTTTCAAAACTTGAAACGCTCAATTCAACCTCTCTCTTGACGATGTAAAAGCGATCCGCAAGAAAAGATTGCAAAAAATCCTAATTCAAATCGGTATCTAAAATTAAAAAAAATAAGGTTGTTTGTCGGGTTTGTAGCGTTGCTTTCTAGTTAGCAGCCGCCTCTGTTGCATTGTCTTGTTCGCAGTTGAGTTTGGCCCTCAGCGCAGTTTCCTGTGCAGGGTCCGTCTTGTACTTGCTCTTGTGTTCCGTCTTGAATTTGGTTAGGGGCGCCGTTGCATGTGCAGTCGTTTACGCATTCACAGTCCTGCACTTGATCTCTTGCTCTCTCTTGGATCTGGTCACCTGTGCAGTCTTGGGTGCAAGTTCCGTCTTGGAGTTGGTTTTGTGTTCCGTCTTGAATTTGGTTAGAAGAGCCGTCACATGTGCAGTCGTTTACGCAGTCACAGTCCTGAAGTTGGTCTCTTGCTCTGTCTCGTGTCTGATCTGCAGCGGAAGCTGAGAGGACAAATGTTGAAGCTAACGCGGCGACTAGTACCAATCCCAGGATGAAAGCGCCTTTCATTTTTGTGTTCATTTTTTAACCTTGCCATAGATATCTACAAACCCTAAGTTAAGGGACACTTTGGGAAAACCATTCCAAAAAATGAAACGCCCCTTTCAACTAAACTTCCTAATTCTGCAGATGGCTTTCTGGCTAATAGTTTTTACTTGCTGGAGATGTGAATCATCCAGTTTTGGTGTTTTCCGATTAAACCGATTTTAGCTTTTTTTGTCCACAAAATCGGGGACAAACGCGCGGATTTAGCTCGATATAAATCGTCTTTTTTTTTACCTCAATACAACTGCAACCACAATAACTGACTAACGCGGTAGTGGTCTTTTGGTGAGTTTCCAATTTATAGAGAACCTTTATAGTTACTCGTTGCTGGGCAGCCAACACACTTTTGGGTTTCGTATCTGTTGCAGGGTTCACATTCAACGTTGCATGGTGCGACCTTTTTTTCATTGCTCGCAAGGTTTTCTCTTATTTGAAGGAAAGGCGAAAAGTAGGTGTCGCTAATGGGATAGAATTCTGATCTGCGGATTCCTTTGCTGCATCTTAGTGAGCATTTCTCCATCGAAATGCTTTCAAGGGTTTCACGGGTTTCTGCAACTACAAGCGCCATGAGATTGTAGCCGCCTATTGTTTTAAAAATTTGAACTACTCTGGGGCAATCCTTGAATCGGTCAAGGACGTTTTGCATTGCTTCAGCACTCTCCATTTCCAACATTACGATTGCCGGGTGAAGCCCAAGCGCGCTTGGGTTGACCAGAGCTGATATTTTGATTATGCCTTTTTCAATGAGTTTTTCGAGCCTTTTCTTTGTCCCCATGCTTGTGAAACCCGTTATCTTGGCTAAATCTTCAAGAGATGTCCTACCATCTGCCTGAAGCTGGGCTATTATTTTTTTGTCAACTTCATCCATGAGCATACCACTGTTTGCTTTATAAACACAAGGTATTAATATTGTTTATATATTAAACTATCTACAATCAAAAACAAAAAGGTTACCGAAATGACAAAAAGAATAATGATTCCAGTTGAAGACGAAGCAGGATTAGAAGCCCAAGTGGCACACCACTTCGGAAGAGCACCCTACTTCGCCATAGTAGAACTTGACCAGAATCAAAAAACCGCAGAAGTCAAAACTGAACCAAACAGAAGCGAACACATGGGCGGCGCCCCAGGGCACTCACACGAAAGTTTTCTGGCACTGAAACCAGACGTCGTTGTGGCTTACACCATGGGTCCAGGCGCACTGAGCACTTTCCAAGACGCTGGCATCACAGTCTTGAAAGCAACCGCCAACACAGTAAAGGGCAACATTGAATCCTTCAAAGAAGGTAAACTCGAAGAACTCGAGGGTGGATGCGAACACGCTCACCATCACGAGCACGAACATTAAATTGAGGCTGGAATTTTAAAAAAAAGACGGTGAAGAAATTGCCCAAAATCAAAGCTAAAGCAACATGGGTCGATAACGTACGTTCAAAAGTTGACAATCAAAGAAACCATAGCGTAGAATGTGACCTCTCAGTTCCAGCAGGGGGAACAGATTGTGGCCCAACAGCCCTTGAACTAAGTCTAATGGCACTGGCAGATTGTGGCGTTACAATCTTCGCTGATGTTTGCAAAAAAAGCAACATAAGACTGACCAAAGTTGAAGTAACCGCTGAAGCTGACAAGTCTCCAGATTTACCGATAATTAGCGGTGTTACTATGAGGGTTAACGCTTCCTCTGACGCTAGAAAAGAGCTTTTGGAGGCGGCTTGGAGAAGAACCGAGGCAAACTGCCCCGTGTTATTCATCTTCAAAGAACCGGTCGCTGTTAAGGTTGAATTTGAAGGGAAAACGGAATAATGCTTTAGGGATTTGAGAAATGAAGACCGCGTTGATAATCCACTGGTCAAAAACTGGTAATACAGAGAAAGTAGCCAACGCTATAAAGCAGGGGCTAGAAGAAGCAGAGATCCAGGTGACCATAAAGAAAACTGAGGAAGCAGAAGCCTTAGACTTTTTTGACTATGATTTGGTCTGCGTTGGCTGTCCATCGTACTCTTGGCATCCTCCTGAACCGATGACGAATTTTCTGAAGAAAAAATTCGCTGTATATCGGCAGAATGGCAAAGTTAAGCCTTCAGCTCCAAAAATTCATGGTAAGCACGCGTGAGTCTTTGTGACCTACTCGGGACCGCACACAGGAATTGACGAGGCAACTCCAGTTGGGAAGGATGTTCGACAGTACTTTGAGCACATAGTCTTCAACGTAATCGACGAATGGTACGTCCTAAGCGAGTTCCATGGTTCATTAGAAAATAGCACGAAAGGTAGAATGGGCGACATTCGAGGAAAACCCACGAAAGAAGACTTGCTAAAAATTAAGCAAGACGCCAAAAGAGTCGCAAGCTTGCTGTAATGCTGAGGATAATAGATTAACACGGACTAGTAACTTCAGAGAGGAAGAAAGAGAAAACCCGCGTTGAAAAGCATTCACGGTCCCTGGCGGATTCTGGTTTGAAAAGAGTAAGGTGATTCGATTTGGATAATGCGGTTGAAGCGAAAAATCTGACGAAATACTACGATAAACTACTGGCAGTAGATCACATTAATTTTGAAGCAAAGAAAGGCGAAGTCTTCGGGTTCTTAGGTCCAAACGGTGCTGGAAAAACCACAACCATACGGATGTTAACTGGAATATCTAAGCCTTCAGAAGGAACCGCGACCATAATGGGTTATGATATTCAGCGCAACCCCATCAAGGCTAAGGAGCAGATGGGGATCGTTCCAGACGTCAGCAACATCTACAACGAACTCTCAGCTTGGGACAACCTGATCTTCACGGGGAAACTCTACGATATGCCCAAGGTGTTTCGGGAAACCAGAGCTGAAGAACTGCTGAAAATGTTTGGGCTTTATGAGCGCCGTAGGGAAAAAGTTCAGGGCTTCTCAAGAGGAATGAAAAGGCGCATCTGCATAGGCATGGCACTCATGAACCAATCGAGCATTGTTTTCCTCGATGAACCTACCTCGGGATTAGACGTTCAGAGCGTCCTCATCATCCGAGAAATTATCCGAACCCTAAACCAGCAAGGTCTGACAATTTTCATAACGACCCACAACCTCGAAGAAGCAACCAGATGTGTGACCGAGTAGCCATAACCAACCGCGGCAAAATCGCTGCCATCGATACACCTGAAAAGCTCAAAAGAACCGTACAAGGCCTACAGTCCGTAGAAGTCGCTTTTGCCCCCTCACCCGCCAACGCTTTGAATGATCTGAAGGCATTGCCCGATATTCGAGAAGTAGTGAAAGAAGGCGATAAGTTCAGGCTCTTTACAGACAACCCATCCAGCGTGCTGGCTTCAGTATGGAATTACTCACAGAGTAATAATCTCAAACTTATCACAGTCAATACCTTGGGTCCAAGCTTGGAAGATGTCTTTGTGAATTTGACGGGCATAAGACCAACAACTGAGGAACCAAAGGGGGGCGCTCAAAGCAGATGATGAAAGACAACATAGAGGACAAGGGAACAATTAGCAGTGCGCGTTCGAGCCGTTTCATGCGGGAGATTCGAGTGGCGTGGGCTATCTCGGTTAAAGACATGCGCACATACTACACCAAGCCGCCGGCCCTTATGTTTGGAATACTTTTTCCATTCACTCTGTTTCTTTCCTTCAGCATCGGTAGAGACATTCCATTGGCGCAACAAATCCCAATGCTCATCGCTCAAATACTCTTCTTTGCATCTTCTTCCATAGGTCCAGTCGTAATACCGATGGAACGTGCGAATCAGACTTTTGATAGGTTCTTAACAGCTCCGGTTACGCTTCTTTCCGTGTTAATGGGCAAAACCCTTGCAGGAATAATCTATGGCGCGGGCATCTCAATAATCCCTGTAATAGTTGGCGTGGCTTTCTTTAGCTCGCAGATAGTCAACGTTGGGGCTCTAATTGCGTGTTTTGTGCTCTCTTCTCTCGCCTTCTCTGCTCTGGGGATAATGTTTGCGTCAATTCCAGGTCAGACGCCAGGGCAAGTAATGATGCCCCTAAACTTCGTTCGCATACCATTACTCTTCATCAGCGGCATTTTCACACCAATACAAGATTTGCCGACTTGGATGCAAGGTGTTTCTTTAATTTCGCCTTTAACGCATACTGTTGAACTCGCCAGGTACGGATTGGGCACAGGAGGGTTCTTTGGTCCAGTCATAAACATTGCAGTTCTTGGAGGTTACGCGGCGGTTTTCGTTTTCATGAGCATCCGCTTTCACATTTTAAACCAACGCAAAGAGTAGCCCTCTGCCTTTTTCTTTTGCGACAATTTAGCAATTGATTGCAGCGCCATTTTTTTCTGCCCGCTGACCATAAGTCCTGCACTTTGCTTGCTAAGTTAGGTTATCTCAACTCGCTTTTTGTCTGAGGCTCTGGAGTTTTCTTCTTTTGCTTTTCTTGAGCTTTTTCTTTTGTTGCTGCATGATTGCAGTCACATGAATTTAATTATGAGCCCGGCCAAATGAAAATAATCCTTAGTAGGTAATGATTAAGACGGGGGTGATTTTTTGTTATTTGAAGCTACGCATACGCATCCTGCTAAAATGTGCCCTTTGTTGAAGCCTGAAGGAAAAGCTATGATCAAGCAGCTGTTTTCTGACGCTAATGTCAAGAAATCTGGAATTAAGATAGCGGCAGCCTACATGAGCTGTCCAAAAGACACAGCCGCAGACCACAAAGGCTTCTTCACAATAGAAGCCGAAAACCCAGATGCAATTTCGAAATTCTTTGGCCCAATGACAGTGGAAGTAAGACCAGTTCAGCCCCTGAGTGAAATCGCAAAGACTCTTTAGTGCATGTCAGACGGAAAAGAACATCGGAAGTTACGAGTTTTCTTCCTATCAATTCTGCCCAATTCACCAAAAAACGCCCTCGCCGTGGAGTCGACTATCTTTTGTGTTTTGAGTAACTTGCCGGAAGTCCACCCTGTTTCTTCATTTTCTTCTTGAGTTCTTTTTCTCGTTCGGCTTTCTTATGTTGTTCAAGAGCTTCAGCTTTAGAGAGTTTCTTTGCCATTTTCAATCGACCACGCTATTTGCAACGGCAATTGACAATATAAATCGTTCGCTACCGATTGTGTGTGGCTCTTTTCCATTAAAATTGATCTAGTGGCAACAAATAAAATATATAGTTAAAACTGGTTAGTATCCCTAATAGTGATTAGTATAGCAGGAAAAGGGGCTATGGTAACAAAAGAAGAAACCAATTCTCAAAAAAGGGAAATTGTCGTTTCTGGCGAGCAAGCGCTAAAAGTTGCAGAAGCATTAACTGCCACAACCATGAGAATGCTGCAGCTGCTCTGGCAAGAGCCTCTGGACGTTTCAACAATAGGCGAGAGATTAGGGCTCAGCCAAGCCTATATAAGCGAACAAGTGAAACTTCTTGAAGATCTAAAACTGCTGAACATAACTTATGCAAGAGGCAAAAGGGGCATAAGGAAAATATGCTCACCCGCCGTTAAGCAAGTTACGTTGATCATTAAATAGCTGCCAGAAACCTTTCTTTGAGCCAGTTGCCATCGCAGAAACAGCGTTTCTTTCAAAGCACCCAATAATTATTCTGGGCTATGCTTAGGTTGAATTATCATCGCTAAATAGAAATATTTATATCTAAAAACCCATGCGAATTGATATTTAACTCAGCCAAAAGTTGTAGTCTGGAGAAGGGAAAATGGCAGATATACTGTTCACAGACCTCATAATCAACGTTTTAGTAATTGCCATTTCCTTCGTTGCCCTCAACTGGGCAAGCAACCTCGCAATAAACAACGCCGTAAAAGTCTCCAACATAACCCAACTCGGCAAAACAGCCGTCGGCTTTAGCCTCATAGCATTCTCCACTTCACTGCCAGAGCTAACAGTAGCGGTTATAGCAGCATTTTCAGGCGGGGCTGCCATCTCCGTGGGAAACGTTTTCGGCTCAAACATAGTCAACATATGCGTAATCATCGGCTTAGCCGCACTCCTACTCCACATAAGAAAGGTAAGAGGAAAGGTCAAGCTAAAAGAACTATTCCTTAACTTGGGAAGGCACCCAAAACCCAACGGGGCCACAGAATCCAATGAAATCAACGTTATTCCTGCTTTTGCCAAATCAGAACTAAGCAGCATTCACTTTGGACTCTTCATAGCATCAATTGTACCCATGGTTCTAATCTACATCTCCGGCGCCACATGGGCTGTGGGCTTAATATTACTGTTCATTTTCGTCGGTTACATGTACCGCCTAACAAAAGTTAGAATGCCCTCCGAAAATGGCGCTATACCTGTGGAAGAAAAAAGCAGGCTCAGACGGTACGTGCTGCTCACTATCGCAGGAGCTTTGGGCGTTGTGCTGAGCGCGTACTTTCTTGTAGAATCCGCAGTTGTGATAGCCACATCTGCAGGCATCTCTCAACAAGTAATAGGCGCAACCATAATAGCCTTCGGAACCAGCCTCCCAGAACTCACCTTAGACCTAAAATCTTTCCTCCGAGGCCACCCTGGACTTGCATTCGGAGACATCATAGGAAGCAGCTTCGTAAACATCACCTTAATTCTGGGCATCACGCTCTTTGTTCCCGCACTAATCGGTTCACCTGTAGTCATGCGAATGGACGTTTTCCAGAGCCTAGTAATTTTCTCAATAATCACAAACCTGTTCTTCTGGTACTTCCTTTCAAGAGAGAGAATCGGATGGCGGGAAGGGTTAATTTTCCTTTTCATCTACGCACTTTTCATAGCCACAACATTGGGTGCACTGTAACCTGATCCCTAAAATGTTTCAAACCATTTTTTGAATCTGGTTACAAAAACCCATGATCCAATGCCGGCACTAGTGGCCCCTGATAAGGGGAGGTAAAGTCCAAATTCGCCATGACCAAAACTGCATCCTAATACTAATAGGCCAACTAACGCCAATATTGCTCCAAGAACCCAAACTTCCAAGAGCATTACCAACAATAATAGAGTGGTTCCATGTTTTAAATACTGTGTATGTTTTGGAGAATTTAGGTAATTGCTTAACACAAATACAATTCAAGGCGCAAAAGGAAGACTTATTTTTTTTCTCATCGGTACTTTTTAATATTACAGGTGGGCGTTTTAGGTAAACAGGCTATGGCATTAGCCACGACTGAATCCGGTCCAAACCGCACCTCACCGAAATAGATGCTGAAAATGCCTACCCAGAACAAACCTAAGGTAGGCAAGCATGAAGATGATTGAATTCGTCCTCTTAGCGGTCGGGGCAGTGATTGGTGCTCTTCTCCCAGCAATCGTCGTCGATGGCTTCGATGGAGATGGGCGCCTCTGGGTAGTAGATGAATACTACAAGACGCAGAGCTCAGCTGAGGACCTAATGGTTGCCCTGGACAAATTTCGAAGTTTACGGGTCCGGGCCTGTTGTGTGCGATAAATCCGAGCCTGAATCAATCTCCAAGTTCCGACGTGGACTCCCAGAGAAAGGCATCCGGGGCTTTGACGCTTCACCATACGAGAATAAACGTGAAGACGGCCTACGAGAATTGGGAGCTTGCTTTGTGAAGGCAGGCGATGGTAAACCCAGGATCTTCATCTCTAGCCGCTGCATAAACCTAATCAGCTAACTACTCGAGTACAAAATAGAAGTGAAAGAACGCGACCACGCTGTAGATGCTGTCCGGTATGGTCTTCCTTTGAAGTCAATGGCTCCATTGGCTGCCTTCAGGTTTGGATAATCCAGGCAAGACACTTACAGTTAGCGCTCGCGAGACGAGAGAAAGGAGCAATGCGGGTGACATCTCCACTTCGGATGGGGTTCAATTCCAATCCAAGCGTGTATCAGTTGAGGGGTTTGTCTCACATCGCAGGCTTTCAAAGTGGTCGTAGCTAGCTAGCTTATGAGTGAGGGGAGACTTGATAGTGCATGCAGAGCACATGGATAAGGAACTAGAACGTTTGAGACCCGAATCGTTCCTGCAACGCGGTCGAATTCCTATGAGGCTGAAGGGTCAACCGCTTGATCTAAATGTATATGAAGCTTCTGAGGTGCTGACTAACAAGCATTTTCAAGATTTTGATTTGCGTGAATTTGAGAGGTTTTACCTTCCGGAGAGTATGAAGCCTTTCGTGGATTTTATTCCAACGGGGACGAAAACGTTTGTTGCCGATGATAACAGGGGAGCAGTTTCCGCTTCGCCGGTTTTGGAGCTGGATGGCACTGACTTCTATCTTTCGGTCAAGGGGATAGGTTCAACAACGAATCCTTTTTCTCAGCAGCTTATTGGAAAAGCTGAGGTATGCAGTCTGTTGAAAGATGCTAGATTGAAGGATATGATTGTGAATTCGGAGGAGAAGGCTCCACGGTATATTACGGGGGAATTGTGGCTGCGGGGTTCACCGTATGGCGGGCAGGGGCTGGAACATGCGGCTATTTCGATGAGGGTGTCAGAAATGGCTGATTTTACGTCTATTCATGGGTTTCGAATCGCGCCTGTTGTAAAAATAGCTTTCCTTCCTGAGGACGTTGAGAGGAAAATCAAGGAGATATATTGGTACCGGAAATTTGCTGGCAGAATCGTTCAGGAAACAAGATTGGTTCCTTCAAACGTGCGGGTTTACT
This sequence comes from Candidatus Bathyarchaeota archaeon, assembly GCA_963840395.1. Classification (GTDB taxonomy): domain Archaea; phylum Thermoproteota; class Bathyarchaeia; order Bathyarchaeales; family Bathycorpusculaceae; genus JADGNF01. The sequence continues at coordinate 9,009 of CAWIYU010000011.1, read as the reverse complement.
TTCATTCTGGAAGTACAATCGGCGGGAATATAGGCGAAATCTTTAGGCTGTTCGGAATCGATGAGAATGAGAAAGCATTGGAGTTTTTGAAGAACTTTGTTAGAAGCGGAATTGCCTTCTTAACGTTGTTCCTCAGGTCGATGAGAAGCAACGATGACGGGACTTATAGCGGACTTGACTTTTATGATGTTTGGCTGGATAAGGATGCAGTGCTTGCTCCGGATGGGACTGTTTATTTTGTGGATCTTGAGGGTTTGGAATGGATCAGTGTTCCGATGAATAAGGTTCATGAAAAGATAGATGACCAGATATACAGATCACTGTACGAGTTTATGTTTGCCTATGAACAGATTGAGCGCGAGCGATCCAGAAGGTTCGGCAATTTTGTGGAGAGGAAGGTTCAGTTTGAATATCTTTTAAAAGAGGCTTTGAAGGATGATGTTGTCCAGGTTTCACGTGACGGAGATCGCCTTCAGCTGGTGTTGGGCAATGTTTTGGGAGAGAAAAGTTTAATGAAAGAATTCGCAATTATCGATTGGTGATGTTGATGCAGTGTAGCGTTGTCAGAACGTTTTTTTCGCAGATAGCTGGAAAGTCGGTTTCGATGCAGATTTCTGAAGACGATTTGGATTTTCTGACGACGAATGGTTACATGTCTGTAATGTGGAAAGAGCAGTACGATCAGGCTTTTGCAGAGGTTTCGAATTTGTGGAAGATAAATGAAGAGTTTGCTCGGGAGGCGGCTGAGGAAAGAGGTGCACGGTCTCCTCTTGAGGAAGACGAGAGGCGGACTCATTCAATCTTCTTTCGTTTAAGATCGGAAGAGGATCAGAAGGTTGAGCTTGAGAGAGAAGCTATTCACAGGGATAGTGTTTTGAAAGAAGCAGCAGATGTGGTTGAGAAGGAGTCAACGATGAGGGCGCTTCTTCAAAAGAAATCCATGATTGACAGAATGGTGCCGTATGACGGGAGATACGTATCGCTTACGGGTCTTGGAGTGATTACGTTGAATGATCTTAACATTAGGAATTACAGGGTTTCTGAGACGGAGTTCTCAGATTTTGTTCAGGAGCGTATTGCCACGTTTAGCGAATTACGGACTATAGCGCATAAAGGTGGCTATTACGTTTCTATTCTTAACAATGACTATCCTGGCACTGAACTCTCTGAACTGTGGAGTGTTTCGATAGGGTTGGGTAAGCTTCAGGGTGATCCGAATCAGATCAGTGAAAGGTTTCTTCTTGCGCTTGACATGTTGCAGGAGTTCAATTCTAATCTTGAAAACAAGTTGATGACGGCGGAAATTATGACGGCTTCTAGAGTAAACCCTTCTCAGGTGTCTGCGAATTCTGACCTTCAGGGGCTGGCAGAATCCCTCAAGAGCCTCGAGCATAAAGCTAGGGACGAAGCTCATGTTCCAAGGGAGCTTTCGGTGGGGGCTGCAGCCACCATTTTGTTTGCGAGGAGATATGACGGTACTTTTCCTATTGACAAATTGGTGGAATTCTCCAAAGTGACACTTTCTAGCGAGTCAGCCGCGATACTGTCTATTCTTGATGTTCCATTTGGCCAGGTACATAGCAAATTTTTACAATTCAGATATTTGTTCGGTACTTGGGGATATGGGGAGTCAGAGGATACTGATTTGGCCTCTGCTTATTTGGCGATTTCCGATTTCACACAGGATGAGGTAAAAGATAAAATGAACATAATCCTGAGCGCGTTGAAAAACTACTTAGAGTATCCGTTGGTTGCTACTGCAATTCTCACTTCAATTCCTACTCTTGAAGCTAATGAGACTCTGGACCTGATGGAGAAAGCTTCTACTCTGCTTGGAAATTATGCTCCAAGCCTCGAACGTTCTGAACTGGTAAGCCTTTCCGTTAGAATGATTCATGGAATTAGGAATGAACTTGTGAAAGCACTTGATCCAACTGCGAAGATTACGGTGACTCCCATTCAGTTCACGTACGTGCCGTCAATTCTGTTCTTCAGGTACCGTACGCCGCTGATTTTGGCACATTCATATTATCATTCAACCTTCAGTCGTCTCGGAGGAGCTCATCCTGCTCACGTGCACGGTTTTGGAGGTTAGAAAGTTGAACTCAAAATCCATTGTTATCATCGCACTCTTGCTGTGCATAGCTCTGTTCCCGGTTTCCGCCTTTGCGACGTTTGTTCCTCATCAAGGGGACACTTTCAGCTACTATGAAGTTATTGACGTCGGAGACGGCTCTGGCGACTATGCCGGATATACTGACCATACTGTCGTGACTGGAACGGAAATTGTTAACGGAGTGACCGAGGATGGAAACGTATCTGCGCACTACAGCTACATGTGGAATTTCAGCAGCAATGAGGGGTCAACAGATAGCGGCAGTTCATCGGGAGACTTCACTTTTTCCTCAAGCAACCTTCACTACATCAACGGAACTGATGACCAAGTTGGGTACGTAAATCCAACCGTCTGGTTCTGCATCGACAGCAGTATTCCTGTAGGCGACTCCTTCTATCTTCTTGATACCTTGATGACTGTGGAGTCTAGCGATTACAGCTATTTCCTTCCGTCAGAAAACAGAAACGTGTATGCAATTTTCGCCCAAGGCGACTCGAGTTATCAAAGAAACGACGATTACGGGCAATTTACTGCTACATACACTTGGAAGGTATATTTTGATCCTGTCTCAGGCTATATCATAGGGTACGATTACACTGAGCATGACACTAATCCTTCGGCAGGATTCACCTATACTGAGAAGCTGTACATCACGCAGGCGAGCTATCCGCTGCAGACGGCCCCCCCTGCTGGTCCTGACGTCATTTCAGGGTTGCTGAAATATGGGGTCCTCATTGTGGTAGTGCTTGTAGTTGTTGCGATCATTTTGATTGTTTACGCGGTTTCGAGAGGCAGAAGAAGGCTCCCGAGACACTCAGCTCAACGACCGGTTTATACGCCTCCTAGTGAGCAGCCGCCACCGCCCCCGCGAGAGGATATTAATCTGACTCCGAAACAGGCTCCGGTACAGCAAATCGTGGTCAAAGAAATAGTAAAAGTAAACTGCCAATACTGCGGAGCATTAATAGATTCACGCGTTGCGAATTGTCCTTACTGCGGAGCTCCTCGAAGATAGACACTGGCGGGTTCGTTGCTTGTTGTTTTCTTCTTGAAGTATTGGTATACTTGCCCACACACCATCATTTGCGCTTTCGTGGCGATTCTTGAAGAGGGAGAATTGTCGTGGGCTATTTCTGAGAATACTAGGCGTGCATGTTTTGACTTCAACCACAGAAGTCGTGCGTAGAGGATGTCCTCGCCTATGCCTAGTTTCCTGAATTGAGGTTTCACAAAAAGAGAGTGAACTCTTCCGGTTCCGTTAACACATGACGCCCAGCCCAAACCGGCAATCTCGCTGTCTAACCTGGCAGTGAAGCATTTGTCTCCGTTCTTTAGCGCGACTCTTGTCCATTTCCTATTTATTTCAGGGTGCGCCAGAACCATGAACCGTTCTATTTCACTTGTTTGCTCATCGCTAGCCATTGAGATTTCATGGCTGAACCTGTGAACGATGTCGTGGTTTTCTAGGTTTATACTGTGTATGTTGTAGATTTCGTGTTCGGCTTCGGTTTTCAGCTCTGCAAAAAGAAAATTGAACGGCTTCGATCCGTAAAAGTGATCAAATACTTCCCTCGATCGCGTGAAAACCGTTCCAGAATTCTCAAAGTCATCGTAGATGAATAATCCAGAAATATTACCGTCAGAGGCCTTAGATACATAAGCCTCACCTCCTATCTCAAGAACCTCCCTGACAAAATATTGAAGATAAGGTTCAAAAAACGAGAAGCCCTCTGGAAAAATAATTTTAATATCAAATGCACTCGATAATTTTGAGACTTCCATATCTCCAGATTCGCTCGCCTTTACAGATACTAAGTATCTCTATATGATAAACATGAGTTTACCATTGCATTAGCACGCGCTAAGCACTGCTGAGTCCAAACCCCAAAAATGCTTTACCGAACAACGAAGAGAAAAAAAGGGGATTTGCGGATGACATTTCCACTGCCCTGAGGGTTCGAGGCAACCTCCATTTGAAGAATGCAGGTGCTTCGTGCTCCGTTTCGCACAAATCCCAAGCCAGCTTTCTTTCTCCTAGTAGGCAAAACTGGTGCAAAACTAATGCCCAAGCTTGTTGATTTTGAGCCTGCTCCAACCCTCTTGAGAGTTCCAGGCTTAATGTTTCAGGCTTTGAGGGGTTAGACAAGAGAAGCCTTGATACTCGTCATGACAGCGTGTGCGTGACCTGCGACAAATCTGAACCCGAGTCAATTGCCAAATTAAAACGTGGGCTACCAGAGAGAAACATTAGGGCTTTGACTCTCAAGCTTACGGGTTTAAATGGGAAGACGGCCTGCGAGAGTCGGGTGCCCGCTTTGTGAAGGCAGGCGACGGTAAACCCCGAATCTTCATCTCCAGCCGCTGCATAAACCTAATCAGCGAACTACTCGAATACAAGATAGAAGTCAAAGAAAGAGACCACGCAGTAGACGCCCTCCGATACGGACTACCACTAAAGTCTGCGGCTCCTCTGCAAGCCTTCAGATTTGGCTAACCAACAATCAAGGCTCTGTGGCTGTTTCGCGTTTCTGGCTGCGCCTCAAAAAGTATGCCGCCAAACCTCCAACCACCAAAACGACAAATGCCAAAGCTACCTCAACCCATGAAAAACGAAACTGACCAGGCACCTCCGTTGACTGCGGCGAAGGAGAACTAGTCGGGGAAGGCAAAGGAGAATTCGATGGCAAGAGAGAATTAGTTGGGGAAGGAGACTCCGTGGCAGTCGAAGTTGGGCTATTCGTGGGCGAAGGCAAGGACATAACGTCTGGTTGGAGCGCAATTACTGCGGCTTTGCCTTCACGAAGAGAAACACCCGTATACAAGTCGATACCTCCAACGAAAACCACACCTTTAACAACTATGGGGTTTGACACGTAGTAATCGGTTTTGTAGCTCCAAATTGGCTTTCCAGTAAACGAATTTAACGCATAAAGGCTGGTGTTAAAGCCCACAAATAATATGTTGTTTGCGAAAATGGGTGAGGTACCGTAATACTTGTTTTCTACGGGGGCAAAGCTCCAAAGAAGTGTTCCATCTTGAACATCGAAATTATGTAAGCCGACTGAGGAAACGACGAAAAGATTTTCATCAGTAATCAAGGGACGCCGATCGCTGGTGCTTGCGTACCTTAAAGATTCGTTCCCAACCGTGTAATGACGAATTATCTGCCCAGTCAACGAATCAAGAGCATAAACCCCATCATTCTCGATGACTTCATAAACTATTTTTCCGTCAAAGATGGGCGGTCCAATTGGAACCACATCAGAGCCCTTGTTTAAGTCCTCAGAGATCGTGATTGGGTAATTCCAAAGTGCGGTTCCGTTGAAGGCATCAAAGGCAAGAATACCCCCTGAAAAGGCCACTCCCTTTGGATAGCTTTCTTCGTATCTAATGACGACTTCGCCACCCGAGGCTGCTATCGAATTTAAGGACATGTTGGCAGCTTCGAATTTCCACAGCCCATAACCATTTGAAGCGTTAAGAGCGTATAGCGCACCGGCATGCGATCGACTCTCTTGGAAGTAATAGTTGCTTACTGCAAAGAGACACCCCTCTGAATAAACTGGAGCCCAATCGTCAAAACGGGTCCCGTACGGATTTTCAAACTGCCAGACTATCTCCCCCGTTAATCCGTTGAAAGCATAGATATGCTCCATAGTTCCCACAAAAACCAGATCTCCTGCAACGACCGGTGAGCTAAACCAACCCGCTTCCGTATGGCTCCAGACTTGTTCACCGTTTAGCGCGTTTAAACAAGCAAAGACGCCGCCAAAGCCCGTCAATGGTTTTCCCCCAACATAAACGCGACCGTTTTCTACCTCAAAATCACCTATCGCCAAATCTTTATTCTTCCATACTTGTTTGCCCGACGAAGCGTTAATGCGATAAAGGAACTCGTCTGGTGACGCCGCATTTTTTGAGGTTAAGTAGAATAAGTCGTTGTCGAAAACGAGAGGTGAGACTTGGGATAGATCGCAGGAAAACTTCCAGAGTTCAGTGATAGCTGCATTTGTAGGCAAACAAGAGACCGTCGCATAAAGGACCATTGGAGAAACAAGCAGAATTGCACTGAAGGTTTTCTTGTTCACAGCTACCCCTTTCTCCTCTTGAAATAAATTAATGCACCGATGGCAACAGCAGCTATAATGATTGCCGCCGCAACTATCCAGGAAGCATCCACGGGGAACTCGGAAGCGGTTGCCGATGGTGAAGGAGAATTAGTTGAGGAAGGGGACTCGTGGATTGTGGGCGACGGCTCAGGAACAGCTGTCCCGTAATCCGCTGGAGTGTAAACTTCATTTGCGGTGGTGTACATTCCGTTTGCATATGCCCCGCCTAAAGCGTAGAGCTTATCATTCAAGTTCAATAAACACAGCTCACGCCTAGCAGTAGGCATCGAGGTTACGTTGGACCAGTTCTGAGTTTCTGGGTTATAGGATTGCATCCAATTAACGAGAAGGTACAACTCATGCTCACCGTATAAAGGGTCACCAGCTTCGTTGGCAGGTATTCCGCCGACCACGTAAATGCGCTTGGGCGCCTGCGCACCAGTGGTTGCGCTTGCTGCCATAGCAGACATCTTGGTTGGCAAAGGTGTTTCGTTGGTCCACTGGTCAGTTTTAGTATCATATACTTGGACAAGGTTCGTATATGTACTACGTTTCGTTAAGTTGTATAGAGCCGTAGTTTCGGTTGTTTTGACTCCTCCAATAATGTAAATCTTGTCATCCATCACAGTCGAAGCGTAATCTGTTACTCCAATTGGGATTGGCGCCAATTCAGACCATTCGTCGGCCATTGGGTCATAAACTTCGTTCGTCTGCAAAATCTTATCAAACGTTGTCCAGGAATATGCGAACTTGCCGCCTATAACGTAAATTTTCCCGCCTACAACGTTAGCCTGCATGCCACTCATGGTAGAATCCAATTCGATGGGCAAGAGGTTCTGTTTTCCCAAGAGTCAGTCGCAGGGTCGTATGAAACGGTTAGACCTCTTGAGCCGTCAATAATGTACAATTTGCCTTGGCAAGCAGCCATAGTGCTTTTAAAGGCATGCAAATGAAAGTCGCTCGGTATTGTGGATTTCTGGGTCCAAGTATCCACGGAAGGATCATAAACTTCTATGTATGCGGCTGCAGTGCCTGCTGGGGCTGCGGCGTATATTTTTCCATTTAGCGTGGCGATCCCAATGGAGTTGATGCTTGTTGGCTGAAGCATGGGTGCTTTCGTTGTCCAGGAATCGGGGGTAGATGCGCACCCAGGCATGAAATTGGTTGAAGCTAATGTTGTGGATATGAATAGAACTATTATGACTGCGTGTTTTCTGTCCGTTGCTTCCACCACAGATGTAGGCTTCTTTAGCGCTTGCTCATAGCTACCAAGAGAAGATTGACGGTCTTGGGCTAAAAGCGTGTTTGTAAAGAAACCTTGACACAACAAAAATTGGGCGGCTGAGGCGTTGCATAAATTTCATAAGCGTAGCGCTTGAGGTTTGGGTGACAGGCAGAACAGCCTTCAACGTCTCTTCTAAGATAAGCAGGGCACCCATGGCAACGGCGATTGTTGCTATGCCAACCAGAATTGCCGGAGTGAACTCTGCAACTAACACATTGTCCGTTAGTGGGTTTGGAGAAACGGTTGGCTCTATTGTTGGTTCCATTGTTGGAGATGGTGAAGGTGTTGGGCTTGGAGAAGGAGAAGGTGAAGGAATAGGAGTAGGTGATGAAGAAGGAGAAGGACTAAGAGAAGGACTTGGTTTAGGTGTTGGCTGATTGGTTAGTACTGTGAAATCAACTGTGCTTTTTCCCTCCTCTAATACAGCGCTAAGAATACCCCATTTCACGCCAGCAACGACTTCCAAATGGTGCTGTCCTTCTGTTAGGTTTTCTAAGGTTAGGGTGTAGGAATAAGGTAGAAAATACAGAGTCTGTAATATTTTGTTATCCAAGTAGACAATAACCCATTCTTCATAGTTTTGTATGGAGATACGATTTGAGTTTAATGTGATAGCGCTGAACGTACAACTAATTGAACTTGTATGGTACACTGTACCGTTTGTTGGAGAAAATACTGTAGCTGAAGGACGCAACTTGCCTGGACTTGGACCAAAGTTAGCTTCCGCCATCTCAACAAACTGCACCCAACTAGCGAAATCAGAAGCCCTGCTATTCCTATTGCTGCCATGAATGTTCTCTCTCTCATAGCACTCATGTAACTGTTGGTTTACTTTGCTTAAGATGTTTTTTGTTGAGATTCCTTGCGTCAACAAAAACTGACAAGCAAACCCGGAGTTTCTACTTGATGTTAAGATCTGTTGATGTTGTTTGCAGTTGTATAAGGCTCACAAATACATCTCTTTCAGGTTAGGTCATTCTCCAATTCTGTCTAAGCAAGAAGTCTCCCTAAAACATGCAGAAGCTGTCTGTATGGCGCACAGAAGCAGTATTAAAGTCGCACATTGACCAAGATCCTGTCGGTGCGCCTCGAAATCAGAAAATCAAGCCGCAAGTAGACTCTGTCATGGTGCTCATATCTTCTTATCGTGACAGCTTTCCTTTCTTCATCGATGTCATAGACGAGCACGAATGACCCTACATGAACTCGACGCATATGCTGCATAGGGCTTCTCAACGGCTTAAATTGCTGAGGATTCTCCAAAATTTCATTTACCTTTCTGGATAAAGCTTCAAACTGTGCGGGATCCTTTTTTCGCAGCTTTCTGAAGGTTTTGTCTACTTTCTCAACGACTTCAAGGGAGTACAAGCAATCACTTGGAATATCTCTGTGCAAAATCCTTGACTCTTATTGTCTTTTCGCTTTCGGATGCTTTCAAGCTTTTTACGAATTCTGGTCTTAGTTCGGGCTCCATTAGGCACTCCTCGAATTGTTGTGCC
>CAWIYU010000010.1:0-19163 GCA_963840395.1 Candidatus Bathyarchaeota archaeon | reverse complement strand
GCTTTATCTAAAACGCTCACACAGCTAGTTCATTGAGGAACGACAGTGAAAAGCCTAGTCGTATACTACACTCGAACAGGAAACGCTAAATTCGCAGCCGAAACCGTCGCAGCAGAACTTGGGTCCGACATAGAAGAAATCGTTGACCTGAAGAAGCGTGCTGGCAAGCCTGGCTGGATATCAGCGGGCAAGGATTCAACTCAAGAAAAAGAAACTCAAATCGCTCCCACAAAATTGGTTCCAGCAGACTACGACCTCATAGTCCTCGGAACACCAATTTGGGCTTGGAGACCAACCCCTGCAATCAGGACGCACATAGCTAAGAATGACCTTTCTGGAAAGAAGGTGGCATTGTTCTTCGCGATGGCTTCGAATTTGAAGCAAGCCGTGGAGAAAACAAAGGCGTATTCGCGATGCCATCTTTGTGGGCGACATAGCATTGCCGAATGCGTTGGACAACAAGGAAGAAACCGAAAAGAAAATCGCAGGATGGTGCAACAACCTCAAAGCATTATAGATACCGTTGCCACAGTCCGCTTGGTCGGACCGGGCTTATCCCCAAAACGGGTATGAGTCCCTGTCCTTAAACTCACTAACTATGGCTATTTTCGTGAAAACTCCAATTTGATTTAAAAATTGCCATTTATTTGCCTACTAGAGCCATATTCTTATCTGCGTATGTAACTGTATTGTCGAATTGGTGCAATGTTTTCCATATAGATTTTCTCAGGTTCTCAAGTTCTACATCCAGACCAATGAAGAGAAATATTGGAATACAACTCTTGAGATGTTTTTGATCTCACGAGAAGACGTTGAAAGGGTAGTCGGGATTACTCAATTCAGCTGAAGTCAACATCATTTCTCTAAGTCTGGCTTGAGCTGCCACGAGTCTAACAATAGGAACCCGGTATGGGGAACAACTTACGTAAGTTAAACCAAGAGCTTGAAAGAATTCCACACTGCGAGGATCACCGCCGTGTTCACCGCAGATGCCCACTTTGAGTTTAGAATTACCTTTTTTGCCCCAATCGATGGTTATTTTCATAAGTCTACCCACCCCTTTAATGTCCAGAACCTCGAAGGGATTATCAATGAGAATCTTCAACTCATTATAGAGAGGCAGAAACTTATTCTCCGCATCCTCCCTTGAGAAAGAAAAAGTGGCCTGAGTCAAGTCATTTGTACCAAACGAAAAGAAGTCGGTTACCTGTGCCAGCCTACCAGCTCGCATGCAAGCCCTAACCGTTTCAATCATCGTCCCAAATTGAATGTGCAATTGAACACCGTATTTTATCTCAGTTTCCACCTTTATGTTCTCCAGCCACCTACGGACCCTCTTGAGTTCTTGCGACGTAACCACTTGGGGAATCATGATCTCAGGTCGAGCATACACGCCTTCATTGAGCAGTTCCGCGGAAGCCTCAAGACAAGCTCTAATCTGCATCTGGTAGATCTCAGGATATTTTATGCCCAGCCTTACACCCCGGTGTCCCAGCATAGGATTGACCTCGGCAGTCTCGCGAACCTTTTCCAGAATCACTTCTTTATTCTTGATTAGTTCGTCAAGAAGATGATCTTTCTTGATTTCTGAAAGCTCACTAATGACATTTTCTACCTTGGGGATGTATTTCTGTAGCGAAGGCTCCAGACTGACCTTAACAGAATCGGATATCATTTCCATCTGTTGAAGACCTTGCTGCACGTCCTTGAGCCGTTCGATCTCCTGTAAAAGCGACTCTATGGAAGGCAGGAACTCATGAAGCGGCGGATCGAGAAGGCGGATCGTCACGGGAAATCCTTCCATTATCTTTAGAATCTGTTTGAAATCATTTTTCTGCATTGGCAGAAGCTGATCCAGAGCCTTCCGTCTCTCTGTGGCACTGTCAGCAAGAATCATCTCACGAACAATCGGCAGACGATCTGTGGAATTGAACATTCTTTCCGTACGGCACAGGCCAATCCCCTCAGCTCCGAATTTTTTAGCCCTCGCAGCATCCTCCGGAGTGTCGGCGTTAGCTCGCACCCCTAGAGTCCTAATCTCATCAGCCCATCCGAAAATCGTATTCAATTCTGGACCGAACTGTGGATCAACAGTGGGAACCGCCCCAAGATAAATCAATCCAGTAGCTCCGTCGATCGTGATTACGTCGCCCGCCACAACTTTTTGGCCTTTAAAGAGGGCTGATTTGCTATGGTTTTGAATCTGGATATCTCTGCAACCTACAACACACGGTTTTCCCATTCCCCGTGCAACTACGGCCGCATGGGAGGTCTTGCCGCCGCGGCTGGTTAGTATTCCTTTCGCCTGAAAGAATCCATGAATGTCTTCCGGCTTCGTTTCTTCCCTTACAAGGATGACTGCTTCGCCCAATCGCCCCCGTCGTTCGGCCTCGTCAGCATCAAAGACGACTTTTCCATGAGCGGCCCCTGGAGACGCAGGGATCCCTTCCGCAACTGGTTCAGCATGGGCCGTCGGGTCGATTCGATGATGGAAGATCTGCTCAAGATGCTCGGGGCTTATACGGAGAAGAGCTTTCTCCTTAGTGAGGAGCTTCTCTGACACCATGTCAAGAGACGTCTTGATGAATGCTGTCGCGTTCATCTTCGCGTTTCGGGTCTGGAGCAAATAGAGTTTTCCCCGCTCAATTGTAAATTCGAAATCTTGCACCTCACGAAAGTGATGCTCTAGGACTCGGCGGATCACCTCAATCTCTTCGTACTGTTGTGGCATTTCTTTTTTCAACTGAGCAATCGGTTCAGGCGTTCTTATCCCTGCAACCACATCTTCACCCTGTGCGTTGATCAGGTACTCTCCGAAAAGTGCGTTCTCACCGGTTCCAGGATCCCTTGTGAAGCCAACGCCTGTTGCAGAGTCATTGCCCATGTTTCCGAATACCATGGTAACGATGTTAACTGCAGTGCCATCAGCCATTTTCGGAGTGATCCTAAATTCCCTGCGATAGTCGATGGCACGTTTTCCCTTCCATGAACGGAAAACCGCTTCGATAGCCATTTGGAGTTGTTTCCAAGGGTCTTGAGGGAATTCCTGCCCCAATTCTTTTTTGAAGATTTCCTTGAACTCGTTGCAAATCTTAAGGAGATCGTCTGCATCTAAATCTGTGTCAAATTCGACGCCGATTTGTTTCTTGGTAGTCTCAAGGATATTATCAAAATGACTCTCATCCACTCCCATCGCAATTTTTCCGAAGAGTTGCAGAAACCGACGGTACGCGTCATAGGCAAAACGACGGTTCTTTGTAGCCTTTCCAAGTCCCTCCACAACTGAATCATTGAGTCCAAGATTGAGTATGGTATCCATCATGCCGGGCATTGATAAGGCTGAGCCAGATCTAACAGATACAAGGAGTGGATTCTCAGCATTGCCAAAGCCCTTTTTTGTCTTGTTCTCGAGACGTTTCATATGTTTCGTTACTTCAGCCACAAGACCATCTGGAAGCTTCTTGCTCTTAGCATAGTACTGGCGACAGGCTTCAGTGGTGATTACACAGCCGAAGGGTATGGGAAGCCCAATCTGGGTCATCTCAACTAAGCCGGATCCTTTTCCTCCTAAAAGTTGCTTATTCTTGCCCTCTCCCTCTTCAAAATCAAAGACAAACTTCACGTTTCCCATGATCTTCGAGTCCTTTGATTTTCCTGTTCCTGTTGTTGCTCTTCCACGCTGCGAATTCACTTCCTTAACCCTGAGCGCATCACTGTCCACAGAAGCGCGCTTGCCTTCCAGGTTCATTTGTTGTTTCCTCGCATCCGCTTAAGATAACATCCAGTACACTCTTTCTTGGTGCCTTCCCAGACATTCGCAAACTCGCCACACGCGCACTTCATTTGGTTGGGATCTCCACGGTCTTCTCTTTATTCTTGAAATAACCAAACGAAAAATTATGGGACTGCTTCATCAGCATCTTGAGGGACACTATACAAATCTACTAGATGTGCTGTTCCGTCAGGACAGTAGACTTTTTCGCCTTTCTTAACTAGTTGATAGCGCCCACTGCAAACGTGCAACTGAGTGCAACCATCACAATCTCTCGATAACATTCCTTCGTCTCCTATTAGACCTTCAGGGAACAACTTGGGAACTCTTAAGCATATCTCACATATTTTCCAAGGAAATCTCGAAATAAAACAAAGTGGCTGTTGGCAGGCCACATTTATAGACTTTCGTAGCTCTTTCTCTCACGTCCTTAGTTTGCAAAGGAATGCTTCGTTAATAGTTCTGCCAACATGCCAAGGCCATTAGATTCTTCAAAGTCAACGAATGCGCATTCTAGACGGCGTCCGACTGATCGGTGAAGACATGTACCACCACATGTGGATCAACGATGACAACTCAAAAGTCGCCCGCGGAATAGCGTTGCACAACATGATCCGGTTGATAACCCTGGGGACAGCCAGCAACGGGTATCTGAACTTTATAGGCAATGAATTTGGCCACCCGGACTGGATAGATTTTCCCCGCGAGGGAAACAACTGGTCATTCAAGCACGCTCGCCGACAATGGCATCTCGCAGACGACGCCCACCTAAAGTATCATTTATTAGCCCAGTTCGATCGCGACATGGTTGCACTGGCCAAGACACACCACCTTCTCGAAGCATCCTTCCCGCAACTGCTGCATGAAGATTCCACGAAAAAAGTAATCATCTTCAAAAGAGTTGACCTGATTTTTGCCTTCAATTTTAATCCCCATCAATCCTTCACTGATTATCGATTTGAAGCTCCCCCGGAAAATACCAGATGATCCTAGACTGTGAAGCACCAAAGTACGGGGGACACGGCCGCTCTTACCCCAGCAAATCCACTTCACCACTGTGGACAATCCTGAAGCAAAAAGTCAACATATGTTCAGCCTCTATCTGCCAGCTCGCTCCGCCTTTGTCCTATGCCCGACCATAGAAGACCCACAACCATGAACTTCCCAAAACAGAGAAAAAGAGAAGATCAAAAATCCATGATTGCCTGCAACACCGCCGACTCACGGAGCATGTTAATAGTAAAACCGCGCGCGCTGAGAGATGCTTTATCAGTTAGCAGCTTCATTATTAGCTGACTTCATTATTAGATGAAATATCATCGTTATAGGGACCTGGAAAAGTGGTTGAGTCAGAAGCTTACTTGATGAGGCAGAAAATTGCTTACTTCTCAATGGAAATTGGGCTGTCGAATAACATTCACACATACAACGGAGGTCATACAACGGAGGTTTAGGGATTCTCGCGGGGGATGTAATAAGATCGAGTGCGGATCTGAAAGCTCCTCTGGTGGGAATTACGTTGGTTAGCAAGAAAGGACATTTCAGGCAAGAGATAACCCGCGATGGAAAACAAGTAGAACATTCCGACCCGTGGGAACCCTCAGAGCATATGCAGTTGCTTTCCACGGAGGTGAAGGTGCAGATTCAGAAGAGAGATGTAACCGTCAGGCCCTGGCTTTGCACGGTGAAGAGCCAAACAGGTGGGGTTGTTTCCGTCTACTTCCTCGACACAGATCTAGAAGCAAACAGTCCTGAGGACAGGGAGATTACTTCCTTTTTGTACGGCGGGGACGAAAGATACCGTCTCAAGCAAGAGATTGTTCTTGGAATCGGCGGTGTAAGAATACTTGATGCCCTGGGTTTAGACGTTCGCAAGTACCACATGAACGAGGGCCATTCCAGCCTCCTCGCCCTCGAGTTGCTGCAGAAAAATGGAATGGACACCGAAAAGGTCAGAAGCCTATGCGTGTTCACCACGCACACTCCTATCGATGCAGGGCACGACAAGTTCTCCTACGATCTGGTTCGAGAAGTGCTGGGCGAGCCTATTTCACTCGATGTCCTGAAAAAACTCGGCGGGCAAGACAGATTAAACATGACGTTGTTCGCCCTAAACCTAAGCAATTATCATAATGGTGTAGCAAAGAGACACCGAGACTCTTCAAAAGCGATGTTCCCAGGATATGAAATATGCGCCATCACAAATGGAGTCCATTCGTACACTTGGACCTGCGAGAGCTTCAGGAACCTTTATGACAGCTATTTTCCAGGATGGGCAAATGAACCCGACTTGCTTGCAAGAGCAGACGGGATTCTTGACGAAGATGTTTGGCGAGCCCATGAGGAAGCAAAGAAAGTGTTGATTCACTACGTCAACAACGTAACAAACGCAGGTATGGATTACCGCACCTTGACGTTGGGATTTGCGCGAAGAGCAACCGGCTATAAAAGGACGGATTTATTGTTTTCAGACTTGGAAAAACTGAAAAGGGCAAATAGAAAAGGCAGTATTCAGTTGATTTTTGCTGGAAAAGCCAATCCCAGGGATGATTCTGGCAAGAAACTGATCGAACAGATATGTGGCTACGCCCGAGAGCTGAAAGGCGAGATAAAGATTGTTTATCTAGCTAACTATGACATGGACCTCGCGGCCAAATTGGTTTCTGGGGTTGATGTCTGGCTAAATACTCCTTTGCGGCCTTTAGAGGCTTCTGGCACGAGCGGAATGAAGGCAGCCCACAACGGGGTCATAAACTTCAGCGTTTTGGACGGCTGGTGGATCGAAGGATGGATCGAGGGCGTTACAGGATGGGCAATAGGTCCTCACCCGAACGAAAATGTTTCGGCGGAAGAAGGCCGCAGAAGAGAACTAGATGATCTTTACAACAAGCTAGAATACATCGTTGTCCCCATGTTCTACAGCGAGAGAGACGAGTGGATTAAAATGATGAAGAATTCAATCGGGAAAATCGCTTACCACTTCAACAGCCATAGAATGGTGCAAAGATACGCAACAGAGGCCTACCTATAATTTCAATTGAGGCTAAATCAAAAATCCTTGGCAAACAATCGCGAGGGGATGTCTTCTTTACCGAGTTCTTCAAACCACAAAATTCGCTTCCCTTTTCGCCCAGATTGCAGAACTTCCACCTCAAAACTTAACTAATTTGGACCTTTCTCAATTATAATACGACAAGGCATAAGTAACTTGCCTGAACCTCGCCCTAGGGCTTTTTTGGGGCCCTAACCTATGAGGCACGGGTGGCGCCTAGCCGAAGAATGTGGCTGCTATCTCGTAGAGCTTCAAATCAACCGTCTTTAGCTTACCAACAACGTCCTTCAAAGGCACAGAAACCATAGCGTTTCCCTTTATGCCAACCATCTGGCCGAATCTGCCCTCATGCACCAGGTCAATCGCAGCAATTCCAAATCGGGTAGCCAGAACTCTGTCAAATGCGTTCGGAGAACCACCGCGTTGAAGATGACCAAGAACCACTGCCCTAGTATCGATGTTTTCGAATCTCTTCTCTATCTCCTTTCCTATGTAGTAACCAACCCCGCCAAGCCTAGCGTGTCCAAACTCGTCTACCCCGCTACTATAAACGATCTCTTCGCACCCTTTTGGTTTGGCGCCTTCGGCGGCGACGATTATGCTGAAGTTTCGACCGCGTTTTTGCCTCTTTCTGATGCATTCGCAGACTTCTTCAATCTCGAAGGGCTTCTCAGGAATCAAGATATAGTCTGCGCCTCCGGCAATTCCTGCCTCCAAGGCGATCCAGCCTGTGTTTCTACCCATGACTTCAAGGATTATCACTCTGTGATGTGATTCTGCCGTTGTATGAAGCCTGTCAAGTGCTTCACAAGCAATTGCAACTGCCGTTTGAAAACCAAAGGTATAGTCCGTGCCAACCAGGTCGTTGTCGATCGTTTTCGGAACTCCGACGACTGGCAGCCCCATCTCGTGTAATTTGTAGGCTACGCCAAGAGTGTCCTCTCCGCCTATTGCGATGACTGCTTCAACGCCGTTTTCGGAGACGCTTTTCAGAATACACTTTGCTCCGTCTCTGTTCTTGAACGGATTGGTCCTTGACGTGCCTAGTATTGATCCTCCCTTGGGAAGCATACCTACAAGTGTCTTCAAGTCTAAGGGGATGAATTCACCTTCGACCAATCCTTGCCAGCCGTCTTTAATGCCTACAGTCTCATATGCATAGTCTTGAATAGCCTTTCTAACGATAGCTCTCAATACTGCGTTTATGCCAGGCGCGTCTCCCCCTCCTGTTAGGATACCAACTTTCAACCTATCTTCCCCTCTCTCGTTGCTAGAACTTCAGTTCTTAACGATAATATGTAAACTGCTGCTATTATATGCAAGGAAGTCGCTGAATACTATTGCAATTAAAGTTGAAGTAATGAGAAATAAAAGACTAAAAAAAGAATTTTGAACGTGGAATTGGACTAATGTCAAGAATGGCAATCGAAGGAAATTTAAACAAAAGCGTCAAAAATTCGTGTCCTACTGTAATAGCCCCTGTAAAAGGAATAGGCACGAGGCTTTACCCACTAACGCTTAGCAAATCGAAATCACTCCTACATACAGCGAATGTACCCATTATAGAAAGGACATTTGAAAACATGGCATCATACGGATGCAGGAATTTCTGGATAGTTGGAGAGTATGAGCTGTACAACTACTTTAGAAACGGAGACATGTTGTCTGGAAAATTGGGTTTAAGCCCTCCTGCAGCATTTAACTACACTATAAAAGAGGACAGAGGAAATGCAGACGGCGTGAGGATTGCCCTGGAAGAGAGGCATTCGAAGACCAATATACATAAGATAACTGGCAACGTGATAATAGTGAGCGGCGACTGCGTCATAGACATAGATTGGAAGAGATTAATGGAAACCCACAGAAAAGACGCTGCAGATATGACGGTCGTATTGAAGGCCGCAGAAGACGTAAGTAGTTATGGTGTCGCAAGGATAGAGGCTGATAAGATAGTGGATTTTGTCGAAAAGCCTAAGCCGAATGAAGCACCCAGCAATCTCGTCAACACCTTCGTTAACGTTGTGACAGCTGAGAAACTTAGAGAAGTATTTGAAGAGATGAAAAGGAAGAATTTACAAGCTACGGACTTTGGCAGTCAACTCATTCCCTACATGACCAAGAACTATGTTGTAAGACCTTATGTGAATGAAGGGTTCTGGGAAGATGTGGGAACGCCTAAGACCTTGCTGAAAGCGAACCTTGCCATCCTCCAAGGCAAGATCAGCGGCGTGAACCTCGAACCGCGCGTCCATCCGACAAGCAAACTCTCTATCGGGCATAACGTGGATTTAGAAAACGTCATCGTAGGTGCAAACGTCACCATTGGAAGCAACTGTAAACTACGAAATGTTTGCATAGACAGCAATACAACCGTTGAAGATGACACTCTGATAGAAGACTCTGTGATTTATTTCGGTGCAAAAATTGGAAGCGGTTGCAGAGTAATAAAATCTATCATTGACAGGTTTGGACACATTGGGGAAAAAACGCAGGTCGGTGATTATGAACCAGATGAGACCACTGTGGTTGGAGCTTACACAAGGCTCGGTAATGGTTGGCACATATGGCCTGGTGAACTCATAGTTAGGTATTCTCCAGAAGCACGTGAGAAGATATTAAGTGCAAAAAGATATCGAACTAATTTGTATAAAATTGTGAATGATGATGAAGAAAACCTGTACTTTGTTGACAGAACGGTTTTAACAAAGACGTACAACAACATGCCACCACCAATATTTAAGAAATTCACATAAGTCAATGTACGTCATTTTCAATCGGTCCTATGCTGAAGCGCGCTGGCATGTCCTGATATCATGTTTTGAAAGGCTGGGAGACGGCTTTTTCTGGTCTTTCGATGTTCTTCAAGAATACTGGAAAAACCCTGAAATTGAAACCTGCTGAACGAGCCCAAACGGGTTTATACCTTAAGCGGTGCAAGCCTCTACCGAACTCACCCACAAACGAGGCTGTGTAAAAACTCAATTCAATTTTAGAAAAATGCTTGTTTTTTTGTGAAAATGCGGTTGCCGGATTTTGAACCTGAACGGGTTCAAGTCCGCATCTCTAAGAGGTTCGCGCTTGCCTGCCTACCCTATTGAAATCTATTATTCGCTTGTCTTTAATGATTTGCGTTTTTTTGAATCCGAGTCTAAGTGGGGCTGCCCGTCTCCATACCCTAAAGGGTTCAGAACCTGTTTGAAATCAAAAGGTGAGATTTTGCATTTTTCAAATAGTTGACCCCGTGCGGACACGGTGGGAGTGCTTAAAGTATTCAGCAAATCCTCAACCAAAAAGCAAACAGAAGTCCAATTTTAACATTGCAAGGATAACGGGCTCTGTGGGATTTGAACCTAGACACAAGTGGAGACACTCCCCCACATCCCTGAGCGCGGAAACAGCTTCTGACCTTGGGGGCTAAACGTTTAATTCTCAATCTCTGGTTCTTTTGAGGCTATGTGGCGACTGGGGTTCTTCTTCCATGAAATGGCGTTCGGTCTACTCTCTATTTTCATTCCACTATATTTGGTGAGAACCCTAGGCGGATCACTCGTTGAATTAGGCATTATGGCTTCAATGGCCCTACTACTAGGGATACCTGCTTCTTTTTTCTGGGGCTATATATGCGACAAAACCAGACGCTACAAAGCTTACATTCTTCTTTCTTTCGTATCATCATCCGTAATTATTTTCGCTTTCACGTTCACCGGGAAGAGCATTGTTCTGTTCATCGTTCTATACGTAGCTATGCAAATGCTTCACGTGGCCCATGAGGCTCCGAAAAACGTTTTGATAACCGAACATTATTCTCGTCAGGACTGGGAAAAATCCTTTGCTTCCTATCAGAGGCTCACTGAAGTCGGCTGGCTACTGGGACTGCTACTTGGACTGGTAGCTTCAACTTTTAACTTAAGTGCCAACTATACGTTGTTTTTGTGCAGCGGTCTAAACTTGATTGCTTTTGTTTTGTCGGTATTTCTGGTGGCAGACCCGCTCTTGATCTTTGAGCGGAGATTGGTGAGCATAGAAAGGAAGATAGACTTCACTGACCGCGGCGTTAGAGCCGCCTCACAGATTCTCGATGGATACTCTTTGACTGGCAAACTCAAGCAAGAAAGCTTCCTGGCATTTGGCATCGCCTTAGTGTTCTTCTCTTTAGCGTTAAACACATTCTTGACGCCTTTGCCAATCTTCTTCGCCCAAAAACTCGCCTTTCCCCCAAACATGATTTTCGTGATTTACATGCTAAACTCTGGAGGCGCAATCGCAGGTTACCTCTTCGTAGGGGGAAAATCGGAATTCACAAATGCGAAAACGCAGGTACGTCGAATTGTCCTTCTTAGAAGCGCATTGATCTTTTTGTTGGTTGCACTAATCCAAATAGGTTTTGCCACGACCCTTTTCACTGCTCTTATTTTGGTGTTGTTAAATTTCGCTTACGCAGTTTACTATATTCTCACGATTTCACTCTCGATGGCACTTATACCACTAGGCAAGGCGGGCATTTTCGACGTACTCATAGGCTTGGGCGCCGCGTTTGGCTGCTTCCTAGGACCTTTTTTAGCTCAAACGCTAGGTTTCCTTCCTCAATTCCTAATTGCTGGCGCAATCTTCCTTTTGGCGTATGCAATTCTAAAAATTTTTAGTTAGCTCTCACTCAAGCTTTTCTATGCGGACTGCGAAAAGCCAACCACGTAGAATAATAATCTGACGATGTTTCCTTGTCCAGGTCCAACGTACGAGGTAACGTATCTAGAAATCAAGTTTGAAATAAGCGCAATGGCAACTAATCCCCCACAATAAATGTAAGGGTCACGTCGATGAAGCGAGCAACATTTGTGCTCACATAAAAGGTGCTCGTCATCAAGAAGCGAAGAGTAATCCATGAAGCGAGCAAGACCGCAACTAAAGTGAACAAAATTAGATTCGCCTTTTCTCCAAATTGACTTCCAAACTTTTTTCGCTACTCACTCAACCTTCGTGACGCATAGAAGTTCTCTGCAGAAGGGTCAGCACGCAATCGCTGATCTTGGATTTGCCTTACGAAAGTAATAACTTCCTTGAGGCTGAACGGTAGATAGACTGGCTTGATTCCTGTTCCGTATAGGTTAAACCCAGTTCTCGATTGCATGACAAAAGCTCCAAGACCGATTAACATCGAAATAACCAAGATTGCAGGAAGTGCCAGTGGCCACTCGGCTATAAAGGACACCAAGTGTTCCATGGTTGATAGAAAAGCGCCGCTTAACGTGACTTGCCAAAGCGGACCGAGCAGGTAGACAATGACTGGAAGGAATCCCGCGGCAAGAACACCCCAAGAGTACCGCCTCGAATGCTCAATATTCTGGATGCTTCCATAAGGCATCTCAGTAACTTTCCTCGAAAAACGACCATGCTTAACGAACAACCGCTTATCAGTGGCAACCGCACCCCAACTTCCACTTTTCCATGACTTTACGACGTTCTCAGGCTCGATGAGTGTTCCGCGGGTTTCAACTGGCAACTGAATAAGCCCATTTTCTTTGAGCAACTCATTAGTTATAGCGTCGTCTAGTTGCCTAATTGCCATAGAACAGGTGAGTTCCCTACCCTTTTCTTTGGCTTTTTCTGAAAGTTGGTTCCATAAATCTGTGTCGTCAACCAAGTTCTCAATCGCTTTAGCGGCACCCTCAAAGTCTTCTGGACCATTGGTATGTATACCTTGTTTGCCATTTTGAACAAGCCACGATTGACCCCCAACCCCTGAGGTCACAACGGGAACGCCCGCATACATGAATTCAATTTGAGCCAAGCCAAGTGCTTCAACCTGGCTTAGAAGAATGTTTACATGCGAAAAATTGATGAGTAGAACCTTGTCTTTATCCTCTATTTCACCCAGATAAGTCACGTTTGGCAGAAAACTTGCTTCTTTCTTTACTCTCTCAGCATATTCTGGGTCTCCCCTACCGGCTACTGCGAAGTGAATATCACTTCTGGTCTTGAGCAGTTTGGCGACTTCCAGAACACCTAGCGGATTTTTTCTGTCTTCCAGTGTTCCCAAGTATGATACGAGTTTGGCTTCCTCGGGTATTCCGCGCTGTTTAAGAAATTGTTTTGGATCTGCTGTAGCGTATCGCAGGAAGAGTTCATCGTCCACACCGCTTGGAAACAACAAGCATTTTTTGGGGTCAGCGCCCATTTTGACTTTTGCGTCTCTCTCAAGTGGAGTCACTACCAGGATCAGATTTGCGGTTTTCAGAATCTGCGAAAGCGAAAAGCGGTTCCAAGCCATGCGAAAAGTCCGCTCCATCACTGAGTACCGCTTCTCCGTGGGCTCTTGGAAGTGGGACATGTGACAGAAGACAAGGGGATCTCTATAGCCGCCCAGGTTTCTCATGTATCTACGCCAAGAAACGAATTTTGCCACTTCCTCAGGTCCATTCCAAAGAGTGCTGTGCGTGATGAGCACGTTCAGGTCGAAGACTTCCACTATTCGTTCCAAGACTTGAACAAAGTCGGTAAAGTTGATTCGTCTTCGAGGCCACTTTACGGTGTGGCTTTCAACACGAATAATGGGGATGCCCAATTCGGCGTCGTTTATGAACACGTAGCCTTTGTCTTCACCTAAGTTTTCTGACTGAATAACTTCGATGCCATCGTGGAAGACACTTGTTATTAGGAACGCCTTTTGTCCTAGGGCATTGAAGCCGGCGACCATTCGCTGGGCTACAAGTTCTTGACCTTTGCTCGCGCTGGTCTGATACATCAAAACTCCAATTCGCTTATTCATTAAACCCTACTCCAGGATAATGTGTCAAGCAGGAATAGCTTGAATTGAACATCAAATGGTTGTCCAAGAGAAGCTTCAGAAAAATGGGGACCTGCTCAAACTTGACAAAGTAGTCGGAAAGCAAACGCTCAGAGCTATTCTTGTGAACTACCCCTACGCTTATATCTGCAGCTAAGAAAGCGGAATTGTCCATTTTAGAATCCCCCATAAACAAAATTCCGCTTTTCAAACCTAACGCCCTTTGCAGTTCTTTAACCGCATTACCTTTGTCCACGGGCTCTGGATAAACGTCGCAGAAACAGTCGCCCTCAAAATAAGACACGTTCAAGAACCAAAATTTAAGCTGTAATGCCAGAAGTTCTGCTTTACATTTTGCTGTTTTTCGACTTTTAGACCTGCACCAGTCTACACAAAAACCTATGGTCTCGCCGCGAGAGTTTTTCTTTTCCTCAATATCAGCGCCAAAACTCGTGATCTGAGATTTTGCGTACTCTAACCCTTCTGAAAGGTTTTCAAGCTTTTGCTGTGAAATAGGTGTTTCAAAGAATTCATCGCCGATTTTGGTTTCAAGCCCGCATACAGTTGACCATGCTTTCGCAAAGGAAGTTCTCGGGACAACAAACCGGGCGTCTTTTGAAGTAACGATCGCTATGGGTATTTTCTGGCTTATGTGATTCAGCAGAGCACTTGTCTTAGCATGGACTTTTGATTCAGCCCTTGAGACGTTAAGGGGGCTCAAAGTCCCGTCATAGTCTAAGAATAGGGCACTGACGATCGATTGGTTCTTCTTACTTGCATTCAATATCTGTGCATTCATTAACCTACACTGTGCCTATTTTAAGCGAACTCTTCCTGGCGCTAACAAGGGAATGGCTCATCTTAAACAGTTTTGTGAAACAAAGTTGACGCGTTTGAGAAACCCATTAATAAGTTGAGAAAAGGGAAAAGTCCATAAAAATCTATGTTTCGAAGACGGTTTCCTGGCGCGCGCGTTTTGCTTAGAACTGAGTTGACAAACTTGCTAATTTCCAAAGCTAACGCTAATTAATCGATAACATTACATTTTGAAGCTTACAATATATCGTTGAAGCATGAGCCTTCTAGTGGAGCATACCAGTAAACCGTAACTGTTTTTTTGCAACCTTGGCTTTTGCACCTTACTTTTTTTTGGATGATTTTGCCATGAGCCATCTTTTGTATTGGCTTTGTTGATGAGAATGCTGAGTGAAGTCTATCTGGCGGTTCAACTTCAAGAATTTCATTGCAGGAAGGGCATTCAAGAAGAGGCATAATGCACCTCTATACTATTGATACTCTGACCTTTGCTATAAAGCTCCCGATGTTACCAAGGGTCCAACTATTCGACGTTTTGTTCTAATAAGCAGACAAGGATTTGTTGTTTATGGGTATCTTGTCCGCTTTAGCGCCCGCCGGCAAGGTTTGTGCTACTCAAAACGTTTTTGCATGCCGCAAACACCCGCAAAAACACAACGCGCGCGTGGCTGTTCCTAAATTGGTGAAAAATGGTCAAAAGTAGCCTTTTTGCTCTTAAACCCGATGGAGCCTTTCAATTCAAAGTACATGCTTTGACATGCCCCTGAACGGGAAAGCAGACTTTTAACCACTTTTAACCATTTTTGGAACAAGCATGCGCGCTAAAAGGAATCGACGCAACTATGAAAAACGCGTGATTCTGCAACGCAAACCTGGCCAAAACTGGATGTAAATCATAGCAGACTTCATGCGATGTAAAAACAACTTTGCTTATTCTAAATAGACTTCGCTTAGTGTGGATTTAGCGGCAGAGCAAAACTAGGAAAGCCTTAACTGAATCATACTTATAGTGATATTTGGAGGAGTAGCGTTTTGTCTTCGCAAACAGGTATACCTGTTCTAATTTTGAAGGAAGGCTCGGGTAGGTCGACAGGTAGGGATGCTCAACGAAATAACATTATGGCTGCAAGAACGATTGCCGAAGCGGTCAAGACTGCGTTAGGTCCCAAAGGTATGGATAAGATGTTAGTTGATAGTTCTGGCGATGTAATCGTTACCAGTGATGGAAGAACAATCCTTGACAAGATGGATATTGACCATCCAGCTGCTAAGATGATGGTTGAAGTCGCTAAGACCCAAGACGCTGAAGTTGGAGATGGAACCACCACATCAGTCATTTTGGCTGGCGAACTCTTGGGAAAGGCTGAAGATTTGATAAACAAGGGTGTTCATTCAACAGTAATCGTTGAAGGATACATTAAAGCAGTTGAAAAAGCTCTTGAAACTCTTGATGAAATTGCGATTCCAGTTAAGCCTAAGGGAAAAGAGTTCTTGAAGAGGGTAGCGGAAACCTCAATGGCCAGTAAGCTGGTGTCTGAAAACAAGATGCAGCTTGCAGAGATAGCTGTTGAAGCCGTATTGCGCGTGTCCCAAAAAGTTGGAGAAAACTACGTTGCAGACTTGGACGATATTACAGTAGAGAAGAAGCCCGGTGAATCCCTTACTCAAACTATGCTCATTGAAGGATTGGTTCTCGACAAGGAAGTTGTACATTCGGGCATGCCCAAACGGGTGGAGAAGGCAAAGATAGCATTGTTAGATAGCGCACTTGAAATTGAAAAGACCGAGTTCGATGCTAAGATCAACATTGAACTTCCCGAACAGATGCAATCTTTCCTGCGGGAAGAAGAGAATATGCTCAAAACAATGGTTGAAAAGATAGTTACTGCAGGGGCCAACGTCGTTATATGCCAGAAAGGCATAGACGACATGGTTCAGCATTTCTTGGCAAGGAAAGGAGTCTTAGCCATCCAACGGGTTAAAGAGTCAGATATGAAGAAACTTGGAAAGGCAACAGGTGGAAAAGCCGTCACAAATCTGGAAGAGCTCAGAGAAACCGACTTGGGCTATGCTGGACTTGTTGAGGAGAGGAAAATCGGCGACGACAAGATGACCTTCATAGAAGGATGCAAAAACCCACGCTCATTAGCTATTCTCATACGAGGTGCAGATAAACGCTTTCTTGATGAAGCTGAACGATCACTTCACGACGCTTTATGCGTAGTCCGAGATGTGGTTCAGTCACCAAAGATCGTTGCGGGAGGAGGAGCTCCAGAAATGGAGATCGCTAGAGCACTAAGAGCCTATGCTGAAACTATACCGGGCAGACAACAACTTGCCGTGCGGAACTTCGGCGAGGCTATGGAAATTGTACCATTAACATTGGGTGAAAATGCAGGTCTGGATCCAATAAATCTGCTATTAGAGCTTAGAACTCGCCATGAGAAGGGTGAAAAATGGGCAGGCGTCGACGTTTTTGAAGGAAAAATCAGAGACATGAGAGAACTGGAAGTCTACGAACCCCTAGCTGTTAAGAAACAGGCAATCAAGTCTGCTACTGAAGCTGCCACAATGATACTGAGGGTTGATGATGTCATCGCCTCTGGAAAGATGAAAGCTCCACCTATGCCTCCAGGTGGAATGCCTGGCGGAGGCTACGGCGGTATGCCGCCAGGGTATTAGGGCACTTTAACAACTAACACAAATAACCCTATTTTTTAGGGACTTCAGTTTGGTCCGGGTTTTTATCCGGTGTCACATCTTCCCTTCTATCCCTAATAGGCAGACTTCTTAGCGGCACGCACGGTTATTTTTCAAAGAATTGGGTAGTGTTTATTCTTCGCCTTCAGGACTACCTGGCATTCCGCCGGGTGGGCCACCTTTGGGTGCTTTGGATGTTATGACGTCGTCTATGCGTAGTATCATCGAGGCTGATTCGGTCGCTGATTTTATGGCCTGTATTTTAACTACGATTGGTTCGATTACTCCGTTTTCGATGCTATTTTCGACTTTGCCTGTGAAAACGTTTATGCCCATGTATTTGCCAGTTTCTTTGTCGTGCGCTGATCTCAGTTCGGCTAAAACGTCTATTGGATCAAATCCAGCGTTTTCCGTGAGGGCTTTAGGTATTATTTCCATTGCACCTGCGAATGCTTCTACGGCGAGTTGTTCTCTGCCACCGACCTTGTTAGCGTACTTGCGCAGCTCCTTGGCAACTTCGATTTCGACAGCGCCGCCGCCAGCGACGATTTTATTGTTCTCTGTGACGTCTGAAACCACCGACAGCGCATCGGTTATTGCTCTTTCAGCTTCATCCACCATTCGTTCAAGCCCTGCTCGTATGAGTATAGCTACAGAATGGGGATCTTTGCATTTTTCAACAAAGATCATTTTGTCGTCGCCAATCTTGCGCTCTTCAACCAAGCCGGCAAAACCCAAGTCTGCCGTCTTCAAATCGTTCAAATTAGAGGTAACTCTTCCGCCTGTGGCACGTGCGAGTTTCTCCATGTCTGACTCCTTAACTCGTCTAGCAGCCATTATTCCTTCTTTAGATAGGTAGTGTTGGACCATGTCATCTACGCCTTTTTGGCAGAACACAACGTCTGCTCCGGAGGCTTTGATCTTGGTTACCATGTCTTTGAGCATGCTATCTTCCTGGTCTAGGAAAGCTTTCATCTGTTTTGGATCGCGTATGCGTATTTCGGCGCTCATCTCGGTTTTCTCGATTTCGAGGGCTGAGTCCAGAAGCGCGATTTTTGCGTTTTCTTTTTTACGGGGCATCCCAGGGTGAATGACTTCTTTGTCTACGATTATGCCTCTGACGAGTTGCGTCTCGATGAGGCTTTTTCCCGTCTTCTTTACTAGCTGTATATTATCTATATCAGCTGTTATCGTGTCTTCGCGTTTCTCGGTTATCTGCTTTACAGCTTCTATGGCTATTTCCGCAAAGTGCTCTTTAGCGGCACCCACTCCTTTGCTGCCCATGGATGTCAAAGCGAGCTTCATCATTGTTTTGTGGTCTTCAACGTCGATGGGCACCGCGTTTTTCTCTATGATTTCGATTGCTTTCTTTGCTGCTTTGCGGTATCCACTGACGAGTATGGTTGGGTGGATGTTCTGGTCTAAGAGTTCTTCTGCTTTCTTGAGAAGTTCGCTGGCTAACACTACGGCGGTTGTTGTTCCGTCACCCACCATGTCATCCTGAGTCTTGGCGATTTCCACCATCATTTTCGCCGCTGGATGCTCCACTTCTATTTCCTTCAGAATTGCTGCTCCATCGTTTGTTATTGTTATGTCGCCTAAGCTATCAACGAGCATTTTGTCCATACCGCGTGGTCCAAGTGTGGTTTTGAGGACTTCTCCGATTACGCGTGCGGCTTGAATGTTGTTTCTTTGGGCTTCTTTGCCTCTGCTTCGAGAGGTTCCCTCCTTCAAAATGAGCACCGGTTGACCACTTTGGGTTTGAGTTAAATACGCCATGTTATTCTCTCCTTAATCTTATTCATTGGTAATCTTTTTTTAGTAGTATCAATGTTTTTGTGATTCTTAGCAAATGCACAAATCTTAGATTTTTGCTGGGGAAGATTGGTATTACCTTTAGAAGATAGGACGCCAATTGCTTTTGACCGTTCCAAAACTGTTCCCTTCTACAAGTATATTGTTATACCCAAGATTTAAACTCGTTTAGAAATTGCAGCGCGCGCGGGGGCGGACCGGACTTACCACCAAACGGGTACGAG
>CAWIYU010000009.1:0-192050 GCA_963840395.1 Candidatus Bathyarchaeota archaeon | reverse complement strand
AACTGCCGGTTAAATAGTGCTACTTTTTTGGTTTGCCACAGTTGCTTTTGGCAGGAATCATAGTATCCATAATAGCGATTGTGGTAATCAGTTCTGCTAAGGTTGTCAAATACATGAAGAATAGAAAGTAAGCTAAGAAACCAAAGTTGCCAGCCTCCAGTCTTTCTTGTGTCAAGAAATCTTTACAAACACGCTTTTAGGCAAATACACCCAATAGTCTAACTGATGCCTATGCGCAAAAAGATCCTTCTAATTGCGGCCACCCTCTTAGCTATAATTCTCGTTACTTTCCCCAGTCAAATGCTAAACGTGTCAATGGTTTCTTCATCTGATAATGGGTCTGCAGATGACTGGCCGATGTACCATCACGACGCAGCCCACACAGGCTACTCAAACGGCACACCTCCCACAACTTTTCCAACGCAACTATGGAATTACACGCTTGAACCTGATCCAGCATCGACGCCTCATTCTCCAGCAGTCACCGACGGCTTCGTCTACGTGATCTCGCAATACAACCTTTCTTGTTTCGATGCAACCACAGGCGCAAACACATGGAATTTTCCGATTTTAAACTACGCGGGTTCTCCTGCGGTTGCAGACGGACGAGTCTATGCGGGTTCCGTGAACGGCGGCGTTTACAGTCTTGACGCTTATAGCGGGTCGCAGTTGTGGAATTATTCAACGGGAGACTCATTTGACTCTTCCCCCACGGTTGTTAATGACTTGGTTTACGTTGTATCATCGTACGGCAACATCTTCAGTCTTAATGCTGTGAGCGGTGGCGACATCTACTGTCTTGATACTGCAAATGGAAATAAGGTCTGGAACTTCTCAATCGGCTACACCGCGTCAGGAACTTCCCCTGCGGTTAGCGGCGGCTACGTCTACGTGGGCAACCACGATGGCACCGTTTTCTGCTTGGACGCGGCGAACGGCTCGAAAATCTGGAATTTCAGCACTGGCGGGGCTGTGCGTTCGCCTGCGGTGGCGGACGGCTACGTGTATGCGGGTTCAGCCGATGGCAACGCTTACTGCCTTCGCGCTTCCGACGGCGCCAAAATATGGAACTACACGACTGAGTTCAATAGCAATGGGCCGTCCCACAACTACCACTGGGGAAACGCGGTGTCGGACCCTGCAGTTGCATACGGTAAGGTCTACATTGGCTCCTCAGACTTCCTCGTCTACTGCCTTGACGCCTCAGACGGTACCCAAATATGGAACTACACATCAGGCGCCCAAGTAATTGCCGCACCCGCAGTTGTAGGCGGATGCGTTTTGGCGGGGTCTTATGATGGTAACCTTTACTGTCTCAACGCCACAAGCGGCTCCGAAATATGGAGTTACCCGGCAGGGGTTTTCTCTCCTGTTAATGCAGCCGGAACCGCCGGTTCTCCTTCGGTCGTCGAAGGTGTTGTCTACATAGTCGGCAACGGTGTCATTTGTGCTCTAGCGACAACATCGGCATCGCCTCCTTTTCCGCTGATTTACCTTGCGCTTGCGGCTGGGGTCGCTGTGGTTGTGGTGGCAACGGTTCTCTATTCCGCTTTTGAAAAAAGAAAAAGAACTGCCACAACGAAATTTTCTTCACGATCCGGTTTTAGAAGTGAAAAATAAGCGCTCTTTTCTGCTCTTGTGCCAATGAATTTCGTACAAGTTAACCGTTCAGCGGGAATTTTTTATTATTGGGGATTGCACACTATCTACAAGCCTGATTTCGATGAGGTCCTGCTTTGTTGGTCTCTTGGAAACCTGGCGGGCGACGCCCGAAAAACTGTTCAATATGAGATCCTTCAAACGAATAAGGTGGCTTGCAAAACTTCGTTACTATTTTTTCTCTTTCATTATTGGCCCGAACGATTGTAGTGTCTGTCCTCCAGCCACATAAGCTTTTAAACAAAATTAGGTCTAGCTTGTTAGGTGGATAAATCCCAGAAGTTGAGAGGTGATTGAGCAAATGGGTCTCGGAAGATTTGTATGGTCTGCTATTGTCGTGGTAATAGGGCTAATAATCTTGATCGCTGTACTCAAATTCCTTTTCAACATGTTCTAAGGCAAACTGAAAGAGTGTTGTCATAGGAGGAAGACTGGACCTTCAATAGGAAGAGTTCGAAGGTCAGTGTTTGATAGGTATTACCTTAAGTTGAATGTTGAAGAGTTCAAAAGCAGAGTCTTTGAAGCGAACAACTTAGAAAACTTTGCACTATCTTCTAGCCTTTTGCTGTAGTGCATGGGTACCACACACAAACTACTATATACCAAAAATACACACGGATATAATTGCCAAAGTTAGGGATACCTGCAATCGTCTATCCTGAGGATATTTAAGGCAGCTATATTTGGACATGGGGCACTCAGATTGGATTTAACTAATGCTATAGTCTTAATGAATAGAATCAGAGTAATCTCTAACGTGCTAAATGCTAAGATTATTCACATGGGCGATAACGAAAGTGCATTATACGTCAAGAAGAATTTAGTCAACAAAGAATCTTTACCTTTGATGCAAAGTTTTGTCATGCAAAATGGGTTAAGCCTTTTAGAAAGAGACACACACTATCTCATATCAACACGCCCCCTCTCTAGTTATTACCATAAAAGAGAAAACATGGAGAAAACTTTGCCTTACTAACAAATCCAAATCTGGAACCGGAAAACAAACATTGTTCTATTCCGCCTTCCAACCTCCAACCGATCAACCAGAAAAACACCAAATCTATCAGTATTGCGAAGAGGCCAACACACTAACTCGGTAAAAAGCATCTACTGGCTAATTGCGGTTGAGCTCAACTTTCTTTTTCAGGTTTCCCGGTGAATAGAGCATACGCAAGGAAAACAAGACCCAAGCCATCCACTAAGAAACCAGCTGGATTGGAAAAAACATAGGACACAGTCAATCCTAAACCGCAGACAACGAACGAAAGGAGCAAAACCCCCACGTTCACCTCTAAACCGTCTTCCCCACTACTCTTTGGAGGCAAGCGCCTATTCTGGTTTGTGGAGAAAACGAATATTCTTTTAACCTACACTAGAAAGTTGCTCGTAGGGTTTGCTGGGATTCCTGCAAGTGGTGAGAAAATCGGAAACTCCAGCTCCAACCTAAATGAGGAATATTATTCGCAGGAATCCATTCAGCCCCTACTTCACTGCAAATGGTTTTTACCCCAAAAAAAGAGGGGGAAGATTATGTTTGGTTTTATTGTGTTGGCTTTTTCTTTCTGAGGAGAAAAGCGGCTACGGCGATTATGGCAATGATGATGACGGCAATGATGGCGTAGGCGTATTCTACTGGAAAGCCCAAGTTCTGTGTGGGAGTAGCAGTAGCTTCAGCGGATGGCCCAGCTGAGGGGTTATTTACTGATAGTGTGTTAAATTCGGTGTACGCCGCGTTGTATGTTAGTCCGTTTGTGCTTTTGCCCTCGTAGAAGGCTACCCAGCCCCAATTGCCGACTTCTGTTGGAGTGTAGGAAACGCTGAAGTCGCCATTTTTATCAGTTGTATCAGTCAAGTTGATCGATGTTCCGTCTGGCTTTGTGATGGAAACGATAACGTTAGCGTTTGGTAAGCCTGGGTGTTGGGTGCTTGGTGTAGGGAGGTAGAATGTGTCGTCAGTCCAAACTAACTCTACTGGGTTGCTGACTAATCGTCCACCTATGGTAACAGATTCGGATACCCACATCATTGTTCCTTTGCTGGAAGCCGCGTTGACGCTGAAGTCAACCTTTGGCGAGTCGTCGAAACAGTAGACCTTACCGTTAATCGAAGCAGCATACAGTTTGCCATCCCAGACAGCGGGGGACGAAGGTATGTTCGCGCCAGCTGTGAATACCGAGAGCGTTTTTCCATTAGTGGCGTCCAAAGCGTATAGACTGCCAATGTCGGATCCTATGTATACTTTTGCGCCGGTTGCATCATCTGCGTATGCGGCTGAAGAAGATATTTGGTAGCCTAACCATTGTGCCCATGTGCGATTTCCGGATAGTCGAGGAGAGGTTGCAAGTCCGAAGTCACCCAGCTTAGCCGTTCCGGAATTTGGTTTCGATGCATTCATTGACGTTATATAGAAGAACTCACGGCTCGTATATCTGCCCATTCCAGTATACTGGAACATGAAGTGGTGTGTTTCCAGCTCGCGTTATATTCCAGACAAGTGTGCCTGTGGTTGCATTGAAAGCCATCATTCTCATACAGCCGCCGAATCCCGAACCACTGGGATAACTTTGCCCTGCATAGTCTACACCAGCCTTAGCCGTGCCGCTGTAGACTCCCGCCCCGACGTAGACCACTCCTCCACCTATGGTTGGCGTAGCGTCGACGCTAAACTTAGAGCGTTCGGGCACTTCGATGTCCATGGTCAGCGATATGCTTTTCCATTTCAGGCTTAAGTCATTAGCGTTTAAAGCGTATAGGTAGAAATCGGTGGACGCTATGTATATCGTGCCGGCATAGTATATGGGGGAACCGAATATTGGGGTTCCAGTGTTATATGTGTTCAATACGTGTCCATCTGCAGCGCTGAGACTGTAAACTTTGCCATCTTGTGAACCGACGTAGACCTTACCGCCAGCAACTACTGGAGAGGAGCGAGACTGATATTCAATCGCAGTAAACTGGTACGGGAAGAATCCACCTGCAGAGGTTTTCCATAATTGAGTCCCAGTGTTTGCGTCTAAGCAATAGAAGTATCCATCGTCAGCGCCCGTGAAAACCTTGCCGTCAGATACAGCAGCTGAGGATCGTACGAAGTGTCCAATTGTAAAGTTCCAGATTTTTGCGCCAGTATAAGCATCTAAGCAGTACCAGTTTTTGTCATGAGAGCCAACATACACTTTGCCTGCTACGACTGCGGGTGAACTGCTAACGTCACCGCCTGTTTGGAAAGTCCATTTAGGCGTAGAAATGTCTGATGGACCTGACTGGCCAACAGCTGCTCTTCCAGTGTCAACATTTCCTTGAAGCCCCAGCGACCAGTCTTTCGGTGCACCTCCAATGCAGTAAATACGACCACTGGCGTAACCATAGATGTTTCCGTACGCAATTGAGATGTGAGAAAAGTTTACTTTAATCTTCCAAAGCTGAGTGCCAGTATGAATGTCAAAGCATGCAGTTTCAAATCCAGGCATTTGTAGTCCGCCTGTCTGTGAGGTAGCGCCCTGATCACATGTTGAAGAGTAAAGCTTGCCATCCGCAACAGCCATTGTGCAGTAGTGAATGTTGAAGTATGCTGGTTGCCGCCACAATTCTGTTCCTGTTTCCGCGTCCCAAGCTCTTATGGTGCCATAGGGGTCAAGCTCGACCGTGGCGTCAAAGACCATTCCAAATCCTGCCGCGCCTCTATATGCCGAAAACGCTCTTGCGCCTTTTTCAGTCTGCCATTTGATTTGGCCTGTAGCGCTATCAAAGCAAGTCATTTGCCAAGTTACCGCAGAAGTAAAGAGGTTACCGTTTTGGTAGATAGCTGATTGTTGTACTAGTCCACCCCTTGTATGTGACTCCCACACACGTACTCCAGTTTTCCCGTCTATGGCAACCACTGTTGCCTCTGTAGTTCCCAAGTAGAATTTTCCGTCGCCCGAACAGAGCATTTCAGCTGGTGTATCGGTTTTGTATGTCCAAGCTATTGACGGTGGTGTCGAAGGATTTGAGAGGTCATAACCTACAAACATAGCTTCGTTTGTTGCTGCATTCCAAGCCGAAGAGGCGAATATTTTCATGCTATCTGAATAGTGTCCAGCGAAATATGATCCGGTTCCAGGAAGTCCACTTCCGCCAGGAATATCGACGGTCCAAGCGACTGTGCCATCAGCAATTTTTACTGCAGTCAGAAATCCGACATCGTACCCTAGCAGGTATGTATCGTCTAGTTTTTGTACGCCGCTTACGCCTTTGAAGGGTTTTGGAACATTAGCTGTCCAGACTTTTTGACCGGTAAGAGCATCGTATGCAATAACACTTGCGCCCGTTGCGCCTCCAATTATTGTACCCTGAATTAGGTAGGCCTTTCCGTTGAAGACGCTTATCATACCGGAACCGCTCACTGCAACGCTCCATAGCACGTTAGGTCTGTCAGGCGCTGGTCCAGGATTAAACCCAGAGTTCCCCTCGTCATATCCGGCCTGCGGCCAGTCGTATTGCATTATGTCTCCGTATGTTGTTGTAGCTGCTGAAGCACCGGTTGGCTGCGAACCAGAAAGGTATGCATAGCTCGAAAACACTAACAGTCCAATTAGGACTGCCATTAAGATTTTTTCAATATTTTTCTTTTCCAAATTTGTTCCTCTCCTAATTTTCTTGAGTCCCATTCATATTTTTATTTAATAACCTCAATAGCTATTTCGATGGATACAAAATTTAAGAAGTGAGTGATGTACCGTTCACTAAAAACAAAAATCATGCTGCTGAGAATCGCTGCTGGAAAGAAGCGGGCGACGGCTGGATCCTGAGCCACTCCAGACTCCCCCATTTGCTCATGGCTTTGCTCTTTGGCTGGGTCAACGCCCTTAGAGTGTCTGCTGCTTTGGAATCTGCAGCCTGTTTTCTGGGTCTTTGATACGGCAAAATATTCTCTCCTCAAGTTTTGGAATCTGCAAAAGCAAAGAAACCAATTCGTCACTAATGCTATAGGTTGAGGTTCGGTGTCCTTTATTGCCAGTGACCGTCAGGGTCTTGCTTTGAGCATTGAAGTCGCTCCAAGTTATTCGCCAGATTTCTCCTGCACTCGCACCAGTCTCAATTGCGATTCTAATTCTTGCCCTAAGATTCAAGTTGCGAACTCTGTAGAGGGCTGCTTGACCATCTCTGGATTGGGGACATACATCTCTCGATTATCGTAGGCTCTGAACCTCGGCTTTGTCACTGAAACATTTAGGAAATCTGCGCATTGAGAAACAACATCTAACGCATTTTCCTTAGCTTTATCAACCCAACTCTTTGCAAACACTTGAGACATCATTTTATCAGGTGAACCACATATAGCTCTGAGATACACCAGTTTGCGTTTAACAGTGGATTCCCTGTTTCCACGTTTCAAAAGCCAAATTCCAAAATTAACCAAATTCGCCTCGGTGGGTTCCGACGTGGTGCGGGGGGTGGGATTCGAACCCACGAAGACCTGAGTCAGAGGATCTTAAGTCCTCCCCCTTGTCCTAGAGGGCGAATTGGCCTCCTATTTAGACCTGGCTCGGGTACCCCTGCACCAACCACCCATAATTCGCAGTTTCGTACAGTTTAAAGTTTTTGCACAAGTCAAGGCAGTAGGTTAAAATTGGTGTAGACTATTTGTCGCCAAGCAAATCGCAAACTATCGAGGGCTGCCAGATTCAAAGACGCCGATGCACTGATGTGGAAGCTTAATTAGAAGTTTCACCTATTATTTATTTGAGGGATTTCTTTGGCGACACCCCGAGAAGAAATGAAAAGGAAGTTGCCAAGCATCGTTGATATTGCCTATGACCAATACAAGCGTGATTTGCCCCGTTATCGAATGGCGAAGGACTTAATGAGCCAAGATGTTGTTACCACAACCCCAGAAACTTCATTGGATGAAGCTGCCCGAATAATGGGAGAGAAGCACATTGGAAGCCTGATTGTACTAAACTATAAAACACCGGTGGGAATAGTTACTGAGCGAGATTTGTTGAGCAAGGTCTTAGCGCTTGGGCTGTTTCTAAAGGATGAAAAGGTTGGAGAAGTGATGTCGTATCCGCTAACGGGCGTTTCGCTTACATTACCAATAAAAGAAGTTGCCCAACTGATGATTAGTAGGAAAGGTAGACTTGCAGTATTTGATGTTGGGAAGCTTGTCGGGATTATAACTGCTTCTGACTTAATCAAGAGTTTGCCTGATGTACATGAAACTGAGGTCAAAGTAGATGACTTCATGACAAAAGACATCGTTACCGCTGATGAAGAAACATCTGTTATCAGCACAGCTGGCATAATGGGTAGGCAGCGCATCGGCAGCGTCATAGTCACCCGCAAAGGAGAACCCTTTGGGATTTTCACTGAACGGGATCTTCTCACAGCTTTCTTAGCCAAGGGCAGGGCATTATTTACTTCGGTAGGACCGGAGTGCTCATCGCCTTTGATCACTATTCCCGCAGGCACAAGCGTTCACAGAGCCGCTGCCACAATGGCGATAAAACACATTAGACGATTGCCTATAGTAAAAGAGGGCAAATTGATAGGAATTATCACAGCACGCGACCTCGTCGAGGCTTATGCAAAATAATCTGTCCTCCTCCTTTTGTTCCTGGAATCTCGGATATTTTCGCTTCTGCCTTTTCCTTCTAGAAGTCTGAGTAATTTTTCTCCTTTTGGAAGGGTATTTATGTCAAAGTTGTTGCCTGAGTTGGTGTTGTGGAAGAGTAGTTCAGTACGGATAGAGCACCAACATAGGGCAGATTAATTTTTCAGGTTCTTCTTTGTTAATTGTTGTTCCCTCTCCTGTATTCGTTGTTGTATTCTCCATTTTTGTTTTCAAGGTTCGCTCTTTTCTTGTGCCTCTATTTCTCTTCTTGTTTGGTAGATTTTTTGGTTTAACATTTTCTCCAATTTGGGTTTTGCCCCCTATGCCTTCTTTGATAAGAGTCCCTGCTTTACGTGTATGTGGCGCGCGGGTCAAGGCTGGAACTTGACCAAAAATTTATCTTGACTTCCGAGATGAATTGAAGGCTGAATAAATTTTTAGACACGCTCGTCCAATAGACACTAATAAGCTAAATGTAACTCGTTTTACGTCTATGGGAGGTGAAACGACAGTATGCCAACTTACATTGTTCTCATGGAAGCCAGCGAAAAATCAATGGCTAACCCAAATGACTTACCTGAGCGTGTTCAAGCTGCTCGTGACGCTATTGAAAAGTTCGGCGGAAAAATGTTGGATTGGAACCTTGTATTGGGGCAGTATGACGCAGTAGCCAAAGTCGAGTTCCCAAATGATTATGCGCTTGCCTCTTTCACCTTAGCTGTTGCAAAGACAGGCAATCAAAAGACTATTACGATGAGAGCTTTCAGCGAAGCAGAAGTGAAAAAAATAGTTGAAGAGATTCCCTAGGTATGCGCTTTCTTGGGGAGGATTAGAGGAGGAAATGTCTCATGTTTTTGAAGCAAAGATATACCCTTCTAATAAAACGGTGCTTCTCAGTCACTGCAAGTGATGGATGCAAGTCCCAGCAGAAGTCATTTTTGCTTTCCGAAAAGCATTGTTCCGTCTGTTGTCGTCAGTTGATAAGTGAAGTCTACTGCGAGTAGTTGTTTGGCTCGTTCTTTGTCGTTTGTTCCTTCGACTATCCATTCTCCGTTTGTGTTGGCTAATAGGTGAAAATATTTTTGAGTTGTATTGAGTTGTTTGTGTCCTACTATTTGTCTGACAAATTCTGTGTTTTGGATTTTTCTAAGCTGTTTAGTGACATAATGGTGTCTTAGGTCGTAGAGTCGGATTGCCTTAATTGTTGGGTCTTTGAGTTTTTCGGCTAATCTGTTTCGCATTCTGCGGTAATGTTCGCCATATCTTCTGGCATCTCCCTTGAATAGATAATCTTCTGCTTGGAGGTTGTGTTTTGTGATGTATGTTTTGAGTTTGGTCAGCAGCTCTTCGCTTATTTGCATTGGTGGTCTTGGGTTGCATCCTTTAGTGCTTAGGGCTGTTATTGTTCGTTGGTCTGTGTGGATGTCTTTTACTTTTAGTCCCTTGTAGCCTTGCACTTCTATTGGTCTTAGTCCTGTTTGAGTGCTTATGTCAAGTCTTAGGGATAGGGCGCCTCTTGCTGATGCTATTAGCATTTGGCATTTTTCGTCTGAGGGTGGCTGAATGCTCCTTTGCTCTTCAATATATTTTGGTAGTTCCCAAGTTATTCCATAGAATTTCGCGTAGTGTTGGTAGGTGTAGCATAGTTTGGCTTTGTATGTGTTTGATGCTGGCGTGTTTGTTGGTTTCTTGGTTTTTTGGTCTGTCAGTTTCCATCGTGCTATTGCTAATTCTACTTCTTGGGGATTGTCTAAGTTCGCATGTTTTGCCAAGACCTTTATGTGCCTGAGGAAAGAGTCTATTGTGTTTGGTTGCCTTCCTTTTCTTTCTAAGTAGAGGGCTACTTTCTGGATTCTTAGAAGAGTATTTATGTTGAAGTTGCTGTTTGAGTTGGTGCTGTGGACGAGTAGCTCAGTACGGATAGAAGGCATCTCTGCTAAAGGGGGGTTCCCGCAAGGTTTTGATGTCTTCCCGGATAGAGCACCAGCCTCCTAAGTTGGGGGTCGAGGGTTCAAATCCCTCCTCGCCCGCCACCAAAACACAGTTCAGAGCTTCATTCTTTCCAAAAGGTATTTCTGCCAAAAGCTCAAAGTAACTTCCGATGTCTAACCCAAAGCAGGCTTGCCCAAAATGCGGATTGGAACTAGGTCACCTCCTGTACTGCGTGAAATTGAAGAAGAATGAGTACTTCTGTCCCCATTGCGGAATCAAAATACAAGCTAAGTGTGCAGGCTGCGGAACTTGGCTAACCGTAGTTGAGTCGCGGTGCTCAAAATGTGGATCTGAAAACCCCTTCTTCCACGAAAGTGAATCGCACAGAAATCGTTAGCGAACTTTTGGTTACTATGTCACGGGCTTTTCCTCATTGGCTGCCTTAAAACGGTTTTCAGTTTTTCAGGCGCGGACTTTCTAACGTCACTCAGATAAATTTCATGGTGTTTTCCGTTGACCACATAGCCATTATCCTTGATAAAACCGTGTATCTTCTCAATTGTGTGTTTCTCCGCCGAGTATGGTCCAAGATGCATTATCTGGGCTGACAATCCTTCATGAAACGTCTCGAAACGAATCTTGTGGATTGCTGTCAGGTTTTTCTTTTTCTTTACCTGGGCAACACCATCTTGGAACATTTGCTCAGTGACAAATTTTGGCTGCATTATCATGGCAGTCCATTTCCAACAATCTCTTTTTCCTTCGACAAAGGCGTTCATGTCGTCCGCCCACCACAACCCCTCCAGAGGCAACACTCCATAATCCACAGCTGATTTTTCCTTCTTCACCATGAACTTCAGGGCGTAGGAGACGGCAAACAGAGCTTCAACGGCATCCTTGTACTCCTGCGAAATAACTGGATCGCCCATACCGTCAACCATTAAAAAATTGAAAGCAGGAACATCGACTACTGCGACGTTTTTTGAAGGAGGGTTGTATAGATTCTTGAACTCTTTCCGAAAATCGACTTTGTCCATATGAGATGCACATTACTTGGTTTGCAGTTTGCAGGTTTTAAGCATTGTTGAGGGCGCCACGTAAAACGTTTGATAAACCACTGGACCAATTCTCTGTCTCCCGTCTATTGACCGGCATAATCTAGCGTCGTCGCGCCGTTTTGCCAGCCACTTATCTCTTGTCGAATTCACTTCTGAGCTTCATATCTCGCCTTTTCACGTTGTATCCCAGGCTAAAGCGGTGGGTTTCATCGCGGACTTTACGCAGGAAAAGCATCATTCGTTGGTTCTTGTTAAGCTTAAAAGGAACCGATTCGCCTGGCAGGTAGATCTCCTCATGTTCCTTAGCCAAGCCGATGAGTGGAAGCTGCAGCCCCAAAGAAGACAAAGCTGATTTGGCGGCAGCAACTTGCCCGGGACCTCCGTCGACGATAACCAAGTCTGGCATGGACGCTTTCTCTTCTGCTAAGCGAGAGTACCTCCTCTTGACCACTTCTGCCATCGATGCAAAGTCGTCTTGCCCTTCAACGTTTTTGATTTTGAATCGGCGGTAGTTGCGTTTGTCCGGCTTCGCGTCGGTGAAACGAACCATGCCTGAAACGACGTGTTCCTTGCCCAGGTTGGATATGTCAAAACACTCTACAACATGTGGTACTCCAGACAGGTTAAGTGCAGTCTGCAAGTCAACCAGTGCGCTATCCTCGTCCAGCGTGGATTCCAAATTCTTTTCAGCAAGCCGCACAAGGGCAAGTTTGTCCCCGCGTCTTGGAACTGTTAGTGAAACCAATGCTCCTCTCTTCGAAGAAAAGAACCCTTCCAAAGCGGTCTTTTCAGTGTTGTTTTCCCAGCAGGGCTCATTGACGACGATTTCTCGAGGAATTTGGTTTGTGGCGTAGAAAGCTTTTAGGAATTCCTGCTCCACCTGCGGCTGAAGGTCGATCGAGAACTCTTTCTTGCCTAGCAAGACCCCTTTCCGGATGCCCATCTGCACCACCAAGGCTTTTTCGCCAAGCCGCCTGAAAGCCATCACATCCTGGTCGAACCGCCGTTCGTGGTCTACGATTTGCCGCTGGGTTAAGAGTCTTATAGATGCGATTTGGCGACGTAGTTCCAGTGCCCGTTCGTACTGTTGGTTTTGACTGGCTTGCTGCATCTTAGTTAGCAGGAGCTTGATAGTTTTCTCGAAGTTGCCGCCTAGAAACGAACGTGCCTGAGCAACCTGCTCTGTGTACTGTTCGAAGGTAACGTTTTCGTTGCAGGGAGCCGAACATAAACCAATGTGGAAGTTCAGGCAGGCTCGCTTCGGAAGCTTACGGCAGATACGGAGCTTGAAAACCTTCACCACCAAACGTTGGAGGTCCTGCCTTGTGAAGCCATCCGTATAAGGTCCGAACGATTCGAGTTTACGCGAAACCTTTCGGCTCATTAAAACCCGCGGGTAAGGCTCCCTCGTCAAAGCGATGTATGCAAAAGTTTTGGCGTCTTTCAAGCTGATGTTGTACTTGGGCGTATGCTGCTTGATGAGCTTGTTCTCCAGAAGCAACGCTTCGACTTCGCTATTGACGACAACCCAGTCGATGTTTCGGATCCGCGAAACCAGCTGCACAGTTTTCACAGGCTTATCAATATTTGAGAAGTAGCTTCTGACGCGTGACCGTAAGTTCTTAGCTTTGCCAATGTAGAGTATTTCGCCCGCTTCGTCACGATACAAGTATACACCTGGGTCAGTGGGGATTTCGGAGCTTCTAAATTCAGTGGGAGCCGATATGTGAATCATTAGGTTTTTCGCCATTATGCATTAACTTGTTACCTTACGTTCATGAAGAATTTTCGATAGGAACAACCCAGTAAACGAACGAGGGTTTCTCGCAACTTCCTCTGGAGTTCCCGACGCAACGACCTCGCCGCCTGCAGCTCCGCCCTCGGGACCTAAGTCAATGAGATAGTCGCAGCTTTTGACAACGTCAAGATTGTGTTCGATAACGTAAACTGTATTTCCCTTGTCTACGAGCCGGTTTAGCACCCTAATCAACCGTTTTGTATCGTCAAAGTGTAGTCCCGTGGTGGGCTCATCCAGCATGTAAACAACGTGCCCTGACTTGTTTTTGCTCAGTTCACGGGTGATTTTGATGCGTTGACTTTCGCCACCTGACAATGTGGTGCTGCTTTGTCCTAGCTTTATGTAGCCGAGCCCCACATCAAGCAGGGTCTGCAGTTTCCTTGATAGGACAGGCAGGTTCTCGAAAAACTTCCCTGCTTCCTCAACCGTCATATCAAGGACTTCGGCGATGTTTTTGCCCTTGTAAAGTACGCTGAGAGTTTCCGTGTTGTACCTTTTCCCCTTGCATTCGCTACACTGCACGTACACGTCGGGCAAAAAGTTCATTTCTATACGCAAGACACCATCGCCCTGACAGGTTTCACATCTGCCGCCCTTCACGTTAAAACTGAATCTGCCTACGCTGTAGCCACGGGCTTTGGCTTCTTTGGTCGAAGCGAAAATCCGCCTGATTTCGTCGAAGAGCTTGGTGTAGGTTGCGGGGTTGCTCCGAGGAGTCCTCCCGATTGGGTCTTGGTCGATAACTATGACGTTACGAACGAAAGTGGGCGACGTGAGGTACTCGTGTTTGCCGATTTTGTCGACGCGCTCCCCGAATCTCTGACGCAGTCGAGGCATTACTGTCTGATTCATCAGTGTGCTTTTTCCTGAGCCTGAAACGCCGGTGACTCCGCATAGCACGCCCAGCGGCAGGTTAACGGTCAGATTCTTAAGGTTGTTCTCCTCTGCACCCGCGACGACCATGAAGCCCGTAGGTTTTCTCCATTCTAAGGGCACTTCAATTTCCAGTTCTCCGCTCAGGTACTTGCCGGTGAGGCTGCGTTTGTTCTTCATTATCTGCTGGGGCGAACCTTCCGCGACTATGTGTCCGCCGTGTACTCCTGCGCCTGGACCCATATCCACAATGTAGTCTGCGCTCCGTATTGTTTCTTCGTCGTGTTCCACCACAATCAAAGTGTTTCCTAAATCTCGCAGCCTATGAAGAGTGTTGATGAGTTTGGCGTTGTCACGCTGGTGCAAACCGATGCTAGGTTCGTCGAGGATGTAGAGGACACCCATTAGGTTGCTGCCAATTTGCGTCGCAAGTCGAATACGTTGCGCTTCTCCGCCTGAAAGCGTTCGTGCGGCACGAGAAAGCGAAAGGTAGCCTAACCCGACATTTTTGAGGAATCCTAGGCGTTCGTTTATTTCCTTCAGAACCTGCTTGGCGATTGCCATTTCTTTTTCGTTTAACTGTGAAGGTAAATTCTTGAAGAAGTCAACTGCCTGCTCAATCGACAAGTCTGTAACGTCAATTATACTTTTGTCCAGTATGAGCACCGCGAGAACTACAGGCTGCAGGCGTTTCCCATTGCAGGTGTTGCATAGGCGGCTCTTCATGTACTTTTCGATGTCTTCTTTGCGCCACTCGCTTTCAGTTTGTTTGTAAAGCCGCATCGTCTGCGGAATGACACCTTCCCAGCCCTCTCGCATCCACATGTTGGCGCCGTTAGACCAGTTGCCATTTATGGGTTCACGGTCGCCGTCAAGGAGAATTTGAAGTTGCTTCGCAGTAAGGTCTTTTATTGGAGTGAAAAGGTCGAAGCCATACTTCTCGCCAACCACCATAAGCTGCTGTGCTCGCCAGCTAAGCTCCATCTTGCCGTAGACCGCCAAGGCACCGTCCATGATGGATTTGGTCTTGTCTGGAACGACGAGGTCTGCAGAGACTTCGGTGATTTCACCCAATCCATGACAGGTTGGGCAAGCTCCCCAGGGCGAGTTGAAACTGAACATGCGGGGTTCCAAACTCTCGAATACAATTTCGGGGTGGTTGGGGCAAGCACCGAACGTGCTGTAAGTCGTTTCTGCTTCGAAGCGCTCCAGTTCCCGCTTCTGGTCCGCATTAGATTCTGAGGCATTGATTACTATCATTGTTCCTTTGCCCGTGAGGAGGGCCTGCTCAACGGCTTCCGAAACCCTGCTCCGTTCTTCATCGTTAACGGCGACTGTATCTATTACAGCTTCGATCCAGTGCTTCTCATAGCGAACCAGCTTGATTTCTTCCTTAACAGAGTCGGAATCGTAGATTTTCTGGTCTACCCTGATTTTTGTGAACCCTTGCTTTCTTAAGTCGTCAAAAACTTGCTCGTGAGTACCCTTTATGCCCCTGATTACAGGAGCTAGAAAGACCAGTGTTTTTCCTTTATCCGCCATAACCAGACTGGTGATGTTTTCCGGACTTTGGGGACGGATGCTACTATTGCATTTGGGACAGTGATGTGTGCCGATCCGTGCGAAGAGGAGACGGAGGTAGTCGTAGATTTCCGTTACGGTGCCGACGGTTGAACGCGGGTTCTTGCTCGTGCTTTTCTGCTCAATGGATATCGCAGGAGACAAACCATCAATGGAGTCCACATCGGGCTTATCCATTAAGCCTATGAATTGCCTTGCGTAGGCGCTAAGGCTTTCGACGTAACGGCGTTGCCCCTCAGCGTATATGGTGTCGAACGCTAGGGTGCTCTTTCCTGAGCCTGAAAGCCCCGTTATCACGATTAGCTTGTTTCTTGGCAGATTTACATCTATGTTTTTCAGGTTATGCTCTCGTGCGCCTTTAACAGATATAGTGTCTCTCATTAATTCTACCTGGGGCATACTTCTTGTAAGGAAGAAT
Organism: Candidatus Bathyarchaeota archaeon; assembly: GCA_963840395.1. Taxonomy (GTDB): domain Archaea; phylum Thermoproteota; class Bathyarchaeia; order Bathyarchaeales; family Bathycorpusculaceae; genus JADGNF01. The sequence goes on along the minus strand of CAWIYU010000009.1, from coordinate 176,139 downwards.
AGGGTGTTTCAGCTTAAGCATTAGAACTTTGTTGCTTTGTTGATGTCATTTTCCCATCTGGTATTGTTCAGCTTTCAACTTTAGAGTCAGAGACTTTGTCAGATCCTGGATGGCATCCCGCAGCTGAATTGCCTTCTCGAAGTTCAGGTTCTCTGCTGCTTCCCTCATTTGCGCTTCAAGGTCAATTATCTGCCGCTGAACATCAGACTTCGCTAAGTGCTTGATGCCTTTGATTGTGCCCTCTTTCTGGGAAATGCTCTTCACTATAGTTTTCGGCGTGATTCCGTGCACAATGTTGAATCGCGTCTGGAATTGCCTGCGGTAATGCGTGATTTCAATGGCACGCTTAATCGAAGAGGTCCTCACGTCCGCGTATAACACGACTCTACCGTTAACGTTCCTCGCCGCTCGCCCAATTGTCTGTATTAAGCTTCGCTCATCCCGCAGGAATCCTTCCTTGTCGGCGTCCAAGATAAAAATCGTCGCCACTTCAGGAAGATCTAATCCTTCGCGAAGCAGGTTAATGCCCACGAGGATATCGAAGTCGCCGATTCGGAGTTGCCGCACGAGTTCGATGCGGTCGAGACTGTCAATTTCGCTATGCATGTATCTAACTCGGAACCCTTCCTTAACAAGAAAATCAGCAAGATCTTCAGCCATCCGCTTCGTCAGAGTTGTGACCAAAACGCGGTCGCCCCGCTCTATGGTCTTCTTTGCCTCAGCCATCAAATGTTGCATCTGTCCCTCGATGGGATGAACCTCTACCTCGGGGTCAAGCAGCCCAGTGGGACGCGTGATTAACTCAACAGGGGAACCGCTCTTCTCCAGCTCATATTCGGCTGGGGTTGCGGAGACGAAAAGGGTCTTGCCCATTTTTCGCTCGAACTCCTCAAACTTAAGGGGGCGGTTATCGAACGAGCTGGGCAGCCGAAAGCCAAAGTCCACCAGGTTCTTCTTCCGCGCGTAGTCGCCATTATACATGGCTCGCGATTGCGGAATAGTCTGATGACTCTCGTCGATGATAAGCAGATAATCCTTTGGGAAGTAGTCCATCAACGTAAACGGCGGTTCGCCCACGTTGCGCCCGTCGAAGTGTCTACTGTAGTTCTCTATGCCCTTGCAGAAACCCATCTCATTCATCATTTCCAGATCATATCGGGTCCGCTGTTTGAGACGTTGAGCCTCCAGGGGTGGAAGTTCAGGCAAGCGTTCTTCGAGTTCGTTACGTATTTGCTCAAGTGCGCGCTGCTGTTTTTCCTGGGGCACAACGTACTGCCTCGCTGGGTATAGCGTGATCCTGTCAATCGAGGCTTTAGTGTCCCCAGTCAACGCATGAACCTCCTTGATTTTCCCGATGAAGCCGCCCTCCAATTCCACACGCAAAATGTCACTTTCGTAAGCAGGTATGATGTCGATTACGTCACCGCGGACTCGGAACCTGCCAGGTTCTAGCACCATGTCGTTGCGCTCATATTGAATGTCCACGAGGGCGCTAATGAGGCGCTGCCGTGTTAACGGTTTGCCTACTTGAAGACCGATCGCCAGTGTTCTGAAGTCATCTGGGTTTCCGAGGCTGTAGATGCAGCTGATACTTGCGACGATTATGGTATCGTTGCGGCTGACTATGCTGCTGACGGCGTGCATGCGCATTTTTTCTATTTCTTCATTTATGTCTGAGTCTTTCTCTATGTACATATCCTGCGCAGGCAAGTACGATTCAGGTTGATAGTAGTCATAAAAGCTGATGAAATACTCCACGCGGTTATTTGGAAATAGCATCTTCAATTCAGCGTATAACTGAGCAGCCAAAATCTTGTTATGAGCAATAATCAAAGTCGGCTTCTGCAAACGGTTAATAACGTTTGCCATGACGAAGGTCTTACCGCTGCCCGTTATGCCCAACAGCGTTTGCTTATCCTTCGCGTCGAAGTTCGTCACTATCTCTTCAACGGCTTTTTCTTGTCCCGGCGAAGTCTGGAAAGGCGCAACTAGCTGAAATTGCATAAAGCTGCTCCGAGCTGTGAGAACTACTCAGGAATACCTAGCTGTATAGGTTTTTTGGAGTAAAAGTGCCAATTTCTTTGGCAAAACCCAATTTCGCCTGGGATTTTGTTTTAATACGCCTCTTGTCAACACTAAGTTGATACTTGATGCTTGGCTTCGTCTTAGCCTTGCTTTCAGCCGCCGCCTCAGGCATATCGGTCGTCTCAGTTAGGAGGCACTCCGCGGGGTCAAGCGTCTTCAACATGAGTCTGGTAATAACCGCCGTCGGACTAGCTTTTCTTTGGCCGCTTGCCATGGCGGAGGGACATTTCGACTTAGTTAGCCTCTCCGGATTCGTGCTATTTGCAATAAGCGGGTTGCTATCGCCTGGGCTCGTGAGGCTATTCTACTACAAGGGTCTAAAGACGCTTGGAGCCTCAGTCAACTCGAGCATATTCGCAGTTTACCCGCTTTACGCCTTGCTGCCTGCAGTGCTGCTACTGAATGAGGTAGTTACACTCTGGAACGCCTTGGGAATAGCGGCCATAATCGTGGGAGTCATATTCGTTGAAAGGAGCATGAACGGAAAAAACAAATCCGCCTCCGTCGGCTGGAAGAGCTTTGTCGCTCCCGTCTTAGGCGGCGTGCTGCTTGGAGCAGCCACCATCCTAAGGAAATTCGCTCTTGAAGAATCCAACGCGCCAGTTTTGGGTGTCGCCATTGCCTATGTTTTTTCTCTCTTACCCTACGTAGTTATGCTTTCGGCTTCCACAAATACTCGCAAAGAACTCTCCCTAAAAAACGATCTTCGTTGGTTCTGGTTAGCAGGGATCGGGCAAGCAGTCAGCTGGCTTCTGGCTTTCTATGCTTTGAGTTTCGAGCAGGTTTCCATAACGACACCGCTGCTTTCAATTGAGCCATTGTTCGTAGTTGCCTTCGCCTATTTTTACCTTCGAAAACAAGAGCTTGTATCGACTAAACTCGTTGCGAGCATAGCTGTAACAGTTCTTGGTGTTGCGCTGATTACTTTATAGCGCAATCAGGTTGTGTTCACGTGGGGAAAATCTTGCACCCACGGATTTTGCTTCAACAAAAATAGCTTCACATAATTCTTAAAGTACATTGAGTACATCTGCTTCTTGCCTAGCTTGCTTATCCTGCGAACAGAGGTGTATGCGGTGGCTTTGTTATTCACGACGCATTTGCCGACTCGCCCCATTTCGCGGCTAAAAGTTATGTCCTCGGCGCACGCAATGTCTTCACGGAAACCACCAACTCTCAGAAAAACAGATTTTCGAGCACCACAACAAACGCTTGGGAATAGCGGAAACCCCAGATGTGCAGAAACCTCCGCAAGCTTGTTCGTGAAATTGTAGTGAGATACAGCAAACATCCTATCCAAAGGCTCCAACTTTTCAAGGTTCTTCAATATCCCAGAAACGCACACAACCCTGCGGTCGCCAAATGCTCGATACATTTCAGACACGAAATTTCTTTCCAAATATGTGTCGGCGTCAAGAAAAAGCAGAATCTCACCTTGAGCTGCTTTTGCACCTGCGTTACGGGCACGGCCTACCCCCCGCACATTTAAGTCAAGAACAACATCGGCGCTTTTTTTTGCCACAAGTTGCGTGCAGTCTGGGCTGTGACTATCCACTACGATGCTCTCGATTCTGCCTTTGAAATTCTGGTTGGTAACGCTTTTCAGGCAGCCTTCGATTGTTTCCTCTTCGCAGTAGGTGGGAACTATGACAGAAACTGTCGGATTTAAGTTTGGCACTAATCTCCCCCTCCGCGGACATGGTAAATGCAACGTATTGCGATTCAGTTAATAACTTTTTCGCATCAATTCATGGAATAGAAGCGCCTGGAACGCTTGGATATATGGACAGATGCGGCGCAAGCTACGATGTGAGGTTTCCAGTGAGTTTCACGTCAAGGAATAGGTAAAATTATATCTAATGGTTTCACTATGAAGAGACCGCGTAAAGGGCCGATGTCGCAGCACGGATAGCGAGCCAGCCTTCTAAGCTGGATGTCGTGAGTTCAAATCTCACTCGGCCCGCCACCATTATACAAAAAGCTAGTAAACGGAGAACGTGTAACTTTGAGTGGAACATGCAGTATCCTATCTTTCCCTTCTGGCCCTTCTTGATTTCAACATTCTTAACTTAGATTTAATCTTTAGAGCCCAAAGAAAAAAAGATAGCCACTTAGCTTGAGCAAAATTCTTTAAGCAAAGTCAAGATACTAGGACTGGTGAAAGCATGCACTTTGGTGGATTGCTGAGTTTTGCTTTTGGTGGAACTGTTCTTCTATTTGTATTGCTTGACATGCTCCAGAATTATAATGGCCCTCCTGGATCTTCATTACCACTGGAAGTTGCCATCCTTGGCTTCATCGGATTTTTGTTAATTGGCTTTGGCTTATTTGTAAACATGAAAAGTGCCAAGAAAGAAATAAAACCAAACTTGTAACCCCAAGGTCACCTTAAAGATAACCCCAAAGTTTAAACCTAAAAACTTCCAAATATTCTAAATGTATTCACGACAACACGGCTTCATCTAGTTATACGCTATGAACAGTAATCTACACTCAGAATCTTAGCATCTGTCATCTTATGTGCCGTTGGCTTTTTACAATAGGCTTGGGACGATTCTTCAATGTCGAATTTGTCACAGTATCCCTTTTTCCTAATCTTGCTCGTTTCGTTAGGGTTCTCCATCCGAGGCAAAGTTCACGATTACGTGATGTGTGCTGTGGGAGTAGACGAATTCCACGATCCAGAATTCGTTTGAAGACGAGACAGTAAAGTTTAATTGTTTGCCATCTATGAAGACTGAGATTCCTGTAAAGGTTGGAGCCAAAGTTTTTGCTATTAGCGCTTTAGTGTAGCCCATTGTTCCCGAGTGACCGCTGACCGTGAAGGCCAAAGTAAAGGTAGTACTATTGAAAGACAGTTCGGTGATTGTGCTGTTTGATTCCACTGAGAAGAGCTGTTGATTCTGGGTTGACGGTGGAAAGGGACTATTTGGCGTCGATTGACCACCCGTAGAACCAAAGGCGTACAGATAACCATCACCGGAACCAACATAGAGCACTCCATTGGCGAGAGCAGCGGATGACCGGATTTTGTCACCCGTTTGGTAACTCCAGATTTTGCTGCCCGTCGTAGCATTCAGAGCGTACATTTTTTGGTCAAATGACCCTACGTAAACCACTCCGCCGGCGACGGCAGATGACGAGAATATGTAGTTCTCGGTACGGAATTCCCAAAGCAAACCGCCATTGGCCGCGTTTAGACCATATATGTAACCATCATACATGCCGAAGTAGACAATTCCATTGGCAACCGCGGGAGTTGAATAGTAATAACTTCTCCCGTTGAGAGAATAGTGCGGAGAATGGAATGACCAGATTTTAGAACCATTACTTGCGTTTAAAGCATAAACGTAACCGTCACGTGATCCAAAATATACAATACCACCGACAACTGCAGGAGAAGTATCAACATAACTTTCGGTAGTATAGTGCCAAATTTCTGCCCCGTCCCCAGCCCTCAAAGCGTAAATATTCTGATCTTGTGAACCAAAGTATACAACACCATCAACCACGGCGGGAGACGAAAAGATGGCCCCACCTGTATGGTGTGACCATAATAGAGAACCGTTGATAGCATTCAATGCAAGTAAGTCGCCGGTGTCTGAGCCAATGTAGACTTTGCCACCAACAACCGCCGGGGACGGAAAAACGGATCCGCCAGTGTTAAATGACCAGATTTGGGCCCCGTTAGTAGCATTCAGAGCATAAACCCGACCTCCGTATGAGCCAATGTAAACAATGCCTCCAATTACTGCAGGAGAAGACTCGACACCGCTGTCCGTAGCGAATTGCCAGATTTTTGAACCAGTTGTTGCATTCAAAGCCTGTACAAGACCGCTGAGGCCATTCCATAAAGAGCCAACGTAAACAACTCCACCAAAAACAGCAGGAGAAGACTCAACACCGCTACCTGTTTGGTATTTCCAGAGAATTTGATTTGTCAATGGACCCGCTGATCCGGAGTAGCCTGAGTGAGCTAAATCATTGTGGAACATTGGCCAGGAATTTGGATCAGTACCTGCGGCTACAGAGTAGCTTGTGGTTGGAGTCGGGGTCGGAGCAAGGGGTGGGATTGGAGTTTGGGTTGGACTTAGAGTCGGTATTGGAGTTGGAGTCGGAGTCTGGAGTTGCGGAGTCTGGAGTCGGAGTTGGGGTTGGAGTTGGCTTGTCCTCATTGCCGTTGCCGTTTCCATTGTTACCGCTATTTCCGTTGTTGCCGTTATTGTCGTTAGTTCCGTCGTTGCCGTTCCCATTGCCGTTGTTTCCGTTGTTTCCATTGCCACTATTGTCGCTATTTCCGCTATTGCCGTTTGTGCCCTCGTTACCATTTCCGTTGTTTCCAGTGCCATTATTGCCATTGCTGTTTCCATTGCCATTGCCGTTTCCATTAGCATTACCGTTGTTGCCGTTTCCGTTGTTCACGTTGTTTCCGTTGCCATTGCCATTGTTGCCTGTACCAGTGTTTCCATTACCGTTGCTGCCGTTACCATTTCCGTTTCCGTTTCCATTGTTACCGTTATTTCCGTTATTGTCGTTGGTGCCGCTGTTGCCGTTTCCATTGCCATTGCCAATACCGCCGTTGCCATTGCCGTTGCCGTTATCAGGCTGATCAGTTAAAGCCGGAGTCGGTTCGGGAGTCGGCTTGTTAGGCTTAGATGTTTCAGATGGAGTTGCCGCCCCAAAATTGTCTAGACTGAATAAAACAAATCCGCTAATCATTATTGAAATTAAAAACGCCGCCAAGAGAGAATTCTTCATCTCCGTAATCACCACTTGAAGTGAATGGCTTATTCGCCTAAAAGCCTGTTTGTAAAGATTTCTTAACAAAAGAAATCTGCTGAATGGAAAATTAGAAAAGATTTTTTTCCATCATTGCGGTCAGATGGAAAAACGTTTGGATGAATAAATCTAAGAACTGCCCCGAAGGGTTCAAATCTCCTCTCACAGACGCATTTGCTTTCTTGGCTGTCTCTATTCGGCTAGGACTCGCATGTCTACACACTGAAAGTTTTGAAACGCTTTCTTACCGTATTTTTCATGTAATCTTCGTGCGTACGTCTGCAGTGCCTTTAGAGCGGCTGAACCGCCAATCTTTTCATCAAACGACATTTTGATTACCCACCCAGTGCTCCGCAGATAATTAGTTCCTGTCACTAGGTCCGACTCTTTTGCTCCCTCAGAAGCAACACGTTTGCAGGGGACACCGAATTCGGATAGAACCTGGAAAACCGTGTCTTTCAAGAACGACCAGATCGCAAGTGTCTTCTCGCTGCCCCGATTGGAAAGGTATGGCTGGGAGTCAACTATAAGATATGGTTCTGAGTCATTATCGAATTTGCCCTTAGTTCCTAGTATCCATAGAAACCTCAAAACATGTGCTCTCAAGTTTTCAAGTCTATAATGTTGACCTAATGTGTCGGCATCTCGAAATCCGAATGAAGAGCGGCGCAAAGTTGCCAGCAGCCCGTGAACGCATTTGAAAGCGGTTATGTCTTCTCTTGAAAGTGGAAAATCCTCTGGAAAATCAACGATTTTTGTCTCAGTTTTAGGAATTCTTGCTGGTTCGACAATCTCTTCCGATTTCAGCGAAACATGAATCGCCTCCAAACGATTTATTCCCTCGAAAGGCTCGACAAAAACCTGGTAATCCTTCTCAGAGAGAGGCGCTCCACGCTTCTCTTCCATAATCTTACGGTTCCAAGCGGCAGCTGTTGCTTTCACCGTGTCGCATGGAAATCGGGAGCAATAAGCACAGTTTGCAACTCCAGTCTTGTCAACGCATAGACGTATCAAGCATTTTCGATTGGGCAACTTTGACCCTTTCGGAATTTCGGCATCTGACGTTTGGCAGGTCGTGCAAGGTGTCTTTATCGGCATGTATCCCAAAATCTCCTTGGCATTGTTCCTGTACTGTTCAAAATCTTCGGTGGACATGCCTTTACGTGGGTAGGGTCCCCAAGGACAACTACCGCAATCTATGCCGCATTTTGAAAGGAGTTTCGGCATTCTTGGACCTCCAAATAAACAAAGGAGGATGACATAATAAGTACTTTTAATGGACAAATCGCAATATCCCTTAGGATTCGTCTTTGCACGTACACTACCGCGGATTGGAAAAAGGAGAAGAGGCAGCCTGGAAAAAGTGGGATACGGTGCTTATTCAAATTTGCTTGTAGGTTTAAACTCACGCGCGTTCTTCTGTATATTCTCAAAATAGTGCCGTACGGTGTTCCAGCCCAAGAAACGGTTGTGAGTTTTCCTCTTAGGGTTAGATGTGTGGCTACTTATTCTCTTTTTGCCAATCCTTTGTTTGTGAACTGATTATTTCCATTCATTGACTGCTACGGTGAATTCTTTCCACGCTGAATCGCCTTCCTGCGTTACTATAGCGACCACCGTGTTTAGCCAGTCTAACTTCTTGGAAGCAGTCATAAAATTCCAGATTTCGACGCTCTTTGTTTTTTTCCATCGTGGATTGCCATATCCAGAACTTTTAATCACTGCCATATCCCCAACTTCATTGGTGAAGAATATTCCTCTTCCCGTGGTGTTGCCAGAGCCTCTCCCAGTAAGGGGAGAAGTCTTGGTACCTGTGAAGGTTATATTTCCATCCATACCTGCTGCTTTGCCTGTTCCCTTAAGGTCAGCTGTCCAAGTATAGCTGAGTTTTGCTCCCTCGGCTGTAATGTCTTCAACCGTCATTATCTGAGTCTTACCTTTTCCTTCCCAGAGTTTCTCGCCTATGACCATAAATTCACCTCAAAAAATTCCTTATTTGGTGTCTTCCGATTTTCCTTTGATACAATAATACAGTTGACTTAGCCCGTACTTTTTATAAACTGGGCACTTTGGGCAATCACAACCGGAAGCTGAGACTTTCTCTGAAGCTTTTCCTCTGGCGCAAAACACGCTTTGGTTAGATGAGAACCTTTGTAGGTTGGACAATTCGGACACAAACACAACTTTGCATTATCTTCATTGTTTGGCACGTTTGGACCCGTAATATCACCAAGAATCCTCTATCTAAGCGCTAATAAGTGAATGTGATTGATTGCTACCAACAACAAAACGCGTTTTTGGCTGTTTGGTGACCCAGGCAAGGTCAACTTGGCTCGCGACCTGTCAAATTAGAAACCCAATAAAGTTGAATTTGCAATGTTGGTAGAATGATCAGCTATACGTTCCAAGTTTCTGAGAATATCAACAAATATTATTCCAACGAGTGGATCGCACGTTTTGTACTTCAGTCTTCGGATGTGATTTGCCTCAAAAACTCTTTGAAGACGGTTTAATCTTCTCGCCAACGACTTTCTTCAGACCATCGCTTAGCAGATGTAACCCATAGAGGAAAATCGCAAGACCTCCAACAACGCCAAAAACGATAGCCAATAAGTCCATTCTATACCCTTTTTTCCAAATTTTATCGAGTGACTAAACTACCATATCCATAAACATAAATAACTTTGGATACTAAATTTCCGCGTGCGCGAGGCTTCTTGCATCCATTTCGCCGGGTTAGACGATGGGTTTTCCTGGATCTTCGTTTCACGACTATCGGATATCCTCTTGTAGTTCAACGTCAATTTTTCTCTGTACTTGATGATACTTTAGCGGTTTTTCTGTCGATGTGTTGAACAATTCCCCAAAAGGGAAATGTGCCTCTGAAATAGTCTTCAAATGTCATATTTCATGTTTGGACATGTTTTTGTGTTGGACTGTTATGTTTCTGGGCATGCTTTGGTATGCATTCGTTATGTGCGAGGGTTTATGTGCCGGCTTTCATAGTATAAAGACATAAGCAATATGTCTTATGAAGACATATTGTATAAGCGTAGAACATATCAACGCAGGAGAAAACACCAAATGACCAACAATTACCAAAAAGAGATCCAAACCAAACTCGCCAAAGGCCTACTTGACATGATAATCCTTCAATACTTAGACCACCAACCTATGCACGGATACCAAATAATTACGCGCATACGCAAAGAATTCGGCGTCTATTTTGGCCCAAGTACCGTCTACCCCTTACTGAATATGCTAGAGAAGAAGCATTATGTGAAAAGCGCCTGGAACATGGACTCAGATAGACCTAGAAAGGTGTATGAGCTATCAAAGGAAGGAGAAACAGTGCTAAACTTCACGGAAAACTCTCTCACTATTATCTGCAAAAACATGACAAAAGAGGACAAAATTTCCATAGAAAGTTCAGCTTTCAAAATTGGCAACAATGTCCGAGAATCGGAAACGCTGATTGCAACATCCGCAAAATAAACCTAAACCCGAGGATATGCAAAAGCTTTGGCAATCCAAGAAAACAAATTGTCCAAAGAAGACACTTCATGTCCTAGATGGGGAAAGACTGGAGATATCGAAGTGACCCCCAACACTGGAGAAGTTCTGCTCCTTTGCTCAAATAGAGCTTGCCACTATTTGCGCTCCAAGAGCTGGTTCTGAGAACGAGTCTGAGAGCACTCGACAATTTCTTGAAGCATAACTATTTAGCGTGCTGTTGAGAATTTCTCAATTTCAGTACTTATTTTCACTATGAAGAATAGACTATGTCTTGTTTTGCTGCTTAAGTGCTTCAATTTCTCGATTTAGTTCTTTTGTGATGTCGACTAGCCTCCAAATAGCTGCTTGGAAATCCGCACCGTTGCTACACCTTTCCCCTAAATTCCGTTGAACATAACTAATCATTTCTTCAAGTCGTTCTTCGTTCATTACAGGGTGCACCATTTTATAGTTGGTATTTTCGGATTTAAAACTTATTCAACTATCGCGGGAATCTTCAGCGAGGGACTCAACTCTAGATTGCTTGAGCCTAATCGGCAGGTCCATTTTGTAGCATCTTCGAGGCAAAGACCCACTGCTAATGTCGAGTTGTAAAATATTTAAGTTGTTCAGAGGTTTCTGGCGTTCGATTCTTACGTATCTTAAAGTAGCGATCCCTGATATCTCTCCAGAACAAATTTCGACAAAGTCCAATTATCGTTTAATGGAAAACAAGTTGAATGGAGCTGCACTGTGCAAAAGCAGACACTTTAGGAAAATTATATTACTGTAACATTCAGATAAAACACAAACGAGAAGTAGACAATGATGGATTTCGCAAAATTATTGGAACAGGCGTTTGACCTACTAAAACCCCAAGAAACTGCACCTAAAGCAGAGACACAAGAACCAGTTATACAGCCGCAATTAACCTATCCGGGCGGAATGAAGGTAAGCTTAACCGCCTTCGGGTCTCCTTCAGTATTCAACCTCCGCACAGCAGTAAATGAGTTCAAATCCTACATCGAGAATAATAGTAAAATCAAGCTAGATCTAAGGTTTGTGGAAGAAGCTAGTCTGCCTGCGGCAGAAATTCCACAGTACAACGCACCTGGATTGTGCTACATGGTGACTCCGCAGTCTCTTTCCCCAGCTAGCAGAGCCAAAATGCCATCTGGTATGAAGACAGAAATCGTCGTTTATGATACCCGAGATCGAGTAAACTGTTTTGGAGGACTACAATGGGGCTACGCTGTGCCGTTCATATGTATTCCTTACAGCAACTCTTCAAAGTGGGATCGTGGCTGGCAAACATCTCTGGCACCCGGCTTGGTACATGAATTTACCCATGCTCTTTTCACAATATTGAAAAACAAGGGTTTTCAGGGCTTGCCTAACATAGATAAAGCAAACGACTATGGTTTCACGGACCAAAATGACCCTGGCTGGCTCAATTTCCGTAAATACTGTCTAGGGCTTATAACTCAGGAAATGGCCGATGCCCTCATGAAGGATTAGTCGCTTTGCTGCACGTTGAGAAGAGCAATTAAGTTTTGCTGTCTCTTTTTCTCTTTGTTCGATGCCGTGCACGAGAGAATAAATGTTCGGGTTCGGGGGTCGCCCCGAAAACCAAAACTCTCAATTTATTCTTTCGTGAGCACTATTTCAATTGTTGAAACCATTCGTGTTTTGGTTTCGCCCTCTCTTGGCGGCATCTCTTGCGTTCCTATTGTGATTTTGCTGACTTTTAAGCCCTTTAGAAAGCGGTTTCTCGCTATTTCAGCCGCATCAACAGCCGTAGTTATTGCTTGTCCCCTAGCCTTCAAGGTTACCTGTTTAGCATCGCTCGCCGATAAGTCTGTCATAATCGCAAGAACGTAATCCATTGGCACTTTATTTCCAACGAAAATTACTCCCGATCTATCAGATGACGCTGAACTACTGAATTTGCTGATTGTGCTTTCAACAGGTTTAGTCAAGACTGGTTTAGCAACTTCTTTGTCTGCTTCCCTGGCGGTTTGTTTTAGAGATTCAGTCAAATCCTCAATTTCAGAGAGGGCGCTGCTTTTGACAACTTCAATGCCATTTAGGCAACCGTCTTTTGTTGCGTACCCTTGGCTCTCAGCAATAATTTCCCCGTTCGAAGCCTTCAGATGGAACCTGAATCTGTCCGCCTGATCCTTGAAAATTTGGTACTTTGGGTTCGGTACTTTTTGATCTCCAACAGTTAAGTCTTCAATTTCTGAATTGCAGTTTTTCTGTACGCTTTTGATTCCGTTTATGCAGCTCGCATGTTGTTCATAAGCTTCGCTCACTGCGACAATTTGATTGTTGTCCGACTAGAAGGCGGAAACGGAATTTTTCTGCAGCATCTTTGTACACTTGAAATTTTGGCGACATGAAGTTCACAGCTGTCTATTTGAGTTTGGTTATAGAAAAGGCTTTGCTTGTTTCGGGGTGAGTCCCAAGTCACCTATCTGACTATTCAAAAATGCTTTTAATCGATGGCAAACCGGATTATGAAAACTCTTATGAGTCAAACGTGAATTGACTAGTTTAGAGGGAAAATCTTGTCTGGAATAGACAGATCGCTAAGTAGAAATGAAAGCATTCTTTGGCGAGGTAGACCAGTCAGGAAAGCGTTCATTTTACCCGCACTGGGCTCTGTTCCTTTCGGTTTGTTCTTCCTTGCCTTCTTCGCCTTCTGGTTGTGGGGTGCTTCTTCTGGCGGCGCGCCAAGTTTCTTCAACTTGTTCGGCTCACTGTTTGCAATATTGGGAATTGGAATAACTTTTGGACCTGCAGTATGGCAGCTCTTGAAATACAACAATACGGAATATGTGATAACAGATAAGCGTGTAATAACACAGTCCGGGGTCGTTGGTTTGGACACAAGATTTGTTGATTTCGAAAAAATTCAGGAAGTTTATGTGAAAATCGGGTTTTTCGATAGGTTGTTTGGGACAGGGAGCGTGTACGTTATGACTGCCGGTTCCTCCAACTTCAATTCTTCAATGGGTCCATATACATCCGGGTTTGGAGGCATGTACGGTTTTCGACCGAATCTTGCAGCTTTGAGAGAGCCCTATGATGTACAAAAACTGTTGCAAGAGGCTATCGAAAAATCGAGAGGAAATAAGCTAAGGTCAGACATTGGAGTATAGGACTCTCTTACTGAATATCCAGAGTAACCCAGGATTTTCGCAACAGAATTTTGGGTTTGGGGCAGGGACTGAAATTTAGTTCCTTAACCAAAAACCAATATTTTCCAAGATAAAGTCCTGATCCTCAATGCCTGCCCACATGCATTAACCAGTCATGGAAGATATGGAATTTGATGTTGGCGGAGAAGCTGAAGGCATCGCAATTGGAGGAACAATTTTCTTGTGATAGAATCTTGCAGCGAGGCATAGTCCCGCCGCCACCACGGCTAGGTAGAAAGGCCATTGCAGGTTGGCTGAGATCAGAACCGTCACCGTCGTGCCGTAAGTACTGCTTTGAGGCAACATACTTGTCGTGGATCCAAATACTGGAATGTTGAGGTTGGCAATCAACTTTATGATTTGCTGCAAAGCTATCAGGACGACAACGAAGAGAACAACTGAGAGTAGTGGTTTTGCGTATCCGAATCCAAGCAAGCGTTTACTGTAGGTTTCATCCGGTTTAATTGAGTAAATAAGCATAGCAATCCCTCCTCCGGCCAAGGTCAGAATGCTTGCAAGGTTTAGAGCAAACAATAATGGAACGGTAAAACTAGTTCCCACAAGGTCGAAGTCTGTGTATATGGGGGAGACGTTGGCATTGACCAAGCCTTCGCCAACGGAAAGCACCCACCACGGCACAAAAACAGATACGGCGATCAGGCAGAGTGTTGTAATCCCTCCGGCGAGGGCGAGCCAGTTCAACTTCTTGGTTTGCGTTGTTTCTCCCTCCTCAACTAAGCGGAACGCTGGGAACATTGTAGGAACTGGGCGCGCTAACGGTGATGTCGTTCACATTTACCGTTAACCCGACGACGTCCACATCCAAGCTTTTGGCGTCTTTGTGTTCTGCTGAGAAATGATTTTCGGCCTCTTGCGTCCAACCGAACAAGATATTAAAGTTGGAAGTTGAAGAGGCAGGAATGGTCACCGGTTCAGCAAGACTTGCCTGTCCAAGCAGAAAACCGTCAGTCCCACAAGTAATACTTGCTGAGACTGAGTTAACGTTCAAAGCGTAGCTGAAAGGATTGGTGAAGCTGAAGGTGATTTTGACCGTGCGAGAAGCCAAATCTGGCTGCGAATTAACATATTGCGGAGGCGCAATCTGCATGCTGACTGGCAGATTCGGAATGTGATATTTTTTGTTTGATTGAATAGTTATATCGTTGACGTCTACTGTGATTGCTGTTACATCTACGTCAACTCCCGATTCTCCGGAATGTGAGGTTGAAAAGTGGTTTTCTGCCTCGATTGTCCATTGACACACTATTGACATTTCCGAAGTTTGTTTGGCTCTAAGGATTGTTGGTTCAGCTAGACTCGCATACCCCAAAGCGAAACTATGTTCAGAACAAATGACATTCGCGGAAATTGATTTCATCGTTAGATCAACATTAAAGGTATTCTCGAAGCTAAAAACCATGGTTGCTGATCTAGTAGATGTGTCCACCGTGGCACGAACAAACTGCGGAAGCTGCAATGCCTCTCCAGTAAATAGGGTAGCTCCGTCTAGGTCAGAACTGTTTGCTCCGCCTGAATTCACTATTTCTTGAATCTGAGGAGGAATAACCATCTCCTGCAAGTTGTTTTGATAAACCAAAGCTACGCCTGCAATTGGACCCAATATGGTCGCAACGTTCAAAATAACGAGCAAAGCCCCAAATGCATTCATTGGTAACAGCAACCTCAGCATTCAATACGCGTATCATCTTGTATTATGCTTTACGAAGACAGAATACATATTTGTAAATTTCAATTTGAATTTACCACACTGTGCTGTTCTACGAACTGGTTCTTTGGGTGTGTACTAAAGCAGCGCGCACTAAGAATTATGCTTCAATAAGTGCGGCGATTAGTTCATTTTCTATTCACAGATGAGAAAGAAAAGGACGGTTCCAGAGATTGGTTGTTGTTAGGATGTTACAACAAATTGTTATAAACGTTTGCGGCTTAACGGTTTTCTGTCCCCTTGAACGCTGATGCTTGGCGGATTAGGCGTTAACGAAAACGCGGAAAAACCTCCTGCCCCTCTTCTTCCTCGCAGGATTCTTTTCTCCTCCGCGCCTGGCTAACCAACCCCAATCCGCCACCCATAATTCTCAAAAAAGAAAAAACAGCTTGGTTCGACTATTTTTTGTTCTTCGAATAACTTGTAGGAAGTCCACCTTGCTTTTTTTGTTTCTTTTTGAGTTCTTTTTCTCGTAGTGCTTTCTTGTGTTGCTCAAGAGTTTCAGATTTAGAGAGCTTCTTTGACAATTTTTAACGACCACGCTACTGCTACGAAATAGAACAATTTAAAAGATGCGCTAACTTAGCCGCATTCGGGTTATTCTTTTGGTTCGCATTTGCAGTGCTGGCAAACTGTTTCTTTGCACCCTTGAGCATCGACTTGACTATTAAGCATTATCTGGATTCCGAACACTTCGCCGCAGCGATCACACTTGAAACGGACCTCAGCGACGCGCTGGTCGGCATTTGTGACTAACAATGGCAAATTTCAGAACCCTCCATCTTGAAGTAACTATTGGGACCCAGCAACAACTTTTTCCGTTTGCGCGTTTTCTTTTTCAATCAATCGCGTGATGAATTGGGGTATGCTTCGGTTGTTCTCCTTCGCTTTGCTCTGTATGCAACGATAAACTTCTTCCGTAACGCATACCGTCTTATACCCTTCGCGAGGCAAAGCTTTTCCCCCGTCCACCCATTTTCTTCAGACTGTTTACCGTAAGCCGGAAGAGTGAATATAAGCGTTTGTTGCAACAGAAGTGATGCACATTTATTGCCTTTGCGATATTACTGCAGAAGCACAACGTTTTGATGCAACAACTCTGAATATGAAAAGGGTCCATTCCAGACAGCAGGGTTATGTAAATGCCAAAACCAGGATACAAAACATTATACTAAAAAACGAAGTTTTTGATCATTTTTAAAGCGAATGGCTCAGCGCTAAAGAAGAATACATCACAAAAAAGGGATTCGGAGTTTTTCTGGCTACGTATGTGATCGTCTGACACAATTGATGAACGACGATCAGAAGCGAAAAAATAAAACCCCAGCTAATCGTATTTGTGATCTTGCATTACAGTAACAGGTTCAAATTGACACATTACTCGATTTTAGTGCGAACTGAAAATAGTGCGCCCGTTTGTTGTGACCGCATCCAAGCCACGGTCAGCGAGAATTCTGTCTAAGCACCCGCTTTCTCCAGGGTGAGGTGCCCAATCAACGCTGAGGATATAGAGTTTTGTCTCTTTGTCCATTGTGATGGTAACAGCTTGAGCATTTTTGAAGGAGTCGCAGCTAGCCATGATTTCTCTTAGTAACGAGATAGCATCTTCTCTTTTCAAAGTCCCCACCCGAAGCAAAAAAGGATTGTACGGAACTTTTACTTAAGCCTTGCCAAAATCAGCGCCTGTTTTCCTGTTTAAAAATTAGAGGAGGTTTGGTGACCATATCCTTCGGAATCACATAATGGAAAAAGAAAACATGCGTTCGCATAATTGCTACGTTTTTCCTTCCAAATTTTTCCTGCAAAATTTGTCTTTTCATCGCTTTGCCTCGTTTCATTTTCAGCTAGTTTCGTTAGAGAGCTTCTGAAATGAATTTCGCAGTCACTTTTACCCCTCTCTCCCCTACGCCTATGGGCCGTTTGGGCGGTTTTCTTTTTAGGCATTTGAGGCATAAGCGCGAAGCCCCGAAGTGAGCCCATGAGAAACAAAACCCAATCATTAACACTTGAAAAGGACTTCCCCGTGGACTTAACACTGCACAAGGTCCCAGCTTCCCTGCTTACCGAATTCGCCGAGAAAATCGTGAAACCGTACTTTAAGGGAAATCTGAACGCCGCCATCCAAGATCTGCTTCAGAAAGCACTCACAGAGCAAGAATTTGTCCTATCCCACATAACGCAAGAAACAAGTTCCGTGGAGACATAGCCGATGGGTAAAACGGGTGAGTTTTAACGGATGGCACTGGAGAATGAAATCCAAAAGTGGAACGGCGTTGCCAGAGCCCTTCGCAGCGAAGAAAAAGCAGCATTCGAGAACCTCATGGATGCCTGCCGCAACTGCGCTTCAGCCGCCAACTTGCTCAGCTTCGACGGCTACACCACCAAAACAATCTAATGAAGCAATCAGAGGAGAAAAACAAAGGAGCCTCACACCATGGTGAAATTTCAAGAACGCCGAATCAAGAGGTGTCACTAGGAAGACCAAAAATGCCAGATGAAAAGCAAACAGATCTAAATAGGCTAGAAATCGTCAACGTAACTTCTCGCGGACGCAACGCATAGAGCAATATCAACATACCAAGCAGAGAAGCAATGACTACTCTTGAACCCGTGAAACGCTTCGGCTCCTGTTCCTTACATATTCATAGAATTGCACGTCTAAAGGATGTTTGCCAAGTTATTTTGTGTAAACAAAAACTGGGAAAACCCAGTTTTTTGCCAGGCCTTTGGCAGCATTTGAGCAAGCGGATTCCCAAAAGTGTTTTATTCTGCTCTTGCATACTTAACTTGCTCAGAATTGCTGGGAGAAGGATGCGACGTTCCGATTTCACTAAGGCAGGCAAATTCGCTGCTTTGCGGAGACTAATTATATTTAATTCCGCAGCTGTCGTAGGGTTCATCTTGGGAACCGCCGCATTCACCGCTTCAATGTTTCTGTTTCCTGACGCTACTTTTGCGTGGCTTTTCGGCAACTGCGTAGGTGGCCTTTCTCATTTCGGAGCCAACTGGATCATGCAAGGTCAATCCAAAAAAGAAATTGGCAAATGCTTTATCGTCTTCAACGCGACGGGCATCATTAGCTTTCTTTTAGCCTCAGCCATGTTTGCGATGACAGAAATCTTCACCCAAAACGCTGCAGCTTCGTGGTTGCTAGGAAGCATCGTTGGCACTCTGTCACATTTTGCAATGAATGAAAAAGCAATCAAGTTTACACTAAAACGTTGATGAATTCCAACAATTTTGCGATTCACTTTCGCGGGTTTCATTCTAAGTTTTTAATGCCAGATTGTACTTGAGTCTGTTGAAGATCACTTGGAGTAATGGTCACCTTTAAAGAAACCCGTAAGAAACGTCTGCAACCGTTGACCGAACTTGTTTCCCTAAAGGAGAAAGATGCTTTAATCATGGGCGCTGGAAAGGGCATAGGCGCAGCCATAGCTTGCAGACTCGCGGAGGCTGGCCTGACCTTGAACTTCTGGATATCAACGAAGAAAGACTCCAAAAAAGTGAAGGAAGATCTCAGACCATTCAACTCCAAAATAGTTATTCACAAAATCAATCTCTCGTCCAAAGACGAGATAGACGCTTTTTGGAGCAAAATAGAGGGAAAAGAACCCGACATACTGATAAACAACGCTGGAATCTACCCTGCCAAGTCATTTCTGGATGTCGATGAAGTGTTCCTAAAGCAGGTCATGGATGTCAATTTAAACGCTGTTTTCTGGATGTGCCAACACGTGATACGTGCCAGAATTAAGAAAGGTGGAACGATCATAAACACTGGCTCGATTGAGGCTGTCATGCCTTTGAAA
Source organism: Candidatus Bathyarchaeota archaeon (assembly GCA_963840395.1). Lineage (GTDB taxonomy): Archaea > Thermoproteota > Bathyarchaeia > Bathyarchaeales > Bathycorpusculaceae > JADGNF01. Next base: position 157,039 of record CAWIYU010000009.1, on the reverse strand, counting down.
GAAGGCATGTCTCATTATGATGTTTCAAAAGCGGGAGTCATGGTGCTTTCCAGAGCGTTAGCCAGCGAATACGGCAAGCACGGTTTCAGAACAAACGTTCTTGTTCCAGGCGGAGTATCGACTCAGGGAACGAAAAACGTGGCTAAAGACGCGATGAAGTTCAAGACAAGCGTAATTAAATGTGGCATCGATTACGGCATGAGAACGCCTCTTGGGAGAATGGGCAACCTGATGAGATTGCCCGCATGGCTCTGGTCCTAGCATGCAATTTGTCCAGCTACGTTAACGGAGCTCTAATCGTGGTTGATGGTGGCTTCCTTTCAGCGTAGAAAATCAATGTTAGATCGCAAGTGAATTTCCCAGAACTCACGTCTAGTTTTTAACGGAAAATATAAATTGACAAGCAATTATAGATAGATAATGTTTTAGTATTTGACTTGTCGGTGTATAAAGAGGGAAAATGGATGAGCACCCACGCAGAAGATTTGAAACTACGATTAATGACCATTGAGCTTTTGAGAACGGCAAAATACAAACGCAACATCACCTACCGCGAACTAGCAAGCAAAACAGGTCTCCCCGTAACTGTCCTGAGCCGATACGCCAAAGGTCATGTGTTGCCAAATACCACCCGCGCAAAGCAGCTATGGCGTGTGCTCACCAAACTTGTGGGTTTGGAAACAGAATTGCGGAGCAGAATTAAGTTCGACGAAACAGGATACTTCGACAACACCGAAATTGTAGGCGACTACAACATACTGCAGCAAGCAGCGAATCATGCATTGGCGAATTTTGCTGGGAAACGTGTCACCAAAGTCTTAACAGCAGCCACCGACGGCATCCCCTTAGCAACGATGGTTGCAAACGCACTAGGTGTGAACCTCATCGTCGCGAAACGCAACAAAGAAGTTGGCGTTAAAGCCTTCCTTGACGAGACCTTCATTCTGGGCAAAGACTCAGGCGTAACGGTTACACTTTACATCCCTAAAGAAATCATCAAAAAACGCGACAGCGTTCTCATTGTGGACGATATGATAAAGAGCGGCGAAACCCAAGAAGCTCTGGTTAACCTCGTTAAGAAGGCGAAGGCTGAGATTTCGGGCGTCTTCTCACTCATCGCAGTCGGGGATGATTGGAAGAAACGGCTGAAGATCGGCAGTGACGCCCCAGTTGAAGTGGTAACGTACCTCAAATCCCCTTCAGACAACGAAACCCGGTAGGTACTCTTATCTACTCTCTTTTGTCTTGTTTTTTGGCGAAATCTTAAACAGAAACCAGAGGTTCTTAAGCCTACTGCAAATACCTGAGGCTGCACAAGAATGCGGATGATAAAATGGCGAAACGGAACCGTTCTGACCCCGGACCAAACAAAACTACCCCTCCAAGAAGTAACCTTAGAAATCAATACTGTTGACCAAATGTGCGAGGCCATAAAAGTCCTGCGCATCCGAGGAGCACCCCTCCTGGGAGCTGCCGCTGCTTTTGGAATAGCGATCGCAGCGTACCACTCTAAAGCTGAAAGCAAAGAGAAGCTCCTTGAGGAGCTTGAAGTGGCCGCCGCAGCCATCAAGCGACAGAGACCCACCGCGGTAAACCTTTTCTGGGCTTCAGATCGCGTCTTAGCGATGGCACATGGGTTTTCTGGAGTCCAAAAGAATTTGAGACTCGCAGTCGTTGAGGAAGCGCAGAGAATCGCAGACGAAGACGCCAAGAACAACCACGCAATTGGCAAGAACGGGGCCGTACTCGTTAAAGACGGCGACACGATTTTGACTCACTGCAACGCGGGCGAGTTGTGTGCAGTCGAGTATGGAACAGCTTTAGGCGTTGTTCGAGCCGCTTGGGAACAGGGCAAAAGAATCAGAGTTGTTGCCGATGAAACCCGGCCGCTGCTGCAAGGCGCTAGACTTACCGCTTATGAACTTATGCGTGATGGCATACCCGTCACATTGATTACGGATAACATGGCTGCACACGTTATGAGTAAGGGACTCGTAGACCTTGTCGTAGTTGGCGCGGATCGCATAGTGCAGGATGCGGTTTTTAACAAAATCGGCACATACGGCGTAGCTATTCTAGCGAAAGAACACAAGATTCCATTTTACGTTGCCGCGCCGAAATCCACGTTCGACATGTCGCGAAAAGCGGCAGATGTAGTTATTGAAGAACGAAAACCAGAAGAAGTTACGCACATTGCAGGCACTCAAATCGCGCCCACCGGAGTAGAGGTGTTTAACCCAGCCTTTGACGCCACCCCTCTAAAGTACGTTTCAGGTATAATCTGCGAAAGCCAAGTCTATCATCCAAAAGACTTCGCCAAATTGCGGACAGACGTTCCGCTTTAGAAGTGGTAACGTTAATTAGCTGACTATTCTAAGAGTAAGCGTTCAGATAGTTGATGATTAATGAGTGAAGACAAAGATAACCTGCCGCCTTCGGGGTTCAAGGCGCAGGGCTTGCTGACAGAGAAGGGCGTAAAGATATCGGAAAAAGGCAGCATCGACGCTCTCAGCCAACGAGGATACGGTACCGCAGAGAAAGAAGCACTCATGCTTGCGTTCTACGAAACGCTTTTCCTGTTGGATAAGCAAGTTCTATGCGTTAAAGACAAGAATGGCTCGCAGCTGGATTTCCAAAGGTTACTACAAGCATACGAAGCTGTAGACAAAAACGCTTGGATGCATTATCTGGTTTACCGCGACCTACGCAGCCGTGGATATGTTGTCCGCGAAGGATTTGGGGTAGCCATTGACTTTCGGATTTACGAACGAGGCACATATGGCAAGGACACAGCAGCATCCCTCGTTTTGAGCACGCAGGAGGGACAACCACTGCCGCTGGGGGACTTGTCAAACGCACTCAGCCAAACACAGAGCCTAAAAAAAGACCTGGTCCTAGCAGTCATAAATCGACGTGGCGAAATCGTCTACTATTCAGTTTCGCCTTTAACGTTCCAGTAACCGGTGAACATGGATGTCAACGTTTCAGCCTGTCCGAGGAATGAGAGACCTCCTAAACCAAGACGCAGAAGTCTTAAGCTACGTCATAAGCAAAGCCAGAGAGACTTCAGCCCTCTACGGATATAAAGAAGTCATTACACCCATCGTTGAACCCTTCGAACTGCTGAGCGCCAAGTCGGGCGAAGAAATCCGTCAACGAATGTTCATATTCAACGACCTCGGCGGCAGGAAAGTGGCACTGCGACCGGAATTCACCGCTTCAATAGCACGACTCGCAACGACCTCCCTTAAGAACGAGCCTAGACCCTTTAGGCTTTTCAGCGTGGGAAGTGTCTACCGCTACGACGAACCGCAGAAAGGTAGATACAGGGAATTCTGGCAAGCGAACTTCGAGTTAATGGGCTCCAGCAAACCTGAGGCAGACGCAGAAATTATTCTCCTAGCTAATCGTCTACTTAAGAACGTTGGACTCGAAGGATACGCGTTGAGATTGGGGCATGTGGGCGTCGTTAGAGGTTTATTGAATCAGGAAGGCGTAGATGACAAAACCCAGAATGCCATCCTTCAAAAGATGGATAAGAAAGAGTACGACGCCGCATTCGCCCTGGCAACTTCGGGAAAATGCCGAAACACGCTAGAGGGCTTGGTCGATTCGATTGGTAAAACAGTGTCTGAGACCATCGAAAAGATGCGCGAATACACGAAAGGGTACAATAATGCTTCTGGGGCGGTTGAGAATTTAGCTGCTATTTTGAAACTTGTAACTGAGGGCGGATGCGAAATCCAAACAGTGGACCCAGCCTTCGCGCGGGGATTGGAATATTACACTGGAATGATTTTTGAGTTGTATGTGCCTCAGTTGGACATCGCATTGGGCGGAGGCGGACGCTATGACAAACTCATTGAGACATTCGGAGGCGAAACAACCCCAGCCGTTGGAATGGCAGCAGGCATAGACCGCATCGCGTTAGCCACGCAAGCACAGAATACTGCATTGAAGAAAATGCAGCAAAAAAAAGTAATTATCATCCCCATTAAGGAAGAACAGAAGGGAGAAGCACTCAAGATCGCGGAAACACTAAGACTTGCAGGTTTACCAACCGAATTTGAGGTTATGGGAAGGAAAATGGCCAAAGCCCTGGAAGATGCGGACAAACGAAAAGTAGACTGCGCTATCATTGTTGGTGAACGGGAGCTAAAAGAAGGTAAAGTAGTCCTGAAAGACTTGGCGAACCGAACCCAATCAGAAGTTGACATTAGAGCCTTAGCACATAAAATCAGAAATTGAAGAAAAAACGTGGGCGCCTCATAAAAGAGGCTTTTCTTGAGATTATAGCCGTTTGATGTAACGATTAACTTCCCATTCTGTGACCTGCATGCGATACAGGTCCCATTCCTTGCGTTTCTCTGTCAAGAAATTCTCGAATGCAGTTTCACCCAAAGTTTCTTTCATGAGGTCACTTGTTTCCATCTCGTCTAAGGCTTCTTTCAAAGACTCAGGCAGTGAAACTATGCCTCGTTCCTTGCGTTCTTCGTAGCTCATATGATAAACGTTCAGCTCCACTGGGTCGCCTGGGTCAATCTTGTTCTTGATCCCGTCTAAGCCTGTAGCAAGGAGAACTGCGAACTGTAGGTACGGATTGCCTGAGCCGTCGGGACAGCGGATTTCACATCTTGCCGCGTTCTTTTTGCCGCCGAAGTTTGGAACACGAATCAGAGGCGAGCGGTTCTTGTGTGCCCATGCCAAGTACACTGGGGCTTCGTATCCTGGGACCAAACGTTTGTAACTGTTTGGCCAAGAAGCGAGAACAGCGCACATTTTACGACCGTGGCTGAGTTGTCCACCGATGTAGTTGCGGGCAAGATCTGAAAGATATCCATCCTTAGGGTCAGGGCTGTAAAAGAGGTTGTCTGTCAAGTCTTTGTTCCAGAGACTCTGGTGAGTATGCATCCCCGAGCCGTTGATACCGCCGAAAGGTTTGGGCATGTGAGTAGCTACGTAACCGTTTCGGGCAGCGACAACTTTGGTAACCATCTTCATCGTGACTGCGCGGTCTGCTGTAACCAGGGCTTCACCATATTTGAAGTCGATTTCGTTCTGTCCTAAAGCAACTTCGTGGTGGCTGATTTCGATTTCTATGCCGAAGGGTTCTGCTGTGTCAGCAATTTCCCGGCGCAAATCGTCAGTTAAGTCGCCTGGGTGGAAGTCGAAGTAACCTGCCAAGTCTATGGGTGAGGGCAAGCCGCCGTTTTCGCTTTCTTTAACTATGAAGAATTCCAGTTCAGGTGCGCAAAGTAAGGTGTAGCCTGCTTTGGATGCCTTGTCTATGGCGCGTTCAAGAACATAGCGTGGGTCGCCATCGAAGCGTTTGTTTTGTGGAGTGTATATGTCGCAAATGAGCCTGCAGGAAGATTTTTCTTTTGGGCGCCAGGGCAGGGCAGCGAATGTTGTTGGGTCAGGGTAAAGGACCATGTCGGATTCTTCGATCGGTCTGTAACCCGTTATCGATGAGCCATCGAATGATTGGCCGTTTTCGAAGGTACTTTCGAGGTTTTTGCTATTAATCGCTAGGTTCTTTATCATGCCGTTTATGTCGGTAAATTGAAGTCTCACGAATTTGATGTCTTGCTCTTGGACTTGTCTGACAACGTTGGAAACGTTTTTCTTCCATATAGCGTCTTTATAGTTTTTCATTCTTTTTCATCTCACATTAATCATGAAGGTGGACTTTTGGGTTCAGGTAACTTTGACCAAGCAAGTATAAGTAGGTAATGCACCCCGTTTTCTGTGCAACTGAACGTCAAATGCGCTGTGCGTTTGCAGACCTATTGCTGGGCAATCGTATATGGTTGATCCTAGCAGTTGACCCGTGGTTTGAGATGGCTCAAACGTTGAAAATGGAGTCTTCATTGTTATGACCTTTTTTTAATTTCGGTCGTATGCGGTGCCGCGGTCGCGCTTATTGTTCCCATTGGATCCCCTTCTTTGCATCAAATGTTTTGAATTTTAGAGTAAACATAAACGTATATAAGTTTATCCCCGATTGAAATGGATATTCGTCCAAGAAATGGATGAATAGATAAAATGTTGGCTCAGTTCTATAGAGATTCGCGATTAAAAAAACTTAAACCAAACAACTGTAAAAACTCAAAAACAAGTCCAAACTATACTTCTCGGCGCAAAAAGTCGCCAACATCCAACACGTTCCTCACGGCAACCCTGCCTTCTTCTTCAAAGTTGCCTGTGACCACGCCAAAACCCAGACACTCCCCAAATTCATTCATTACTAGCGTGTAGTCTCCTCTCTGTTTTGAACCTATCAGTTTCACGATTCCTCTTCGGAAGACATCCCTGCCACATATAAAAAGCCAAGCAGTTTTCCGCTCGAGAACAACTTTGTTGGATGCAACTGAAACAAGCATGTTTAGGAAGTTGAAGCTCGGGAAAAAAGTGCCACTCTTGACTTTCCCAAGATACAGACCTGCATAGTAGAAATCGCTCCTGGTGATTTTTCGCAACCCAGGATTCAATAGATAATAGCGCTGAGCCTTCTCAAGGACAAACTCAGGATTCAACGCTATTCTCCCCCCGAAACGAGAGGCAAAAGCAGTCAGCGGTTTCACGGCGTCTCCGCCTCCTTTTTTAGTTTGCTGACAAAGAAACCCTGCGTTTCCCCAGGCCAGAAGCGCTTGCAGCGTGCAACTGAAGTATCCAGCCTTCGCCTGAAAACCTCGGTTAATCCGTCTATTCCGACGCAATTCACAGGTTGGATCTGGAGGTTCAGGTTTCGGACTGCCCAATCCATATTGAACTCGTCTTCTTCAGGCTCCAAGGAGCATGTGGAGTAAACGATTTCGCCGTTTGGCGCCAAGCATTTAGCAGCTTCGGTGAGTATTTCTTTCTGAACCTCAGCGTTGCGTTCCACATCCTCAAGCGTTCGTCGGTCGAACCACTGCTGGTCCGCGGCGAAATTGCCGGAGCAGGGTACATCAAGAAGTATGCGGTCAAACTTCAAATTCATACCCGATACCCGCCGCGCATCCAAGTTGTAAATGACGCAGCAGCGAACGTGGCATCGTTCCACATGGTTCGCAAGGGCAGCTAAGCGGGTTTTGTTAATATCTAAAGCTGCAATGGCTCCCTGGTTGTTCATTAGGTCGGCGAGTTGAGTGGTTTTTCCGCCCGGAGCCGCACAAGCATCCAGCACCTTTTTCCCTTTCGGCACGCTGAAGAGGGTCGCTGGAAGTTGAGCTGCCGCTTCCTGAATCGAGTATAACCCAAGCAGGTACTCGGCGGTTGCACCTGCAGAAACTTTGCTTTCTCCAATCCAGTAGCCGGACCTCAAGAAAAGGAATCCTCTCCAGGGTAACGCCTAATCCCTGAAGTCTTTCAGGGAGATTTTTGCCTTTCGCGTTACCTTGGTTAATGCGGATTGCCTGTCTGGACTCCACCTTCCTGTATTCCCATCCGAGTTGACGATAGCGACTAATGAAAAAATCCTTGCCAGACATCAACCCGTACATTACATGACAGCGAATAAAAACCTTTCAAGAAGAGCAGCAACCACAAAATCAAGGCTGATCCAAAAAAAACGCTATCTATATCAATCAATGCAAACTAGGTATATTTCCAGGTGCTCTTTTGATAACAATTATCGGCGCAGGGCGAGTGGGCAGCGAGGCTGCATACAACATTCTAGAAAACCGAATCGGCGATGTTGCCCTCATCGACCTGCAAGAGAACTTAGCGAGGGGCGAAGCCCTTGACATGATGCAAGCGGCACCTGCCATAGAGTTTGACGGAAGCATTCGAGGAACAGGCGACTTTAAGGATATGGAGGGAAGCGAACTTGTAATCGTTATGGCTGGACAAGCACGCAAACCCGACATGACCCGCATAGACCTCATGAACAACAACGCCAGAATCGTGCGCAGCATCGTCAAAGAAGTGGCACGGTACGCACCTGACTGCAAACTCATGATGGTCACCAACCCAGTGGACATAATGACTTACATCGCTCGCAAAGAATCAGGGTTGCCTAAGAATCACGTTTTCGGCATGGGTAACATACTCGACACCATGCGGTTCCGAAGCTACATTGCGCAGGAACTCGGTGTCTCACGGGAAGATACCCACGCGCTGGTCATCGGTGAGCACGGTGACTCAATGGTACCTCTTGCAGAATACGCTTGTGTCTCAGGCATACCCGTCGTCAACCTGCTCACGAAAGAACAAATCGACAGAATCATCAATCAAACAGTGACCAGCGGCGCAGACGTCATCAAGCTCAAAGGTGCAACCATCTATGCACCCGCGGCAGTAATCGCGTTGACTGCCGACGCAATCGTCAATGACCGAAAACGCGTCATGAGTGTATCCACGTGCCCAAATGGGGAATATGGTTGTAGCGACTACGCCATAGGCGTCCCAGTTGTGTTAGGAAGGGGTGGCGTCGAAAGAATCCTAGAACTCAAACTTTCAATTGAGTCTCAGCAACGATTCGAAAAGTCTCTTAACGCCCTGAAGCAAGCAATAACTCAACTCAAACCAGAGCAATGAATACAAGCCAATGAGGCCTGATAATTTACCCTTATGTATGGTTTCGAATGAATCAACCGTGAAGTGTTGCGCGCGTTGGTTAAGATCTACGCGACAACCATGTTTTTTACAAACAAAAACTCGTTTTTCCCATTCAATTGTTTCCTGAAATGTGTGCCATAAACTTAATAGGCTACAGTCTCAACTTCCATGTAGCTTATCTCTCCAAGAGAGAATTAGAAATGCTTCAACCTACTAAGAAAGTAACCTTGCAGGTTAATAATGATTCACAAGAAATGGAGAATGTGTAATTATGGCACGTTATAGACAAACAGAAGAAATCGTCAAACTAATGGATAATCCAAAAATGATACGCAACACCAGCATCATCGCTCACGTTGACCACGGAAAAACCACGCTGTCTGACAGTTTGCTTGCTGCTGCAGGCATTATTAGCACCCAAACTGCAGGTCAGAAACTGTTCTTGGACTCGTGGGATCTGGAGCAGAAACGTCAAATGACAGTTTTCGCTTCAAACGTTAGCTTGGTTCATACTCTCGACAACCAAGATTATCTCATCAACCTCATCGACACACCTGGACACATCGACTTCTCTGGTGCAGTTACACGCAGTCTCAGAGCCGTTGACGGTGCACTGGTCGTGGTGGATGCAGTTGAGGGCCCCATGACGCAGACTGAGACTGTGCTCATGCAAGCTCTGCGGGAACGTGTTAAGCCTATTCTGTTTATCAACAAAGTTGACAGGCTCATAAAAGAAATCAAGTTGACACCTCAGGAGATTCAGCGCAAATTCGCCAAGATTCTCCTCAGAGTCAACACGCTCATCGAGAAATACGCGCCTGCTGAACACAAAAAGGACTGGCAGGTTACCGTAGAAGATGGACGTGTGGCTTTCGGTTCAGCCCTGCACAAATGGGGTTTAAACATAGACCATATGAAGATGAAAAAGGTCACTTTCCAAGACATCATCGACGCATACACTGGAGACAACATTGAAGTTGGGAGGAAAGTCGACGAGCTCAGCAAGAGAGCACCATTACCGGAACCAATCCTAGACATGTTCTGCAAACACCTGCCCAATCCGTTCGAAGCACAACCTTACAGGCAACCTCAGATTTGGCCAGGAGAGGTTGACAGTCCTACTGGTAAAGGCATGGCGACGGTTGACCCGAAAGCTCCGTTACTAATGTGTATATCTACAATTGAAGTGGATCCACACAGCGGAACCGTTGCAATCGGTAGAATCTTCAGCGGCGAAATCGTGAAAGGCAAAACAGTGCAGCTTGTCAGCAGCCACAACAAAGGACAGATTCAGCAGGTCTTCATGAGCATGGCAACTGACCGAGTGATAATTGACAGAGTTCCAGCGGGAAACATCGGAGCAATATCAGGGTTACCATCTATCCACGTAGGCGAAACAATCGCTGAAGACGGCATTGAAGTTCACTCTTTTGAAGGACTTAAGGTACGTTTCCGACCCAGTAGTCACCGTTGCCGTTGAGCCAGAAGACGTGAAGGACTTACCTCTATTCGACAAAGTCATGCACAAGCTCACGACAGAAGACCCCAACTTGCACTTCATCATGAACAAGGAAAGCGGCGAATTCTTGCTGTCGGGTATGGGTGAACTCCACTTGGAAATCACTGCTTACCGCATGCAGGAAGCTGGTTTGAAGGTGAAGCTGAGCAAACCAATTGTCATTTATCGCGAAACCATAGGACATGATTATCAAGGTCCAGCAATAATGGGTAAAAGCCCCAACAAGCACAACAAACTCTGGATCACCATTGAGAAGTTGTCAGAAGATGTAATTGAGGCGATAAAGGCAGAAAAAATCAGTGACATGCAGAGCAAGGATGAGCGCACCAAAACGCTCAGAGCCTTGGCTTGGTCTCCTGAAGACGCAAAAGGTGCAGTTGCCGTTGAAGAAAACAATATCTTGGTTAACCGAATCAGGGGCAGACAGTACGTTGACGAAATCTTGGACCACATAAAGACTGGTTTCCGAGAAGCAGTGCATACCTCCCCATTGGCAAAAGAACCTGCTTACGGCTTGAAGATTTGCCTTGAAGATGTCACAGTACACGAAGACCCCGTTCATAGAGGCCCAGCACAGGCTATACCAATGACTTGGAGACCTATCTACTGCGCAATCCTGTTGTCTGATCCAAAACTGCTTGAGCCGTTGATCAGCTTCGAATGTAAGGTTCCCAGCGAATACGTTAGCTCGGTCATAACATTGCTAAACAAGCGCAGAGGCAAAATCTTGGATATGCCTTCAGAAGACGATATGATAACTGTCAAAGCAGAAATGCCGGTTTCCGAAAGCTTCGGAATCGCAGACATTTTGCGCAGTTCCACACAGGGCAGAGCTTTCTGGGCAACACAGTTTAGCCGTTGGGCACCAGTTCCAGAGCAGTTGCAGGCAGATACGATAAAGTCTATTCGCGAACGCAGAGGCTTACCACCGATTCCGCCAAAGCCAGAAGAGTACTTCGAGAAAGAATAAGTCAGCCCTTCTTTCTTCCTCTTTTCATTTTCTGTTTTTTCAGTCGTATGTAGCTGTTTTTGAGCGATATTGCTGGTGTTCCGAATACGAAACTAACAACTTGGGATCATATGAAGTGACAGGCTGGGTTGTGGTTCGGGTGGAATACTACTGAAATCCTTCGGCTATCCTCTCGCTTTGAGCAAGCTTGTTTCATTTCAAGTTATTGCCTCAGTGCTTGTATCGGGTTCTTTCCGCGCAGTCTAAAGACTCAAAAGAGAGCTTATACCCAAACTTGCGCAAATTTGCTACAATCGAATTACGAGACCGTTCTGTGAGCAACTTAATCCTTTTTCGGAAAGCTTATGTGCACTATCTCCTATTGGTTTTTGATGATAAATTATGATTGTTGTCGGCGTTTGCGGTAGCCCCCGAGCCCAATCCACCGAACATGTACTCAAAGAAGCTCTTCGGCAGTTGGAAGAAAAAGGTTTTGAAACCCGTTTCTGGACAGTCCGGGGCAAACGCTTCAGTTTTTGCACCCACTGTGATTTCTGCCTTAAGAACAAGGAATGCTCCTTCAAAGACGACATGCAGGGGCTATACGACTTGCTAAAAGAGGCAGACGGCGTGATCTTCGCCACGCCAGTTTATAACGGGGGAGTAAGCGCCCAAATCAAAGCTGTCATGGACAGATGCCGCGCCCTAGTCGCTGCAGATGTACACTTCTTCAAGGGAAAAGCTGGCATGGGCATCGCGGCTGGAGGCGACCGAATGGGCGGACAAGAAGCAGCTTTGACACAGATTCACACGTTCTATATTCTAAACGGCATGACACCCATCAGCGGAGGGTTCTTTGGCGCTAATTTGGGTGCTACTTTCTGGACCAAAGACACTCTTGACGGCGCCAAGCAGGATGAGGAAGGATTCAGAAGTTTAAAGAAAACTGTCAAAAAGTTTGCTGAATTTCTCAAAAACGACAAACGGGAGACTAAATGAAATGGCCGAAAAAGACCAATTAAAGAAGCGAAAAGTGGCTTGGGGCATCACGGGCGCAGGCGACCGAATTGCCGAGTACGTACAAATCATGAAGGACATACAGAGAGAATATGAAGGTACATTGGAAATTCAGGTTTTCGTTTCCAAAGCGGGTGAAACGGTCCTAAAATTCTACGACCTCGAGAACGAAATCAAGAGGAGTTTCCCCAAGTTTATGGTGGAACAAAGCCCGAACTCACCGTTTCTGGCTGCATGGATGCAAATGCGCAAGTATGTTTTCCTCCTTATTGCTCCTGCCTCGTCGAACACGGTTGCGAAAATTGCTTGTGGCATCGGCGACACCATGCTAACTAACGCGGCCAGCATGAGCCTCAAAGCCTTCGCTCCTGTCTACGTCGTGCCCGTAGATTATGAGGAAAAGACCATCGTTACAAAACTGCCAAATGGCAGAGATATGAAGCTACGAATCCGAAGAGAAGACGCTGAAAACGTACGCAGGCTTGAGCGCATGGAAGACATGCATGTGCTATCGGACCCGCAGAAAATCCGCGAAGCTTTCAAAGAATTTTTCAAGAAAGCCTAAACGACGAAGGCAACATCAGCAATTTCTAGACTTCCAAAGAGTAAGGAGGAAAATGTTTGTGTATGACCCGCTGACGCTTGTTTACCTAATTGTTCCTCTGGTAGTCGGCATTATGTTGGGTTTCTTGTTAAGGGACAAGAAACTGCCTAAACTCGAAAAGACATCCGTTGCTGTAGTGGTTATTCTGATTTTCTCGCTGGGCTTTGGTATCGGCTCAAACAACGAGTTACTTTCTTCGCTGCCGCAAGTGGGTGTCCAGGGGCTTGTAATTGCAGCGATTGCGATTCTCTTCAGCATAATCTTTGTGAAAGCAGGGAAAAAGGTGGTAACCAAACCATGATAAAGTACATTTTAACCGCTTTGATTTTGGGATGTACCTTTGGTTATGTAAACAACAACCTGCTAACCGTCGTTCCTAACGCTTTGATTTCTGAACAGCTGTTCACAGTTGCGCTGGTCGCGATACTTTTCGTCTTCGGGTTCTCTTTCGCTACGGACAAGAATTCCGTGGACAAAATACGTAAAACCGGTTTTAGAATCGTTGCTTTCCCCCTATTAGTTGCATTGGGAAGCCTAATAGGAGGCTTACTCGCGGGCTTACTACTTCAAATTAGCTTGGGTGCGGCGATGGCTGTGAGTTCAGGCTACGGCTGGTACACACTTTCTGGACCAATGTTGGGACAGCTTCTTGGACCTAAATGGGGAACGTTAGGGTTCACAGCGAACTTTTTCAGGGAACTCATAACGATAACGACCATTCCTCTAATGGTGAAGTTGGATCGGTACGCGCCAGTAGCTTCCGGAGGAGGAACCACCATGGACACGACTCTGGGTATAATAGTGCGTTACTGCGGAAAAGACACCTTCATAGTTGCCTTCTCAAACGGGCTCATCCTCTCCCTAATTGCACCTTTTGCCACCGCAGCTTTTGCTTCACTTGCATGAGTCAAGTGAGAATATCAAGGGAACCCGAGACCGGCAAGTCCACCTGTAAGAATCAGGCTTGACACTACATAGCCAATTATGGCGCCTGGGCAGAGGAACGGCAACCCAGCTTGAGGCTTACCTTTTATTACAAAAGTCATGAGGAACGCGAACCCCAGAAGCGTCCCGGCAACAACGGATAACCCGATAATCAAGCCGTTGTCTGACACATTGTGAAAGGCGGCTACCGCTAAAATCCCAGGAATCACGATATCGCCAACTCCGAGGAAAAATGCGTCGCGTTTCTCGCCTTCTTTAATCGACTCTTTCAAGCCTTTCGTCTGCTTAATCAGCGAGTATCCACGGGATTTGGGTATGACGTACAGAATTGGGAGTTTTAGGTCTATAAGCGTGTCCGCCAGGTCAATCATGTGTTTTGTCTTATAAACCGAAATTGCATCGTATAACGCCATGCCGATTAGTAGAGCCAGTACGATGAAGATTGTTAAGGAGATGCCCAGCATAGCTATGGCTCCAACAGCGGTTATTATTCCGCTTATGTCTATCACGTACCATTCAGGGTACTTCACAAGCAAAGCAACGATAACTGCCATTATCGCCACAGATACGCCAAACGAAACAGGTCCAACAGTTCCAAATGGGTCTACAGTTAGTGTCCATGGAAAAATGTAGCTTAGTAAAGGGTTGAAAACGTACAGTCCAAGCAGCCCTGTGGAACCCAAGAAGAGCGCCTGAATAATTTTGGTTTTGCCCAACCTCGCAATTAGAAGCACAATCGCTGTAAAGATTATCAGAATCCCAAAGAATAGCACCAAGTTGAAAGGATCACTCGGATTCACGAAGGCAACCTCGCCTGCAGCTACGAATGGACCTGTAATCCAGAACGCCAACAAATCCACTAGAACAAACAATCCGGCCATGAGAATAAACGGCAAATAATCTGAGACTTTCGGCTTCGTTGGCTCTGTGGTTTTGGCTTCCATAGCTCCTCTATAAGAGGCTGCCTATTTATGAATATTTCAAAATCTCAAGTAGCCTTTGTGAAGAAGATCGCAAAGGATGCGGCCTTAGGAAGGGCGAAGTCCAATGTGTTATTTTTGGCGTCTAAATCTCGTAGGTTTCACCGGTTCTGGGAGCAACCGTTTCCAAGCCTAGCTCTGTGTTAGCCCATTTTGCCAGCAATTCGCAGTTGCCTTCTGCGCCGTGTACACAGAAAACCTTGGGTTTGCCTCCTAACCTCTTAAGTGTTTCTCTAAGATGACTAGCACCTGCGTGACTAGAAAAGTCGAAATGCTGAACTTTCGCTTTAATTTTGCGAACCTTCCCATCAATTGTACATATGCCTTTGTCGAGGAGTTCTTTGCCAGGTGTTCCCGGAATTTGGAAACTTACAAGGAAAACGGCGTTGTTTGCTTTCTTCCCGACTTTGCTGATGTAGAACTGGCTGGGTCCACCCTTCAGCATTCCCGCGGGGGAAATAACTACGCCTGGGCTCCTGAGGGCTCTTCGGCGGTCCCTCCACCCTTCCACCCAATCAACCGAATGCATAGCATCTGTGAACAGTTTTGGGTCCCGCAGAAACTCTTTATCATTCATTATTACTCGGCTAGCTTCCCGCGCCATTCCGTCAAAAACTACGTTGCCCTCAAACTTGTTCCCGTACAGGGTGCAAGCAATTTCTTGGGCGCGTCCAACACCGAAGGCGGGGATAAGCACGATGCCGCCCTTCTCTACGACATCTGTGCAAGCATCAACGAACTTTTTTTCCAGTTCAGGCCGCGGCGTGTGGTCTTCGCTCGCGTACGTACTCTCTGTAATGATTGCGTCCAGATCTCCGTAGTCCATGCTGGCACCCTTTAGCAACTTGGTGTCTTCGAGGTTATAGTCGCCCGTGAACAGGAGACGTTTGCCTTCCGCTTCCACAATTACCGAGGCGCTGCCAGGTGTATGTCCCGCGTTCTTCAACTGGAAACTCAGTTCTCCAACTGTCTCTGAAACGCCGTAGTCCAGGTGTTTATTGCTCTTCATCATAGTTCGAAGCTCAAGGTACTCGAAAGGCAAATAGTATCCCGAAAGGTGAATAAAGTCTTGGATGAGTATCTGCGTTAACTCCAAATTCAGCTTGTTAGTGAAAAGCGGTCTCTTGCCGTCTATGTAGAAAATCGGGATTGCGCCTGAGTGGTCCAAGTGACTGTGGGTTAGGATGAGGGCGTCTACTTCTTTGGGGGAAACATGCATCGGAAAACCAGGCTGTCTTTCAAGCATGACGCCGTAATCGAGGAGCAATTGCGTTTTCTTTGACTTAACTGAAATCCCCATTCTGCCAACTTCGCGTGCTCCGCCTAAAAATCCAACTTGCAAATCAGGACCAACCTTTCAACATGTGTGACAGATTATCGGAGTAATCATGACAGAGAGTCTTTTAAAAACGTATTGACTTCCCGGAAACCGGTATTGAAACAAACCCCTTCTTTACAGCATCCAAAATTTCGTCAACATCCAACGAAGCTTGAACCTCCGTATAAACCGAGAACAGCTCCGAAGGTCTGTGCGAGTCGCTGCCAGCTACTCCAGGCACCCCCATTTCTCTTGCTAAGTCATGAGCTTGTCGGTTTGCTTCAGCGGAGGAAGCCCCGTTGAGGATCTCCACGGCGTCTACTCCGCTTGTTGTTGTAGCCTCGCCTAGGCCCCACTCTCGGAACGGGTGAACCGCAATTGAAATGCAGGCATTTTTTCTGGCGAAACCTACAATTCCCTCTACGATCCAAGGTTTTGGCGGCAACTCTTCGGTGCCCAAAAGCACAATGTCGCCTTTCGGGGTAGTTATCTCCACTCCTGGAATGATCAGGATGTCAGGGTAGGGTGCTGCTAGCTTGCGAGCAACCTCCACACCTTGAACTGTGCCGTGGTCCGTGACTGCCGCCGCTTTGACGGTCGGGTGAGCCATGAGTTGTTCAACAAGGTCTCTGGGATTGGTTACGGAATCGTCAGAGAACGTGGTGTGGTTGTGGAAGTCTACCCTAATCAAAGCTATTCGCCAAGGTCTTTCTTCAAAACGGTTTCCAGAAGTGATAGAAACTCTTTGGTCTGCTTTGTCCTCAGGTTCAGTTTATCGAAGTCCACGCCTTTTTTGTTGCAGGCACTTTTGCATTGAAGCGTTACGCTTTTGTTCCATGTCTGGGGGTCATGGATTAGAACCACAGCTCTGTAGCTTGCCCGCTCAACATACTCTGAAACCTGGGCCGCAACGTAGTCCTTGACTTCGCAATCCAAGGGCAAAGCGGATTCGTGCTGACTCAATGGGTAAACCTCATCCAACTCAAGCGGAACAACGCCAAATGGCGCTTCATAGAAACAAACATGTATCAAAGACTCTTTTCCCTCGCCTAGGCGATGGATGATTCTGCGTATGTCTTTGAATTCTTCACTTCGATGAAAAGGCTTCTCCCGTGTCTGCGGAACTAACACAAGAACCCGGGCTTCTTTTGGCGATCGGTAACGCTTGCGCAGGCGCTCCCGGTAGTGGACAACTTCGGGCCTAGCGAGTCCAACGTTGTCGAAGAAGAAAAAGCCACTTGGCTTAACGACTGGACTTGCTCTCTCAAAGAAGTTTTCGTAGATTTTGACTCTCTTCAATGCCGTGAGCAAAGCTGGGTGGGCGTGGGCACGCATCTCCACGTGTTCCCATAGTCTGCCATCGCGGATGGATTGCTTTATCCGCTTCAACTCAGCCATGCACATATGCAGATTGTGTTCGGCGAGAAATCGCTCCTTCTCATCCTTAGGCATCTGGAGAAGTTGTTTGGGAGTCGCGGTTGAGCATTTGGGGCATTGACATGGGAAATAGTCGAGTTCGCCAAGACGCCAAGTGCCGTTCTCCGTCATGTAGCGGTCTTCCCGCGCGTATAAGGCGTAGGCAGCGCTGTCGAAGAGGTCGCAGCCCAAAGCTACCGCCAGGGCCATCATATGCGGGTGCCCCGCTCCAAATAGGTGCAATGGTCGTTCGGGGGGCAGGTTAACCTTTGCTGTCATTATCATGTCGACGAGTACGTCGTAACGGTAGCTTTCCATAACTTCCGTCGGACTGCCCAACGCGTGAATCTCGAACGGAAGCTTGCCCATCGCTATAGCGGATTTAGCAACTAGATCTAAGTGCTTTCCACCCTGGACAGGTCCGACCCAGAGAATATCTTGCCGCGTTTTCAGTCCGAAGAAGGCCTTGGCCCGTTTGAGAGTCTCAGCGACAGTCTCCTGAGCTTTTTCTTTGTGCACGTGCCAACCCGTGGGAATGTCGAGTATTGTAGCTATGTCGCTACCGATGCGTTCTTGGTAGTTGACAATTTCCGCTTGAGCGACTTCCACTCCGCCGTAAACCAGAATCTGGTAAGCACCTGAATCAGTCATGATGGAACCATCGTACTTGAGGAATTTATGTAGACCTTCGTCCACGGGACGCTCGTGATAGCGTTTCCAAAGGATGTAAGCATTTGTAATGACGGCTTCGAAGCCGAACTCATCCTTGAGCCTTTGAGTCGCTATCAGCTGAATACTGGGGTTTATAACTGGGAAAAGAAGCGGGGTCTCTACTGTTCCGCTTTTTGTTCTTAGTTTGCCGATTCGCCCCAATAGATCTTTCTCTTTGACTTCGAAACTCAAGCTGTGAACCTAAACGTATCAGTTAACGAGCTAATAAAAAACGTTGCCACTTGCAAGAGAAAGAAAAACTGTGTTGGTGACTATCTACAGATTTGAATCTTAGGAAAAAAGAACCGTAACCCATTTAATTGATAATTGCTCATTTCTTGTATAGCGGTTTATGACAAGTATCGTGATTAGTAGTTATTCTAGTCTGTCTGAGTAATCTGAAAACTGGGTTCAACGATGAATCGTAAAGAAGTTGTGGCAATAGCTGTTGCCTCGCTACGTAAGTGGCAACACAACAATGCAACATTGCGAGCGGCAGCTCTAGCATTTTTCATATTTTTGCCTCTTCCATCTCTTTTGCTCATCACTGTAGACATTTATTCACAATTTTTCGGTCAAGCCCAAGGTATTCAACAGCTCATTCAGCAGATAAACGCCCTTGTAGGACCAACAATTGCGTCTCTTGTCGGAGAACTTCTTCAAGGTGCAGCGAACCCGTTCACTTCAGTTTTTAGCGCTTTTGTTAGCATATTTTTCGCTGCCGCGGGCGCAATAGGTGCTTTTGCGGTGCTGCAAGACACGTTTAACGTTCTGTGGGAAGTTAAGTTGCCTAAGGGTAGAAACTTCAAAACGAGGTTACGGGAAAGGTTTGTTCCTTTCGTGTCAGTTTTGGGCGCTGCCGGTATTGTTGTTGGATTGTTGGGGTTTACAAGCTTGCTTTTCAATACAGTCTTTTCTTCTTCAGCCTTTCTGTTTTTAACCCAGGTAATATTTTCGTTTGGTTCAGCCATTCTCTTGTTCGGTATCATTTTCAAGGAGATTCCTGATACCCCAGTTGGATGGGGAGATGTGTGGGTAGGCGCGATAATAACAGCAATAGCGTTCACTATTCTAAACAATGTGTTTAGGTTTTACCTCCAAGCTTTTCCTGTTACGTCTTTGGCGGGGGCAGCTGGGTCGCTGATAATTCTGCTTTTGTGGGTCTTCGTGATTGCTGAAATCTTATTGTACGGAGCGCAGTTCACTCATTGCACCGCTGAAACTGTGGGTTCACACTCTGGAAAAGAGGAAGGTCATGAACACCCATGGAAACGGCGTATTGAAAGAGATGTAACAGAATTCACAGGAGAAGAGGTCAAATCTCCCCGATTCGGAAAAGATGGAGATGAAAAAGGGCTACGCTTAAAAAATAGAAAATGAAGAAATTGAGTCTTCAACTGTCAAGACCGAGGAAACGCAATCGCCCTATCCGAAAAAAATTGATCCGAGTCTCGGAAACAAAAACAGAAGAAAAAATTCAGGAACACATCTCCCAAGTTTTCTTCAGAAGCAGAATCAAGCGTCGCGTCAGAAAAAAAGAGACGTAAGCATAAGGCTCAAAACCAAAAAGAAGCAACGTTAGAAGTAGCTTTCTAATGAGCTCTCCAATTAAAAAACAATAATTTGCGGCATTCACCGAATTAGACAGGCTTATATCAGAAGGCACCTGTAATACAAGTCTCCCTGTAGGAGAAGCACCGAATGGTCTGCAGCATCCTCTTCGAAGAGAAGCCTCAACTAAACAACCCAATCCTAATTGAAGGCCTGCCAGGAATCGGGTTTGTAGCTAGCATAGCAGCATTGCACCTGGTTAATGAATTGAAAGCCAAAAAGTTCGCTGAAATAGTCTCCAGTAGTTTCCAAGATTTCGCCATCTTAACTGAATCTGGCGCGGCGCGTTCGCCCTTAAACGAGCTGTACTACTTTAAACGCATGGACGGTGGAAGAGACTTAATTATCTGGTATGGAAACACCCAAGCTTTGACGACCTCCGGACAGTACGAACTATGCGGCAAAGTTCTTGACATAGTTGAAAACTTGGGTTGTCGATTCGCCATTTCTTTAGGCGGCTTCAAGAAGGACGAGTTCAAGGGCGCGCCTACGATTCATAGCGCAGCTTCTGATGAGGTTACAGTGCAGGAAGCTCTGGGTTTAGGCACCAGGATGATGGTGGGGCACATTTTCGGCATGGCGGGACTCGTAATCGGCCTAAGTAAGCTGCGGGATATGAAGGCATTTGCGTTGCTTGTGGATACCGTGGGAACGTTTCCTGACGCGAATGCTACACGGGTTGCATTGGCGGCTCTGACCAAGTATCTGGGCTTGACTCTGGATCTGTCTAAGGTCGATGCGGCCGCTGATGAAACAAAACGGATGCTTGAGTCTTTTGGGTTAATAAGAAATATTGCAGAAGAAAAGAAGAAAGAGGAAGAAGCGCTTCGCTGGTATATTTAGCCTTTGACTTCGCTCATGAAAATTTCGTAGACTTTCTGTACGCGTTCAGCTGCTGGACCTGAACCTTCCACTACGCCTTTCTCGGTTAGTTTAACCTTATCCATGACCCAAATGAAGCCTTGGTCTTCATAGAGTTTAACCATGGTGGGGAAGACTTTCTCGAGGCGCGTCGCTAATGCTTTAAGGTCGAAGGGCTTTTCGGTGCTGGTTATTTGGGCGACGACATGGCCGTTTAGGAATATACGGCGGAAGACTACGCCAGTTTCGTCCTTGGCTTCTGATACGCATAGACTGAGATTGTCGGGGTTTATGCCGACGAGTGTGCCGACAAATTTTTTACCTGTTGTGGTGTTAACTGTTACGGGTTTATCTACCAGTGCTGCGATTTCAGTGGCGAGTTTTCTCTGCGCTACAGACACTTGTTTCAACTCCAATATTTACGCATACGATTGTGTGTTTCAACTATTTATCTTTGATTAGCAGAAAACGTAAACCTTGTTCAAAGCCTTTTGGCATAGCAAACTACATTTCTCTGATACTTAGGCGACTTTGATTGTTTGCTTAACCCTAAAATACCTCGAAGCTTCAACTAAGAATTCGTCTGGGAGAAATCTGCGTGACCGTAAAGTTGATTCCTTGGGATACTTCCCAAAATTTGTTGGAAGAGACTGGCCGACTATATGAGGAAGCAGGCACATTCGACTGCATTACAGAAGGGGACCTCGTAGCCGTCAAACTCCACGTAGGCGAACTAGGCAACCCACACTACGTGCAACCTTGTTTTATCCACGACATCGTCCGTCGCATCAAAGAGGCAGGAGGCAAACCGTTTCTGACCGACAGCAACACCGCATACCACGCGCAACGTGCCAACGCCTATGACCATATACAAACCGCCTCCACTAACGGCTTCAACTTAGCGCCCTTCATCGTCGCCGACGGACTCAAAGGAGAAAATTACCGCGTCATCAAGACCAAGGGCATTCTAGATGAAATCGAGGTTTCAGGCGTCATCGCGGAAGCAGACGCCATGATAGTGGTCAGCCACTGCAAAGGCCACGAACTCACTGGGTTCGGAGGTGCCATAAAGAACCTGGGCATGGGCTGCACTCCACCAAAAGGCAAGGTTCGGCAGCACCGAACCGTAGGCATAGAGATTAACGCAAGCAAATGCGTCGGGTGCGGCAAATGCGAAACTGCCTGCCCTACCCACATACCCAAAATGGTCGAGGGCAAAGCCCGCATCACTAGCAAAGACTGCATGCGGTGTCCTGTATGCATCGAAGCTTGCCCCTTGCATGCCATCAAATTCGTCGACAAACCAAACGTGAGTAAAGCGTTGGCGTCAGCAGCATACGGCGTCCTTAGCACCTTCAAGGAAGGCAAAGTCTCTTTCGTTTCTTTCGCGAAGGACATTACTCGGTACTGCGACTGCCTACCTAACCCAGGGAGACTCTTGATGAAGAATATCGGCGTATTCGCCTCGGACTCTCCAGTGTCCATAGACGCCGCCTTCCTGCGTATGGCAAACCTTAAAGCCCTCAACGACTCCTCGCAGGTGGACTGCATGCTGCAGGTTAAGGAAGCAAAAGAGCTGGGAATCAGAGGTGATTTAAGCCCCAAAATTGTGCAAGTTTGTTAGCGCACATACGTGCAGTATTACTTTTTCCTCTCCTGCATTTCCCACTTCTGCTTCATAACAGCCATCGTGTTTGCAGGCAAGTCGCGTTCTACCATTAACCCTGCGCCAACCCAGCTGTCGTTGCCAACTTTCACACCAGGCATTAATAATGCACCAATCCCCGTCTTTACGTTGTCTCCCAAAATGACACCTAGTTTCCTTCTCCCAGTGTTGACAAGTTTGTCTTTCACCATCATTCTTATTGCCCCATCGTCCAATCGAAGGTTAGCTGTTTTGGTTCCCGCGCCCAAATTACACCTTTCGCAGAGGATACTGTCGCCGACATAAGACAAGTGTCCTATGTGAGTTCCATCCATAATTATGCTGTTCTTGATTTCACAAGCGTTTCCAACGCGAACGTTTTTGCCTATGCTTGTGCAGGCACGGATGAAGCAGTTAGGTCCTACGTCGGCGGCCTGGTCTATAAACGAGGGACCTTCAACATAAGCGCCTGAACGCACACGGGCAGTCTCTGCTACTGTAACTGGACCAACTAAGTGAGCCCCTTGCTCTACGTTCCCCAGGACCTTATGTGTCATGCGCCGCAGCGCCCAAGCGTTCGCATCCAACAAATCCCAGGGTCTTCCAATATCAAGCCAATCATCCCGAGCAATTTCAACGCCTACAATCCTCTTGCCTTTTTTGGCCATTAAGGTGACGGCGTCTGTGAGTTCCCATTCACCCCGCGACGATCGCTTAACCTGCCGTAAAGCGTCAAATACTTCTTTTCCGAAAACGTAGAATCCTGCGTTAGCCAAATTTGAGGGCGCTTTTTCCTTGCTGGGCTTCTCCACGATACTCTTGATAGAGTGATCCTTTCCAAGTTCGACTATACCGTAGCTTTCGGGTTTATCCACGGCGACAATAGCCATAACCGCATCTGGCTTCTCAGCCTTGTAAGCCAAAAGGGCACTTCTCATGGCGTCGGCAGAGAACAGTAAATCGCCGTAAACCAGCAAAAAATCACCGTTGATGTAAGGTTCGGCAATACTTGCCGCATTTCCCGTGCCAAGGACCTCTTTTTGATTTATGTAGTCGATTTTGAAACCGAATCTTTTACCGTCACCAAAGTAATCGTGGATTTTGGCGCCCATATAATTAGTGACTATGATAACTTCTGTAATTCCATTGCCTTCTAAGGCGTCCAGACAATGTTCGAGAACTGGTTTGCCTCCTACTCGAATCAGGTGCTTTGGACGTGTGGCTGTCACAGGCAGCAGCCTCACGCCTTCACCTGCAGCTAGCAGAACCGCCTTCAACTTACACTTCTCCCACGAATCGTTTCACGAGCTTAACGCCGCGGTTCATTATGTCGCGTGCAGCTTTTAACGATTCACCCTCCACAGTTATTCGGACAATCGGCTCGGTGCCAGACGCTCGTATCAGAAACCACCCGTTTTGCAGGGATAATCGAACCCCATCAACCTTAGAGAAATCGGTGTATTCAGGAAACGAGTCAGTTATGTCCTTTTCAATGTCGGCAACAATTCTTTGCTTGTATTCGTTTCTGCATACCAGGTTTTCGCGTAAAGTAACGTACTTCGGTACTTGAGCAATGAATTCTTTCAAACTGAGGTTTTCCTCTTCCAAAGCTTTAAGGATGAGCGTTGCTGAAAGTGGACCATCAGGGCACCAGTGAAATTGTGGATGCACCCATGCTCCGCAGGGTTCACCACCGAAAACCGCGTCTAGACGCGCCATGGCTTCAGAGACGTAAACGTCCCCCACACGTACTCGAATCACCTTGCCGCCATACTTCTCCACCATAGTCTCTACACACATGGAAGCTTCAACGTTGGTGACAACAGTTCCGCCGCCGTGTTTCTTGGTAACGTAAGCACTGTAAGCTGCGAGGGTACGATCAAGATCTGCAAACGCGCCATCCTCATCCACGAAGGCTACGCGGTCACCGTCCCCGTCAAACGCAACACCTAAATCTGCATCCAACGCCGGCACGATTTTTGCTAAGTCAACAAGGGTTTGGGCTGTGGGTTCGGAACTCCGCGCTGGAAAGTACCCGTCTGCCTGAGCATTCAAAGCCATGATTTTACAGCCAAGTATTTTCAAGGCGGCGGGAGCGATTGCGTGGGTTGCACCGCATCCAGGGTCAACAACAAGGTGCCAGGTTTTTTTGAGTTTGGTGACTTTTCCAAGCATTTCAATATAGAGATTTGCTACCGAAGTCCTTTGAGCGTTTCCGATCGATCGCCAGTCAACGGGGGGCACTTGGTTTTTTGCGACTATTCTTTCCACCGCGTTTTGGTCCTCATCAGTGTAAGAGAGGCTGTTGTTGCTGAATACTTTTATGCCGTTATACTCGGGTGGATTGTGTGAGGCTGTGAGCATAAAGCCAACATCAGCGCCAAGCTTCTTGGTCAGGTAAGCGACTGCTGGAGTGGGTAGGATGTCTAACAAGGAAACATTCACGCCAGCCGACATCAATCCTGCGACCAAGGCATCTTCAAGCATGGGACCTGAAACTCGCGTGTCTCTTCCTACAACTGCCTGTTTTGCTTTGGCGTGTATTGCTACAGCTAAGCCGACTTGGCATGCTAACTGGGGCGTTAAGACAACGTTAACCAGGCCGCGAACGCCGCTGCTTCCGAATAGCTTGCTCAAATCCGCATCTTCCTGTAAAGACTAGTTTGAATATTGCTTTGTTAGAAGGGGTTGCACTTAAAGAATTTGTTAGGCTTTCGTCTACCCGCTGACTTTTTCAGCTTTGCGAAGGAACTTTATTAGTTTTTTCCTCGTGGGATGCATCGCTTCTGGGTCGCTTAAGTAGCACGCGGAAACCGCGTTAGCCAAAGTCAACCTGCACTCGGCTGAAAGCCCGTTCGCGTCGCCAACAATATTTCCTGCGTCCCAAGCGTCCCCTGCCCCAGTGACCCGTAACGGCTTGATTTTGAAAGCAGGTACGAAAACGGCGCCTTCACCAGTCACAGTAACCGAGAACTTGGTGGTGTGCAGGTCAATTCTTGCATGGAGCTTCTTGGCTAAAATCTGCGCCGACAATAGCGCTAACTCACTGAAATCAATTCTGTTCCGCTGCTTGGGCACTTCGCTGCTTAGTAGAGAGGCAAAGGTTACTGCTTCGTTCTCGTTTACACTTAGAATGTCGACGTGGCCGTTCTTGAGAACTTTTTCCACGAGGTTGGGGATTTGTTCTTCGTTCGGAAGAGGATCTGCAGTATCCAGATAGGTTTTACATTTGCCTTTGGTTTTTGCCCTTTCAAAAACCGCTTCCGCCAATTGAGTCCCATGCCTCAGCGTTCCTGCCCAGTTAAAAAGGCAAACGTAGTCAGCATCCTCTATTAGTTGGTAGTCCTCCGATGTTAGGTTTTCTGGTCCAAAATCTGCTAAATAACCAAGGTCTCTGAGCATGACGTTTGTTTTCTCACTTGGAGTTTGGAATTCAAGCGCCGTCGTAATTGAAGCGTGCGGGAAAGTTTTGATGTGGCTAATATCAACGTCGAATTCTTTGAGATGGAAACGTATCTGTTCGAGCCCTAGTTTGCTAGTGCACACTATAGGGGTAACCTTTACACCTAAAGCCAACAAAGCTGACGCAACGTTGAGGGCGTTTCCGCCTCGCTGGTCCGTTTGGCTAATTTGATCCAGGCTTCCGCCCTTCCTTTCTACAACATCGTTGAGTGCCAATGCGAACTGGTGAACGTCAAAGTTCAGGTTTATGATTCGGTCCATGAAAAAATCCGGCAAAACAACTACGCTAACCGTTTTCAGTTCTTCAGAGAGAAAGTTCAGCAGCTCACTTTTACATCCTGTCATGGTAAGAAACCTGCCTATACCTGTTTTCCCGCAAAGCTAAAATAACCTTTCCCACAGTTCTGTAGATACTATAGGGATTGGGACGACGAAAAATGTTGAAGTTTAAAGCGGAACTCTTTCTGCTGTTATTGTCTATAGCATTGTTCACGGTTAGCGCTTTTTGTTTCTCCTATGCAACTGGAAATCTGGCGTATGCGTTGAGCCTCACGTATCCGTTACGAGTCTACGCTATCCCCTTCGTAAGTTTTGGTGGGGCTCTCCTAACTGTGGCGTCAGTTTCTTACTCAAAACGTAGCAAAACCTGCCTCTAATCAACAAAGTTTAGAAAATTCTTGGAGCCTGCTAACCGAACAGGTGGCTTACTAAGATCCAAACGATATCTCCTAAGGAAATGGAAATTATTAGGCCGATCGTCACAAATATTAGCATGGGCAAGCCAGGTGTAGCCCAAACTTTAGAATCGATTTTTCCAGCTTCGACAGCGTCGGAAAGACGATTGACGATTTCGTCTCTACCCTCATCTTTGGGGACAATGACTAGTTTTCTTTCAAGGCTGCCGTCACTGCCGTTTTCTGCAATGTCCTCCAGAGGGTAAACATGCCACTTGGCCTTCAACGTAGCGAGCGGGAACTTCTGTCCTGTAAAAAGAACAAGAATTTTTTTGCCTAAAGATTCCTTTGCAAGCGTGCCTTCAAAAAGTGGTTGCCCAGAAGCCTCACGGCGAAAAAGGTTTCGGAGCAACAAGTACATACTACTTAAAGCCGCTATCAGCACCGAGTTGCTTAGAATTGTTATTGGAAAAATTATTTGCGAAAGAGGTGACAGCCCTCCAGCTAAAACGGGGGTCAGGATGACCGCTGGGAAGAAGGGCAGAGCTAAAGCAATGCACATGAAAGCTTTAGAGTCGGCGCCTCCGAAAGCTCCAGAATAGAACAGCAAGAACGCAAAGCCTACGGTTAAGCCAACGCTTAAACCGAAAAGAGGTAACTTTGCGAAATCGTAAAGGATTAGTTCAGAGAGGGATAGCGCAAGCGCAATCGGACCGTAAATTGCCCAAACTTTGTTGCTGACTTCTCGAGTTTTGTAATCGCTCCAAGAAGCATAAATTAGAACAACCAATGAAACAGCTATTCTTGCCGCAGCAAAGAGTTCCTGCAAATAGGGGGCACCTTATAATGCTTTATGATTTCTTGCGTTGCTAATAAGGCATGCTTGCATAGTAGGAGCAAAACTCTCCTTGCCGCTGGTTCGATTAAGGGCAACGATTGTGAGACCTCGATTGGCTAACGGACAATAATTCTCAAGTGAAAGGTGTTACCGTTATTATTGGAGAATATTCGACGAGAACCCACAAACCAACGGGCGCGTTATTCAGCAAGCCATATATCGGGGTCATATTGCTATCAAACGTAGCGATTGCTCCAGACCATACCACTTCTTCACCTGTTGGAGTGTTATAGTTTAGAACTGTTCGAAGTGGTGAGACTGGGGCGAGTTCGATTGTCTGCGGGGAACTACTACTTACATTTAGAGCTCCAGTTAGACCAGGATTGGATCCTCGAGAATCAAAGAAATATAGCTGCCGATTGTCCGGATTCGCAAAAAGTATTCCTGTACCTGATCCCGCGTTATTCATGAATTGACTCCAATGGTGGGAATCAGCCCCTGTATAGTTTTTGAAGGTTCCTGATCCGTAGGCGACAATGGGATTAATTGTTGATGTTCCGTTTTCGGTTTGAAGCTGAGCGTTGCTTATTGTTGTAGTGAGTTGAACAGGGGATAAATCGCTTATCGTTCGTGCTCGCGTTGATGAGTCAATGAACATGAGTCTGAGCTGGTAAGTGAAGTATGTTGTGCTTGCTGGCAAAGTGAGGACAATGTTACAGTAAATGTTTGGACAGTCATTGCTAGTGCCAGCTCCATTAGGCCACTCAGGTTCTTGCAGCACAACGTCTCTGACGATTCCGTGGTGGATGACAAAAGCATAACCTGCGCCGTAGTTACTGGTCTCTTGGTTTATTCGCATAAAATTAGTTGTGCTCTTTGCTCCTCCAACGGTGGTTGTTTCAACATTGAATCCGCTTGTTGGAAACTTCATTGTAATTCTGCCGTTACTTAGTGTTCCACCGCTGACTGGGTTGTCGTTAAACGGTCCAGGAGTATAGGCGTACGGAGTTTGAGTTGCGGAATCAGCTCCATTCCACCACATGGATACTTTTGTAACATTTGTGTTCAGTTGGAAAACCACCATTTCACTTCCACTAAAAACGGTGGCGTTGTTTGTTAAACCCAAAGGTATGTTGTAGCGTGATCCCCAACTTTCGATTTGGAAGGGTACTTCCCGGTTTGTGCCATTTATAAAAGTCTGGTTTAGATGTATTGCTTTTATGGGGATTGGCGGTATCGGTAGAGCCTGAGTTGTTGAAATCAGGTTTTGTCCTAGCAGTCTCATTGTTCCATTCTGCAACAATTCCACTACTGTCACTGAATCCTGAATTGAAGAAGGATCTATCGTTGAACTTAAACTCAATAAAGTGGCGTCTATCTGCCAGCTATCTTGAACGATGTCACCAGTTTCCATAGCTCCTTTAAACCTAACAGTAAAAGTTGGACTGGTCAAGTGACTGGAAACAGAAACATTATTCCACTGATTAGCATGCCAAAGCCGAAATCAAATTAACCCAGCCGCCACCAGAATAAACATCAACCCTCAAAGACTCAGAACCCAAAGCCCCAGCATAAACACACAAAAACTCATTACTCTGACTAAAGTCCACCCCAGTAAACTGCTCCTCCAAATCCAACTCATAATTAACTGACCAGGTATGAAGCAAAACAGCGTCTACCTGCCAAGTATTTTGAACTGAATCACCTGTACTAAAGAATCATTAAACCTAATCGTAAAAGTTCCACTGGTCAAGTAACTGGAAACAGAAACATTATTCCACTGATTTGCAGCCAAAGCCGAAATCAAATTAACCCAGCCGCCACCAGAGTAAACATCAACCCTCAAAGACTCAGAACCCAAAGCCCCAGCATAAACACACAAAAACTCATTACTCTGACTAAAGTCCACCCCAGTAAACTGCTCCTCCAAATCCAACATCATAATTATTTACACTCGCAGGCGTTACCAGGTCAACCCAAACTTGTCACCACTCCCGATTCACCGTGCCAGTCAAACGTTGAACGCACTAGAGACGTTTGACCATCTGCTCTCAAGCTCAGCCTGCCGAATTAGTCGCCGTAATTGCAAACTCAGATCAAAATAGCTAGCCTGAGGATAACCATGTGTGAAAGTAGATCAGCGTTCCCGCACCCACAACGGAAACAACATACAGCTCCAGAGGAGGGACTGACCATATTAGTGATAGTAGCACCTGATGTCTGCGTAACCCCATTAGTCGCTTCAGGAGCACCCTGATTAACGCCAGTGTACTCCATTGCACAAGCCCATGAGCATAAACCACTTGTGCTGCCTGTTTGAGTAACACTTACAGTTTTGGATCCAGTTACTGGAAGATTTGCTTCAAGAAGATACCAAATTTGGCTAAGGAATTTTGTTCCTACCGCGGGAGTTTCAAGAGAAATTGCTAAAGTCATCGCTACGCCGCCATAAGTCACGCCTGTAACTGCTGCCCCGCTGTGCTCGACCTCAACGCAAACCACGACCAACCTGTTAGACCCCGTGACAAGAGTGTGAGAGAAAGACAAAGGTAACTGCTGATACGTATTGTACCCGCTCGAATCAGTTCCTACCTTAGCAATAGCCCCCCCACTACCAATGTTCTGCTCAGTCAAAATATCAAACGAACCATCTTTGGCTTTCTGACTATTAAAGCTGCTATGACTGCCTTTGTCAGCAGAGCCATCAACATTACTCAACTGAGTAACAAACTGCTCGGTATTTGCATCCGTATTCTGCTCGGCTAAAGTGTCGTATGAGCCATCTTTGGCTTTCTGATTATTGAAACTGCTATGAGTACCCTTATCAGCCGAACCATCAACATTACTTGTCTGAGTCACAAACTGCTCTCCTGAGGAGTAGGAGTTGACCCAGTCAAATGGTGTGGAAAAGCCATTAAAAGATGACCCTGTAACAACAATCCCCCTGGTATCAGTGACCTGCATGAGATATGATTTCGCGTCTATTCCGTATCCGGGCGGAATATCAATCAAATATGTTCCGTTTGAGAAAACTTGTGGATCACTAATTATTGAAATTTGGTCCCAGGTCGTCAAGTTGTTCAGATACCTATAGAACTTGAAGTTTTGTCTAGTCAAGAGTGTTTAATGGTAGACTTCCATCTTGAACAATACTGACGAGTGCGGTTCCACCTGCAACCGAAGGCTGAACCTGAAGATCCAATCGACATTTAATAGAATACGGCAGTCCGTAAACGCCCAAAGAGGTTATGTCATAAGTGACGTTAAACTGTCCCGAACTATAACTTGAAGTCATAAACCAAGTAACGTGCAGGTCTAGATTGTTTACTTGGAAAGATAGGCCTAATTCTGGCTTTGAGTCGGCAATGTTTTTCAAACCGCTATTCAAATAATTTGAAGTAAGCTCTTTTGCATATGTAGTGTTACCTGTAACTCGGAGAATCGAGCCGTAGTAACCAACAGTGAAGCCTAACAGTTGTTTAAGGGCAAGATTAGTCTCGTCAACAGTGCTTAGGACTTGAGGTTGATTGCCAGTTGCTTGAGATTGAATAGACGAATATGTTGTAATGAGCGTGCCTACCAAGATCACGGCTACAAGCAAGGCCGCGATAATTGTGAATTGACCTTTGTTGCCACTTCTGAATTTTCGCATTTTTCTATGTGCCTCCCGCTAATCCAAGCTGCAATATGACAAGCCTAGAAGTATCGTATACGTTGTAATCTGATGCAAATATCCGGGGTCGATAATATGAAAGAAGGCTAAGAGCAGTAACCCGGATATCAGGTGTACGCGTCAATCCCAATGCCAGAAGCGTTCCAGTTTTGTTTTGAGATCCAGCGAAAACATGATTGTAAATTGCTCCCGGGAGATAGTTCCCAACTGGATTGAATACGCTGAGTCCTACGGTTAGATTGTAACCAGAGAGTATTGATAAGGCTCTTGTAGACGTTTGGTATAGGGCAGGATAAATTCCGTAATAATTGCAGAGGGAGGCCACTGTTGGATTGAGATTTACCAGACCAACTTCACTAGTAACTCCATTAGTATTGTACATGTAAGGTTGGCTGTCTAAGCCTTCCAGATATGCGCGAATACCTGCTGTACCAGTCATACTCATACCATAAATTCCCCAAGTGTTTTGCTGATTGGCGAAAACTTCGTTGTTGCTAACATAGTAGAAGGGGTAACCTACTATGCTCGACCAAGTCCAATTGTATACGCGAGTAAGTTTGCCTAGGGTGTAGCAATACTGGGTGTACTTACTGTTTGTTGCGTCGTAGCCTTGGCTTGCGCGAGATTGTCCTGAATAGTATTCTCGGGGCATCGGAACAGATTCTCCAAAAGTGTTAATTATTACAGCGTTTTGCACGGTTTCCTCGGGTTCGCCAGAAATTTTTTGGCCATCAAGCAACTGCCTAAGCTGTGCAGTATTTTGCACAAGAACGGTTTTGACAAAGTAAGGTGAAAGTAGGTTGTACAAATCTTGTGCAAGACTCTGGGCAGTATATCCCGTAATCCACCAACCGTTGGCATCGCTACAGTTCAAGATATATAGGGTTCCGCCATTTCCTTGTCCAATTTTTTCTGGTGAAACGCCAAAAGTAACGTTTGAAGAAGCTGCCATGTAATTGGTGGCTTGAGAGTAAGTGCCAAGACTTTCAACGTTCGAAATTGATCCTAAAGAGGAGTACAGTGGAGTTCCATTTACGGCTCCCGTATTCACGCTGTAGATCGTCAAATTGTAAATTACATTTGCGGGCAAAGAGGCCGCTAATGACACTTGAAGGTTGCCCAACTGAGTGGCATTGCCCAAATCAAATACTGCTCGGCTTAGGTCATGAGTCGAGTCCAATGTCTCCAACGTGGTCAGTGCCAGCCTTCTCAGGTTCATAGGAGCAACTTGATCGGGACTAGGTAGCTTTGCATAATAAGAGGCCATTCCATATGCCCCTAGAATAATAACTATGACGATGAAAGCTTCTACCGTTCGCATCATTTAGCCGGTCCCTCCAGTTCCAGCGCTGCTCCATAACGCAAGTTTAGCTTGATATGGCACCCCATTGACTAAGACTTGACGAATATCAGTTGAAATCCAATTCTGACTTGTATATTGACCCCCAAAAGTAACCGAAAATCCTAACGAGCTAAAACCCCAAGGCATCACGACTATGCCGCTCTCAAGGGCACTTTTGCCGTAAGCAACAACTAAAACGCCCAATGAATCTTGACCCAAGGTTACGCTGTCATATCCGTTAGCAGGTATTGAGCAAAGGGAAAGCTCGCCAGTAGCAGTTGCGTTTCCATCGTTTAAGGTGGCCTGAATCATGTCTTTTGCTCGAAGGAAAGTCGCGTTATAAGTCAAACTTCCATTGTAACCTTGTCCATTTATGTCATAGCTGTGGGCCAAAAGAACGGTACGACCCTCAAAACTAGCAACTAGGGGCACAACTGAATTCGCAGTATACAACGAATGCCCAAAATAACCTACTCCTGATAAACCTGAGAGGGATGCATAAACAACTATGGCATATGACTTTTGATTTAAATCATAACTCGAAAGATCTAAGTAAACCGATCCGGCCGCATCTGTTGAAGTAGATCCATAGTTGAGGGTAAAACAGGGATTCCCAGGAACGTCATACCCAGTTACCGAAATTAGACAATAGTTCACAAGTGCATTGGCAAGAGCAAAACCTTGACCTTCAACAACTACTGATACATTCAAAGGGTTGTATGATACCTCTGAAACCGAGACATCAACAGTTGGAGAAACTGTTAGGCTAAAGCCGTAGGTACCATTAATGCCCATCATCGCAGATGCTTTGGAATAGTTTATCATTTGACTTGAGGGAACCAAGAGTGAACTTCCCCAAACCATCGAATTGTTACAGAAAGTCTGACCCCGATAGATAACAGCCGTTCCTGAAGTCGGGTACAATCGCATAAGCGAAAACGAACTAACCTGATATTGTACAAACTCTGGATCTTGAATCCCGAACCCAATTGGAATATCCGTTGGCTGATTCCAATCCGTTTGGCTCCAATTGTTTTTGTTGCCTGGATTGAGCAATATGTTATCGAGCAAATCACTAGCTCTAGTTGCTAACCCCTTGTGCTGTTGATATGACACACCGGTTGCGACAGTTTGACCAAAGAGTCCAACAAAAATTAGCATCCCTGCTAAGAACACTATAATCGAAACCATGTGATCTACGTTTGTGCCAGACATTTGATTTATCTTCCATTATGGTTGTGCAAAGATTCGAATTGTGCCATTCGTAAATTTAGTGGCGATAATACTGGAAGTGGGTGAATTACTCCAAAAATAGGAGTCAATCCAAATAGCATTCGTTCCCAAAGTAACGCTAGTTGTGGTCGTTGCTCCACTGCCTGATAATTTTAGCTTCAGGTCAACAATTGTTGCGCCCGAGTCTGATGCTATTCGCGATGTCCCATTTACCGTGTACGTGTAGGTTTCTAAGAGTGGAGGGATTTCCATATTTGAAGAGATTGTCGCAATCGTGATTGTTTCATGATTTAGCGAGAAGTAAACTTGTTGTATAGTACTGCCCAAGTGATTTGCAACAGTTTGAAGTGCAAGAGTTTGCCGTGAATTCACGTAAGGATTCATCATTTCGGTTGCCACAAAGGGCAATAGAAATATGAACATTATTAGTACTGGAGTCAGGATCATGTATTCGATTGTGACTGAAACCATTTTTTTCAACCTCAGTGCTTATGTTGCTAATCCTATTGACACTGTCACGTTTGCAACGTAGAGTTCCACTATACTGGGAGTAGTACATGTATAGGTAACGCTTTGACTCTCAAATCTAAAGAAACTTGAAGTGCTATCCAGATTTCCTAAATCATATCCAAGTGCTTGAGCAGCGACAGGTATAGTTGCAGTTACTCGTATCGAAGCGATACTTGCTCTGGCAACTTTGAGAATGTTTGAGCCAGTCTGAGTTACTGACTGAGTGAGATAGAGATTGTCACCTTTGGTCAGAACGGGTAGATAGAATTTCAAGTAATTCTGCTCTTGGTAAATCGTCGAGATTTTTGAGTTTAACAATCTAACCGTCGGCGCGGCTATTACACGCAAACTGCTTCCCCGCTGAAGCGAATTCTTCTGCGAAACAAAAACCTGGCTAACAGGAGCTGTTGAACCCTGCTGCAAAAATGACCCATTCGAGGGAAAAATCCGTTCAAAGTATCCATCCCCCAAAGTAAATATACTGGTGGGCATGTTAAACAGAACTATTCCGGATGTGTAGCTGCCAATTTTTTCCCAAGCGCTCCCTCCAGATTTGAAAACTTCGAATGTGTAGGTTATCGCCTCGGGCTCAAAGCTAACTGTTCCATATCTGCTAGAGAAAATGCTTGTTTGGGTTCTCCCTATGGTCCATGCTACGTCGTCGATTTGGAGCCCTTCGGTTAGCATAAACTGTTTGTTGGCTTTGTACTCGTTTTGTGAAAGTGTAGTTTGCAGATAGTTGTTGGAAAAGAACATGGCCGTCATCACCATGACGATTACCGCACAAGTCATGATAATCGAGGATAGGGCTGGCGTGACAGCCCTTTTATTTCTTCGCAAACTTCTCCTTTGACAGAATTTTGTCATGTCGGGTCACCTTTTTCTATTATAGCTTTATGAATTGCGGTATGAGTTTCGCAGCCAGCATCGAGATTATAACTAGAATTGCGGCATGCTTGAATCCTGAGGCTATTGATTCGTCACTTATCTTTCCGGCGACGATGCCAATTATGAAACTGTGGAAGATTGCGGAGGTCACGAATATGCTTGTCATTACGGTGGCAGGGTTAGTTGCGGCAGGAGCTGCAGCTGCGGCGCCCGTGACTGAGCTCAATCCGAATCCCGTAGTAAGCCCTGTCATCATCACGGTTGTTGCCACTAGCAATATTGCAGCTAAGTATGGCATGAACACATAAGGTCGCGTGGACATTTTCTTTTCCTTTTCCACTTCCTGCGTCAAGTTGTTAAATCTGGATAGAGCCTCGATCATGCCAATAGTTCCTCCACCAACGTCAATTGTTTCCACCAACAGAAACATGACGATTTGCACCATCCAACTTTTTGTTCGTTTCAGGAAATCCATCATCACTTGTTTTAGCGGTATTCCCCAAGATATGTCAGAGCTGATCTTTCGAAGCTCTGGGCCAAATGTACCATATTCCCGTTTGGATAGACTTTCGATGCATTTTTCAGGCGACAAACCAGTTTTTCTAACTTCCGTGAGGTCACGCAGAAAATTGTTTACGCCGTTTTCCATGCTACTTCTGTGTTTTGCCGCCTTCATGTGCACAACTGCCGCAGGTGCCGTACAAACGAACAGAGCAAGAGAAATCGCTACAGGCAAATCGACTCCCATGGCTATTAGCTGAGTGAACAAGGGCAGTTGCGTTGTTCCCATGAAGTTCGTGAGTAACAGAAACAGTACAACGCCTATTACGCTGCAGACGCCAAAGACTTTGTAGGGTCTCATGTCGACCATCGGAGATTTAGGCTGCATACTGTGGGCCAAGTAAATGAAAAGCATCGAAAGCAATGGGGTGAACATGAAGGTGTACATGAGTATCCCAGAAAAGTCTCCGGCCCCCGCATCGGACACCGCCATACCCGAACTAATATTCTGAACTGAGAAAAGAATATAAAAGCACAAAGACATCATCACCATTACAATGATGAATGTCTCTAGGAGCATTCCTAGGCGTTCAGCGGCTGCTTTCACTTTCAAGGCGCGTCCTTTGAAGATGTCTTCAGCCTTTCGTTCTAAGAAGTGAATAATGTCTCCGCCGATAACCACTGTTGATGCATAGCCACCGAGAAAGTCTTTGAAGCCGTCTAGAGGAGTCTTCCTAGCGGCGTTCTCTAAAGCAGAAAGCGGGTCTACTCCAAAGATCTCCACATCTTTTATGATTTCTCGCGATTCTATGCGCATCGCGGGCATCAATTCTACATCTGAAAGACGTTTGAAACTCGTGTAGGGAGCTATTCCACCAGAAGACATTACGCTAATGTACGCCGCTGCAAAGGGCATTTCCCGATCCAAGTTTGAAGCTCTATCACTGGCCTTCGACTTTGGAATCATCAAAAAGCCAAGCATAATAAAGATAGGCAAAGGAACCAGAATTAGCAGAGGTGCCAAACCAGTAATTAAGAAAATCACAATTCCAACCACAGATATAGGCAGAGATAGAACTGCAGTGAACAGCATTAAGGATAAGTAGGTTGCCGGAAAGATCTTGATATTACCTTTTTCAAGGGAGCTCTTAACTGGGAAAGCTTTACTCAAAAAAGGAGCAAAGCGCCCGAAATAGTGAAAAGACCAGGTCTCAAGCGTCTTTAGCAACGACAACTGGCGTTACCTCCTCTCCCGTCACTATTTTCTCGTAGAATTCTTTAGGTCGTGCATAATACTCAGCAATTATTGCAGCAACCTCACGGTAACTCCTAATATTCCGTTTGCGCATGTAGAGCAACACATCTCTGCGTCTGTACAATTCATCGACCAATTCATCTGCGGTCACACCTAACTTCAGAGCCATTTGTGGAAGGAGCTCACTAAGCTCTAAATGCACAATTTGCTCATCCTTTATTGGATCCCATTTAAACGGATGCACATACTTTTCAAAGTCAACAACTTCGTTCACTGCAAGTATTCTTCTGAAAGCTTTCTTTACCCCGTTCTTCACAAGGTGAACGCGTTGAACCGATATCACAATGTTCATCAAAGGTATGTAAGCTGGTGAAATGTCCATTGGCTTCTGCGTCAATCGTCTGACGGCTGATTCAACGTTTTCAGCGTGCATGGTACACATGCCACCGTGACCTGTTGCTAAGGCTTGGAAGAGTACGTATGCTTCTTGACCTCGAACCTCTCCAACTATCATTAGGTCGGGTCTGTGTCTCATGCAAGTTTTAACCAGATCGAACAATGCAACTTCGCCAACGTTGCTTCCACCCAAACCATAGCTTTGGCGGGCAATGAGGGAGACCCAGTTCTCATGGGATAGGTTAAGTTCCGCGGTTTCCTCAATCGTCATAATTTTGCTGCCAGGTTTTATCAGACAACCTAAAGCGTTTAGAGAAGTAGTTTTGCCTGAGGCGGTTCCTCCAATCACCATCACTGAGGCACGATTTTCGAGGCAAATCCACAAGTATGCGGCCATCTCTTCAGTGAATGTCCCAATATTGATTAGGTCGATTATGGAATAGGGGTCGTCTCGGAATTTCCTGATAGTGAAAGATGTGCCAAAAGGAGTGATTTCTCGGCGGTAAGCTACAGCCAGTCTGTGTTTTCCTGGAAGCGAAGCGTCAACTATTGGAAAAGCGCTGCTCACGTGTTTTCCAGCCATGTGAACTAGTTTGACCACCAGATTGTCCAGAACCTCATCGTTCTCAAATTGGAGGTTGGTTTCAATGCTTTCGTGGTTTCTATGCCATATGTAAACTGGTCTGTTTACACCGTCACAGCTTATGTCTTCGATGTTTGGGTCTCTCATAAGTGGGTCTATGGTGCCAAAACCGACAAGGTCCCGTTCTGCGTAGTAGAGAATTTTGTACCACGAAACGTCAGGTAGCCACCCGAGGCTAATCCGATATTTGTCCACAATTTCTTTTGCTTTTTGGGCAAAGAACTTGCGGGGATCCGCGATTTCCTCTTTAGGAGACTCTATCTCGGCCAATAGGATTTCCAAAATCCTTTTGTACACATCTTTTTCAAGTTGGTCAAGTTGGAGCTCATCGAGCACATATTTGAGTTCGCCCGTTTTGGGACTCTGAACTATTATTACGTGGGCGAAGGGTTCATAGAGAGGATATTTTTCAATGACTTTTGACCCGCGTGAGGTTGGTTTTGCTGGAAGAGTTGGCGCGGGTTCTTCTTTCAATTCTTTCGTTTTCTTGTTGCTTACGTTAAGTTTAATTTTTTTCAGGTTCTTTAGACCTGATAATGATGGCGTTGGCATTTTCCCCCTTGCTACAATTGGTTGCCAAACCACCTCTATTAAATATTACGTCGTAATATGTCATATTGCAGATGTGTACAACACAACGACACGTCACCTGAAAAACAGAACTCACAAACTTCTCAAGAACGGATTAACACGCTTCTCTTCACCCATCGTGGTCTCAGGACCATGACCAGGATAAACCACAAAATAATCTGGAAGACTCAGAAGCTTCCGAAGCGACAATTGCATTTGGCGATCGGAACTAGCAGGAAAATCCGTTCTGCCGATTGAACCCGCAAACAGAGTGTCACCGGTGAACACCTCTGTTTCCCCTAAAAGCACAACGCTTCCAAAACTGTGACCCGGAGTATGCACAACGCGTAGAGTAACGTCACCGAATTTTATGTAGCTGCCCTCATGCAGGAGAATGTCCGCCGGCGGAGAAAAGCAGTCGAATCCAAAGTATCGCGCAGTTTCCTTGCCGGATTCGCCGAGCATGTATGCGTCGTCTTGATGAATGCAAATGGGAATGTGAAACCTTTCTTTTAGAGCTTGGTTTCCGCAAGTGTGGTCTGGGTGCCCATGCGTGTCTATAAGGAATTTAAGCTCCAACTTGTTCGCAGCAACGTATGAAGTTACTTCGTCGACGTCGTGTTGGGTAGCGAGTCCGGGATCAATAATTGCAGCCTGCAAGGTGTCTTGGCAATGTATGACGTAGCAGTTGGTTGCCAATGGGCCAACCGTGAACATTTTTGTCCTTAACGTGTCCAGACTCCCCTCAGCGCAAACGCTTTTGTTGCGTGAATCCATAAACAGGCTATAATATATAAGGGAAGGTAGAATCGCCTGGAAAATAGGGACGCTCGAAGCTTGAAAAACAAATAAGGCCATTTTTCACATAATCCCCTTCAACACACAAAGATCAGAATCGTCTTTTTTCAGGTTTCTGCGGGAATAGTCGAAATATCACGGCGAAAGAAATTAGTTTTTCCAATCCCCCAATGTAAACCAACCGTTCTTCTTTGAGTCTTTTTGGGAGCGGTCAAACGACTGGGAAGTAAAGAGATAAAAACAGAACAGCAACACCTATAGACAAAGGACATTATGCTCCGAAACCTCTCCAACCTATGAGGGATATTCAAAGCAGTAGTCATACACTTCACGTTAACATCAATAGGAAAAAAGGGACCATGCAAAAAAGAGCTTTAGAGCTACCATTTGTCACCAAGACACCAAATAACGAGAGCCTCTCTTACCCCGCTGAGCTTGCCTTGGTCATATGCTTAGCCGAGTCTCAAAGGAAAAAACCCATCTTCCTACGCGAAACCCAAGAAAGGATTGGCTCTATTTCGAAGCTGCATTATCCCCTTTGGGTTATGCCCGTAGAAAACGCTTGCCTAATAATCGATGGGTTGAAAACGTCTGCCCGCGAGTTTACGTTTGAAGAACCCGAAACAGCGGTTTTAGTCGAGGAACTCAAAAGGAACTCGGGCAACCCACAAAAATTCATTGAAACACTCAAGGCGCAAGGCAAAGAAACGAAAACGTTCACTTCCCCTATCACCGTTTCTTTCGCGGCCGTGGTCGACGACAAAGAGCTTCTTGGTTTCTTCCCAGAGTACCTAAGAAGCGGCACATTCCAAGACCAGCAGGAAATCGAGTCTATCCCAGCAGAAACCAACGCGAGAGCTGCAGAGGAAACCACACGAGCATTCGCCAACTGCTTGAGAACAATTGAGGCCGACGCAAAGGGAATTAGATATGCGTTAGCTGTACTGAAAGAGGAATTGGATTTCTACACGAACGCAGTCAAAAACGAAAGTGAAGGGCTGCAAGAGAAATTTGACGTAGAAACAGAGGCGTTGAAGCCAATCGTCGAAAAGGTCGTTCAGAAACTAACAACAAAACACGACAAAGAAATTGCATCGTTTCAGAAAAATCTTGAACGAAAACTGGCCGCACTGGATAAGAGACGCGAGAAGTACATGCGTAAACTCCAAGTTGCGGAGCAAAGAAAAGATCGGGTCAAGCAGCGAAGAGACGCAGCGAAAAAGAAGAAAAACAGCTTCAAAGTCGTCTTCAGGATCATTCGCGCTAAAAAAGTATGAGAAAGAAGTCGAAGACACGAAGAATGAGATTAAAGCCCTAACCGACGAAATTGACAAAGTCAAGAAAGAAGGAGAAACCAGCTTCAAGAAGAAAAACGGAGAATTCCAGAAAGCAGTTTCGATAGAAGAAAACGAACTAACTCAGCTAAATGACACCTTCCAAGCCAAAATAAACGCGAAACAGGGAGCAATTGGAAGAAATTGATATGAATGCGTCCACCATAACGGAAAACCTCCAATATTGTGTAAGCAAACTGATGAGCAGCGGCACCTTTTTAAGGAATCAAGTTATGGCGGATTATTATCTGGATAGCCCAGAAGAAATAATTCTTGCCCAGTTGCCCCTTTACGTGGTCAAATACGTTAAGGGTGAAGAGGAAAGACACAGTCGTGATTTCGCCGGTAGCCATCGCTCAAGAAGTGAGTGTTTTGAATGGCCTAAAGAACATGCTCGCAATCAACCCAGACCCAAAACTGAAAAACCTAACGCGCCCAGCAAGCAATAGACTCCAAGAAACACTTAGCATCGAACTCCTTGGAAAAATCCAGAACGATAAAGCATTCCGAATGAGAATCAACGAGCTGTGCCGCAGCGGCAACGTTGTAGATCAAAACATGTTTGGACAAATCCTCAACGAAGGCTTAGACGAAATCGAGAAGAAAGGCTGGATGACCCATGAGGAAGCAGCAACCGTGTGCCGGCAATTGATGGGTGAATCAGCATGACCGCAGACGACAAGACACTGGAGAAGAAACTGCTCATAAAAAGAGTCTACTCGATAACAGATATCTTTCAAATCGGAAAAGAACAAGCAATTCCCTTCTTTGATCTGTACGTAAACGCTTGGGAACCTGACCCTGATGAAGCAACTTTCCAGCTGGCTCAAGCGCTCGACGACAAGCAATTGCAGGAAGCCTTAAAAAAACATCCAGCCCGAAACTACGTGGCTTTCCGAGGAGCAAACTACACGTTTGAAGATGGAAACCTTGCCTTCAAAGGGTCTGCAGAGAAAATTCGAGCCGGCATCGCTGAAACGGAAAAGAAGTACGGACAAGCTGCAACTGCGGTTTTGAAGTTGATGGTGCAGTCAGGCGGAAGGTTTGCCTAAAAGAGCAAAGGGAAGCCGCGAAACAGAAATTGAATGCTTCTGCTATTTTGGACAAGCTTGAACAGTTGAAGGTCGTTGTTCCATCCTACAAGGGCGAAGACTATCGCGAATGGCAAATGCTAGAGGAAAGTCTACCGCTGATTCGCGACGACCTTGGAATGCAAACGCTGGAAGGCAGACAATCAGTATCGTCAGCAACGCCCATCACTTCCCCGACCGCTGCGTCATCAAATCCTTCTCTGCATCAACAAGTTCCTCCTGACCCGCTGGAAGACGAACGCAAAAAACTCTCCCAGATGCAAAATGAGCTTGATACGTATCTTAGCGACCTGCTAAAGAACAGGCTAAACGAAACCATCAGATTCGGCGAAACCTTCTCGGCAGCGGCTGCGGCAGACTACCTGCAACGCATGTTCGGCGAGATGCTGTACTTCGACAGTTTCCTGACAATAATCCAGCAATACAGTCTCTGCGATGTGGAAATCGTGAATCCTCAGGGAAAGACCGGTTTGAAAACAGGCTGGAGTTTCGCTCTTTTCGGGGAACCGGGCACAGGAAAAAGCTTCTCAACCAGAGATTTGATTCTTGGGATTCCTGGAGGAAAAATGGCGGCACACGGCATTCCTGGCAGGAACCGCTATTGTGGAGGCATCACGCCTGCGAGGTTCATTCGCATAGGTCAGGTTTATGTGGGCAAAACTTTCAATTTCATCGTGCCTGAATTCAACGATTGGTTCCGATACAGCGGCATGGTGGATGTGCTTAAGATTGCGATGGAACGCGGCGAAATCAAGCATGAACTGCACAGGGAAATCATTGGTCCCTACAGGTTTGACTCGTTCTTCACAGTTAACTATAACACGGCGGTTATGGGTCAAGGATATGCTGTAACTATTGGGGACCCAAATTTCAACGCGATTGAAGACCGCATGATTTGCCGTTTGCATCGCATGACGAAAGAGCGGTATGTGGAGATTGCCAAGAGTCAGATGCGCTTGGCGATGGGTGAAGTAAACGTGGATAAGGGTGCAAAACAAATTCGTGACCATGTGGCGCTAGTTTACGCGATTGAAACGGGGCATCCGTTGGTTCGAGGACGTTTCAAGAAGAAGCCCGTGATGATTACACCTGAATTGTACGACGCCGTAGGCATGGCACGTGCGGCGATTCTGAAGCGGATTCCTGATAGCATGAAGTTCTCTGCCCGCCTAGAGCATAACGTGGTGAAATTTGCGTGTGCGGCATCGCTTCTAAGCTACTTCAACGACGATCTGGATTACGTTGCTGTGGGCGCTGACGCTTTGGATAGGGCAGTTAGGCTTTATGTGGAGGAAGCGTCAGTTAGGTCGCAAGAAGAGTTTAAGCCTGAAGACGTCCTCAGAGAACTGTACGGAAAAAAGAAGTAGATTATGCAAGTTTGACGAAGTTTTCGTCGAGCCGCTTTATTTTTCCTTTGGCCTCCAAATCCAAGAGGCGGTTTTCCAGTTCTTCTCGGTTAATGTTGTAAGTCTCGCTCACGATGTTGCTGATTTCTGTTACGCTGGTTTTCTGCATTTCTTTGATGAGCGCTAAGAGGTTCATGGTTTTTTGGCGTTCCTCTGGGGGGAGAGTGCGGGCTCTTTCAAGAATGAAGAGGGTTATCATATCTTTTTCTGCATCTTTCTTTGTTAGGGTGACTAAGTGGTTTCCGGGGAGTTTCTTTCCGGTGGCTTCGTTGTAGTCTCTGATTTGGAAGTTATCGCGTATGGTTGCAGGTATTTCTTCTTGTGTCTTTACAACTGCTCGGTGAACGCTGCCTTTGTCATCAACTTGAGTTAGGGAGATTATGTCGTAGTATAATTCTGGGTTTAGGCTTTTTTGGAAAAGCATGGTTGCTCCTTCCAGTTGGCTGAAGAGTCTTCCCGGTGGACATTTTACGGCTTTGACCATGCTGCGGCTGTTTTCCTGGTCAACGCAGACCTTAAACAACCACTGTCCTGTTTGAAGGTCGTTGGCTTTGTAAAAGCGGACTTCTCCTGCTCGAAGTTCGCGTAGGCTAAGATCGAACCATGCGTCATTGGTTCTTTCTTCTTGAAGCGAGATTCTAATACTTTTCATTTCTGTTTGCTCCGTGAATCATTTGAGGATTTACGAGTTGATTTTTTAGTATATGGGTCTATTGACCTCGTTCGTGTCTATTCTCAGTTCTGCTTGATGGTTAACCATTGTGGCTTTTGACTGATTTTAAAACAATTCCGTAATTGGGCACTTCTGTTGTTCGGCAAGACAGTAACATCCTCACATAAAGCAGGAATTTGGCTATGCAGATTTGCTGTTCGTACTGCAGGTGAAAAACTTGAGTTTTTAGATTGACAAAGAAAAGAAAGGGAAAGAGCGTTTAGCTCTTTGGGTTTTTGGCTCTTAACCTGCGATCTTTCGGCGCATCAGAACGATGCTTGCGATTGCAGCTATTGCTGCTATGAGGGCAAGCACGATTGCGACGATAATCAGAGGTGAGAGAGACTCAGTTGTGCCTTTGTTGCTAGTGACGTCTGACTGGAGTGTGGCGAGGTCTCCGCTAATGGTGCCCAAGCTTGTCTTTACTTCAGTAACACCTGCGTTCGTGGCCATTGTTCCCTGGATTGTTCCGAGTGTGGTTTGAACTGTGGCGATTCCGTTACCGTTGGTGGTTATGCTTGTGCCGAGTTCGGATAGTTTAGTTGTTACGGATCCGAGGCTTGTTTGTATCGTTGCTGTATCGTTTTGTAGGCTGACTATTTTTGCGTCTAGGTTTGCGAGTGGTGTGGAGAGTGCTCCGACGCTAGTTTGCACTGAGGCTATTCCGCTGGTTATTGATGAGATGCTTCCGCTTAGGCCTGAGACCGTTGATGATAATGAGCTGACGCTTGATTGCATTGAGCCGATGCTGGTGGTTATTGTTCCGATGGATGTGCTGACAGTTGCTGTGTTACCGTCGATTCGGGTTATTACTGGGTTCAAAGCTGTGAGATTGGCCATTATGTATCCTTGGTTTGTCAAGATTTTCACCTGGTTGCCGACGAC
Organism: Candidatus Bathyarchaeota archaeon; assembly: GCA_963840395.1. GTDB lineage: Archaea > Thermoproteota > Bathyarchaeia > Bathyarchaeales > Bathycorpusculaceae > JADGNF01. The sequence goes on along the minus strand of CAWIYU010000009.1, from coordinate 112,711 downwards.
TGTGGCGTTTATCACGTTGAAAGTGTTAACCACTGTGGAGTTTATGCTTTGGAGTATTGGCAAGATGGATGTACCATTGGTTGCGCCGACGACTAGGTCGTTAGCAACTCCTACGTTGAACAGCGCAAAGGGGTTTGGAGTAGTCGAACCTCCTAGATAGAGTGAGAATACATGTACGCCTGGGTAGAATCCTGCATCGATGAACTTAACGGTCAGAGTTCCGTTCAATCCTGATTGTAGATCGGTTGGATAGATTGTGAGGTGGGCGGGGTCTGTGGCAAATTGGTCAATTGCGAGCATGCGGTTGTCAATGTTTGGAGCATATAATGCTGCTGGAGCTAAGCCAGTTAGACTTACTGTAACTAAGTTGCCGGTGTTGTTCAAGTTTGAGGGGGTTATTGACATAGCGGGTGTTACGGTGAATGTTGCACCTGCAATTGGTAATGGACCAGGAGCTGCGAACGATGTACCAGAAACGGCTGGATAAGCGTTGACTGCATGAGCGCCACCATATGCGGTTGGAACTGTGAAAGTCACGGTTGTATTAAACTGTCCGTCCGCTCCAGTTGTGGCATTTGTCAGATAGAAGTAGGTTGCGTCTCCCGAAGCTCTTTCAAACCAGAAGAGTCCTAGTTTGGCGTTTGCTGGCAGACCAAAACCTGTTACTGAAACAGAAGTACCTACTGGACCAGTGCTTGGTGTCAAGGTGAATGTTGGAATTACGGATACAGTTACGATGAAGCCTGCGTTAACGTCTTTTGCCATTATTGTGTGTGAACCCACGGTCGCAGCGGGTATTGTCACTGATGTGTTGAAGTATCCAGTTGCGTTTGCTGTGGTTGTAGTTAGTACAGTTGCGATGTCCCAATATAGTGTTACAGTGCCTGGGTAGAAGTTAATTCCGGTTATGACCACTGATGAGTTCACTGGGGCTAGGACGGTTGCAGTTAAGTCTGTGTTGTTGCCGTAAACGTTTCCTGCTCCTGCGTTCGCTGCGCCTACTTTGGTTAAGCCTCGTGCATATTCAGTGTAAAGCTTGAATGGAGCGAGATAGCCATCGCTGTTTTGTTGGACATTGAACTGGATTGTCTGGAACAACGAAGTGGATGGTTGCACACCTGGGGGAAGGTTTATCAAGGTGTCTGGTGCGGAGAAAGTCAAGTTGAATGCACCATTCGCATCAGTTGCGGTGAGGTTTTGTACTGTTCCCACCGGAGTAAGAATGCTGTTGTATGTCACGTTCACTGCGCCATTAGCCAAGAAGCCAGAGCCTTGGATTGTAAGTGATCTTCCGGCGCCTCCAGATGCGGGTGTAACAGAGAAGCCGCCTACGATTGTAAAGTATGTGTCGGTTACAACGGTGTTAGCTGGGTTTCCGTCCCAATACTTGGCGTAGTATCTGCCGCCTGGGATCGTTGTTGGAATAGATCCGTTGATCCAGTTGGATCCTACTAGGAATCCGGCACCGTAGTTGCTTGTACTTGCTTGAGTCACGTTTGCATTGTCAAAAAGCGGACCCCAGAGAACGTCTGTGCCACCAATTGTTGCAAGACCGTTTGTGCTGAGGTACATGCTAAATTGCGCTGCAGGAATAGTGACGTTTACGAAAGACAGGTTAAGCAAGCCTCCCGCGGGTACTTGTAAGCCAATTGGGCTTGGTAGGGAATGCTGATCCGATTGAAATGTTTGATAAAGTGACTGCTGCGGCCATTGGAATTAGTGCGAAAACGATTGCTGCGAGAAGAACTAGTGTAATTGCTTTAGATTTTGTTTTTTGCATTTTTTCTTCTTCCTTTATTTACTGTGCTTACCCCTATTGGTGCAATCTTATTTATTATTTGTGTACACAAGATAACATCCGAACAAAGGTTTGTATACAAAATAGCATATCTTAATATATACGAGCATAATATGCGGGCAGCGGAATCACTTTTTGGACTCTAAAATAATCATACCTTTCAAGACATCAAGATGCAAGGTGCTATATCCTAATCCACTCAAAACTCCCTCAATGAACTTTGAAAGCAACTGCGTTCCCTCCACACTCATGACCGTGGAGACGCAGCGAACCTTAACCGAACTAGAACCCCCATTAGCCTTGATGTCCACCTCATTGAGGTCCCAGCGGCTAAGTTCCAAAAAATGCTTAAACGCATCAATAGGATCAGCAAACTTCTCTTTCAAGTACTTGCCGTTCCACTTACCGCTTTCATACCACAAAACCTGCAACTGCTGCCTATCACCTTTGCCGCACAATTCGATCATACAATCTAAAACGCCTGAAGGAACAAACAACCCGCCCAGAATCCTGTTAGTCTGCAACACGTTGAAAAAATCGGCCATTTGCTTAGAATTATATCCTAGCTCGTTAACCTTAATGGCTTCTGTCAACGCGGTCTCAACAAGCTTGCTTAAAGAAACACCTTCGTCTCTTGAGACCTTGGAGGCTTTATCAATCAAACCCTCAGAAACGTAAACTAGTCGCTTCCCTTTACTTGTTGCCGTCATTGCCCCTCTTAATTGCCTCCATACGGATATTTCCTTTCCCGACTTCTTTAAAAGTTACATCATAACCGCAACCAAAAAGCACCCCCTCCAGATAACGGTTAAAAAGAATCGTGTAGGATTCGGAAAACCGGGGACTCAAAATTCTGATGAAAACGTCACGGTCAGACCGATCAATGCTTATGCTAGGGATATTCCAGCCGAAAACCCTTAGTTCCCGCTCATATTCAGCTAACGGGTCTTTGGAGCCGCGCGCAACATAACGTTGCCCAATCCACACTCCAGCATCGTACCAGGTTTCCATGGTCCTCGCATTTGACTTTGCATAAGCGAGCTCGGCTGTATCGTACAGTAAGCTTTCAAGAATCAAAGTAAAACTGGCGTCTCTAACTTCCTTGGCAAGCTCATAGGCATCCACGGTTTCTTTCAAGCCTATACCCATACCGTCAGCTTTTATGGCCAATTCAAGCAAATCATTAACCATGCTAAACATAGTAAAGCCCCGTTTCTCAGCGATCCTTCCGAGCGCGTCCGCCAAGTCATCTCGGGCGGCAAGCATCTTTCGTCTACCGCTTACCAACAGCCAAACCTCAATCTGACAAACTGGGATAGAATCAATATAAAATCATCTATAATAAGGCTTGATCGCAAGAAAGGATACGATTCCGTTCCAAAAACTGGAACAAACCTAAACAATAAATATATCCCTAAAAGGCGACTGGTTGCCCTTCTGTCGTTATTCAAGGACGCAGTCTAAGGTGTTTTCCAGTGGCTGGTTCTTTAGGAAACCAGCAAAAAACGTCAATAAGGAAAAAGCCATCTCCGCAGATGGCAGGCTAAGCTTCCAATTCCTGCTCAACACCAGTCCGAAGCTTTGTGATTGTTCCACAAATACTGCAAGAAATGACTAGTTCCGTCAACTCATTTCGGGACACCTTGATATCCAAGATTTTGTAGACTTCTTCATTTTCGACATCCGGTGAGATTTGGGTTCCACATTTAGGACAAGGGAACGAGCCATCCTCTTCAATGGCGACCAAATCTAGCGTTTTGATCGGCTCTTTTTTGGCAACTTGTTTCTTCATCATTGTTTCTCACTTTCTTTGGTGTTTGCGTGTATTTTCTTCAAGGGAGTTTTAGATATAATTAAATTATGAATTACAAGTCTGTACAACTGATGCATTTAAGCTTTAACCAGAAAACTGGGAAAAAATATGTAAAGTGAATTCCATCTTACACTACGGCACCGAATTGACCATCACAGCAAAGGGCTAGCTCATGAATTTCTCGGGCGATATGTAGTCTCCAAAGGAAGCCCTAGCTTTGTTCAGTCGTTCGCGTTGCAGGTATAGAATTCCGAATAGTTCTAGCGGTATATCCGAAACGTTTTCTTGGTAGAAACGCTGTACGCGCTCGATTTTCGCCAGATTCTCCGGAACTCGAATCGTAAACTGCTTGATGTAGTCCTCTTTTGGATAGTGTTTGTCCAGCACTTCTTTGAAGAGCTTGCGGAGGTCTTCGTATTTGGGAATCCAGCCAGTCGGGGTCTTTATCGCTTCCACTTCGCCGTGCACTCGAAGCTCCATCCATTTAACCCACACATGTTTGTCCTGGGGACTGTTAACATAGTTCCCGGTGTCTTTGTCCTTGAGGAAGTAGTTAACTCCGAAGACTGTTGGCGCCCTGGTAAGTTTCTTGCCGAATTCTATATTGTTACGAACGTTTTGACCCAAGGGTATAGAGATGAAGTCTTGGATGCTCATCATGTTAATCTCGGGCACACCCTCTGTGCCGATGGTTGCGAAGGTGGTTTCTGTCTCCAAGGATGCACCATAAGCGATTATGCCGTGACACCAGTCGAAGCTTTGCTGAACGGGCACGTATGCTTTTGTGTCTCGTCCACCGTACATGATGCCGCCAAGCTCTACACCCTCAGGGTTGTCTAATTCAGGATCACAATTTTCCAGCGCCTTAAGGGCTACTGCGTAGCGAGCGTTCTTGTGTGCCGCCGGAACCTCATTGCCCATCTCGTCTTTTTTGCCTTCATACCATGCTCCTGAGAAGTTGGTTCCTTCCTTAGGGATGTCGCTGCCCATTCCCAGCCAGTACGGTTTGCCGTCTTTAACCAGAACATTGGAGAAGACTATCTCTCCGGGGGTGGTGAGCACCTTGTAAATTAATTGGTCATCTCTTGGGTTAACGTCTTGGATTATGCCGAAAATGCCTGCTTCCACGTTCACCGCTCGAGCAGCGGAGTCTACTGGGCGAAGGTACGCAATGTCGTCACCCAGTATTGTTTCGCCTGGTAGCATGGCGGTGCTGGTTTTGCCGCAGGCACTGGGAAAAGCGCCTGCAAAATAGGTTTTGCGCCTGCCTGGACCGTGGACACCCATAAGTAGCATGTGTTCGGCAAGCCAACCTTCGTAGCTGGCTTTGCGTATAGCAAGTCGAAAAGCGAGCTTTTTAAAGCCAACCGAGTTGCCAGCGTACTGAGTATTGACGCTGTAGATGGTGTTGTCCATGTTGTCGATGTATATGCGTTTGTTCTCGTGATCGATACTCACCATCTCTTCGCTAAGCTTTCCCGCGGAATGCAACACTCGAAGGAAGTCGCTTTTGGGTCCGGCCTTCACGAATTCACCGTAACCTGACCTGTAAAGCAGATTTTCTGAGTGAGCTACGTACCACGAATCGGTGCATTGCAACCCCAAGATCGTGAACACGCTGTTTGTGGGTCCCAAAGAGATTAGGCGCACAATCATTGTTCGCCCCTTCATAGAGTCTTTGAGTAGGCCTCGCACTTCAGCAAGTCCTTCTTGCCTGTCAATTTGATTGAGAGCTTTGCTTAGAGAAATTCCTCGGGGAACCATGTATTTCGTGTTCTGGCGGTCTCTTCCCTGATCGTACTCGCCGTCAAAATGAACAGTGTGCCCCTGCATAGTTAAGGTAGCTTGTTCCTCCCTCGAAACAATGGCTTGACGCCGGACATGGGCTATATCTTCGGCGGAGTCACTGCACACAAAGATTTGGTCTGGGTGGCATAGGTCGCTCATTTTAGCTATGAATTCGTGAACGTTAGGATTGTCTATGACTGAAAGTTTCTCGTAATCCTTTGGGCTTAGTTTAGGCATTAATGCTTCGATGTATGGGTTCATAGGGTTCATCTTAAGCACCTGAATATTCCAATATAGTTCTTGATTTGGTTACTCGGTTTTGCGCAAAAGTTGCCTCCAAACTCGTACCCGAGCTTTTTGACACTTTGGGTCGCATTCACTCTCTGTGTGTTGCCTACGTAAATGATAAACCTTGCGCAGGAAAAAGAAAAAGTTGAAGATTGTGTGATTTGAACTCGCAGATCTTTACACATTCTTACAGTTCATTTACTGTTCCTGGCACTCTTGGGAACGGCTGTGTTTCAGCGACGTGTTTGACTCCGGTTGCCCAGCCCACGAGTCGCTCTATGCCGATGCCTGCGCCTGCAGAGGGCTTAATTTTGCCTTCTTTGGCCAGTTTCAACAGCAAGGTAAAGTTTTCCTTCTTGACCTGGTCGCGCTCGATTTTTTTGCTGATCTTTGAGTATTCCCATTCACGTTTAGCGCCGCTGAGGACTTCTCCAAGAAGGGGCAGAAAAAGATCGTAGTTATCCCATTTGCCAGTCTTGAAATCTTCAAAATCGTAGAACTCTCGGGGGATGTTTGTCACCCAAGTAGGCTCCTCGATGGCCTCGGCTAAGGAGGTCTCCCATGTCGATTTGCCATATTCTTCCTCAAGGTCTACTCTATCGAAGATTTTGAAGGGTGCTTTGGGAGCTCTGAGGGGTTCGCATCGGAGAGTTTCAAGCTCTTCTTTCAAGTCTTTCTTGAGGCTATAAATGAGGGTGACTAGGGCTTTCTCGACAAGTGCAAATATGTCTTTTGAGGCAGCGTCCCGGGCTTCAAAGTCAAGCTGGGTGAACTCGTAAATATGCTTGCCTGTTTTTGCCCGTTCTGCTTTCTCGATGCGGACGTTTGGTGATACTATGAAGAGCTTCGGGTATGCCAAGCTGGAAGCGACAAGTTTGTGTATTATCATGCTTGCCGTGGTTCGGACAACTTTTCCGTAAATGTCGACTTCTATGCGTTTGTCGATAGAAGCACCTGGGTCAGGCCATAGGGGGTCGGTGCTTTGCGAAAGGGCAACAGGTAGTAACCATTGATATCCACTGGCGATGTATGTTGAGGTTAGTGATTGCAGCGTGCGGGTCATTACTTTGCCTATTGCTGCTTTGCGCTCCAACTCGCGTGCGGAGAGCTTGATCTAGAGACTTTGGCAATTCGATTAGTGGCACGCATGGTGCGATGGTCATCTTGGTCAAGATAGTTCATCTCAGATATGTTGCTATCCATGGATGTACATGCTGGATTATAAATTTTTTATTCCAATAGTTGGTAATTATTCCAAAAAAGTACAGCTTTATAAGACATTAAATTGTAATAATTACAAGTATGTCAATAAAGCTTGATGAAAAGGACCTGGCGATTCTTGCGCTCATTCAGGAAGACAGTCAACTCACTGCAAAGAAGATATCCAAAAAAATCAACGCCCCCTTGACCACAGTCTTCGCAAAGATGAAACGTATGCAAGATCAGGGCATCATACGTGGCTACCACGCCATTGTGGCAGCCGAGAAGCTTGGAGCAGGAACATCGGCTTTTATTCTTGCGTCGGTTTCCTACCGTTCGAAAGCAGATGGGGCACCTGTTTCGCAGCGCACGGTTGCGGAAGAAATCGCGAAGTTTGCGGAAGTTCAGGAAGTACACATAATTACTGGTGACTGGGATTTGCTTGTTAAGCTTCGGGCGGCAAGTGTGGACGCCATAGGAAAATTCGTTGTGGATAAACTCCGGCTTATCAGCGGTCTAGAGAAGACTTTGACGTGTATGGTTTTTGAAACGGTGAAAGAGACGACAACGGTTGCTTTGCCATTGAAGAGAGCTGAAAGGATTTAACTGGAGGTTGCATAATATATCAGCGGCAGGGCTAGCAAAACTGTATTTTTGCCTTTCGACGTCAAAGTGTATTCGACCCTCAGCGGAGGTCCAGATGTCACATTTCTGTCGATGTAGCCGTTTTTGGTTAGTAGCTTTAGCTTGTCAGAAAGGGTTCTGCTGTTTACGCCCAAGACCCTCTTAAATTCTCCAAAGCCTATAGAGTTTTTCAGGAATAATGAGTAGAGGATTTCCAAGGTCCATTTTTGGAAAAGCAAGTTAAAGGTTTCTTTCGAGGCTCTTCAGTTCCTCTTTGAGAGCGTGGGGGTTGAGTTCTTGATTTTCCAAGATTTTGACGAGGGTGTCTTCTATACCTTTGAGGGTTTGTCCTAGCCGCGCTTCAATGAGTTTCCGAATCTCTGCGCTCAGGTGTATCTGGGTTGCCATGGAGGTCACGTACACTTGGTGTATTTCGGCTTACTTATGGGTTTATTATGTGGTTTACTTTATACATCTCGGTATAAAAAGCATACCTTTCTTAGAGGGGAATCTGAAACGACTTGGAAAATAAACAATAACCGCTGTCTCCGATGCGGAGGCTGCGTCTCCGTTTGCCCAACAGCTGCGTTAGAGCTGCGAGACAACGTGATTCGCGATGACAAACTCTGCACTCTATGCGCCGTCTGCGAGAAAGCATGCCCAGTCGACGCCATAAAGGTGACTAAACCATGATAGACGCCATCGTCATTGGCGCCGGTCCAGCTGGGACTGCTTGCGCCAAGAAACTTGCTGAAGAGGGATTATCCGTTAAAGTTTACGACAAGCGCACGGAAATTGGCTCGCCAAAACGCTGCGGCGAAGGCTTGAGCGAAGCATCCCAGCAGTTTGTGGGAAAGATTCCTGAAAGATGCATAGCCCAAAGAATCAAGGGAGCAAGGCTCTATGCTCCAGACGGCAGATACCTAGATGCAATATTGACCGAGGGAGGCTTCGTGTTGGAGCGCAAAGTCTTCGACAAGTGGCTTGCGGAAGAAGCTATCAAAGCAGGCGCTTCGGTCCAGGCTAATACATTCATTTCAGGATTGCTAAAAAACGACAAAGGGTACTACTCAGGCGTTAAGGGCGAATTTATGGGCAACGATTTCGAAGAGAAAGCCAAAATCATAGTATGCGCAACGGGCGCAGAGTCGCCGATTCGGAACCAAGCATTAGGCGTGTTCTCCAAGATTACACTTGTAGACAGCTGCATTCAGTACGAAATGACCAATGTCGATATGGTTCCAGATCTGATTCACATCTATCTCTCTGGCGTTCTAGCACCCCGCGGTTACGTATGGGTTTTCCCCAAAGGTGAACACCGTGCAAACGTTGGGCTAGGCATAATACCTCAAGAGAAGAAGCCAGGCGTTTTCATGAAGGAGTTCTTTAGGGAGCATCCGGAAATCAGCAAGGGCTCCATTCTCGAGGTAAATGCGGGGTGCGTCCCAGTCGGCGGCATGGTCAAGGACATGGTTGCAAACGGTTTCGTTCTATGCGGAGAAGGGGCAAACCACGTGAACCCGATTCACGGTGGCGGCATCAAAGAAGCCGTAATCAGCGGACAAATGGCAGCCGACGTCATTGCCGAATGCCTAAAGAAAGACGACGTCTCTAAAAAGGCGTTGTCCAAGTATAACAATAACTGGTGGGAACAACGAGGCAACCACTTAACGCGCATAGAGAAACTACGGGAAACTTTGGAAAAGCTTTCTGACCAAGACCTTAACGACCTGGTAGACGCGCTAAAGCCCGAGGACATCATCGAATTCGCAAGGGGCGCAAAACTCAGCGTGCTGGCCAAGGTGCTAATGAGAAAACCAAGACTAATAGCCATAGCAAAGCATCTTCTATAAACCCAACCCCTTTCCCTTCAATTTCTTTAGTGACGCAGCTTCTTTCTTTCTGACTTTGCAGACGACTTTAGGCTCTAATTGCTATGTATCCACAAAAACAAGATGAAGAAACATTTGGTTTAACGGTTATTGCCGTTTAGGTTTTCGGGAAGCAGCTTCTGCGCTCGCAAAATTTTCTTGAATTCTTCTTCCTTGAGCGATGCTCTCCTACCGTTCGCGTAGACTTCTTTAACTCTGTCAACAACGAGCATGCATTGTTCGTCAGTTGGTTCGTTGCCTGTGATTTCCGCTATTTTGTGCTTTATGCCACTTTTGCCTGATTGCTTGCCAATGGTTAAGCGCCGTATGTTGCCCACCAACTCAGGCGGATATGGCTCGTAAGTCCAGCTGTCGTTAAGTACTCCGTGCATATGTATCCCTGACTCATGTGCAAAGCCGTAATCACCCACGATGGCTTTGTTTGGCGGCACCACGTAACCCGTGGCCTTTCCTATGAAGTCCGCCGTAGCCTTCAGATTCTGAGTCCTTCCTTGATACTTCATCACGCCATAGTGCATATACAAGTTGAGCAGAACCTTTTCAGTCTCTGCGTTTCCCGCGCGTTCTCCAATGCCGAGGTAAGTTGTACTAACATAGATTTTGTCCCAAACACCTGAAGCAGCAAGAACCGCAGCCATCGTATTCTCAACCGCGTTCCCAAAGTCGTCGTGAGCGTGAATCTCCAGCGATTTGATCCGGGTTTCCTTCTTTAGCGCTTTCACTTTTGCGGGAATTCCATTCATTACGGGTGCAGTAGGATCTGAAAGCCCAATTCCCACCGTGTCACATATCCTGTAACATTCCGCACCGGCGTCGGCAACTGCGTTGATCCACTTCTTCTCGAAAGCCCAGTCCGCACGAGTGCTGTCTTCCCCGTGGACAAAAACACGCATTCCATGATCTTTCGCAGCGTACTCAACCACATCGACGACGTTTGCCAGTAACTGCTCCGCCGTTTTCTCAGGCCACTTCGCCGCAAAATGAATGAATGAAACAGGATGCGAAATGCCTACTTCGCTAAACCCAAGCGCCAGAGCACTATCTATGTCTTCTTTCAGCGCGCGACACCATCCCGCCACCCGGCAATCTAGTTTCAAGGCATGGATGAGTTTGGCCGCTTTCTTGTCGGGTTCCTGGTAGTGGAAAACCTCAAGCCTTTCTGCTCCGATGTCGCATAGGAGTTGTGCGATTCGAGCGGCGTCTTTGGGTCCAGCGGCTAAGCCAGGCATTTGGATTCCGTCTCGAAGGGTAGTATCGTCGATAATTGGCTCGGTTTTTAGAGGTGGCATCTTGAAGAAATAATCTTCCAATTTCATTGTCAACGACTCGGAATAGGTCTTTGATTTTGCAATGGCATTTTACTTCAGCATGGACTTTGATAAATGTTTCTGCGACTTTTCTGTAAGCTTGTTCAACTATATGTGGAGTTATAATACACTCAACATTGTCTTTATACAATTAAAATGTTTACACAATGATATGACTGAACACTGAATGTAAGCCGCCAAAATGGCAACCCAAAACTGCAACTAATAGCCTAAAGCGTCATGCAACGCCTTAATTGTTCCAGAAACCGCTAAAACGTGCACCGCCACTTCCTTGCCCCCAAAAGAAGTAATTGTCGCCAAAGCCGCTCGCACGCTATCCACCGCCACTAAATTCGATCGAACAACAGCAATCTTACCCTCAGAGTCAAAACTGATCAATGCTAAACTCGTCAGGCTCGCACCGAATTCGCCATAAAGCCTCGTGACAGAGGACCAAATGGCATCCATAAATTCCCGTTCCCCAGGCGTACTATCTACATCTAGTTGTAAAGCCAAATAGCGTCGTTTAAGCCGTTTCAACAATCCTCACCCTGCCTAACAATGCGGATTCCCGGAGCGACAAATCCGGCCTCTAGCTTCTCGCGGTTCCGCGCTACCAATCCAGAGGGATTTTTGGAAACGGCATCCAACGATGCATCTCCTGTTAAGCCGAAAAGTGACGATAGCAAAGCCATTTCTCGCGGCCTACGCATAAGCAACGGCTCTGAAACCCCACTAGATACCACTATTGGCAAACGAAACTCCAACGCAACTGCAACTTCTCGACGCAAGCAAGACAAAAATCTCACTCTCGCGGCACCTTCTAAAACCAAAAGCGGCTTCACATCCACCTCAAACCCTGCCGCTCCGGAACTAGCTAATTCAGCTTCGGCACGGTCAAGAAACCTGCGCCTATAATCCAGCAAGGGGAAGTTGAGCAGGTCAACTCTATGGTCTTTCGCCGCTTGCCTTGCAACTTCCTTGGTTTCGCACAGCACGCAGATGACTTCGAACCTCCGCCGCAGCTTGCGTAGCAGTCCTAAAAGCTCGTCCGTTGACCTTGGACGCAAATCTACGCGGGAAACAAAATCTAAGCCTGCATCGGCGCAGGCAGCTTTGACTTCGTTGACTACGTCAGATTTAGATCCAAGATCAAGCTCGATTGCAACCAGCTTGTAACCTAGTTGCACAGCTTTGCTGACTAGTTTTTGTGTTAGCGTTTTGTCTTTGCCGTTTGCATGTAGATGCAAATCCGCGAAAATACGTTTCATGGCAGCAACCCTGCTTGCCTGCACAGATTGATAATTTCGTTCGATGCTTTGTTCTTGAAGTGGATTTCGAATCGAATCGGATCATCATGACCGATCTTGAGTGTGCCCAAGAATGCGCTTTGTTTGTTGAACCGCAGGTATAAGTTGTGTTTTTCGATGTGTTGATTGATTTCTTCGGTGAGTTCCTCTTTGTCGAGTGAACTCAGTGATGAACCGATCTTTTCGAGAACGGAGGGTAACGTCGTTCTGTTCGTGAGTTTCGTTTCAACAAGGACTATTGGGTTGCCGTGGTGTCCCACGAGGTTTGTTTTCGTAAACGTGACTTCAGCAGCTAAGGGTTCGGGCAGAGTGTTTCGCACCGCAGTCTCCACTTTCTCCAAATCTTCAGTTGCGTGGCTGAAAACGCGTATTTCTAAGTAAGCAATCGGATATTTGGAAGAATGAGGGGAAGACAAAGAGGCCACCGCACATTTGGGTTAATGGCGGCTTCTAGTTTTTAGGCTTTTTCTTGCTTGGGACCGCCTGAGCTTTGGGCTTTGCAGCCTGCGCTTTTTCGTTGTAATCTTTGAGGGTTTCAATGTTTTCTTCGCGGCTGGTTCGTCTTTTGCGGTCCACTGGAACGCCCAGTTTGCGTGCGCTGCCGGCATCTAGACCTGCTTCTTTAATTTCGTCAGGACTAAAACCTTTGCCGGGTCGCCTTTTGCCTGTTTGGGAGACGATTACTGGCTTGATGGGGTGCATTTACTTGCCTCCCTTCGTTTGATGATCACCGTGGACGCCTGTGTTGCCGAATTTGCGGCTTGGTCGAGCTTTCTCTGCACCTTTTCCTCGTTTGTGCAAGCCTCTGACGTTCTTGCCTGCGCTCGTTAAGCTTCTGAATGCTCTGCCGTGTGTGCTGTTTCTCGGTAATCCAGTCGATATCTTTATCGCTCTTTATGGCTGGATGCGATTTATCTACGAGAATAACTTCAAACCACTTGTGTCTGCCGTCTTCGCCAACCCAGTAGCTATTTAAAACTTCGGTGTTGGGGAATTTGCGCCCAGCACGTTCCTCAGCGATTAGTCGGAGACTTTTAGCTGGCTTGAATTTCTTGACACCCATACGTTTTGGTCTACGTCCGGAGACTGGGCGCAGTTTGCGTAAGTTGCCTCTACGGACTCTTCACGCGTGCAACTAATGAAGCCTTGTTTTGCTTTGTAGCCGAGTTTTCTTGCTCGGTCGAGTCTTAGGGGTCTTTCCACACGGTTAACAGTGGGTTCTTTGCGCCATTGGACTAAACGTTGACGCATAAGCTCCTCTACGAAGCTTTTTTCAGGTTTTGCCCATTCTTCAGCTATGTACTTGTATGCCATTTCAATTTTCACCTAACATGATTGTTGCGTTTTTGCTGTCTTGCGGTTCAGTCCCAGCATATGCGGGACCACATCCCAGCGGACACTGTGATCCGCCAACAAATCGGATTCTTAATGCTTCAAGCCTTAAAATAAACCTTTCCAGCGCTGAAGAGGATTCTAAGTTGATGTTCTTCTACGTTGATGCTCGGAAATGTAGATACGTTACTATTTAAGGCAGCAAGATGGAGTCCAGACAGCGAAACTATTCTTTTTTCGGGACTCTTGCTGGAATTGAATTCCCTGAGGTTTTGTCAAAGGCACTTTGGCAATTGGCTGATGAGTAAATTCAAAAATAGGATTTCTAGGGTGCAGTTACGCAAGAGAAAAAGAGAATTGGCGCTGTTCTTGTTGTCTTAGGCAGGTTTGAAGTATTTTGAACGTGGAGCGCCACAAATTGGGCATTTGTCGAATTTTGGTTCGCCTTCAATCGTGTTTCCGCATGTGCCACAGACGTAGTAGTCGATCTTTGGGCATTTCCTTTTTTGCTTTGACGGCGTCGATTGCTTTCTGGTATAGGTTCGCGTGGATTTTTTCAACTTTGTTGGCGAGGTCGAAGCTCCATGATGCTTGCTTGTTCGTCTCCTGAATAGAAGTATCCAAGTATTCAGGGTACATTTTGGTGTATTCGAAGGTCTCGCCGCCTAAGGCTGTTTTCAAGTTTTCCAGCGTAGATTTTATTTCGCCGGTGACTCTCAGGTGGTTAAGCGCGTGAATCGTCTCCGCTTCTGCTGCTGCCCGGAAAAGCTTGGCTGCTTGAGTGAAGCCTTCTTCTTCAGCTTTCTGCGCAAAAGCTAGGTATCGACTGTTAGCTTGGGATTCGCCTGCGAACGCAGATTTTAAGTTTCCATCAGTTTGGTTCATAACAGAATTTCTCCGGAAATTACTATCTCTAAAGCCAGTAATAAATTCTGTTGCAACTGGAAATACGAGTTAGCAAGTTATTGAAGGTTTGAAAAGCAAAGTATATTAGTTTAGAACCGCTTTGGAATTCTGTTGTTTTTTAGGTGACTAAAATGGAGCATGTTTCAATGAAAAAAGCCGAAGGAATCAAATCTTTTAGTTTACCCAAACTCAGATACGACTACAATGCGCTGGTCCCCTACATGTCTGAGGAACAGCTGAAGCTGCACCACGACAAGCATCATCAAGCATACGTCAACGGGGCTAATGCTATCTTCGAGAAACTCGACAAAGCCCGAAAAGATAACGTCGACGTCGACATAAAAGCGACGATGAAGGAACTATCGTTCCATATCGGCGGACATATGCTGCACAGCACGTTCTGGGATTGCATGGCGCCACCCGGCAAAGGCGCTGGCGGCAAACCAGGCGGAGCATATTGCTGATTTGATAAACAAGGAATTCGGAAGCTTTGACCGATTCAAAATTGAGTTCACGAAAGCAGCAGTTAGCGTTGAGGGTTCGGGCTGGGCAGTCTTAGCTATGCAGGAATGTGTTGCCAGACCGTTAATAATGCAGGTTGAGAAGCACAACATTAACGTATACCCTGGGTTCCGCATTCTGATGGATCTTGATGTTTGGGAACACGCCTACTACGTGGACTACAAGAATGACCGCGCAAAATTCGTTGAAGGGTTCTGGAACGTTGTGAACTGGGACTACGTCAACAAAGTCTTCGGTCTGATAAAGTAAACCTATAAACCATCTTTTCTTCTATTTTTTTAGGCAAGAACGCCAACATTAGTCAATTGCTCTTAGTTGAAAAATAAATCTGTAAGTGAAAATTCGCCTATTCAGCGCATTTAAGGCGGGGGAGTAATTTTTATGGCTTGAGTGGGGCACTGAGTCTCGCATGCTAAACACTGAATGCAATCGGGTTCGCGCGCGGGGTCAGACCGCTTCTCCCCGCCGGAGGTTTCAGCCCAGTCATATAGGGACACTGGGCAGACGCTGATGCATACGCCGTCTCCGACGCAGACATCCCAGTCTACTGCCACGTTTGTTCCGTGAATACCCAACTTGCCCGATTCAGCACTCCAAATTTTGTGGCCATTGTGTTCTCTTGCAACTTGTCGTTTGGTTTGAAAATCAGGATCAATTGGCAAAAAATTCACCAATTCTAGTCCCGAAAGCGGAAATATTAGGCTTTCTATGCCCAATGCAAATTCCTTGAAAGGAATTACTCGAGGGCGTGAGGTTTCTACAGAAGAGCCGGGTAAGTCTGGCCTCAGCTAATGAATCTCTATGAGAAAAAGGGCAAATGTTAGTCTTGTGACTACATGTTGCATTCCAATCCAAAAATATTTTGGGCAGACACGCTCACATTCTAGCGAGGATTAAATGTCAAGATATTTCGTGCCCAAGAATATGAGGCCGGCGACTCTTGAGGAGCGTAAAGAGTTTTACCTTTCAGAGTTCAACCTTGAAGCGGTAGCCTCCTGGCTTCGGACGCGGCAGGGTAAAACTAAATTTGCCGTAATCATTGGCAGACATACAAGAATCTTCCCCGCGGAGTTCCGTGATGACGCGGACACCACAATTATCGTAGATGAATACTTAGACTTGAATGATGTGCGCCGCCAGATACTGGACTTCCTGCCTGAGGCTGTATATTACGATCGAAACATCTACCTCGAAAATGACCACGCTTTGGGACAGGAGTTGGCTTTTGACGTGGACCCAGAGAACATTGAGTGCCCCATCCACGGCACTTTGGCGGACAAAATGAAGCGTCATCAAGGCTTAAGCTTCTGTGAAATTGAATTGGACTTGGCGAAAAAACAGACTGTAGGATTGTATGAGTATTTGGAGGCGCAATTTTCGGATTTGCGTGTAGTCTACTCGGGCAGGGGATTCCATATCCATGTGCTCGACCAAGAAGCTTACGCGTTAGATACGAAAGAGAGAAGCAAAATCGCGGTGGATGCCAAGGCGAAAGGTTTTGGCATCGACGCATGGGTAACTGAAGGAGAAATGCGGTTGATCCGATTGCCTTACAGTCTACATGCCATGGTTTCTCGTATAGCTGTGCCGTTGGAGAAAAAAGAAATTGAGAAATTCAACCCTATCTCAAACGAGAAGTGTATCCCCAAGTTCCTGAAAAGGGGTGAAGCGGCT
Source organism: Candidatus Bathyarchaeota archaeon (assembly GCA_963840395.1). Classification (GTDB taxonomy): domain Archaea; phylum Thermoproteota; class Bathyarchaeia; order Bathyarchaeales; family Bathycorpusculaceae; genus JADGNF01. The sequence continues at coordinate 96,257 of CAWIYU010000009.1, read as the reverse complement.
ACTTCTTTTTCTTGACTTCTGCCGCTTTCTTCTCTTTTTTGACGTAGTACTCTTTTTTCTTCTTCGCTTCTTCGGCTGTAGGTTTCTTAGTAGCTTTGGCCACAAAACTCACCATGTTATTAATTGTGGATGCAAAATAAAAGATTTACGACTTGGAGTCGGCTTTGAAAGGTTTATTTGGCGCTGCATCGGTTTCTTTTGTTGTTGAGGCTTGTTTTATGGAGCGCTTTGATGTACTCGTAATTGGGACGGGCAGCGGGATGCTTGTGGCGTCGGCGGCAGTCGAAAACGGTTTTCGAACGGCGGTTGTAGATTTTGGTCCGATGGGAGGCACCTGCAATAACCGCGGCTGCATTCCCTCCAAGATGCTTATCTATCCCGTCGACGTCGCGACGTTAATTCGGGCAGCGGGCAAACTAGGTGTGAACGCGTCCGTCAACTTCGTTGATTTTAAGAATATAATGACGCGAATGCGCAAACTGGTGAACGAAGACAGCGGCACTCAAGCTCGAGCTGTTGAGGCCACGCCTAATTTGAAGTGGTTTAAAGACGTGGGCGAATTCATAGGAGATCATACGTTGAAAGTGGGTACTGAAACCATAACTGCTGATAACATATTCATCGTTTCTGGCGCTCGCACCAAAATTCCCAAGCTGAATGGCTTAGATGATGTAGACTACTTGACCAGCGACTCTGTCTTGGAGTTGGAGTCGCCGCCTAAGAGCATTATTATTCTGGGCGGGGGTTACGTTGGTGTTGAATATGCGCATTTCTTCTCGGGGATAGGATCCAAAACCACCCTCATTCAAAGACCAACAAAACTGCTCAAAGAGGAGGAACCTGAAGTCAGCGACCTCCTGAAACTTTTGCTCCAGGAGCGGGTGGATATTTTTACGGGCTACGAGGCAGTGGAGGTTAGGCAACTGGGCCTTAGCAAAACGGTAGTTGCACGGAACCTCGCCGATGGCTCCCAAAAAGAGTTCACGGCAGACGCATTGATGGTTGCTACTGGCAGAATGCCTAACTCTAACCTTCTCAAGCCTGAGCGAACGGGTGTACAGCTTGATGAGCGCGGCTTCATCAAGGTGAACGATTACTTGGAAACAGGGAAGAACAAAATCTGGGCTTTTGGCGACGCTATTGGAAAGCTCATGTTTAAGCATGTTGCCAACTACGAAGCGGGCATCGCGTGGCATAACGCCATCCACGACCACAAAGCTAAGGTAGATTATTCCGCCGCACCCCACGCAGTCTTCAGCGAACCTCAGGTGGCTTCAGTGGGGCTGAGGGAAGCTGAGGCGAAGCAGGAGGGACATAGAATCCTAGTCGGCACGGCGCTCTACAGGGATACTGCCATGGGCGCAGCGATGGGTTACGTGGATGGTTTTGTGAAAGTCATCGTGGAACAGGAAACAGGCAAGATCCTAGGCGGACACATCATCGGACCTGAGGCATCGATTCTAATGCAGGAAATCGTGAACGCCATGAACACTCACGACCGCACCTTCGCCCCAATTACCCAATCCATGCACATCCACCCCGCAATGCCTGAAGTGGTACAGAACGCTTTTGGAAACCTCAAACCAGCCTAGGAAGCTTGGCGGGTCAAATGTAGTGTCGACTATAGGGCTGAAAAACTTTGCAGTCGGCAGGAGAAGCTAAAAAGTTATATTCACCCAGAAGAATGGTTTTCATTGAGAGATTGTTATGAACATTTCTAAAGTCCCCGGTAAAAATTCCGGTCACAAGGTTTTCGTGTATGCCCTAAGCACCTGCGTCTGGTGCAAAATGACCAAACAGTTTTTGAAAGACAACGAAGTTGCTTTCGAGTACGTTGATGTCGACCTCTCCAGCGAAGAGGAAAGAGACAAAATCCGCAAGGAAATCCAGGCTAAAGGCGGACCCCTAAGCTACCCCACAACCATCGTTGACGAAAAAGTCATTGTCACCGGCTTCCGAAAAGATTTGCTAAAGAAGGAGCTCGGGCTGTGACAAGCACCATAGAACAATTAAGGAGAAGGGCAGAGGCAGACGCAAAAACCAGCGGCTGCTACCTCGTTCCCGACAAAGACTTGCTACAAGCTTTCATGGAGGGACTCCAGACAAACGAGCAACGCTACGGTTATCCATCGTGCCCTTGCAGACTTGCCTCTGGAGTTCTCGAAATTGACCGGGACATAATCTGTCCATGCGATTACAGGGACCCAGATGTAGCCGAGTTTGGCGCTTGTTACTGCAGACTCTACGTTACCAAAGACATTTTCGAGGGCAAGAAAGAGTTGCCCAGCGTCGCAGAACGTAGACCCTTAGAGAAGCAGGCTAGAGCTTTCGAAGCCGCAAGCATGCCCAAACCAGAAAAGGCAGCTATTCAAGCTCCAGCCGCGAAGGAGGAGACTGAAGAACTCGTGGAAATCAAACCTAAACTTTGGTATTGCAGGCAGTGTGGCTATGTGGTTTTCAGAGAAGACCCGCCTTACGTGTGTCCCATCTGCAAGGCTAAGCGGGAAATGTTCGTGGAGATAAAATCAAGAATTGAGTTTTCGGGCTAAACCCGAACCCCGCCTATTTTGTAACTTCAATTTCGATTTTTTCCCAGTCCTCTTTTATGCCTTTAAGCGATCCTACGCCTCCCACTATTACGCCTTGAATGAATCTGGATACAAAGTCGTTTAGCGGGATTTCTTTGCCGTCAACCTTAAGTTTCATCACCATCAATTGTCACCTCATACAATATTTGATTAGTTAATAGGGTAAAAGTTTTTTGGATAACTGAGAGTTGAGAATTCTCTGAAAAGCGGGAAAATTGTGTTTGGCGACAAAAAGGATTAATTTGCTATTGAATACAGTTGGGTGGGGGGAGTAGCTCTGAAGAAACCTGAAATTTATCTTGAACCTAAAGAACGGGCAACTGAGATCATTCAGCTTCTCGAAAAAACACATCCAGACGCGAAAATCGCCCTAAAATTCTCCAACTCATTTGAGCTGCTGGTTGCGACTATGCTTTCAGCTCAAACGACTGATGAACGCGTAAACATCGTAACGAAGTCGCTTTTCAAGAAGTATCAGAAACCCGAAGACTATGCCAAAGCAGACATCCACGAGTTGGAGCAAGATGTGAGATCCACGGGGTTCTACCACAACAAAGCCAAGAACCTCCAGAAAACCTGCCAACTCCTTGTCGAGAAATTCCACAGTCAAGTTCCTAAAACCATGGAAGAATTGATCGAGCTGCCCGGTGTGGCCAGAAAAACTGCCAACATCGTCTTGTACAATGGGTACGGGGTTACGGTTGGCATCGCTGTGGATACTCACGTACGGAGGCTCGCCAAAAGGCTCGGGTTAACTGAGAACGAAGATCAAGATAAGATAGAGCAGGACCTCATGAAACTCATTCCGAAGGATCTGTGGATGCACTTGACAGATTTGCTGATTTTCCACGGCAGACGCGTATGCACTGCAAGGAAACCAAATTGCCCAGGATGCGTGCTCAACAAGATTTGCCCGTGCGCCTTCGCGTTTGGGTAGAAGCGGTATGGATTTATAGCTGCTGGTTCCTAGATAAAAGTGAGGTTTTTGAAGTGTCAACTGTGGCACAGATAGGAAGAACTCCGCAGGTAGGAGATAAAGCACCTGACTTCACATTGCCGGACACGGACCTGAAAACTCGAAGTTTGCGAGAGTTTCAGGGTCAAAAAGTTGTGGTGGCTTTTTTTGTAGGCGCTTTCACTGGTGTCTGCACGAAAGAAATGTGCGCTTTTAGGGACAGTATGGCAAGGTTGATCGATCTTAAGGCCCAAATCATAGGGGTAAGCGTTAATGATCCTTTTTCGAACAAGGCCTTCGCGGAAAAGAACCGTTTGAGCTTTCCAATTTTGAGTGATGTCAATCGTGAAGTCATCAGACTGTACAATTTGGAATTACCGGATTTTGCCGGAATCATAGGTTATAGCGTTGCTAAACGCAGCATATTTATCCTCGATGGGAAAGGTGTGGTTCGTTACACTTGGATTACTGAAGACCCCATTGTTGAACCCGACTACGACAAGATAGAACAAGTCTTAGGTGAAGTCGAATAAGCAAAAAAGAAGGGGCTTCTTCATTTCAATTGGATACTGCAGTCAAAACGCGTGAATCCGTCCACCTCTGAACCAACGGTAGACGCAAATTCTTCTCGCAATAGTTTTCTGGATTTTTCTAAAGCGGTTCGGCCTCAACGAGTTCAAATTTTATAAGCTTCGGGTAAAGCCAGTATGCCTTTACAAAGTCCTCCATCGACTGATCGACATCCAAAACCGTGAAGAATTCAATGAAATCCGCGGGGACTCCCGAGACATCTCGCGCCGAGTAAACCTCCAGAGAGGCAAAATAGGATTTCTCAACTTCCACATTCTCAAGCGGCACATTCTTAGAGACGTCTACTGCAATCGGCAGGTTCGTTAAAAGGTCTATAACCGCTATTTTGTGTGCTTGTTCGTTTTTTGCTCTCACTGAGATGGTTCTTCGGTCAAAGATTCGGTAGACCCAATCAGTTTTGGTTTCTGAAGAAGCCGACAAAACAGCACTTCCCAGTAGAATATGTTGGCTTAAGCGTTAATTCTTTTCGGATTCGGTGTCTCCTCAAAATTGCAACGGTTTAAAAGGCGGTGGGCTACATAAGAGACGCGTTTGGTGATATTGAAAATGAACAATTGGAAAACCATAAGCCGAATTGCCAGCATCTCTGGAATAATCTTCGCCGTTTTCGCAGCTTTCACTGCTTTTACAACCTACGAGTTAATTGCGGTCCAATACTCCATTGTTCCCGCCGCGTTCACCCAATTCAGCATTCTAGCTTCTATGTTGCCGTATTTGCTTTTCGCGGTTTTGTCGTTTGCCTTTGCAGGAGTAACCTCGAGAGCGGCAAAAGAGAAAATTCAAGAACCAATGCAACCAGAGCATATCGAACAGCAGATGGCAGAAGAAATAAACCCTTAAGAAAGCACTGTAGGAACCTTCCTTCACGGAAGTTCTTTTTCTAATCAAGGTCCAGAATTTATCAGAATTGATCTGTTTTTGTTTATTTGAAAAACATTTGGTCGAAACCTCAAAGTCAAATAAAAATTGACGTATTTGTATATATTTTTCGTGCTCAAAGATGTAATCGGCAAATTTCTTCGACTAAACTTGACCAAAATATCTAAAAAATGATAAACTGAGCTGTTTTAAAATGTACTGTAGATGTCCTTAAGCAATATTATTCTTTTTTGACTAAAAAAGGCCTATGCCTCGACGAGACAGAAAAATTTCTTTGTTGGTATTTCCAATTGCTGTTCTCCTTTGGCTTATTGGTTGGAGTCTTTATTGGGTAGGATCCAAGAAAGAAAAGCTTGGAGTAAAAGCTGAGTTGCCTCCTCAGGTGAAACTCACCTTCATTGTGCCAACACCAGAAATGCAGCATGCAATGGCTAAATAGCCATTCTTGCCCAAAAGATTCCAGTAAAGTGTCGAAAGCCACTCAGAAAATATAGAGGAAAAAATTAACAGTTTATACGAGATCAAAATATCATAGCAGCCAAAATAGCTCTGTCTTCATTAGCAAAGCTTGTTTCCGAGAGGAGTTTTTGTGGTGCCGAGGGCAGGGTTTGAACCTGCGACGACTCGGTCTTCAGCCGAGCGCTCTCCCAGGCTGAGCTACCTCGGCACTTATTGGGATGTTTTCGGATACTTTCTGAGAGCGCAGTAAAGTCAATGTCCAGCATCTTTATTTACGTTTTCGTAGGAATATCAAGTTGTCTTTTTGGCAGATGTAATCGAAGCCTACTTCAAGCAACATTGAAAGCTCTTCCGGCGACTTTGCTATCTTTACCGTGAAAGCATCGCAGTATTCTCCAAAGATTGCTTTGACGACTTTGGCGTATCTTTCGGTGTTCTTCATGCTTTTGTGCCCCAGGAAATCTGATGTAGAAGGGATCTTTAGTCTCATGGTATAGCATTGTTGCCTTCCGGTGTCTTATAGTGTGGAAGCCTATTTTCAGGAGTCTTGGGTTTTGAAGTTTACTAGCTTGCCTCTTTCTGAGATGTAAAAAGGCAGACTTCAGAGAGTCCATTTTGCAATTGCCAAATAACTTGTCGCTGGTTTTGGGCAGAGCATTGAGTTGAGCTATTAGTCGTGGAGTTACTTTCCACATTCTCGGATTTGAATGCTTTTCAGGTTCATTAAGGGTTATGGTGCTTCTTTCAGCATCGACGTTTACCCATTGAAGTCTCTTAGCTTCGCCTCTTTTCATAGCCGTTTTCTTCAGCAGTTGTAGGAAAGCTGATAGCTTCTTAGGGGCAGCTGCAATCAAACAGTCGGTCTCTTGTTCCGTCGGTATCCAAGGTATCGCTTCAACAACAGTGTTTCTTGGAGGCGCCCAATTCATTTTGTTCAGTGTCAAGTACAGGTGTTCAAACCATTTTGAACGCTTTGCACCTCTTCAAAACCTGGGAATCGCTATGATTGTGAATCTTTGAGGTCAAATCAGCTCTATTTTCAGTGATAAAGGCGTTTCTGAGGAGGCTTGGAAGTTGTATATGGGGGTTCACATAGACATCGACTTAATAACAATTAACACTCTATGTTGTTCATAAGTTTGTGAAAGGAGTTTTTCGAGTTCGTATGAGTTTCACTAGGATTGAGGACCTGCAGAAAATAACGCCAACCCAGAGGGTTGGCAATGCGAACAAGTCTGGAGCCAAAACCCCTTATGCAGACCAAAGTCTAAAGGATCGCTTGCCACTCATCAAGTGCGAGTGTGGAGCCGAAATCTTATTGCTACCCGATTTGAAGGCTATGGACCGCGCTATCGATGCACATGTAGCTGAACACAGGAAAAAAGGAAACAACCCAGCTAGGGCAGCCACTTCCAGTCGCATCAGTCAGCTCTTAGCTCAACTTTCTTTAAGGAAGGCAAGTGAGTACACTCGGCATTGATTCTACTGCTGTTGAAAAGAGGACCGGATAAACGAGCTGGCATTGCATCTGGCAATTGTCATTGGTTTAGCATGCATGATTGCTGATCAAGAACGAGCTCGCCTAAGAAAAGAGGGTAACGTATCAGGCGATCGAAACTGGAAATGTACTCGGACATCCTTAAAGTGTTGGCCAGAGGACCTTTGATAACGACACACATAATGCAAAAAGTTAACATCAACTCCAAAGCGCTCAAAGGATACGTCGAGTTTCTAATCAAACAAGGTCTAGTTGAAGAGAGACATGTAAAGGAAGGAAGAATTGTCTTCGAGATTACTCCCCGAGGCGTGTTAGTACTCAAAGGCCTCAAAGAACTGGAGAGAGTGCTTCTCCCATCGGACACAGAATTGGCGTACAACTGAAGCAGAAAAGGTGTCAATTTACTCATGATGTGCAGCACTTATGCAAAACCAAGACAGACACAATCAGAAACAACCAAAACTAAAGAAGACGCACTTGCAAAAGCGACATGTTTGAAGGCGTCTCAGGCAAGAAATTCTTTCGGATCTCAAGATTAAGGTCATGCTTTGACAGTGAGGTTTCTGCTAATAGCTATATTATCCAAGTTATGCCAAAAGGCAACACGGTCACAATTTAAGAGGATCAACAGAAATATCGAGATAGTTGAAGAAGCCTTGTTATTTGCCGAATATCTGAGAGACGAAAAGAAAGAGTGGATACCAAGAATAGGCATAATAGCAAAACACATTTGCTGAGAGATTTGTTGTTCTCAAAACTGTCTAAAAGGGTATACGGGTACTTGGTTTCTGGCTTCTTCTACAATGGGTAGCACTTGTTTTAGTTCTTGGAAGTACTTCAACACCGTTATGCCTCTTTGTGTTACTGCAAAAACAACCCGAGCTTTCCCGATAGTTCGTTCTTCGACCAGGCCTTGTTTGATAAGGAAGTCCAGATATTCTTTCAGAATGCTGCAGTTGACATTAGCTTTGTACATGATGTGAGTTAGCTTTAATGGTCCTTTGTGTGCTAGCACTCTAAGTATATCAACATACATTTCGAGTTTGCTGCGTCTCAAATATGTCCCTTACCGCATGTTCTTCATTATTTGCATATAAATAATGTGAATTTCAAATTCATATTATTTATATCTAATTCAAGGCAAACATAAGCTATAAGTGGCGAATCTTGCCTCAAGAATTAGCCAATTCTAATTCTGCTCCCTCTTCTCCTTTCTCCCCCGAAGCAAGGTTCGCCAACCAAACATCTCAAGAAGTAGAGATCCGAGCGATTCGGATCCTAATCAACTGGTTTTCAGAATTGGTCCATGCTTTTTTGGAGCCGCAAAGATGAAGCACAAATATGTATTTCAAATTCATAAATACTATAAATATTCTCAATCAATATTTCCCATCAAGGCCCTCCGTGCACAATCAACTTGAAGGAGGTGTGAGCGAGATATGAATGAAGTTATTTTGGAAAAATCAAACAATCAAGGAAGCTCCACGGATAAGCCCCAGAACAACCGCCATAGAATCGCTTGCTTCCGAAATGGCGCAGAGATATCTCATCCCGACACCACTCGAACAAACGCGCATCTACCCCAGGCTCTTTTTCGTCCAGAGGATTTAGCGACTTTCTGCCTGATTGAAAACAAAAAGGCCGCGGTTTTGGAGAAACTTGAGCATGCTATTGAAAAGCTGAAGGATGCTCGCGCAGAGATTCATGAGGCTCTTTTGGCTGCATTGGAAATGAAGGAAGCTGGCAACGATATCGCGGACCAGATCATGGTCGAAATGGCGGCACTAAGCCACTACCCGGAACGCGGGAGACTGAAATGGATAACGCCAAACATGTCAAAGATAGAACACCGCAAATTTTGATCCAGGAAAATGGGGTTACAAACGAAGGCTGAAAAAATGAGTTCTCAAACTGAAAAATATAGAAAACATCTAACAGAAAATGAATTCTACTCAATATTACAAGAAGAATTGCGAAAGAAAGATTTGAGCATAACTGCGGATATTCTTTTCTTGAAGGATGTGCCTCTGGAAGAGAGACGCAAAGAAGCGGAAAAACCGTTATACATAGCAAGATACGAATAGATGAGATACCGCGTAGCGCGCGCTCAAGTGTTTCTTTATGCAGCAATTCATAATTAAAATTCTTGGCTTTTATGCACTGCTGAAGGTGAATTCTATTATATGTCGCGCGCGCTTTGTTCTGCATGTGAAATGGAACGCATGTCAGATAATCCAACAATCAAGAGAAGTATTACCCCTCGCAAAAAGAAAGAAATCGAAACCTTAGCAACACGCGAGAGGAAGAAAGCAGCCAAAATAAAGCGAAAGCAGAAAGAGCCTCACCATACCGAAAACATGTTCTGGTTAACAGATGCAGCTTCAACAAAAGAGGCAAAAAAAGCAGCAAGAACCTATGGCTTAGAATCAAACAAGAAGCAAGTAGCGGCAATATTGAGAATGCTTAAGCATAATTTCTCAAGATGTCCCGCCTGTGGAGGTTTTCAACCTGAACTGCAACTCATTTACAACGACACAGCTTATTCTTTTACTTGTGTTAGAATAAGGAACAAAGATAAGGTTATTGAGACTGATTATAACAAACTTGCTGAGTGGCTGCTAGCTAAAGGTTACGGTGTCGAGTTTTGCGACAAACTAAGGGCGATAGTGGAAGCAATCGGGATTCTCAAAATGCCTTAACCATTTTTCATTGATCCTAAAAGAGTTTTGAAATGCATAGAAGTGCTCGCGCGCGCTCTTCATGTCCCTCATAATCACTGTATGACGTAAAGTTGCTCTCAGCTCTCCCTGAGGAACAGAACTTTCCGTCAAAAAGAACAAACCTATGAAGTAAAAAAACATTCATGGCAATAGTCTAAGCAATCATGTAACTACGTGTTCAACTTTGCTCAAGACGTTTTTTGTGAAGATTTCTTGTGTAAAGAAAGACCTATCCATGATTTGGGAAAGATTTGTGTCAGATTCTGAAAAAGAGTTGATTTGCGCTTTGAAATGCTTAATCTAATCAAAGGTGTGGCAAAGGTAATGCTTGGAGTCCCTCTTTCCTCATTTCCTTTCCGTGTATCGCGCGCATCAAGACGCAAAGCAGGGGCAACAATCAAACCTAAACACACGTGAATGTAAAAGAGTGATATAGATAGCACCCTATCCTTAAAAAAAGTTAACTCTGCATTAAGTGCGGATTAACAGCGCGAGCCAACTCACTTCTTTGAGTCTAGCAGGAAGCCTTCATAGTCTTCCACCCATTTCCAATGAAAGCGCGTTAACGGTCTTTTTTGTTTCACCAACTCATAAGCATCTTTACGTGTCATGCTGTTTTTCTGAGCGATGTAAAGCATAACGATGAAGGGTGTTCGGTCAATTCCTTCAAGGCAGTGAACAAGCACCTTCGCCTTTAGGCTAGACAGGGCGGTCAAGAGGACTGTTATCTTTTTAGCTCTTTCGCAAATGAGTGTGTAGCTCATCTCCGAGAAATCGAAATCGAACGCTGTCCTCACGTCTATTATCAGGTCGATGTTTTCTTTCCTAAGGGTGTCTACGTTGTTCGCGTCAACGAGGTCCCCTATAGCTACACATTCATCTATCCAGTTCAATCCACGTCACACCAGCTAGATCTTTGGATGTTTCTGCTTTAAGTGTCCTTCGCAATTGCGTATAGGCACATGCGCCTTAGAGAGGATTCAGTTCAGAACATATTCTTTTCCGGTTTCAACTGAAGAACCCGACTTGGTCGAAATATTTGCCATCTTCATTTTAAATAGCCGATAAACGTTCTCGGCTCCGACGATATCTTCCTTTCCAAGGTCCCATTCAGTAGGATGAAGAATGAATGGCTGCGACTGGGCGCCACCTATGCCGCCGTGGCTACCAATGAGCTCCTCAAACGCCGCCACCTCATCTTTGTCCGTATCGTACATGCTTACAAGAAGGATATCAGGAACACAGTTGAAACTGTCCAACCTGCGCAGGTGCACAGCAGCACGTTTCCCGAATTTGGCCAGGGGGTTCTCACCCTCGATCCTATCGTTCCTGAGGTAATATTTGCCCTTCGCGCCTATAACGACTGACCCCTCCTCCTTCGAATGGATCAGAACGAAACTCACGCCCTCGTGCTGCGACAAACCTTCTACTATCTCTGGATAAGTCTTACTAATATCCTGCAAACTTACTCGATCAGCCCATTGTGTGAAGTATATCAAGCCCATGTTTCCCGAAGCCTGCACTATTGTATCGATTTTTTCCTCTTCCTTCTTTTTCGATTTTCGAGTCACTCTACTTCTTAGGTTATGCAAAGGCACCGTCACCATCTGTCCGAAGTGGTCTTGATTGGAGTCAAGTTCGAAATACATCCTATGCCCCTCAGGAAGAAGCTTCTGCACAAGATCTGACAGGGTGTAACCAAAACGTTGCTTAAACGTGGAGCCATTTATCTGACCGTGGTCTGAAAGAACGCAGAGGTAATACGGACGTTGAGCGTATGCCTTTGCCGCCTCTATCCTACTTATGCACCTATCCAGCTTCCTCAGAACGTAGAAAGTCTCATCGTCCGAGATGCCGCAGTGATGTGCCACCTCGTCGTACCCCATGAAAGTAGTATACACGACATCCTTGTCACCCGCGATAATGTCGCCTATAATCGCGTAAGTGCTCAACTCACGCAGGAAGACATCGGCCACCACCCTTGTGAAATAGTATATGCGTCCCCGGTGACGCAACCTAGGAAGCGTATTCCTTCGCCACTGCCTGTACCTGGACCGAGCCTCCAGTACTAACTCCCAGAGGGTGTATGCGATCGTGTGGACAAGATTGTAGGAGACAGCGGAGAAAGTGTTCCACGACTGGCTGTACAACTCCCTTATCCTGCCGAGCTTGCTGAATACGAAGATGTTGTCTTTGGCATCACCAGAATAGAGATTGGCTATAGCGTGTCCATTGGTTGCAAGCAAACCGTTCCCATTCGAGATTCGTGCCTCGATCTCCGAGGCGTCGCCCATGCCGACGGTCGATACGACCTTGTTGCCTTTCGCCTTTTCTACCCATCGGAAGGCAGGGATGTCTTTGTTGTTCCCGTGCAATATGCCTGCTTGGCTTGCGCCGGTCTGCGACGAAAAGTCAGTTTCCCAACTCTTTATCTTATGTGTTCCGCTGCTGACCCACCCTGCCAAGGTTGGCATTGTCCCGTTCTCTATCGCTTTGCGGAGAATCGTCTCAGCCAACCCATCGATCTCCAGAAAGATGAAGCCTGGCTTGTCCTTGTTCTCCGCTGCCTTCTCTGCGCGACCCCTCATCTTCTTGAACACCCCCCGATAGAATGCTGCATCGTCATCGATGATGAGTATCCCCGATACCACGGTATTGATCAGCGCTAGGTTCAAGGGGAGGAAAAACAACCCCCACCCCGAGACCTCAATTTCCGAAGTGAAGGAAGACAGCAACCAGATTATTATGCCGTTCAATAAAAGCGCGCTAAAGCCGAACGTTATCACAGAGCGCCCAAGCGCTAACCTCGATAAAATGGGCCAAAGCAGGGCATTAATTAACCCAAGTCCAGCGGTTGCAATCAGCCCGACGATAAGATTGCGGGCGTAAAATCCAGTCAGAATGCCCGTAAAGAAGATCCCTAAAGATGTTAGAAACCATACAATTAGTGAGCGGATGAAATTATCTTTTATCATGCTCTCTCCTCTTCAGCTTGCAGATCAATGACTGTAATCTCTGGCGTGCAGTTGATGCGGATCCAGAACGCGTTTGTGCCTAGGCCTCGATTGGTGTACTGGACCATTTCCCCGACCTGATACCTTCCATGGGGATACTTCCTGAAACTGCCACCGCGGAATGGAGTTCCGAGTTTAGGTATCACGAACTGGCCTCCGTGGGAATGCCCGGAAAGCTGGAGGCTGAACCTCTTTGTCTTTGCGCTGATGTCGGCGAAGTCTGGTTCGTGAGCCAGCAGAATTGCTGGTCCGTTGGGCGGCAGTTTTTGTAATACCTTGTTTAGCTGGTTCTTCTTCATAGTGGTGCTGTCGACCCCTGCAATATGCAGCGCTTGTCCTTCCCTAATCACCGTGTAGACGTCGTTGTTCAGCTCTATTATTTTGCTTTCGCTTAATATTGAGCGGATCCTCTTCGCTCCAAGCCAGTAGTCGTGGTTGCCTAGTACTGCAACTGTCGCGTCTCGTGCACGTATTTCCTTAAGCGCGGGGATGAGGTCCTCTACATTATTCCCGGAGTAAGACACAAAATCTCCTGTAATCGCAACGATATCCGGCTCTTGTTGGTTGATCAAGCTAATCACGCCTTTCAATCGATCTGCAGTGATCCATTGTCCGTAATGGATGTCGCTGATTTGCACTATTCGGTAGCCTTGGAAGAGGGTTGGAAGTCCTGGGATATTGATTTTGACTTTCACGACCTCGAAAGCGTCCGGGTTAAATCTATGTCCAAGCAATTTAGAAGTTCTCGACATCATTTTTTGTGTGCCTCTTCGGAGGCGGAAGGTCAAATCCTCTCTAGCATCTTCCTCAGGCTTTAGCTTTCTCATTTACCAAATGCCGCCTATCAATTGCCTAAGCGCGTGTCGCTCATAAATGAGCAAAGTTGGTTAATATATTCTGTTTTCCTTTGGGCACATATGATCTGAGCGCGCTGGCTTGTCCCATAATTCAAAATAATGCATGAAAAATGCCGAAAATATCTAATTAGAAGTCTTTTGCTTCGTATTCATTCATCTTTTTGACCCAAGTGATGTAAGAAATGCATCACCAAGATCCCAAAAAATAATTTAGGGACAAATCGGCGCGCGCTCTGGAAAGCGTTTAACTAATTGTACAAGACCTTTTCTGAAAGGGTTTTCAAGCCAGCGGTTCGGGAACTTCCAAAGGTTCAAGAGGTTGAGTCAAAAATTAGGAAAGGACTGGGAAATAACCAGTGTATTGACTAATTGCTTTATCTCCACGGTTTTCTTTTCTTTCATCCATTGAATCCACAGCTTCTAGCAGCTTTTACATGCGGACACTCAAAAAAGGAAAAAGAGAGAAATCAGTTGTTGCGGGGGATGATAAGTGGTGACAATGAGGCTGAGCTACCTCGGCACTTATTGGGATGCTTTCGGATACTTTTTGAGAGCGCCATAGAGTGAATGTTAGGCAAGTTTATCTACGTTTTCGTGGGTTGCACCAGACGGCCAATAAATGTGCCCTGGCCGCAGCCCAAGAGATTCCTAGAATGAAAGTGTTCGTTAATGCCGTTCGTTTGAACCTAACTCCCGACTATTTGAGTAGAAGCCGCATCTGTTGCTAAAAAGTGGAAAATATGGGAGCTGCGACTAGAATATTGTGTCTACTTGAACTACCATCAAAATTTTTCGTTGTTGATTTCTCTTTGGCGGTTTGAGCAGATTTGCAGCACTCTATTCGTTTGATTTCCGTGATCAAGTCAATAAAGGCCGCAAATGGGCAGAAGTTGTTGCAATGCAAAGACAACAACCGCTTTCTATACAGTTGCTCGAATTATGTTTTTCAAAGAAAGAATCTTGACCAATCTGCCTGCTCGAGATGTTTTGTCTACGTTGGGTTAGAAAGGGAGGCGTACGAATTATTTTAGATAGCCTATTTGGCCACGTTCCCATTGAGGTTATAGCGGCTTCTGTTTTCAAGTAGTTGGATTCGATAATTTGAAGATTGTTTTCCTGGTTTAGAGAGACGGTAAAGGCGGGGAGCGTAATTTGGTATATTTCAGCTAGAAACTTCTCGAATTCGATGAAGACTTCGCTTTTCGTCAGGTTAATTTTAGAGAAGATTGATGGATGCTTTACGGCGCTTCCCAAGTCGTAAAGCGCCAACCGGCTTGAGAGTGATTTGTTCTCCTCAAACAAAAGCAGCCCAGCCGCCGAAACAGGCTCCATCGAAACCAAAGCTGTGAAGTCGTTTCTAACATTTCTATAGCTCGTTCCATCGTGAATGAAGCTGTTTGGATATTTTATAGCGTCTTTGAAAGAGCCAAGCTGAGGGTCTTGGACCAGAATCAATTTGTGATAACCTGTTTCTGTGTGAAACAAGTTTTGGTCTTTGTATATGTTCCATGACTTCGTTTTCTGGCAATGCTCGATGAATCTTTCAATACATCCGGATAGTCTGATTTCAATTAGAGGCATGTTCTGTCCTCCGACAGAGAAGTGCAAAAAATACTTTCGGAATACCTGCACTAAAGCGGCTCTTCTTCCGACAAGTTATCATACCAGTTCGTTCTATAAAACAAGTAGTGAGTCACAAAAGCTAGTGATGGGTGTGACTGACAGCGAAGTTATATCTGTTCTTAGGGACTTTGGCCTAACAGAGAAGGAAGCCGAGGTTTACGTGTTTCTTGCCAGGAGCGGTGTCCGAAAAGCCGGTGAGGTTTCGGAACGGCTCAAGATGCATAAGGCACAAGTCTACCGGATTCTGGAGATTTTGCGTAACAGAGGATTTGTTGAATCAACTCTGGATTTTCCATCACGTTTCATTCCAATCTCTTTTGAACATTTTTTGGACTTGTTGATCAAAGCCAAGAGAGAAGAAGCCCTTCAACTTGAAGAAAGAAAGGCTAAACTCGTAAATACGCTGCAGTATCTTGAGACTGAGAAACTAAGTCCGCAACTAACAAAATTTGCTGTTGTTAAGGGAAGAGACAAAATCTACTCCCGAATTCTTCAACTCGTTGAAGATGCAAAAACCGAAGTGCTTGCAATGACCGACAACATCGGAATAATTCGGTCAGAACAAGCAGGCATCTTTGATTTGACAAAGAAGAAAGATGCAAATTTCAGAATCCTAACAAATATTTCCAAAGAAAACTACCTATTTATAAAAAAAGTTCTCCAAAAAACGTTGCCAAGAAAGTTTCAAATTGAAGGACGACACAAAGATCTGGGCACTAAACCATATCCTCGCTTCGTTATAAAAGATGATCGGGAAGTTGTCTTTTTCCTAACGCCAGTCGAGGATCCTTCTGGGACAGGTCGCTCGGACACCATCTTGTGGACCAATAACGGAGAAATTGTCTCTGCGCTCAAAATCTTCTTTGAAGCGTGTTGGGAGGAAGCAACAGACCTGGGAATTAGAATAAGCGAGCTCGAAACTGGTGAGGCAAACGTTGAAACAGTTATTCTCAGAGACGCCGAGAGCGCATACCAAAAATTCTGCCTAACCGTAAGACAAACAAAGAAGGAAATAACGGCAATTTTGACATCAAAGGAGCTAACAAAGCTCCTAATGGAATGCTTAGTCCCGATACGTTCCGAAAGAAATTTGGTCGCGCATCTAATGGTGCCATTGGACACCGAAAACTTGGAGATTGCGGAGGAAATGTCGAAGCATTTTCAGGTTAAGTATGCTGGGTCTGTTCACATGGGCATTGCGATCGTCGACGACAGTCACTTGTTCATGTTTAAGGCACCCTCAACTCATGGAAGAATGGTTAAGTCTTCTGTCTACTTTGAGCAGATGTTATACACAAATGAAATAGACTATGTGCAAAGTGTAAAGAACATGCTGGACGACTTGTGGTATAAGGCAACCGACATATCTGACATGGAGGTGGGTGCTGCCATGAGATCCCCTCCGGTGACGGTTTCAATTGAACATTCTGCTTCCAAAGTGGTGGGAGTGATGCACGCTAACAATATCGGATCGGTCATTGTTGTGGACGGGGAAAAACCTGTAGGGATAGTCACGGAGAAGGATGTGTTGAATCGAGTTGTGGAAAAGAAACTTGACTTACTGAAAACGACTGCCAGGGAAATTATGTCTTCGCCATTGGTGACGATTAGCAGAGACAAAACTCTACTTGAAGCCCTTAAGTTGATGAAGACACGGGATATTCGCCGGCTGGTCGTAGTCGAAGAGCGTAAACTCGTGGGAATCCTCTCAGAGAGGCGCATTTTGGAGAAATCTGAAGCCAGACTTCTGCAAAGCGTAAACAAGGTTAAAACGGACAAATGAGTTCTTGATCCAAAAGTAGATATCTGTGGGCGCAAATTCATGTGAGGTTGCTGCCAAAATTCTAGAGATAGTTTTTTCGAATCCAAGATTTTTGCAAGAGCATATGGATAATTTCAGGTTGTGATAGAATTCTCTCACGCGGTTCAACAAAGAAATGATTGGGAAAGGCTGCAAAATATGACCTTGCGGATTTTTGGTTTAGACTCCCACGAAGTGGGTGAGGTAATATCCAATTAGTCCGCTTCCGACAAAGCAAAGGAAAACCAAGAACCGCTCATGGTCTGGAGCCAGATTGATTGTCAGTTTCTTAATTCGCAAACGCTGTACACCGCTAAGCTCTTTGTTTTGGTAGGGGAAAGGTTTTATGAAAGGAGAATACGTAGTTTCAATTCACAGTGAAGCGGGCCGTTAGTCTAGCTGGCTAGGACGTCGCCCTCACGCGGCGAAGATCACCGGTTCAAATCCGGTACGGCCCACCACAACCTGCACCTCGGGTGTGAACCTGCTCGCGTTTATAAGCGTGGGGCTTCCTTGTGTAGTTGAAGAGCATCTTTTGTTCTCTGGGCTTAACCCGTTTGGGTCACTGATTCTTTTCGAATAACCAAGAGGAAAACACTATGTTTACTAAGATGGAAGCGTTAGATCAGGAAGAAAAAATGCGAGAGTGTTCTCGAAAAGAAAAAGTTTCGAAACTACGGATTAAGGTTGAGGTTTGCGTCGGTGACTCAAGAAAGTGTCCTGAATGCGAAAGTATTGGACGTGTCGTTTGGATCTCGGGAGACAAGAAAACAATGGGCGTGCAGTGCCACGCGAGCCACAGAGACGTGCGCAGAGCAGACACCAAATTTGGCGCGACCGTAGTCTCCTCAGGAAAAACTAGGAAAAACGTCGTTTTCCTAATGCCATCAGCCTAAAGTCCTTTTTCAACGCCCATTTTTGGGCGTTAGGTTTTCCGAGCGACAGCTATTAAGTCTCCTCTTCGTAAGCCTATGTCGGCTAACGCATCCAATAGCCCTTTTAGTCTGAACAGCGCCGCTCCAGGGGTGGGGGCAGCTGAATACCTCAGATAGATAGGTTCGAAGCCTGAGTCCGCCAAAAGATGTGTCAATGACTCTTTCGTGTATGGTCGCACATGAGTGTAATCGTCCCAAAGATAGGGCGCTCGGGGCGTGGGCACGTTTACTATCAGTTTTCCGTCGTCTTTGAGGACTCCGTGGAATTGCTCTATTGCTTTTTTGGGGTTAGACAGATGTTCGATTATGTCTTTGGCGATGACGAGGTCGAAGACTTCGCTGAAGCCTAGAAACCGAACATCCATTACCGCTGGGTTATCCACATCGCATGTTGTCGGCGGCGTTCTTAGATCCACGGAGGTTACCGTGGCGGATAGCTCCTGCTTGAGCGCGACGCCTAGCCAGCCGGAGCCGCAACCTGCATCCAGAATCATCTTAGAGCCATCAACGTATTTTAGAAGGCTCTGAACGAATTTCCTCTGCGAACGGGTCAACTCGATGTTGCTCTTAATCGTCAATTTTCAATCCTTGCTGAGCTTATGGGTTTCCAATTCATGTTTTATTTGTTGATGAAAGATAAGACTTGCTATTTTCGCCATTAGTCAATTGATTAAGAAATCGCGTTTTGGGTTTCTCCATCATTATTCCGTCATTTTTCGCAATCAGACTGGGACTGAATTCTTCGAGGTTCATATGTTTATGAAACGGCCAATATTCTTGTTAACAGCTTTTCGGTAGACCAACTCCGCCGTCACTGCGTCTTGAATCGCTAATCCTGTGGAGTCAAACACGGTAACCTCGCTTTGGGATGACCGCCCAGGCTTTCTTCCAGCTACGACCTCGCTCAACTCAGCCCAAATGCTTTCCTTGGTTATTAGGCCGTTCGATATTGGAACGTTTATTTCACCGCTGTGGGATGCCTGCTCCCAATCATCAACGATTATTCTTGACCTTCTCAGGATCGCCGGATCCATTTCCTCTTTGCCTGGGGCATCGGCGCCGATGCAGTTAAAATGGGTCCCGTCAGCTACCCAGGAATTCTGAACTATCGGTCGGGTGGAAGGAGTTGTTGTAACTACAATATCTACGTCCTTAATCGCGTCTTTTGCGGTTTTGGCCACTTCAACTTGGATCTCTTTCGATTTTGATTTGATGTCTGCAGCAAACGCTTCTGCGGCAGGCTGAAACAGATCCCACACCCTAATCTGAGTCAAGTCTTGAAGAACAGTAGCCAAAGCGAGAAGTTGTGTTCTAGCTTGAACTCCAGCGCCGATGAAACCGACGGCTTTGGAGTCCTTTCGCGCAAGGTATTTTGTTGCTATGCCTCCAGCTGCGCCAGTTCTCATGCTTGTTATTCTTGTTCCCCCCATTACGGCTAGGAGCTTGCCATTTTTTGGCTCAACCAGCAGAATTGTTGCCATAACAGTGGGCAAACCAAACTTTTTCATATTCTCTGGATGGGCATTGACTACTTTAACGGCGGATATGTCCAAACGCTCAAGATAGGCAGGCATTGTTCTGAGATCGCCATTGTCTTTGCTATACTGGAGGTAGGTTTTTGCAGGCATCTGAACGTAGCCCAACCCGCGTTCTCTGAAGGCTAGCTCGACGACCTCCAACACCTCCTCGAGGGAGAGTAACCCTGCGACTTCTTGCTCATCTAGTAGTAAGACTTCCAGTTGGTCCACCCACTTTCCACAATAACTGAATTATTTGGTTGCAAATAGAGGTATTCAATATTTTTAGAAATCACAGACTCATAGTCCTTGCTGCGTTAATTCAACTGCAACTTGCTTAACCTGAAGGGTTTGAATTGGGGTCTGTCCGTCATGATTTCGTCATCTTTCCCAATCAGACTGGGACGGCGACATCATCCCCCAACGAATCAAGCATCGTCCCAGCATCTTTAGGGTTTCGGAGGGAAAGATGAAATGAATCAAAGAATCGTGCAAGAACTCTTGAAGCGACTTCAACAAGAAACCCAAGACCCAAAAGACGTAGGAAAACTCAACATTGCAAACGTAATAATCTGGATGAAAAAAGAAGCCTACTAAACAACAACAGTTCAAAGAGTAGTAAAAGAACTAAAACACTTAGAACGCAACTGCAACACAGCCAACCCCGAAGAAGTAAAACTATACATAGCCAACAGAGACGTATCAAACGCCAGAAAAGAAAACCTCATAGAATCCTACAACATAGCAATCCAATCCTTAGGCTTACAATGGAACAAACCCTTCTATGAACGCCACGACAAAAAACGTAGAGCACTAAGAGAAGAATTAGTGCAGTTTATCATAAATCACGTCCGTTCCAGACGACTGAAAACTAAGCCCAAGTGACAAAACTGAAACTTTGGTATTAAACAATAGTCAGCCGTCGAAAAGTGCTCGTTTCTCTATCGAAAGTCGTTACTATAAGCAGTAGTTTCTGATTTTTTTGAAGAACATCTACGGCATTTTGATTCAACGGTATAATAATCAAACATGGGATCTGAGGGCTCCTCGTGTCCGCCAATTGCAGCATAATCATGAGAAATAACACAGCGCAGCTTACTGAAAGTCATTTGCTCATTCCTTGAGTTCGAACCTTTTAAAAGCCATAGGACTTTCAACCCAAAAGAAAGCCCCGCCAGAGAAAGGAAGGCTTCAGCGACTCTGTTCCACCCAATAGAAGACTGCACATAATAATAGGCTTGGCTCAAATCTGACCAAAGCTTAGGAATCCCAATTATGGCTATGCAAATAAATGATATAGGCATCATAACAAATCCAAAAATTAGCAAACAGATATGAAAACCGATTATGACTTCGATGAATGAGTTGGCGAAGTAGCTTGCTTTGCTATTTTTGGAATGCTTTTTCTTGTCCTTAGCTTCAACTATTTGCTTGGGCAAAGCTTATGCCCAATAAGTAATATGCCATTCAACTATTTTTCCTTTAGCGCGCAATTTATTGCAGAAACTGGCAGAAACCCCAAAATGCTGTCTCGGTGTCGTTTGCGCTCCGCGCTCGAACGTCGATAGACGATTCATAGCACGCCCCAAAAGCGGATAAAAAACTTAAATCTAATATACGCTTAAGAGAAATAGAGGCAAAACGATTTGGACAACAATATTTTAGTTGCCATAACCGTAAGTCGAAATAAGGAAGAAATTGTCTACAAGGTTGATTGTTCCAGCGAATTGATAAACGAGGAACTCGAGTATTACCTGGAAGAAATAATAGAAGGCATATGCAAATGGAAACCAGGCGTTTGCGAAGAGAAACTGCAGAGCTTTAAAGGAACAATCAGAAAGAGAAAACCGAAGAAGTAACCGTCTCTAAATATAACGTCTCGGCGTCGCTTGCGCTCCGCCTCGCACCTTCCAGCCAGACCACGCAGAAGCCTTCTCCATACCCGCCGCACCTAAACTTCTTCAATGATTGCTAATCTATACTGGAAAAACACAACCTTTTAAATAAATTATCACAAACATTACAACCATTGGGAGAACTGCCCGAGAAATGGACGTAGCGTCTGACCAGGCAAAAATAGCGGTTCTTCAAGAAGAACTTAGGAAAGCAAGGAGTTACTCAAGGACACTAGGTATTCTGTCATTTTTTTTCGTGATGCTTATGATCGTTGGATTCGTGGTAACATTCTTTTTTCCTGAATTTGGAGCGCAAATTGGTGCACCAGTTTTAGGAATTCTCGGAGCGATATTCTTTCCTCTGGGGGCAATAGGCGAATGGAGAGCCAACAAAACAAAGATGAATTTGAAAAAGAAACTTGAAGAGAATTCTATAAAGGTTTCGGCGTGCCCCAACTGCAATAAGGAAGTGCTCCAAGGTGCTTTTGAAATCTGTCCATTCTGCGGAAAACCACTAAGACAGAGATATTTGAAACCCAACACAGCGTGGTAGTTTTCAATTAGTGCGCTCTATACTGTTGCTCCAAAAGCTTCGATGTCTTCTCAATTGCTTGGCGTCGCTTGCGCTCCGAGAAAACAATATAGAGAGAAAAGTAGATTCCCGATTCACAAAACTGATAAAGATGCCTTCTCGTACATTTAGTCATGTTTGATGGTCTTATCTTCATCGTTGCCTTCATGGGCATTTTTTTCGGCGCAGCTATTTTGCTTGCAATTGTTGTTTTTGGTACGCAATCACGCAACGAGAAAAACAAGAGAGAACATCAATTAGCCCTTGAACGAATAGAACTGGAGAAAGAACGTTTGAGTAAGGCAATTATTATGATTCCTTGCCAATACTGTGGTGGTTTGGTTCCCCAAGCTTCAGCTTCATGCCCGAACTGTGGTGCCAAGAGAGCAGTGTAGCTGCAGTAGAGAATTTTCTGAAAAAAAAGAGAAGTCGTAGGAAACATAAATCAAGCCTAACGCCTGATTTGGCAACTGGGTTGCCGTGGAGAAAGGCAGCAACAACTAAAACATTTACCACCATAAGTGTGCATGCCTAAGACATAAACCATAAAAGCGGTAACCAAGGTAACTGTAGCTCCATGTTGGAAATCCCTAACCTCCGTTTTTACAGTAACAGACGTCATCGGCATCGGTATAGCAACCCAGCGAAATACCAACAAGCATACGAAATGCGACACAACCCCACGGAGGCAGAAGAGCAAATGTGGATTATACTTAGAAATGTTACTTACAATAACTTTCCTAATTACATATTTCACCGCCAATATGTCCAATATGGGTATATCTTGGATTTCTACTGCCCTCTTTTGCGCTTAGGAATAGAGGTAGACGGTCCTATTCACAACGACAAACGTGAGTACGATTATTACAAAGACCTCAATTTGCAGAAAAGGGGAATTGAAGTCCTTAGATACACAAATGACCAAGTTATGCTATCTCACACGGAAACAACTAGACACATCTACCAAGTCCTAGAATACAAACAAAATCACCCATCCCCAGGTTTTACAGAACCCACAGTACGCTGCTTCATAGCAACAGCAGCATTCGGCACGCCTTTTGCTCGTGAGGTAACCGTATTAAGGTTATTTAGAGATACAAAAATGAGCCCCAACGCAATTGGAAGACAGCTCATAACCATCTACTATGCAATTAGTCCAAGTATTGCACGAGTTATAGCGCGAAGCAAGAACCTGAGAGCGTTCGTAAGAAGTGGGCTAAGACCTATAATTCTGATGATAGAATAGAACAAGAGTCTCCTCACTAAAAATCGTCGGAAACATAAACCCAAGCCTCAGGGGAATCCTATTCTATGGGCTCACAAGATTGATGAGTATTTGTAATGAAATAGACCAGAATACAACACAAAGCATCATAGATTACAGAATGATGTAGCAAACAGCAACAGGGCAACTGTAAATAACACAAAACATAAAAACAATTTCTTTCAATAAAAAATGGGCGAGAGGGTTATTTTATGATTGAGATAAAACAGATGCCCTACCAAGAAAAGCTCGAAGGCGTAATCCGCTTAGACATATTGGTAGGAGATTTTGCTCCACGAGTTGTGGAAAATGAACTAGGTAAAGAAAAACTACAAGAGCTGCGAAAAATTTGGGAAAATCAATCAGAATCCAGCTCAGCTGAAGCTTCTGACCAAGAAAAATACGAGATAGCTTATAGAAATCTCGTCAGGAAATGGGTCACAGCGAACAACTTAATGAGGAAATACGAAGGCGAAGTTGGTGCTTCAAAGTTCATGAATGCTGCAATCGCAGGATGGAAAAACCAATACTCGCACACCTCTCTATTGTTAAGAATTATGTGGGGTCTGTCACGCAAAACTGCCTTTAAGAAACTTGCAAAAAGTCTCGCCTATTCGCTGCAGGTATTTAGCCCTTTCACCGTAACTGAACTTAACGAAAAACGAATGACCCTCTCTATGAATCCCTGTAAAATCGTAGGACTGCCAATGGGCAATGATTTCTGCGTAATGGCTTGTCAGAACATTATTCCTTCTTGGCTTGAAGCACAGTTTAACGTGAAGATGAACTCGCATAGGCAAGGAGCAGACTGCACTATGACTTTTGAGCCATTTGACAAATGATTGGGCAAGAGATCCAACTTTTGTTTAAGCCAAATCCACCGCTCCGCTTTGCTGCGCTGAATCGAGCCGAAGTTTTGGAGCCCCAAGACCCAAAACCTGCAAGCCGAGCCTCTTCTGGAAGACCTACTCCTCAGCTTGCGCTAAAGTTCGGCTCGACCCTTCGGGCAGAAAATTTCAAACCCTGAGGTTTCGCTCTTTTTCAGCAGGAGCAAAGGTTTATTGTTTCCTCCTCAACGAGCAGAATTAAGAAGGTTTGATGAAAATGGTACAGGTAGTCAGTGAGGAAATAGAAATGAAACAACGAATCAAAGAAGAAACAAAAGAACCAGAGAAATTACTTTGCCCTAAGGCTGGGACGGCGACATCATCCCCCGACTCTAAAACACAATCCTCCAGACTTGAAGGTTTCGTACTTGCAAATAACTTCTGGTGGATGAACAAAGATCGGAGTTGGCGAGTTGATTTTTGGATTTGCAATAAAGTTGCAATTTTGGGGGGTAGGTTGCACGAAAAGTTGTTGTTTTAGGTTTGATTTTATGAATGCGCCTTGTTTTGTGCTCCTTTTCTTGCAGGGTATTGCAAGAATTTGACGTAATTTTGCGCTTTTTTGCGTGTTTTATGGCTTTTTGAAGGTGTTTTTGCAGGTCCAGGATTTGAAACGTCTGAATCGCACCATGTGGTTGGCTAAAATCGCTTTCGTTCTCTGCTCCGTGTCTGATATGGCTGTGATTTTCTAGAAGCGTTTAGCAAGACACTACCAAAGTATTACTTGTGTTAACACTTAAGGTTTGCACAAAAATCAGACAATCCGCGCCATCAAGACCCAGCCGAAATATTTCGTAAAGCATTAAGTCTAAAAAGCACTCTCGGCATAGTCAAATAGGTGACACTCATGAAGACAAAAACCGCTACCATAAAACAAAAAGTTATCATCCTGGCCACACCCGAAGAAATCTACGAAGCCTACACAGATCCAAAAAAACACAGCAAATTTACAGGCAGCAAAGCAACGGGCAAACCAGAAGTCGGTGAAGAATTCACAGCTTGGGATGGATACATCTCAGGAAAATACTTAGAATTGGAAAAAGGAAAGAGAATAGTTCAGGAATGGGTAAACACTGATTGGCCCGAAGGCGGGCCACCCTCAGTATTCGAATTAACGTTCAAGGCGACCCCGGAAGGAACTGAAGTCTCAATGGTCCATTCCAGTGTCCCTGCTGACCAGAAAGATGAATTGCTCGACGGATGGACTGAATTCTACTGGACCCCGCTAAAAAATTACTTCGCCAAAATTAAGAAAAAAATCTAAGAAGACATTTTCTAATGCCTGCTTGATTTTTACAGCCTTTTTCTGCCCTTTACTTAATCTTAGAGTTCTTTCCATGAAGGAAGACGACCGACCCAACGGCTACCATGACAGCAATGACTCCTACTAACACCCAATAGCCATTATTCGCTGGCGAACCCGTACTGGAAGAGTACCCCGGCTCAGTTTGTTGTTCACCCAACGGGGAAGCAGCAGGTGAAGAGGTGGACTGGTTTTCGGTGGGTGTTGGCGACGTTGTTGGCTGTGATGATGGAGATGAAGTGGGTGCCGTTGATGTTTGAGGAGGCGCGGTCACATTAGAGACCGGTGTTTGTGATGGATAAGGTGTTGACAAGGGTTCTTGCGTGGGATTTGATGCTGGAGTGTTTGTTGGTTGTGGAGACATTGACGGCGCAGGATTAGCAGTCCCGATCGGACCGCCTCCGGGCGCTGGAGGTTGAATGTTGTAGTTGGTCGACATTGTCGCAGTTATTTTCGTAATCATACTTATCCAATAGTTACCAGGGTAATCTGGAAGAACCAAACGGAGCGTTTCGGTTAGGGGCTGACCATTTAATTCGTAAGCAACTATTAGACCCGGAGCAGCTGCTTCTGAAACGTTTATTGCGTAACCGTCTTCTGCGTGGAACTCAAGGTTCGTAACCGAGGGTGAAATGTCTGCCAGCTGAATTAAGTCCGAAAGTAGCACTCCACCCCAATTGCCAGAAGAAACTATGGCTCCCAAGCAGTATAGCGCCCCGTATACTTCGGTTTTTGGCATTGCAGCAAGGTCTGTAAGGGAAAGGTTAAGGGGACGGGTCACAGCGCCGTCAATAGTGAGTCTCCACCCGTTATCGCTGATTGTGGGGGTGGTGCTTGCAGCTTGACCAAAAGCCCCGAGTGAACCTGATAGAAGCAAACCAAACGCTAAGGCGAACAAGGAAACTTTGAGAAAAACGCTTTTCGTGTATTTTCCTCCTTATTTGACTGTTATCCCAACAATTCAAGATATTACTTACGTCATACTCTTAAGGTTTGTCGGATCAAAAACAAAAAACCATGGAAGAACTACGGGCGAGTTATCTTTAGGCTCTCTTTTCCTTTTTAGTCTAACTTTAATCACAACTGCCACAGCCAACACGATCACCAATATGGCAGTCGTGAATATGGATACTGAATGCCGCAAATAGAAAATCGACGTATTGTCGATGGAATCCATGAAACTGAAATGGACAATTGTTACGTTGCTAGCTGCACAGGTGATAAGCAAAGTGTCGTCAGGCAGAAGAGACCAGCCCTCACCAGCAGCCACAAAAACTTCGTTCGGAACAAGAATGCTCCATTCGCTTGCATCTGAGTGACGCGACAAGTTCAGACCAAGATTTACTGTCTGTTTGCCTTTCCCTTCCGCTGAATAACCAAGCATTGTCATGGGAAAAGAGGAGGAATTGAGGGACAGATATGCCCATATGGTAATATTTGAGTCCTGAGTGGAGAGCTTTAGGTCTCCAAAGCTTTGGGAACCATTTAGCTCGAAGTAGGGAATGTTTGGAATATTAAGCGTCAAATGTTTAAAGGTCCAAGTCGTATTCTGAAATGTTGTTTCTGAATATGAACCATTCACGGCGAAACTGATAGTGCCGTTGAGTTCGGGAATACGGAATTTGTCCGCGGGCGTAAATGTCTTTACTGTTTGGCCTCGAGTATGAGGAAAAACGTTGGAGAATACCAATAACGCAATCGATAACAACAATACAATAGTCACAGCGGTCTTCCTACGGGTAGCCTTCAAATCTAATGCCTAATAGTTAGGCTTTTCAAGATTAGCTATAAGGCTTTTCAAGCGTTCTTCAAAATTTGTGTCGATCAGAAGTAGATAGGCATCTGTGGAGCTGGGGATGGGCTTTTAATTTGAGGTGCGATTCCCTTCCCCGTCTAAGGTTTAAGGAAGTGGCTTGCATAAAGTATTACCTTGGATCCTCCAGTTGCCAAACTGGCTTATAAAAATGAGCATAAAACGACCTGCAACAAAGCCTGAGACTTACGCAAAAATGGATGGGGTTGATTTGAACCTGGGACAGGTGGAGATGTCACCCGCACAATCCTTTCTTATCGGGCATGCCACGCATGGACCATCTTTAGTTGTGAGCCAGAGAGCTTGTGGCTGTTATTTCAGCGAACTCTTTTATCCGTCGCCAGCGGTTACTCGCATTAGGTGAAACCAAAATGGTGAAGCTCAAGATTGGTGATAAGGCGCCTGATTTCTCCCTTCAATCCAGCACAGGCGAAAAAGTCATGCTTTCTCAATTTCTTGGAATCAAGAATGTTGTAGTTTTCTTTTATCCGATGGATGAATCGCCAGTTTGTTCAAGGGAAGCAGAGGCGTTCAAGGATAAGTATGAGACTTTCAAGGAATTGAACGCCGAGGTCATGGGCATAAGCTCGCAGAGCGTAGAGTCACATAAGGCGTTTGCTAACCATCACACCTTGCCGTTTATCCTGTTGAGTGATGTTGAAGGCGCAGTTAGAAAATTGTATGGTGTTTCCGCCACGCTTGGAGTAGTTCCTGGAAGGGTGACATTCGTCATAGACAAAGAGGGAGTCGTCAAATACGTATTCTCGTCGCAGTTTCAGCCAGCAAGACACGCTGATGAAGCGCTACTTGCGCTACAAAAAAACAGGTAAAAACCCCTTCAATATTGAATTCATCTCTTTCTGTTATAATTCAGTTCTTGTTTTTCTTGCCTGTCTTTCGGAACAGCTTCTCAAGAGGATCAGGGATTAGAACGGCTTTTTTGGTGATTTCCAACGAGCAAGTTCCCGTTTTTCTGCACCAGTTTTCACAATCTCTAGCAGTTTCAGCGTCAATGTAACCAAATCCGCATATATCGCATAAATACAGGGTTTTACCATCTAAGATTTTCTCAGTAACCATTCTTTCTTGCCTCTCTTAATTGCCCATTTTCTAGAACCTTCGCAGATACGACAGCTGTTAGCCAAAGCTTACCAGTCTGTCTGACCATTCAACAATTTCCAGCAAATCTTTCATCGTAGCAATAGGGCAGTATTCAGAAGACTCTTTTTGCCTGTTTTTCATGCAGGTGCCGCAGGCCAAAAGTTCGCCTTTGTTGGCGACAAAAGCTTGAAGCTGTTCTTGCACGGGAAAGCGTTCGCTTTTGATGTCTTCTGCCTCAACCCCTTTGTTTACCAAGAAAACTCTAACAACATGATTTTCTTTCAACGCAACGTTTCCGAAGCGAAATGTGTTCCAGACTTCTTCGGAGTCATTAGTACTCAATACAACACCAATTTTCATTAAATCTCATCTCCATATGGACTTATTGAGTCCTTTTTCTTATATTTGCCTCTCCCAAAGCTTACTTGTGCAAGACAAGACCGTAATGATATGGTTTGAGGTCAAATTTTTGCTCAAAAACAAACCCAACAGACTCTGCCCAACGTCTACACTGCTCAGGTCTAGGTCGGATTGCCATTGGCGGACCTCTCGGCGTCGTTGAGTCATAGTTCCAATGAATTATCCCGACCTTACCGCCATGTTTCAGAATTCGGTAAGATTCACTTAGCAGCGACTCTGGCTTCTCAAGGTGAAGGATATTGAATAAGAAAACATATTCAACACTCGCATCCCAAAGTCCAGACCCTTCTGAAATGAAATCTCGAAGAAGCACCTCAACATTGCCAAGTTTGAGCGTTTCTGACTTCGTTTTCACTTCCTTAACCATTTCAGGTTCGATGTCGAAGGCGTAAATCTTCCCAGCGATTATTTTTGCAGCAGGAATAGTGAAGGTTCCGTAGCCACAGCCAAAATCCGCCACATTTACTACCTGGGGATTTAAACCTAGAAGATGCAATACTTGAACTGGGTCAAAAAATTGGTTCCACTCTGCTTCTTTGGGCATGTCGCTTTCTCTGATTTTCAATTGCAGTTCTCCAATTCTTTTTGGAATTTCCTCTGTTATTAACCTTCGAGCACTTGCTAAGACGCAATTTACTCTTTCAAGCCCAATTCTTCAAATGTGTGAAGCAGCTCCGCTTTTGCCAAAGAAGTTTTTGTCCATCCGAATTTTTTGATGTATGTTTTCATAACTTGCAACGATTTTTCGTAGTTTGTGGTCTTCATAACTAATGCATAATGCCATTCACTTGTCGGTATGAAAATTCCGTTAAATTCTACGCCTTCCGTTCCCTTGATTATAGTTTTCATTCGCCCAACAAATTCCGTTAACTCTTCAGATGTTCCAGCCCAATTAAAGTAGTACAAAAACAGCAAGAAACGTCACCTCCCTTCAATTCGCTCTCCTGCCTGCTTCTATGTATTGAACCCCTCTGATGAAAACTATGGGTGTCTACGTTGTCACTTAACTGCGTAGACTTTGAAGCTGTATTCGCCCGTTGCCATGTTGTAGCTAGCGTCTGCCCAGCCTTTGGTTGTGTTGAGATATGCAAGTTTTTTGGAGGTGGTCATGAATGTCAGGTTTTCCTCAATCTTTTCGATTGGAGCGGGATCGACCATTTTCCCATTAGCCTTTCCCATTACCATAATTGACTCGCCGTTGCTGAAAATCATTGATCTGACGTCGGCTGACCCTGTGCCGTCTTGCTTCATCACGGCATTATGTGTAGTCATTATGCCCCCTGTTACTTTTCCGCTGACTTTCCCGGCAGCGGTGATGTCTAGCTTTATCCCTTCTGGACTGAATTCCTTGATGTTGACTGAGCTAACGTTCTCTTTTCCTTCAAAAAGCAGTTCTTTATCCATAAGTGTTTTCACCTCATTGGGCTGATTGAGGCTGGAGAGTTAAGCTTTTGTGATTGATGACTGACTACTACAATCACATTTCCTTTTTGGTGCTTCTTTTGCGATTTTGCTTTTCCTCGCTCCCAAAAGAAGTCGCCGTGTAGAAGATTGAACCTATCACAGAGTGAAATGCAGCGCTTGCTGGGGAACCGAACCCTAATAATCAAGCCAGAAATTATACTGGGGATGGGCATCTGACTTGAGGTGCGATTCCCTACCCCGCTTACGCCTCAAAGAAGTTGCTTGCATAGGCAATTACCTTAGATTCTCCAGTTGCATAACTCGCTCATAAAAATGAGCATTAACCTATAGGAAATGGGCTTTGGCAATTGTTGCATTTATTGGCGTAGCGATGTAATAAGGTTCCACATTTAGAACAGGTATATCGGTTTTCAACTTCTGCTACCCAGCGTTCGGTGCCTAATTCCTTCCTTCGCGGTATAGCTTCCAACATCATATTTCTGGAAATCTCAAACGGAAAATTTTTTATGTTATTACATGGAAAATCATCACATTGGTGACAGCCTTTTAGGCTTTTTTCCTGCGCACATGCTCTAATAGAACAGGTCTTAGCGAACTGAAAAGTTTTATCTGACATACATCCCTCACAAACTATATTCTCAGGTGAAGTGCCAAAGACAGAAGCTAGTTTTTCTTTAAGTTCCTGGTCATTATTTTGAATTGCGGCTCGTACTGAACATACGCTACAATACATACCGCATGGCGACAGATATTCATCCTTTACGCCCATTTTTTTCTCCTCCTCTCTCCTCTAATCCCAGAGAAACCACAATCGTTATTCTGTTGCAGTTTGCTTATACGGTTTGTGTAGAAGTTAGTTAAGAAAACAAAGCCCAAGGTTACACCCACTTTCTCTGATGCAGCAGCATCTCCATGTGCCTTTCCTCCTAACTATGCTAATTTCTTTGGGTTCAGAGCCAACCCAAATACAAATTGTTGCGTGATGGGAATTGCATCCTCCGCAAAAGGAGACTTCTCCCTCAAAACTCCCTTTTCTGCAATAACTTAATTCTTAATCTAAATTTAATAATTTTTCAGTTATGTAAAAACCAGCAACTATAACGACTATGAAAACAGAAACACCTATTGCCAATGCAACAAGAAGGTCACTCATGAAGCTTCGAAATGCGATTGCAGCTAATAGAACAGCAAGAACAACGTAGCCTACAGTGACTATCCGCTTTATCATTCTTCTTAATTTCCTTGCTCAATATGCTACATACTATGAAGTTTTAAGTTTTTGCATCTAATTACGTAGAGTAAAATCCTAACTTTTCCCATAGTTTTTCTGTTCAAGAATCCTTGACTACTACATGCTATCAAGAATTTTCTTCGGTATGACATAATTGTTCCCACAGTGTTTGCATATCACCATGTTAGATTTTGATTCTATAGTTTGAGATGAACCACAAGTAGGGCAATTAGAGCTAATAGTGCCATTCTTTCCCATACTAAAGTTGGTGGAAATTTGGTAAGAGGTTTTCGCCATTCGCCTGCATTCACCAGCTTTCTCATACATTTCAAAGTCGTCGTATATTCTTGCGGCATCCTCATAACGGCCTGAAATTTCAAGCTTGTTTGCTTTCACTAACCTAATTTTACGTTGACGCTGCACTTCCATTTCTTGCTCAGCCAACATAATCTTATTCCTCTCTTGCTCCTGCTCAATCGTCTTCTTGTCCTGCTCTAATTTCTTATGTCTGGCTCCCTTGTCAATCAGAAATGAAATTAAAAAAATACCAGAACATAGAGTGATAAACGCAAGTACAGCAAAAATAATAGAAGCGCTATTCAGACCGAAATGTGCACTTAAATAAAATGCGACAAAAAACAGAACAACGATGAAGGTTAACCCAATAGCTGTCACAGTAATTTTGTGCCGATATTTCTTTTCGTCGTACATTAAGCCCCAACAGCCCAACTGCTTTTGAACGTTACTCAAATAACGTATAGGAAAATTACAAGTGCTTAAGAATTGTGGCAACTAATTGGAAAGATTTTCTGTGATCAAAACCGAAAATGTAGGTCCGTGGAGCTGGGGATGGGAATTGAACCCATATATAACAGCTCTGCAGGCTGTCGCCTGAACGATTCGGCCACCCCAGCGCCTAACGTGAATAAAAACTACGTCATGAACAATAAAAATGTTGTTAGATAATATAGATCGTCCAAGTGTTGCGACCCATTCCTCGACTCCGTCTAGTTGCTTGCGAAAATGTTATGTCCACCAAATTCCCAAAGATGGCATCTTTACTGGACTTCTCGGCCACAATACGGGCAATCTCTTGCGTCGACAGGAATACTTCGTCCGCAGCAGCGGCAGTACCGAACCGAGTAAGGCTGAGTTGAAGAGGCGCTCGTTCCTGATGGTCGTGGGGAGACCAGACTAATGCAAGGATACCCCCAATTAGTGCCAACATAAAACCTATGAAGAATCCTCCTAAAGCGCCGGTCCAGCTAACGATTGAGAAAACCAGGATTATTATGCCCCAAATCATGTGCTGCTGGGGATTTGAACGAAGATTGTACGCACTCACTATAGTGATTATTCCCCACATTATTCCAAGGACACCAACGAACCCTCCGATGCCACCTATGAAGAAGGTAAATGCTGGACCCACTGCCGCCACTAGCAGACCTGCTAACAAAACAAATATTCCGCCTGTGAGAGACAGAGTGAAGGCTGTGGTTGGATCAGGCTCTGATTGTGACGATTTACGCTTAGGCTTCAACTATTATTTAGCATTTGAAAATCACTCAAAATCCCGCAAACCCATCGTTCACGTTATGTCTATGAATTGTAGCAGGACATTACTGGCTTATTTTCAGTGTTTTGAGGATTTCATGGTAAGCCTTCAGAGCCGCATTTTCGTCACGCACGTTTTTGATGAGCATTCGTCCCCCGTTGAATAAGCTAACCTCCAAGCCTTTGTAGTCAAATATTAGTGCAAGGTGGGATCTTACGCGGATACTGAAACCTCTTCTCTGTACTGTGGAACTGGCGGCGTCGAGGCTAAACTTAAGAGGAGTTTCAGGATTAATGTTTGCCGTGTCTTGTCCACACAACCAAACGAGTCGGTTCCTCATCTGCGGGGACAGAGTCCCCATGCAGGCGTCGCAGTTTTGGCGTGCGAATATGTCCACAGCAGTGAAGGACATGTCTGAAAAGTCACAGACCATTAGCTTGCTCTTCAAAGGTTGACCTATTCCAGTCAGGACCTTGATTGCTTCAAAAGCCTGCATAGCTCCGATTATCCCTGGTGTCGCACCCAAGACACCGCGGGTGTCACATTTCAGCATTTCACTGTCCGACAGATTGGGCAGCACACATTCCAAGCACGGCGTTTCAGGCGGAGCAAAAACTGATAGATTTCCCTCCATGCCAATGGCTGCACCGAAAACGTAAGGAATTTTCTTCTTGACGCAGACCTGATTGATGAGGTAACGAGTAGCCATGTTGTCTAAGCCGTCCACGACTATGTCCACGCCGTCGAGTAGGCGCTCCACGTTTCCGGCATTAACGTTCTCGGAGACGGGTTCAGCTTTGATCAGGGGGTTAAGTTTCTCCAGTCTAGTCGCAGCCGCCTCCGCCTTGGGATAATCTAAGTCATCAGTTGTGTAGAGGATTTGGCGGTGTAGGTTTTTGATCTCCAATATGTCCTGGTCGATAACTCGCAGGTACCCCACGCCGGCTAGCGCCAAGTAAAGCGAGGACACGGAGCCTAAACCGCCAACCCCGACAATAGCTACTTTTGATTCGCAGAGTTTTCTCTGTCCCTTTTGACCGAGTTCTTTGAGGATTACTTGGCGGCTGTAGAATTCCTTGGCGAATTGCTCTTTGTCCCTTATACCCATCAAGCTGCGCCTTCTTCAACTGTGTATTGTCATGTAGCTTTATATCTGCCTTTTTTCGCAAACTGTCGCTCGTAGATGGATCTGACCCGCTGAATGGTGTCTGCTTCTTGGGGCGATTTGTCGTTCCTGAGGCGGGTTATTCGTGCGAAACGCAGCGCCATTTGGCTCTTGTACATGTTACTTCTCTGAATCTCGTTGTAAGCAACTTCGACCACGATTTTTGGAAGGACAACAACGCGGTTCCCCTCTTCGCTTACGGCTATGTCTTTGAGCTGTTTTGTAATTTCAGTGAGTTCTGTGTCCGTCAAACCTTTGAATGTTTTGCCCAAATCAAAATATTCGCCTGTGTCAGCATCTCGGGCGGCAAGGTAGTAGTTGGAGAGCCAGTCGTGCCTTCGACCGTACCCCCACTCAGCCGCAGTAATGACCAAGTCAAGCGGCTCAAGAACAGGCTTAATCTTTACCCAAAGCTTCCAACGGGCACCAGGCGTGTATGGACCGTCCAGCTTCTTCGCCATCAATCCTTCATGTCCAGCAGCCATTGCGGCCTTCAGAAAAGCCTCAGCTTCAACAATATTAGAGGTCACTATCTGGGAAGTTAGCTGTATCCCGGCAGTTGTTTCCGCTAAAATTTGCCTCCGCTGAACATAGGGCAGTGAAATGAGGCTTTGCCCGTTCATGTAGAGAACATCAAAGAGGTACAGTCTCAAGGGGATTTTCTCTGCCGCCCTCGCTACTCCGTGGACACGCTTAAACCTCCGCATCAAATGCTGAAAAGGAATAGGAACCCCAGCGGCGTCGACGGCCACAACTTCACCCTCCAGAATCACCGCGTCCGTTTTGACGCCGCTCCTTGCAGTATCTACGATTTCCGGTAGACTTTCCGTAGCGTCTGTGAGGCCTCTGCTGAAAATCTGCACTTTGGGGCCGAGCTTGTGAATTTGGATTCTAGCCCCATCGTACTTGTACTCGAATGATGTTTTGCCACCGTGCTCCTTCAACGCTAACTCAACATTGTCTGCCAACTGAGCCAACATGAGCTTCACCGGTCTGAAAAGCCTGAAACCAACCTTTTCCAAGCCCTCCACCCCAGCCGTTTTCGCAATATACGCCATCTCGCCTATGTCTCCAAGAGCCATGCTTGCCCGCTGAACCAGCGCTCCGGGAATACCAAAAGCCTTCGACACCGCCTGCTCCATCAACCCCTCAAAGAAGCCCGTCCGCATCTCACCTGTGAAAACCTTCACCAGATACTTCGCTTCCACAGGTGAGGCCTGACTTAGAAGCGCAGCTACTAAGCGCTCTTTCCTATCCCTAGACCCAACGCCTCTAGCGTCAGCTATAGCTTCGAGGCTACGATGAACTTCCAAGACGGTCAGAGGCTTTTCGAAGAGCACAGCTTGCCGCCGCAACTTGCCATTTTCGTAAACCGTCTTTGCCGCGGACCCTATATCACCCGTCTGGGTGAAGGCTTCACCGAAAACGTTCCAGTCCGCTCCAGTAACCCGCATCAATATGCCGCGCAGAATATTCCAGTTCACTTCAAGAGTTTTTTGGCTCCACTTCGGGAACGGTCTGCCCAGAATCAGGGACATTGCTGGCGCCAACTCTTCAGTTTCGAGGTTTTTCAGAAAATCCGCCGCTAACGACGTGGTTTGGAGGCGGCTTCGGGTGGCTTCTATTTTTTCAAGAAGATCAGCTATAGACCTGAAAAGCGTCGGCATAACAGGACCGGAACCATTCATACACTAGGGGTAAGGGCTAGGTTTTATTATGGATTACTCAGAAAACAAAAGTTGAAAAAGAAAAACAGCTAGAAAACCTGCAAGGAAATAAGAGAATTAGAAGGAAGCTTCCAGTTTCTCTTTGACTTCCTTGATTTTCTTGGTTAACTCTTCGACTTCCTTGGTGTGGCTTAGGGCTTTATGGCAGTCTCTCGCATAGTCCAATGCGCTTACGCCGAACCTTTCAAAGCCCTTGTTAAAAGAAATCTCTGATGATTTCGTGAAAAGTTCGATGGCTTTTTCGTATTCCTTAAGTGCGAAAGCTGCTTCGCCAGCTTTGTAGTACATCTCAGCTGAACCGAAGTAATTCTGTCCTTTGTAGTACAGTTCAGCGGTTTTCACGAAGATGTCTCTTGCTTCGGCGTACTTTTTGTTCTCCATAAGGGCGCCTGCTTCTTTGTGGAGTCTTACAGGATCTTCTTTCACAGGTTTTGCGCTCATGACTTGTCACTCGTTTAGGTAGTAATCTGAAGCTCTGCTTTTTAGATTTTCCCTTTTAACAAATTTTAAGGAGGAAGACATAGAAATAAAGCGTGCCTGATAAACGGGAACCAAAAATAGCACCGTGACACCTATGTCGAATCCACCAAGACAAATTAGAACCTCTCTTAGACTCGCCGTATCCGCAATCTTTGCCTCGCTCGTGTTTGTAGCCACCTACTCATTTATGGTGTCCATACCCGCGACGAGCGGCTACTTCAACCTGGGCGAGACAGTAATCTACATCGCAGCCTTGGTTTTCGGTCCCCTCGTCGGCGCACTTTCCGGAGGCATTGGAGCAACTCTTGCAGATAGCTTACTCGCACCCCAGTTTGCGATAGGGACGCTCTTGATAAAGGCCTTTGAGGGGGCAATAGTTGGCTACCTCAATTTGAGGCTGCAGAAATACACTTCAAATCGAACCTTGAGTGGAGCACTCGCCGCGTCGATAGGCGGGCTGGAAATGGTCGCAGGATACTTCGTGTATGAACAGATAGCTCTCGGCTATCCCTTAACTGCTGCTCTGGCAGAAGTTCCCTTCAACCTCGTGCAAATGGGAGTTGGGCTATTAGTCGCCATCCCCGTGATGCACGCGGTACTACAGGTTTTCCCACAGCTTAAAAGCTAGATTAGGAACTGTCTAACTGAGGTTCAGCGTTGACGTTGCCATTTGGAAAAATACCCGTAGACATCCTCAAAGAAGTTGTCTTCAAAAACCTTGGCGCCACCCGCAAAGAAGTGATCGTCGGACCAACCACCGGAGTGGACAGTGCCGTACTGGATTTTGGCGATAAAAACTTGATCGTGTCCATGGATCCCATAACCGGTGCGGTGGAACGAATCGGTTGGCTTGCTGTAAACGTGAATGCAAACGACATCGCCACCTTAGGGGTTGAACCAGCTTTCCTTTTCTCGTGCCTCATGCTTCCAGAAGGTGCGGACAAAAACATGGTGCAAATAATCACATCCCAGATGAGTCAAGGCGCCTCTGAACTGGGAATGGCTATTGTCGGCGGACACGCAGAAACCACTCCAGGGTTAACTCACCCAATTGTCGTTGGATGCGCCATGGGAATGACTCCAAAAGGAAAATACGTAACAGCAGCAGGCGCCAAGAAAGGAGACAAAATAATCCTGACAAAGAGCGCGGGAATAGAAGGAACCGCTATTCTCGCCTGGGACCGAGAAAAAGAATTGAAAAGAACCCTAAGTTCAAAAGAACGGCAGAACGCAAAGGATTTCTATGGCAGAATTAGTGTCGTCAAAGATGCTTTGATCGCTTGCAGAACTGGCGGAGTACATGCCATGCATGATCCAACTGAAGGTGGCGTTGCAGGAGGCGCCCATGAGATGGCTGACGCCGCAGGGTTGGGCTTAAGGATTTTCCGAGAGAAAATCAGGGTAGAAGCGGAAACAGCGAAAATCTGTAACCACTTCGATTTGGATCCCCTGCAACTCATCGGTTCAGGCGCGCTGCTCATCGCCGCGGAAGAGGAAAAAGCAGAAAAGATAATCGCGAACCTAAATCGGAAACGAATTCAAGCTTCCGCTATCGGAGAATTCGTTGCCGACAAAACTGAACGGCTACTCATCACCGAGGATGGCGAAAATCAAGTTTTGCCCCGTCCAACTTCGGATCATCTCTGGCGGGCGCTAAGTCGGCCGTAGTTGGCACCAGTTTACGCATGTTTTGGAAGACAATCTGCATAGCCCAATAGAACACGAAGATAGGGTAGTAAGCCATATATGTGAAGTTATGAGACCACACTAAGCCGCACTTTAGCTCTAGAACGGCACCTGAAACTGCGTTTTGCGGATTCCAGTTTTCGGGAGGCTTAAAGTGCAAACAGTAAATGCCCTCGCCTACAACTGTTTTGTATCCTTTGCTTTTTATCCAATTCATGATGAAGGCGTCTTCGTAAGTGTGCAATTCCCCAGGAATGAGTATGTCCTTCACGAGGTCGCGACGAATTAAGGCATCGTGGGTTCCTCCTCGGAGGACGAAACACTGGTGAGCGATCAGCTGCTGAATCTGCACAAACCGCCTGTCATGCATATTCGGAATTACGTCAATGTTTACTCCCCAGACCGCGCCCACTTCAGGTGTGATGCTTCTTAGGGCATTTTGATACCAGTCTTTGCTTAGGATTACGTCGCTATCTGCAAACATGAACCACTCCGTTGTCACCTTTGCAATGCCTTCTTTTCGGGCTTCAGCGCGAGAACCACGAACTTTGATAACCTTGACATTTCCACGCTGCCGCATGACTTCCTCGATTATATTAAGTGTATGGTCTGTGCTGAAGCCGTCTACAACAATCAGATTTTTCACGGGCACGTTCTGGTAGATGCTAGCTAAGCACCTGTCAAGCAAGTGTTCGCTGTTTTTGGTTAGCATAACAACGTCTATTGACTGCATCTTTTTGCCCCGTTAATAGTGTGACCCGAAGTTGATGTAGACTATGCGGTCAAAGAATAATAACTTATTCAAAAGCATTGAATTAGCCGCGCCGGATAACAAAGTCATTGCTGCCTCTTTTTGCTTGAGAACATTTGGGAAACGGTGTAAGCGGTGTAGAGGCTGTACGCAAATATGAGTTTCACAACCAACGTTGTGCTGCCACATCTCAAAGCGTCTGCGACTATGTTTAGGCTGCCCTGAAATGTCCACACCGCCTTTGGTCGATAGTGGATACAGAATGGCACATAGCAGGCGACGACGCGGTAACCCTTCTTGTTGATGTAGTTTTTGATATAGGCGTCTTCAAAAACGTGCAGGTGAATTGGAATTTTAATACCGTGGACGGCTCGGCTACGGACAAGAGTATCATGTGTTCCTCCTCGGATCTCAAAAATTTTTCTAGTCACCCACAAGAACATCTTGAGAACTTTCATGTTTTGTATAGCGGACCAAACTTCGATTCCCCACACCGCACCCACATCATCATTCACTTGGAGGCTCGCTTTCCTGTACCAGTCCCTGCAAAGAACGACGTCGCTGTCCACAAAAACAAACCAATCGGTCGTAACGTTCTCGATGCCTTTCTGCCGCGCAGTGGCTCGGGTCCCTTTTTTGTCCATGATTACTTTTACATTGCCAAACCTACGGTTGAACGCTTCAAGGATTTGGAGGGTTCGGTCGGTCGAGCCGCCATCAACAGCTATTAGCGAGGCAACCGGCACGTTATGGTAGACAGACTCGAGGCATGCCTGCAGCTTTCTATCGCTGTTAAGCGTAAGCAACACGACATCCACATTGTCCATCTTGTGCGCCTCGGTTATGCTGCATATGGCTTGCTGTTCAACCCTAAAAAACCTTGGGCGGAAACACCGATCTGGAGGCGCTGCGAAACAAGAAAACAACCGAAAACGTCTTCCCGAAAACCGATGGGAGAAGAAAGCACAAAGGCGCCATTTTTTAATAACAATGCAACACATGGTGATGCAGCTTAATCGTCAGTTCTCGCGCAGGAAGGGCAATGCTTCAAAATCGCCAAGTTTGAACAACTATTTTTATAGCTCACACTCGAATACACTCTAATAACAACCAAACGGCAAAAGGTAAAAACACTTGAAACTCCGCAAAGCCGCCAACGTCGCAGCACGTTCACTAGCACCAAACAAGCCACACCATGCACAATGGCTCATAACCAGAAAGTGCAACTACCGATGCAAGGGATGCAATGTCTGGAACGAACAGGACAAAAACGAACTCACTGCCACTCAGATAAAACAAGGTTTAGACATTCTCAAAAAGCTAGGCATCGTAGAAGTGGTCTTTTCTGGGGGTGACCCACTCTTACGCGAAGACGCAGAAGAGATAATCGGGTACGCAAGCAAGCACTTCGTGACAACCGTCTACGATAACGGCAGCATGGCAGCACAAAAGATCGATGCCCTGCGCACAGTTGACTTCGCAGCCATAAGCTTCGACAGCCTAGATCCCGCAAAGATGGACTACATCAAAGGTGTAGAAGGATCCTTTGACAAAGCGATGCAATCAATTTTAACGCTGAAAAAAGAGGGAATCAACGTTGCAGTCACGCCTACCATCTCACAACTCAACCTGAACGAGATTGTCGACATTACAAACCACTTCACAAGAATGGACATCCCAGTGTGGTACTGCCTCTATAGCTACGACTTAACCGCAGACCCAAATCAACTCTTCAGAATCGGCAAACCCAGAGATGAATTCGTTATAAAAGATAAACAAGCCATGGTAAACCTCTGCGATTCACTCATCACGATGAAAAAGAAAAACAAAAACATACTGATGACAACTAAACTTCTAAAAGCACTGCGAAGCCTTTACGCTGAAGACAAGAGAACTTGGAAATGCCATGCGCTAGAGGATTTCTTCATAATCGACCACTTAGGCAGAATCGGCGGATGCCATGGACACAACTTTGCAGGCTCAATTTTTGATTTACCAAAACTCTGGGATAGCAAAGAATTCGACGCGCTTCGCAAAACCTACAGGCAATGTGAACAGTGCACTTACCTGTGTTACATTTTCTATTCCCTGCACAGCGGACCATACGGCAATTTGGCGTTAGCTAAGGAACAGTGGAAAAACGCGAAGCTTCTCTTCTAGGAAGCCAACAGCGATACTCAACGCCAATCGGCAGCCTAAGCTTAATGTTTTACTCAATCGGTTTCTCAAAGATCCAAACAGCATTTGCGCAAAAGCCGAATTTCTTTGTTTGGTACACTTTTTATGTAAGTGTTACTAATGGCTTCGTGTGAACAGTTTTGTCTAAACTGAAAGGATTCCAAAAACTAACATTCACATACGAAGCTTTACAAACGTGGTTTGATGCCCTTCAAGTCAAGCGTTGCAGAGAAATCACGATTCCATTAACAGAAGCCTTCAACCGAGTCTTGGCAGAAGATGTAGTGGCAAAAGAGGACCTGCAAAGGTTTGACCGAAGTGCAGTTGATGGATACGCAGTTCGAGCCGAAGACACCACCGGTGCATCCCAAACCAAA
Source organism: Candidatus Bathyarchaeota archaeon (assembly GCA_963840395.1). Classification (GTDB taxonomy): domain Archaea; phylum Thermoproteota; class Bathyarchaeia; order Bathyarchaeales; family Bathycorpusculaceae; genus JADGNF01. Next base: position 54,991 of record CAWIYU010000009.1, on the reverse strand, counting down.
CCGCTTCTCTTCAGACTAATAGAAGGAGACGAACTCGCCGACACCGCACACCGCGAAGCAAAACAAGTTTGGACTGGAAACCCGATTCCAAAGGGAGCAAACGCTGTTGTCATGCTCGAGAAAACCAAGAAGATCGACCCTAAGATCGAAGTCTGGGCCCAAACTGCCCCTTACGACAATATTTCACGCAAGGGCGAAGACGTAAAAATGGGGGAAGTTGCGATCCATGCTGGAACTCGCCTTAAGCCTTACCATCTAGCTTTGCTTAGTGCGTTAGGCAACGTTGAGGTTACAGTGATTGAGAAGCCAAAAGTTGCAATCCTAGCTACAGGAAACGAACTTGCAACGGTAGGAGAAGAACGAGCCGAAAACCAAGTGTGGGAATCTAACCGAGTTATGATTTCCGCTATGTGCGCGGAACTGGACGCCGAACCGTTGGATTTGGGAATCGCGAAAGACAACGTGGAGGAAATCGCTGAAGCAATATCGTTGGGTCTGAAGATCGCGGATGCAGTCATTACAACAGGCGGAACGAGTGTGGGAGGTCTGGATTTGGTCCCAGAAGCCGTGAATAAAGTCGGGAAACCAGGCATAGTTATCCACGGTGTAGCAATGCGCCCTGCCATGCCAACCGCGCTTGCAGTTTTGGAAAACAAACCCGTTATGGTTCTTAGCGGGAACCCTGTCGCAGCGATCGCAGGTTTCGAAGTATTCGCTAGACCCCTAATCTGCAACCTGCTTGGCATGAAGAAACAAGAACCTAGACCGACTGTGAAGGCGGTTATGTCAAAGAAAATCGCGACTGCCTTGGGTAGAAAGAATTTTGTGCGGGTTAAAGTAGTACAAAAGAATGATGATCTCATTGCGGAACCAGTGAGCGCCAAGGGTTCAGGAAACCTCAGCACAATGACAAGGGCAAATGGATTCGTCATTGTCCCAGAGAACCGGGAAGGCTTGTCTGAAGGAGAAAAAGTCACTGTCCACCTTTTCGGCGATGTGGAAACGGTGAAGCCGAATGTTTAGGAAACTGGTCACTTTCGAGGAAGCCAAACTGCTCATCCAGCAGACGCTGCAACCTAAGCCTCTGGGGAAGGAAGAGGTGTCATTGTTGGACGCGCACAACCGTGTTCTCGCAGAAGATGTGATAAGTGAGCTCGATATTCCGCCTTTTAGCAGGTCAACTGTGGATGGCTACGCCGTGAAAGCGGCGGACACATTTGGAGCCGACGAAAATCAACCTGTCAAACTGAAAATCTGCGGGTTCGTAAGTATCGGTGAACCCCCAAAGGTCACAGTTGGCAAAGGCGAAGCCGCTGAAATCGTTACTGGCGCGCCGATTCCAGACGGTGCAGATGCAGTTGCCATGGTGGAAGACACAGAACGTAAAAACGAAGAACTGAGCGTTTTTAGCAGCGTAACCGAGAATGAAAACGTAATGAAGAAAGGCGCGGACATAAAACGGGGCGATACTGTTCTCGAGGCGGGCAGAGTCTTAGGTAGCCGGGAAATTGGCGTCTTGGCGGCTTTAGGTAACGCAAACGTCGAGGTAAACTTGGTACCTACAGTTGCAGTCCTCTCAACAGGCGGAGAGGTGACCGAACCGGGAAAACCTCTGTCACTTGGAAAGATCTATGACATAAACGCGTACACTTTATGCACGGCGGTTTGGGAGAGTGGAGGAAAACCCATTTACGCAGGCGTTGTACCTGACGTGAAGGAGCCGTTGCGTGAGGCTTTAAAGCGAGCGTTGTCCTCTGCAGACATGGTTTTAACATCGGGGGGAGTTTCCGTGGGACCAAAAGATATCATCCCTGCGACGGTAGATTCGCTAGGAAAGCCGGGCGTTTTCATTTCGGGTATAGCAGTCAAACCAGGGAAACCAGCAACGGTCGCACTCATCGGTGAAAAGCCCGTTTTTTCCTTTCCGGGACATCCGACTTCTGCGCTACTTATCTTCAATCTGCTTTGTAGACCGGTTATTCAGGCTATGTCAGGAAAATCTCCGAGGGAAATGGCTTCAGTTAAAGCGGTAGCTGACTGTAGAATGTTCTCTGCCAAGGGCAGACGCACCTTCGTAATGGTCAAGCTAGTTTTGGACGAAACGAAGGGGATTGTAGCTGAGCCTGTTGAGTCTGGAGCTTCAGGTGCCATAACGACTCTGGCTAAGGCAGATGGGTTTGTCGAGATTGCAGAGAATCAGCAGTTTGTGGATGCTGGAGAAGAAGTTAGGGTTTGGCTTTTCCGAGAAGCCATGTAAAAAGCGGGCTTAGTATTCTTTGGGTTTTTTCGCCACAATTATTGTGAATACCCAGGTTAGTATGGCGTATGCTATCATGCCTGCCGCGGTGATAACATCAGTGCTTAAGGTGAAGTAGATTGTGTAGAGCGAGAAGACTGTGGCGACGAAGAACAGCGCAGCTACGAGCCATATTGCCCATCTTCTTTGGAATAGCAAGCCGTACGCTGCGAAAACGCTAGAAATTCCCAATAAGCCTACGTGTGGTGGAAATCCGCTGAACGGCAGCAGAATGAGGAATATTATTCCGGCTATGCCGTAGAAGGCAATACTTGCCAGCGAAGTGGGAGTCTGACTTTTGATTTTTGATGCTAGTTGCACTTTATTCGCCTTAACCATAATGCATTGAGGTGAGCACTAATAAATTTAATGTTTCCTTGCAGGATTTCGGGGTGAGCGAAAAAGTTTAGAGTAACCAGTTGTTGATACGGATGCTAAGAGGAGAATCTGACTTGAGCTACATGGAACTTTATTGTTCACACACAAACGTTTTCGGCGGCATACAGAAGCCACTTGACAAGGCTAAATACGTGGTTTTCGGCGTGCCATTTGACGCTACAAGCTCTTACCACACTGGAGCCAGGTTTATGCCAACAGCCGTTCGCCAAGCGTCACTGAACATGGAAACGTACAGTTTCCGTTCAGGCATGGATCTAACAGATTTGCCGCTACATGATGCCGGCGACCTAAACGTCAGTCTGGATGCAGCTCAAACGTTGGATATATGCAAGCTGGTTGTTGAAGACATCGTGGTCGGGAAGAAGCTTCCTGCCGCAATCGGCGGAGAACACACCATCACACTTGGGATCATGAAGGGACTTGGCGCTAAGGCCAAAAAAACTGCGGTTGTGAGTTTTGATGCACATCTGGATTTGCGTCAAGAGTTCATGGGCTTAACGTTATGCCACACCACATTTATGCAGCTAATCAACAAGGAAGTTGCGCCAGCCAAAATCATAGAGGTTGGCACAAGAAGCGTTTGCAGAGATGAGATAGACTACGCCAAAAAAGCTGGCGTAGAATTCTTTTCCACTCAACAAATCAGAAAAGAGGGAACCAAGAAAGTCGCGAAGCAACTTAAAGCGAAACTGGCGCAGTACGAAAATATCTATCTGTCAGTTGACATGGACGTGCTGGATCCAGCGTTTGCACCTGCAGCGCAAAATCCTGAAGCTGATGGTATCAGCACGGGCGAATTGCTTGATGTCGTTTGTGCTCTCTGTGATGAGCGTGTGGTGGGCTTTGATGTGGTGGAGGTTGCGCCGGTTTATGATCAGGGAATTTCGGCTATGGCGGCAACGAGAGTCATGTTTGATGTGCTTTGTCAACTGGAAAAGTCCAAGAAAGAGTGAGCGTATGTTTTCCAGTCCGTGCTCTCGCTATATTTTCGACCAATAGTGGAATAAGACCTGAACGTGAAAGGGGCCTTCCCCAAAAAGACCTGAGAATTGACAAAAATTACAGGTGCAGTTTGAACTGCTGCCTGCTTAGTGGGTTTTTGATATGGTCTTATTGAACAATCTTTTCCCAGCCCTTGACGAAGTCAAGGTATTCTTGGACTGGTTGACCGCCGTAGGTTCTTAGTCGTTCGCGTAGTTCGACCTTGTCGATTGCTGCTTTCTGGAAGTTAGTAATCTGCGAAGCTCCCTCAGCCAAGTACAGAAGATTGTCTACGCCTGCACGTGCCATTCGAACCGAAACAGTGAGCAACTCTGATGGTGTTGGTACTTCTTTTGCGTCGTCGCCTGGACCGAATACGTAAAGTGAAATGTTCAATGGAACTTCTTTGAACGTTTTCTTGAATGCGCGTGTAAGCATTTCCCAGTACCATGGAGTAGCATAGTTTTTGCTAAACATAACAACGAGGAACTCATCCGTTAGAGGGGCAAGATCGTCGAAATTTATTCCGAATCGTTCGTAGCTAGTGACTGGATCTGGTAGGACACCGATAACGAATTTCTTCTTTGCCCTGTCGCGTACTCTTTCGCTTACTTCTGCCATGTAATCGGTAACTTCTTTGCGTCTCCATTCGAGCCAGCTTAGGCCGCTCTTTTTCCATTTGTCGTTGCAGCGCGGGCAAGTGCAGTGGCCATGCTCTGCGAAGTGAATGCTGTTAAGCCAGACTCCTGGGCTATGGCGTGCGACGTCTTCGATGTAGTCCAACTGTTCAGCTCTGTGCTCTGGTTGAGTGTGACAAAGGATGTCCCAGCGCACGTTGAAGTTATTGTTGGTTCTCCAAGCTGGACCCAATGGAGAGTGGCTTATCCAGTCGGGGTGGTTGCGTGCGGTTACGTTATCTCCGAAGATGGCGATGTTGCTGTACATGTCTTCCCTTGGTGGCATGCGTCTGCCGACTTCAGGTTTTACGCGGAATAATTGAAAATCGAAACCTTCGGTTTTCTCAGGTAGAAATGTGTATGTGCCGAATTTCATCTTGTTGCACCTTTTACCTTGCAAAACGTTAGGCGACATAATAAAGTTTATTGTAAAGCCTAGCTTAATTGATCAAAACTTGAATTTTCTGTTCGGTACTCATCAAGAACACGTTGAACCAGTAGCAACTCCTTCCAAACGGACTGCCACCTCTTGTTTTTTGAACGCAGAGCGGAATCTTGGGGTCTTACTCAACTGCTACAGAGCAAAACTCTAAAACCTCTCCTTAGCATAAAAAGAGACTCGATAGGTGCGCAGGCATGACCCAAAGCCAACCAATGCAGTCGGAACCTTCGGTCACAAACTCAGAGACTGGGTTGACAACGCAAGAAGCTGCAACTCGCTTGTCCAAGTTTGGACTGAACACGTTGGTGGAGGAGCAAGAAATCCGGTTTTTGGCAATCCTGCGCGAAGAAATAACTGAACCCATGATTCTGTTGCTTCTGGCCATAGGCATATTGTACGGCGTAATAAACAACGGCAACCTAACCGACTCGCTAACCATCATAGCCGTCGTCACCGTCCTCGTGCTGACTGAAGTGTGGAATGAATACCGAGCCAAAAAAGCGATAACTTCACTTCGAAAACTGGCTTCGCCTACAACTACTGTTCTCAGAGACAGCATTCCTATCGAAGTGCAGACTCTGCAGGTGGTTCCAGGAGATGTGTTGATATTAAAGCCTGGCGAACGGGTACCGGCGGACGCGAAACTCCTGGAGTCAGCAGGGATGGAAATCGATGAATCCATGCTCACGGGCGAATCGTTCCCTGTCTCAAAAGACCAAGCTGCAACCCCCTCAGCTGAAACCCGAGCAAATGAACGACAGAATATGGTTTTTGCCGGAACTGTCGTTGTTAGGGGACGCGCTAAAGCTCAGGTTGTAACTACGGGTGTGGCCACTGAATTGGGGAAGATTGCAGGAATAACCAAAGCCGCGCGAGAACCTCGTACGCCGCTACAGGTAGCCATGAAGCAGCTTTCCAAAACGCTCATCGGGATAGCCCTCTTTTTCAGCATACTAATCCCCATCTTGAGTTTCCTGAGAGGTATGGAGCCAACCCAGGCGATTCTTTACGGGTTATCGCTTTCTTTCGCCACAATCCCCGAGGAGATGCCCATAATAATCACAATGGTTCTCGGCGCTGGAGCATTTGCGCTTTCTAGGAAGAAAGCTATAGTCAAACGGTTGAGAGCTGCGGAAACCTTAGGCAGCACAACCGTGATTGCCACGGACAAAACAGGCACTATAACCGAAGGCAAGATGCGGATAGACAGACTCTACTTCGACGACAGAGTTACCCAGAAACAAAGCTTTGGACAAAACCAGAAGGAAGCATTGAAGACTGCTTTACTGGCAAGCGACGCCATAGAACCCCTTTCGGCAAAGGCTGGTTTTAGCAACCCGATGTCGCAGGCTATTCTGGAAACGATCAAGGAATACGACATCGATGCCCAAAGGCTAACGCAGCAATGGGTTCTCAGAGACGAACTGGAATTTGACAGCAAACGCAAACTTGCTTCCTATATTTACGAGATGAGCAACGGTTTCATCCTGCTAAGTAGCGGTGCACCAGAAAACATACTGGTCAACTCCACAAAGATTCTTCTCCAAGGACAAGAGACAGAACTGGGCGACAAAACCCGAGAACAAGTAGTAGCCACAGCAGATAGTTTGGCTCGTAATGGTCAAAGGCTTTTGGCTTTCAGCTACCGCAGGATAAGCGATGCGCAGCGTCTTGAAAAACGGAATCTTGAGGAGAACCTTGTTTTCGTTGGAATCGTGAGCTTTGTTGACCCTCCGAGAAAAGAAGTGAGAGAAGCCATCCTCACGTGTCAAGAGGCAGGAATAAAGGTAATTATGGTTACGGGAGACCACCCTGAAACCGCCAGAGCCATAGCGCAACAAGTTGGGATTCAAAATACGAATGTTTTACGTGGGTTCGAAATCGCAAAAATGAACGATATGGAGCTAAGAAAAGAGCTCAAGAGCACATTTGTCTTTGCACGAACCACGCCTGAAGACAAATTGAGATTAGTAAGGCTACTTAAGGAAAGTGGAGAAATCGTCGCGGTCACAGGGGACGGAGTGAACGACGCACCGGCGCTGAAGGAGGCGCACATAGGCATCGCTATGGGAATCCGCGGAACCGACGTCGCTAGGGAGACGGCGGACATGGTTTTGGCGGACGATAATTTCGCTACAATAACTACAGCGGTAAGGGAAGGCAGAAAAATCTTCGCTAACCTAAGAAAAGGCGTGCGATATTACCTTGCTTGCAAAATCGCCCTCGTCGCAAGTTTTCTGTTGCCAATCGCGCTAGGAGTACCCTTGCCGTTTGCACCCATTCAGATAATCGTATTGGAACTATTCATGGACCTTGCCGCGTCAGCAACATTTGTAGCTGAACCCCAAGAATTGGGAGCGATGAAGAAACCCCCGATAGATCCCACTGAGAAATTCATGAACCGCACCATGCTCACCACGATGGCGTTGGGGGCTTTGAGCCTATTCGCCGCGGTCTCCACCACTTACCTGTACGAGTGGTATTCGACGGGTAGCCTCGTTTTGGCGCAGACCATGGCTTTTGCCACTTGGATGATTGGACACATATTCCTAGCGTTAAACCTACGAAGCGAGAAAGAACCGCTCGTTAAATTGGGCTTGTTGTCAAACAAATTGATGCTGCTTTGGGCGCTTGTTATGGGAGTTACGTTGTTTGTTGGAACGAACCTTACCTTTCTGCACGAGTCACTGAAAATCACCAGCTTGAGCCTACCAGATTGGGGCTTAGTACTCGTGATCTCGTTTGTGGCGACCTTCTGGATGGAGCTAAAGAAGCTGCTAAGACTGTAGCCGTCGGCCGATTTACCGATTAAGCTTTCGCCGCATTTCAAAAGCTCCGAATGGAAGAAGCTTTAACTCTGAGCGGACAATCAAACAGGTAAACTGCGAGGAAACAAAACATGCCCATAAAGTATTACGAGGCTCCCGAAATCAAACAGCAAGTTGACCAGCTAGCCGAAGAATGCGAATTCTACCATGTTGTTCCCCAGTTTGTCTACTGTGTCCGAAGCAAAGGCAGCAAAGCTCGGCGCACCATTGCACGTATCCATGGTTTGGGTAAGCTGTGGCAGGGCGTGCTGAACATGCCGCCTGCATACACGATTGAGGTCATTTCAGAAGTCTACGACAAAATGTCCGACGAAGACAGAGAAAAAACCCTCGTTCACGAACTCATGCATATTCCAGGCGGTTTCTCAGGAGGATTCCGACCGCATAAAGGCTATGTAGAACGGAAAATGGTGGATGAAGTCTTCGCGAAGTTGAAGAAGACACGTGCGGCCCAAAAATCCAGATTACCCTTCTAAGTTGATTAACACCTGACATGGTGAAGGTTTTTAAGCTTGTGTCCATAGGAAACTATGGAAAAGCGGCAAAGTTTCCAAACTTGAGTTTAGCTCAAATGAGATGCTCACGATGAAACACGTTCTCAAAAACCTCAAACACAACGGCATATTTGTCCCCCAATACGAATTCAAAAATTTCAACATAAAAATTGGGTCAAACACTCTAAAACTAACACCCAAAAGCGAGCAGATGGCGGTCGCTTGGATACGCAAAAGGCAGTCCGCAGCTTCTCCTCCCGACAAGGTTTTCATGAAGAACTTCATGCGGGAATTCCTAGAACAACTTAAACAAGAAAACCCAAAATTCGGGTTTCTGAACAGCTTCGCTTCTGATTACCTCAAAAAAATCGAAGACTCTGCCCCAAATGACGCGACCAACCCAAATGCAACAATTCACAAAGACATTGATTTTTCGCAGGTTTCAGACTATGTGGAAATGGAGAAACAGAAGAAAGCTAACCTAACCTCAGAAGAGAAAAAGCAGCTGTCGGCAGAGCGCAAAGTTAAAAGGGAAGAACTCAAAGCCAAATTCGCTGTTGCCGAAGTCGACGGCCAGAAGTTGGAGATAGCCAACTGGACCGCTGAACCATCATGCCTCTTCGCCGGCAGGGGTGACCATCCACAACGCGGCAAATGGAAAGATGGTCCACGCGAAGAAGATATCATCCTCAACATGCCAAAAGACGTTCCCGTACCTGGCGGAAACTGGAAGGGCGTGGTTTGGGAGCCCAACAAGATGTATATTGCCAAATGGGAAGACAAACTCACAGGCAAAATCAAGTACGTGTGGTTCAGCGACACCGCCTTTCTCAAACAGAATCGCGAAAAAGAAAAATTCCAAAAAGCCGAAGCTTTGGGCAAGCAAATAACAAAAATTGAGGATCATATCCTTAACCCGAAAAACTTAGAGTCGAAAGATGAGAACCGACGGAAAGTCGCCACCGTTAGCTGGCTCATCCTGAGCCAAAACCTGAGAGTGGGCGATGAAAAAGACCCTGATGAGGCAGACACTGTCGGCGCCATCACGCTGAGAGCCGAACACCTCAAGATTGAAGGCGACACACTCCATTTTGACTTCTTGGGCAAAGACTCCGTACGCTGGGTAAAAAACGTGAAAGCCCCGCCCGAAGTAATTAAAAACATAGAATACTTCTCCAAATACAGCAAAGAATACCTTTTCGAAGGCATAGACAGCAAAAACGTCTCCCGTTTCCTAAGCGAAAAGATGCCAGGGTTAACAGCCAAAGTTTTCCGCACCTGGAGATGCACAAAAACCGTCAAGGAAGAGTTGGAACGAAGTGGCGTCAAAAAAGAAGACCCAGACTACATCAAAGCTTATGCGGCAAAAACCGCTAACCTGAAAGTGGCAGAAGTGGCAAACCACAAGCGGAAAGTCCCACCCACTTTCGACGATCGATTAGCCAAGAAAGAGGAACATGTAAAAGAACTGCAGGCACAGTTGGCGACGAAGAAGGCGGAGGGCAAAAAAACCGAGACACTCGAAAATCGTATCAAAAAGGCCCAACTTGAGACAAAACTAACACGGGAAACAAAAGAATACAACTTGGGCACCTCGCTGAAATCGTACATTGACCCGACAGCTTACACGAAGTGGGCTAAGAAAGTGAAGTTCGACATCACCAAGTTCTACCCAAAGACGCTACAGAAAAAGTTCAGTTGGGCAATAAGTGGCACCAAAAAGGAACCTGAGTGCATACCCGCATGAAGCTGATCGAAACCAAAGACGGCACCGTAATTGAGGTTTTTGTGAAGCCTAATAGCCAAAAATTCGAAGTGACTCTCGAAGGAGAGGAGGTTATCGTTCGATGCACCGAAGAACCTGTAAGAGGCAAAGTTAACAAAGAACTTATGAAAGAACTCTCTAAGTTTTTTCAAGTCAGAGTTGAGCTGGTTTCAGGTTCCACTTCGAAGCAAAAACTGCTCCTGCTAAAAGGCGTCGGAAAAAATGAGGCTGAGAGCCTACTACACAACAAGTGTAATTAGTCGTAACCCAACCTGCGAGAATTCCTAAGAAAGCACACTTCTCAACTTTGCGCTTTGAACCGTAGCATGGCTGCGATTCCGCCAAACGCGTTTTTGAGCATCTGACCTTCCTCAGTTGCTGTTGAAATTACCTCGACGTCCGTGCTTGAGGTTTCGGCGATTTGGGCAAGATCATCGATGATGTCGGTTTTTTCTACTACGGCTAAGCTGGGCGCTTGGCATTGAGGACAAGGCGTCCCAGCTAGGCTTTGCTCAAACGTTTTTGCTTCTGAATTCTTTATTGTCCTCTGTTCTTGGTAGCCACATGCGCTACATTTAACGGCAACGCGGGAAAGCTCAACCCCCTCGGAGAACAACAGCAGTCTCACCGCGCCCATTTGGAGAAGTCGACGAACCTCTGCTTCACCATAAGTTATCATACCCGTGTCATGTCCGACTTCGTAGAGAAATTTCTGCATGATTTCTTTTTCTTCGATGTAGCGAACTTTTTTCATAATTTCAGGTGCTTTGTCAACAACTTCCTTCACACCCTGCTCTTCCACGTATGCAGTGTCAACAACATCCAAGACTTTGTCCTTCAACTGGTAATTCAGGTAGTCACCTTTCTCGAAATCGTATTTTGTGGGTCCCGGACCCGCCAGAATTATACCTTTAAGTGTGTCTATTGGTAGGAAAATCTCGTTTGCGTGGTTGCCGACGCGGTGGAAATACTCATTAAGCTGCATATCCCTAAGGCGCTCGTACCGCCTAGCCGACTGCCCGCCTGCGCGGGTTTTTCCCGAAACACCTGAGTACATCTGCCTCACAATGTCGAGGCGTTTGCCCTGTAACGTTGCGATTGTGGCGTCTGAGGCATCCACCAAGATTATGCCATATGTCTCTTTTTCCCGCAGCATTTCTTGCAGGTACTCAGTGTGAAATCGCGAGTCGCAACGATAAAGGAAAATCTTGATCGGTTCAGGCGGGATAACGACGTAGGTTTCCATGCGTTCTGTGCCTGGTCCACCTCCTTCTTGCGGGAGAGCACCAGCGAAAATCACTATACCTTTCTCACCTGGATCCTTGAAGAGCTTAAGCCTCTGCTGCACTTTGATGATGGCATCCAACACATTCTTGCGGGTGACGTTGGATTTGATGTTGCTTGCGGTTCCGTATTCTTCCCGAAGAAGATTTATGGCGTCGCTGATTTGTTTGCCCGGCGGAACGTAAATTGTGATGAGTTCAGTGTGGCTACCCTCTTTGCCTGCTAGAGTTTGCAGTGTTTTTCTGAGACGAAAGAGTTCCAGAGACGATTTTTTTGCCGTACTCACGCTTTTTCACAAGATTGCTGCTTAAACTATGAACTACGTTGTACTTAGTCAAATAAGAGTTCCGCAGGAAAATAGGGCAGGCTATGTTGCGCCTATTGCGTCCTTCAAGAAGACCTTGAAGGGACCGAGTTTTCCGCCGTAGTTACCTGAGCTGATTTTCACGACACCAGGATAACATGCGGCTGCGGTTACGCCTTGCTTCATGGCGTTTTTAATCGCGTCTAAGCTGAGGCCGTTTACTACGATTTCGTAAACGCAGGTTACACCTTCTGGAACAACAGTATCAGGCACCAATGTGCGCAACGTTGGGCAATATGGGTGGTTAGTTGAAGCCTTGAGTTTGTACTTGAGTGAGCCAGCTTTGCTTCCAGCACGGCAAACTCCGCCAGGGAATATCATGATTACATCTGGAGCGTTTGCGCGAATTGCATCTGCCGCAGCTTCTGCAGCTTTCAGCCCAGCTTCTTGGCTTTCAGCGAATATCATGAAGTTTCCGCCCGCAATTCCTTCTTGGGCACCGAAGCCATCTTCGACGATAAAGTTGCCTTCCATAACTGGGATTTTCCAGCATTTCCTGCCGCCGACTAAAGCTTTCTTTTGGAAGCCGTCGCCAAAGTAGCGGAGGCTGCTGCCGACTTTGAGGATTCGTTTACCGGGTAAACCGTTGAAGGCTGCAGTTGTCGGGCAAGTTAGGGTGCATTGTCCGATGCGTTCCATCAGTTGATGTTTGAGTTCGAAGCGGTCACGGTTGTAAATTTGAATGAGTATTCCCGGTCTTTTGTCGGGTGTCTGATCTGCTGGAACAAATCGTTCAATTGATGCTTCTGCGGAGGCAGCTATGACACTCGTGGCGAAGCCAGTGGTTAGACTTGCAGCGATTTGTGCCCATTTTTCGTTTTGGGCGGTTATGAGAACTCTTCCAACCCACAAAGCAAACATTTCGGCGAAAGTGTCCTGGATTTTGACTGTATTTCCTGCGGGCGATTTGACAGTATAAACTTTCTCCTTGTCGTCGTAGCCGAGAATTTCCAGCTTGATATTGTCGCTTGACATGACTAAGACCTTGGATTCTGGTGTGTCTGGTATAATTTAAGAGTTTTCGTGGAAATAACAATAAGAGTTGTTACCTTCTTTTCAAAAAGTTTACTATTCAGGACAAGGTCATGTCTTCAAAGATTTGGAGTCTAAAGAAAAAGAGAATTGTCAAGGATGTATGTGTTTACTTTTCTTTGGGTTTGGAGCCAATTTCCACGCATTGAATTTGAACCTGGTATTTTTTTCCTCCGGCTACCATCTTGCCCATTCCGAAGAAGCCTTTGCTGCCAGTTTTGAAATCTTTCTTATCAAGGATGAAGTTTTGTTTATCGCCATTTAGTTGGATAGCTGCCATATTCACTTCTTGTGTCATAGATTTTGTCACCGATAATCATCTAGCAGAAGTTGTTGCTTTTCACCTTTTCGCTGCTATGGCAACTCAAGATTCAAGGAACGGACTTGCCAAAAGTCTTCGGGTCGATTTCTTTGCGTTTTCCATCTTTGTCGACGACGTACATGTGGAAGTCATATTCGTCGCAGTAGTTTTTCACCTCTATGTACCGCTGTCTGTCGCCGCCAAACATTTCCTCAGTGTACACTTCGCAAATGCGTCTCATGCAGCCGGGTTTCTTAGCTTCAAGGTCGGGTAGGAACTCGCCGATCTTTCCAGGCTTCTCGAACCCAGGCAAGTCCGCTTTAACTTCCCACTTGTCCTCCTTCATTTCTTCGGCGATCGCTCTGACACATTCATCGTGCTGTTGTGTTTTGGGTTTTTCCTTGTTCATAAAAACACCCATGATGAAGGATGGTGATTATCTTTATTTAAAGATTTGAAAGAAGTCGATCGGCGCTACAATCTGCTCGTGCTCCCTTGCCACACAGAAACAGTTTGCGACTTGGAATTCGGACGGTATCGTTAGTCTTCAATATTCTGAAGTACTTCAACTATTTTTGCAAGCCGCTGGGCTATACAGCTATCGAGTTTCTGGTTTTCCTCCAAACTTGCCACGCGATTGCTGTTTGCCATGCAGGAGTCATTGGCAGCTAACGTTATAACAATTTTCGTCGCTTCGACTTCGAAGTTCGAAGTAACGCCAGTTTTGCTTTCGAGTCATTTAACAAAATGGCTTAAATTCTCGAAGCATAAAGAAAGCAAAATAGCTATAAAATACGCATTTTTACCCTTAGACCGTGAAAAATTGGCTCTTTCCATCATTATGGCTTTTTAGCTGTATCTTCGAACTGGAGCATTTCAATCACTTTCTCAGGGACAAGGTAAGTGGTTCCGCAGCGGGTGCAGGTTTCTTCTTTCGATTTCGAATCAATACTTTGAGACGAATCACAATGCGGACACAATATGTTTACGGTTCCAACCCTACCTACCTGCAAAGTACCAGAAGCAGCATGCTTCTTCTTGGCAAGCAGCCTGCAGGATTTCGCTTGGTTCCACAAATCAAGCTTCTCGTACCTTAATGCTGCATCCTCATACCGCCCGGCTTTTGCCAGCCGCTCGGCCTCATGAATCTCCTTTGATTCATCTTCTTCAGAAACCAAGTTTTTGCTGCGGCAGTAGGGGCACATCTCCGGATGCGCCTGCAAAATATCTTGACCACAATCTCCGCACTTCATATCTTCACGCCTACATCAAAGGTGTACCGCAGATATTTTTACTTTCCCGAATCAATTGTCATTACTTTGACCAAGTGCTTCTACTGGAAACATTTGGAGTTTCCAAAATTTTCTTTTGAGAAGGTTGGTGCGGTCGCCGGGATTTGAACCCGGGATCATTAGCTTGGAAGGCTAAAGTCCTAAACCAGACTAGACGACGGCCGCGCGTGATAAGCCATATTCTAAGCGCAATTTAAGTTTATCTGGGTTCACTCGTTTGCCTAATCAAAGATTTGGGTTAGTCGTGTTTTGGAGAACTGGGATTTTCAGGTCCGAAAATCTAGTTCTCAGTGTTCGTTAAACGTTTTGCAGGAATTGGGAGGGCGAGGTGTCTGGACAAATGCGAAGTAATGGAGGGAGCTGTTGGTTTCTTGAAGAATTAAGAAAAATATTGGAATAGCAGGGGGAAGGGTACAAAAAGCGTAGTTCAGCAATCAAAGACAAGAATTCCAATATCAAAAATCAGAAACCGATTACCTTTGGAAAAGGAAATTCCCAGTTGATTGCCTATTGGCGGTTTATCCAGGTTGGATTTTTGCCCAGAGCGTCGCTTATTTCGGCTGCTCTCGTCAAAACCTGTTCGGCAAGGTTTTCTTCGATTTGGGGTGCTTTCGGATGCGACATAGGAAGGTTGTGTTCAGGCCGATTTGGATAGTCTTTGTGGGTGGCCAAATGGTCTTCTATTGCTTCGATCATCTGACCCAGTACGGGTACCATCATGATTTCTTCCCCGCAGTCAGGACATCTAATATACCGTGCAGTCTCAATTCGAGGTTCTTTACATATATCCTCTTTCATACTACCCACCGTAAAGGCTGTATCAGAGACCTTACACATTAAAGCATTCATAATATGCGCGTATAGTCAAGAAACGCATCTTTACTGAAAATCATCTGTTCTGTGCTAGGAGTTTTGCAGTTTTCGCGTTTTTTTCCCGGACTCAAGATTACTTTTTTGCGCTTTTAGATGCCAATATGGAAGCACAGCACCTGAAGTTTCGTGGTATTTCCCATAGTTTTAAAACCAAGAAGACATAAACATGTCAGGTAGCCGTGAGGCGTCTGAGAATGAAAACCCTTTGTCCCCGGTGCGGCAGCGAAACACTAGAACTCGGCACCCCAACATTAGATATTGGAAAGAAAAAACAGTTGCAGGTTAGTCTAAGGCAGTGCCCCAAATGCAAACTGCTGTTCTACGAACAACACTGATTAGCCCTCAAGAAATCCGAAAGTTTTTCCTAAAAATCTAGAACCCAATTCTTTAGATTAGGCTTTAAGCAAGGGTCACCTAATTTTGACGGGAATAAAATTGAGCGATGAAAAACTGGATTTCACTCGATCATTTCTCATCTGGGCAAACTTAGCACTTCTCCCATGGGTATTCCTCGCTTTCCTTGGGATGTGGTTCTATAACGAACTTTATGGATGGCTACTTCTTGCCTTCACATCAGCTGCAATATACTTGATCCTGCGTAGGTTAGGTTGCAGCAGCTGTTACTACTGCAAAACGTGCACCAGCGGCTTTGGGAGACTTGCGGGTGCTTTCTTTGGGACTGGATACGTCAAGAAGGGCAGCGTTGGAAACCGAATAGCCTTTATTACCTTCATCTACTTTCTGCTTGTACCTCTTCCGGCTACTTTCCTGATTCTTTCTATAACACAAGCATTTTCGGTTCTAAAGGTGGCGGTTTTGGTTTGTCTCTTGGCCGTTGCCGTTTACAGCTTTTCCACGTGGCTGAAAAACCGCTCGGCGAATTCCAAGCCTGCAACGGCTGAATGATTTCTTGTGCGAAGCGGCCGATCCCAGATCGCACCGGCTGATTTCTGAGGAGACTGTTGCTTCTGGCAAAAAAGCCTTCAAAAAAAGGCGAAAATTTGCGGATTAGAAGATGTAGGGTAGGTCTTTGCCTTTCTCTTTCAGATCCTTCAGGGATTCGTATTGGGCTTCCACGAGGATTTTTAGGGCGTCGATGTGTTTGCGTATGTCTGCGATTTCGTTGCCCTTGGCAAGGACCCCTGACTTTTCCAGTTGTTCGTCGATTTTGTCAACTGAAACCTCGAGAACTTTGACTTTGAAGGCAAAGATCTGAAGGGTGTAGAGCAAGCTAAGCTGAGATGAAAGGCGATCTAGGCGGTCGTAAGCGATCATTCTGCCCATGAACGCTTTGAGCCGTTGCTCTTCTGTTGCATCTTTCATCTGCAATATTTGCTCGTAGGCGCTCGTTTGCCTCTGAGCGGTCTCTTTGTTTTCCTCAAAAATCTTTTGCGTACGTTTTGTAGTTTTGTCTAGTAACTCCAACACTTCATCCAAGTTTTATCTCCCCGCGACATCCTCTTTTACGAACAAGGTGTATTTCACACTTTCCGTTTGGAAAGAAAACTGGGGGTGGATTCACCGCAGACTAATTCTGGCGTTGGCTCTATGTTGCGATTTACAACGCAAAAGCGACTTAATTATTGCGGTTTCTCGTCTGAACCGAACAGGCGCTTTTCGTACCGGGACCTTGGTTTAAACCCTCGTGTACCCGGGTATCCTTGGTTTCGCTGCCGCTCAAGATTTAGTATCCGCGCGTAGAGTTTGGATACTTTGGTCTTGGAGGGGGGATTATGTTTTGTGGGGTGAACGGGCACGGGTGTGAAGGGCTTAGAAATCTCCATTGACTGCTTTTTTCGAGATCTATTTAGACGCGGGAGTTGGCGAACTTTCTTGAATACCGCCCACCCCTCTTTTAGGTTGACTTCCGCGACCTCCCAGCCTGCGTCTAGCCAACCCTTTGAGTGAGCGCTAGAGGTTAAGTTGCTCCACCAAGTTTGGTTTCGGTAAGCTTCAATTGGCAGGTTACTACCAATTAACCCATCTATGCGCGCAAAAGAAAGCTTGACCATACTAGTGAAGGCAGAACGGAACTTGAGATGTCCCGTGAGTCCCCCATATTTTGAGGTAATTCTGGGCGCGACAATTCTTCTGGCGCAGTTCAGGCACAGCATTGCTGCGGGGTCTCCTGTTGCTACGTCGGGAACCATACAATCGTAGCAGTAGAGCTTCTTGCATCTTGCGCATCGTTTCAGACGATTGTAGGAAAGAACTCTTTTGCAGATGCCACATTCGTCTTTGAAAGCAACCACTCTCTAATGGCACTTTTGGGGAATGCCGCTTCACCTTAATGATGCAGGCGCAAGAAATTAACTTTCAGTGCGTTTTTGCATTGTTTATCAATGGAAAACAAGAAGGAAGGTTGAGGTTTTGGTTTGACTATTCGAATTCTATGGTTGAGGGTGGCTTGTCGGTCAGGTCATAGAGGCACCTGACAACACTTGGTATTTCTCCAGTTATCCTCTCAGAGATTCTCTTGAGCGTTTTGTAAGGGACCTGCTTTGCTTTGGCGGTGACCGCGTCTTCTGACTCTACGATTCTAACCGTGATTATGTTGCCGTAGAGTCGGACGCCATTCTTAATGCCTGTAGCTTTGTCGTTGTGAAGAACTGCAAAGTTCTGGAAAGTTCCCAAACCTTTGGTTTCAGCTTCAACAATCTCGGTGGCTTTTCGAACTATAGCGACCTTCTCAGGAGTAACTTCTCCCAGGACTCTAAGCGATAGAGCCGGACCTGGAAACGGCATTCGTTCCGAAATTTCCGGTGATAGCCCCAATTCTCGTGCCACTTTTCGTACTTCTGGCTTGAAGAGTTCTCGCAGAGGCTCCAGAATCTTGTAGCCATATGTTTCCGGGTTTATTCCTATCTGCGAGAGGACGTTGTGCTGAGACTTTATTCCCTTGGTCGTTTCCAGAACGTCCGCTTTGATTGTTCCTTGTGCTATAAACTCGATTTTTTCTTCCATGGCGACTTTGCCAAGCGTCTTGTAGAATTTATCTCTAAACGCCTTGCGCTTCTCCTCAGCGTCCGTCTTGCCTTTGAAAACATCAAAAAACTCTTTCTTTGAGTCAACATACTTGGCCTTTATACCTAATTCCTTTAGTGTTCTCATCACGAACTCTGGTTCGCCTTCTCTCCTGAGCCCGTCATCGATGAAAACTGCAATAAGGTTGCCTCCTACAGCTTTATGGACCAGGAAGGTAGTTACTGTACTGTCAACTCCTCCTGAACAGGCTGAAATAACCCTGCTTTTTCCAACCGTTTTTTGAATTTCTTTCAAAGAGCTTTCAACAAATTCTGCAGCATTAAACATTTTTTTTCCTGCCTACCTCAGACGTATTTCGCTCTTTCAGCTTTTAGTCTTTTTGCATCGAAGGTTCGTGGACACCCAAGCTAAGAAGAACCGAGGCTTACTGTTCGCGCTTTCTAGCTCGCCTAAGCATGATATTTGCGACCAAAAAAACAACTAGCACAAGTATGATCCATTCAAGGAAGGTAAATACGCCTACGAATTCAAGGATGTAGAATAGCACAATGAGTGCGATGGCTACGATGCCGATGATGTTCCTCGTTTTGCGGGTTGAATCAGTGGTCATCGGTTTCTCTATCCTTTGACGACGGCTATGGGAACAAGCCGCGCCACCTTCGTTGCAATACCTACTTTGTCGCTAACATCCGCGACTACATCTACGTTTTTGTATGCTAAGTCGGCTTCCTCTGCCAAAACCATTGCGCTTGCACTACGGATGACGATACCCCTCATCTCCAAAGCAGCTTTTATGTCTCCTCCCCAGAACTGACGTTTCGCCGCCGATCTACTCATCATTCGACCTGCGCCGTGTGCCGTGGAGCCGAATGTTAGGTCCATGGCTTTCTCCGCGCCGACAAGCACCCAAGAACTCGTGCCCATGCTACCGGGGATAAGCACTGGCTGTCCTTTTGCGCGGTAATCCCGCGGTATCTCCTCGCGCCCAGCGGGGAAGGCACGCGTGGCCCCTTTTCGGTGAACCCACACCTTCTTGTTTGCACCGTCTATGCTGTGGGTTTCGACTTTGGCGATGTTGTGGGCAACGTCGTAGACTAGTTTTAGTCCGAATTTCTCGGGGTCCTCATGGTAAACTTTTTGGAAGCTCTGCCTAACCCAGTGCATAATCGCATGCCGGTTGCAAAAAGCATAGTTGACAGCGCAAGCCATCGCGGCAATGTAGTCCCTTGCCTCTGGACTTTTTCCTGGTGCGCAAGCAAGTTCTCTGTCGGGCAGAGAAATTTTGTACTTCTGTACTGCATGTTCCATAACGCGCAGGTAATCGCTGCAGACTTGGTGCCCATAGCCTCGGCTTCCGCAGTGAATCATAACCGTGACTTGCCCTTCGTCTCTGATGCCGAAAGTCTTGGCGGTTTCCGGGTTAAAGATTTTGTCTACTTTCTGGATTTCCAAGAAGTGGTTGCCGGAGCCTAAAGTGCCAATCTGGGTTAAGCCACGGCTCTTGGCGGTTGACGAAACCTTTTCAGGATCCGCGTTCTGCATTTGGCCGCCCTCTTCACAGTGCTCAGCGTCTTCAGACCAGCCTAAGCCCTTATCAATGAGCCAATGAACGCCCTCCGTGACCAATTTATCAAGGTCTCTGGAGCTAATGCTGAAGTCCTTCCTTCGGCTGCCCAACCCGGAAGGAACGTTCTCAAAAATCGAGCTTGTTAATTGCGCAAGTTTGGGTCGAACGTCTCTCTCATTGAGGGTTGTGCTTAGCAGTCGAACGCCACAGTTGATATCGTATCCTACTCCGCCTGGGCTGATGACACCTTCGTCGTAGTCTGTGGCAGCGACGCCGCCAATAGGGAAACCATAGCCTTCGTGCCCGTCAGGAAGAGTGATGGCATTTTTGTATATCCCTGGCAGGTGAGTGACGTTGGCGCACTGCTGCAGGGTGCGATCCATCTTCATCTTCTCCAACAACACCTCATTGGCAAAAACTAAGCCTGGAACACGCATGCCCTGTTTGTACCTTGGGATGCGCCAAGAGTAATCATCTATCTTTTCTAAAGAAATCTTCTCGGTCGGCGGTCGACCTGAATCTTCACCCATAATCAACACCAACATGAAAAGAGCCCCGCTGGAATAAATCAGTTTTGAATTCAACCACAACCCCAGAGAATGTTGCGTTAGGCAGAAACTGCAGTATTTGAAAAAAGTCAAATTTTGGAATTTCTGGCGAATTTCATGAAACCCTGAAAGCTGTTCTCAACCAACGTTTTCCTATGCAGCGGATGAGCCTTAAGCCAAGGCACGGCTGCCCTAATGGTTTTGTCTTCCTGCAGAATCTGTTCCAGAATCACTTCTGAATTTTTGCTTTGTATCAGGCCCTCCTCCAAGATTCTTAGCCACAGTTGAATCTGCGCCTTATAGCGCAGTAGGCGTCCCACTGAGTTGGAGGCTTTTCCGAAATGACTGTAATAAAGGTCTTTGGGGTTAATACTGATAAGTTTGTCCAGCGAAACCAAGGCAACATCGGGGTAAAAGGGTGGAGGCGTCGTAGGAAAGACAACATCAAACTCAACAAGGTAAGCACCCGCGGAGTCACCCGTGAAAAGCCCTCCGTTTAGGGATTCGTAGAAGCTTAGGCTGTGGGATGAATGCCCAGAAGACTCGACACACCTCAAGTTCAAGCCTCCGCCCAAGTCGAAGGTTTCGCCCTCAGACGCGACTATTATCCTGTTTTCTGGAACCGCCTCGGGTTCACCAAACATTTCAGCCACCTCACCTAGCGTCTGCTTGGAGGCCGCCCATAGTTTTGCGGGGTCTTTCAGGTGAGATGCCCCTTTGGAGTGCACAATGACTTGGGCGTTTGGCAAGCTGCGAAGGAGGGTACCTGCACCGCCACCGTGGTCTATGTGTACGTGGCTGAGGGCAATGTAGGCAACCTCTTCTGGGGGAATGCCGAGTTCTTTCATTCCCGACAGCAGGTTGGGAACGGATGAGGTTGGACCTGTATCCACTATTGACGTCTTTTCTCCTCTGATAACGTAGCTGGCTATTAGGTTTTTGAACGCACCCGTTTGCAAGTCTATGAGAAACAGGTTTTTTCCAATGGTTCTTGTGTGCATCTGTGTCGCACGCCTGTCACGGATGACTGAAACCTGCCAAGCTGCCTTAAACATTTCCTAAGGATGGACAGATAGTGCAAACACATAAAACTTAATTACGTACCTTTCTCCTTCATAGAAGAAAATGGTAGGGGAAACTCGGCTAATGAACGCAATCATCTTCGGTGCACCAGGCTCAGGCAAAGGAACTTACTCTGCCATGCTCAAAGAGAGGCTGGGCGTTGAAGTGATTTCCATGGGCGACATCTTCAGAGCCATGCTCATGGAGGACAGCATCCTGGGGCGTATTATCAAGAGCTATGTGAACGCAGGATTGCTCGTGCCGGATATCATAGTGGTTGAAGTTCTCAAAGAAAACATTGCGCGGGGAGCCAAGGGTAAAGGCTTCATTCTAGACGGGTACCCTAGGACTTTGGCTCAAGCGGAAGCGTTGGAAGGAATATCCAAAATTGATGTCATAATCCGACTCGTTGTCCCAAACTGGATAATAATTGAGAGATTGTCTTCACGCAGAATTTGCAGCAACTGCGGTCAAGTCTACAATCTGCGTTTTCTCAAACCCAAAAAGGAAGGCATTTGCAGCAAGTGTGGTGGAAAATTATATCAGCGTTCAGATGATAACCCTGCGGTCATAAAGATGCGCCTCGAACTCTACGATGGCGAAACAAGGCCGCTTTTGCGTTTTTACAAAGGCAAGGAAGTGCCGAGAATCACACATACAATCAAAGAGTTGGACACACCGCCGGGAGAAGTAGTCGACTATATCGCGGAAGAATTGAAGAAAATTAAACTCTCTTAGATGTCCAGGATAAACATCAGGGTAACTTTGTCCGCGTTTTTGACGAACTCCATTTGATGGTAAGTAACTGCTTTAACGCCCACCTTCTGCGGATGTTTTTGCGGATCATATTTTTCCCCATAGATAGTTGCTTTTAGTCTGAAGCCTTCTTTGGTTTCTTTAATACTGTGTACCTCGAATTTCGAGTAAACGACGCCATTGACTTCGAACTTCACAAGCAATGCCTCAAGCCAGCTATAGAGTAGGGCATACTCGTCCTCCGCTTCCACTTCTATGGCTTCTTTGTGCCGCGGCGCAACTTTCTCGGTTTCCGTCATGACCTCAAACATAGCCAGAGCGGCATTGCCAAAGGCTTCCTCCACAGATGCCCCATAAGCAGCTATGTAGACGTCAGCTGTATGTTCTAGGTACTCGAATTTTCCTTCAAACTTCCCCGACTTCTCCAAACTTGAAAGGCACCAGCTTATGATTGAGGCGCTTCTCTAAAAACAGTTTCTATACTCTGGATCCAGAGAAAGAAAGATGTCCCCTTTAGAATCCACCTTCAATTCTCTGAACCGCCAACGTGGTAAGTTTTGCGCAATTCTCGACGTCTTTTAGGCTGACTAAACCGAGGGGACTGTGAATGTACCTTGCTGGGACGGAAATCGAGCCGCTTGGGACCCCTTGCCTCGTGAGCGCCATGCGTGCGGCATCTGTTGTACCCATCAAACCCGTTTCCAGTTGATATTCGATGCCGTTTTTAGACGCAGTGTCAATTAGCCAACGGAGAACTTTTGGGTGAGTTATCAACCCCGAATCCGTCACAGTTAAAGCGGGACCTTTTCCCATTTTCACGGTTGTGTCGAATTCTCTGACGCCTGGGGTATCGCCTGCAATTGTCACATCTAAAGCTATGCCGACGTCAGGATCTACGCCAAATGTAGCCGTTCCCGCACCTCTAAGACCCAGTTCCTCCTGCACAGTGCCCACAGCGTAAACGGTGCAGTCTGTTTTTTCCAATTGTTTCAAAGCCTCAACCATTGCGGCGCAACCCGCACGATTATCGAACGCTTTGCCCAAAACAGCGTCTTTGCCCAGTTTCACATATTTCACATCAAAAGCTACGGGGTCTCCGACTTTTACACCCATGGCTTTTGCGTCGTCGCGGTTTTCCGCGCCTACATCGATGAACATCTCGTCGTAAGCGATAATTTTTTTCCGCTCTTCGTCCTTCTGGATGTGCGGGGGTTTAGAACCCACGACTCCGGGCAACGACGCGTTCTCCGTTAACACGGTAATTTTTTGTCCAAGTAGGATTCGGTCGTCGATACCACCCATTTTCGCAAACTGCAAGAAACCGTCTTTCGTAACAGTCTTAACCATTAAGCCGACTTCGTCCATGTGGGCGGCCAACATGACTTTCGGCGCCGTTTTTTTGCCCCTTTTTATAGCGATAACGTTTTCAAGCTTGTCCACGACTACTTCGTCGGCGTGAGGCTTGAGTAGGTTAATCATTAGGTTTCTAACTTCGTTTTCCCTGCCTGCTACCCCGTAGGCATTAGAGAGGCTCTCCAAATTTTCAGCTAGAGACAAACACATCAGCTCCTTGGACACACAGATACACTTTTGGATTGTCAAATTATTAAATGATTGCGGTACACAAATCTCTCTTTTCACAGAAACCTCAGTCTTGAAGCGAAGTCTATGATAATTACCCTGGACTGCTATCAAGTTATTAGGGGAGTATGAGAAACATATCCGCGAATGCTTCGAGCAGAAGAAGTGGTAATTCTTAAATTGGGCAACCGCGTCAAGAGGATAATCAAGGTGTAACATAAAATGGCGCAACCAAGTTTCAAAACAGTTTTCATTTTCTTAGATACAGACAAATACTGTAGCCCATTCGACATGCTCGTCGCCACTGACGCATTTCCAGATTCTAATATATTCAAATACGAAAACGTCACAGGCGAAGATGCAGGGAAGATCGTTTTTGACGCTCTCTTCCCCCGAGGACCTATGGGTGCAGCGCACACAAAAATTTTCATTAACGGTAGCAACTTTGAAATGGTGGAAAAAGTAGTTGATGCAACCCGGAAAGCAATGGCATCGGCACCTTGGGGAAACAGCATAATCGTAGATCCAAGAGGCGCGTACAGTACAGCCGCAGGTGCAGTCGCCAAAACGCTGGGACTTTCGCTTGAGAAAGGATTTGGAACACTGGAAGGTAAAAACGTCACCGTCCTAGCAGGCACAGGGCCAGTTGGTCAAACAGCCGCTCGCATTTACGCTTCAGAGAAAGCCAACGTAGTCATCTCTTCACGCACTCTGGCGAAAGGACAAGCTGTCGCGGATAAGATTAACAAGGAAGCAGGCGCAGAACGCGTCAAAGTCGTGGAAGTCACCAATCCTGAGCAGACAGGTGTAGCCATCAAAGATGCAGAAATCATCCTTGCAGCGGGGGCAGGCGGCATCCAGCTCCTATCAGCGGAGGAACTAAAGAAATACGGCAAGAAAGCCAAAATAATCGCAGACATAAACGCTATTAAGCCAGTCGGCGTCGAAGAATTGGGTTCAAACGATGACGGCAAAGAAATCAAGCCAGGCGTCTTCGGCATAGGCGCACTATCAATCGGCAAGCTGAAAATTAAGATAGAAACTGACATGATTAAACGTGCAACTGAGGCGCCACAGGGTTTGTTCGACTACTCCATAGCCTACGACATCGGCAAAACCCAGATTATGAAGAAGCTGGCTAAGGCAAAAGCTGAAGCCCAACCAAAAGAGCAACAGAAAAGTTGGATGCCATAACAGGCAAAACCAAATTTCTTCTTTTTTAATTACAGATTTTTTCCAAATGGAGAATGTGCCTATCTACCTGTAGATACTTCGGATTCTTTCGCAGGCTTCAGCAATGCGTTCTTTGGGTTGAGTGAACGTAATCCGCGCATATCCTTCACCCTGCCTGCCGAAGCCGATGCCTGGCGTGACTGCCACGCCGGCGTCAAGCAGTTTGGAAGCAAACTCCATGCTGCTGCCCTTGCAATTGACCCACACGTAGAATGTGGCTTTTGGCTTTTCGCATTGGAATCCAATGTTGCACAAGGCATCCACAAGTAGGTCCCTGCGCTCCTGCAATATCTCGTTGTTTTTCCGCAGGAACTCTGGCGGATCCGAACTCTTGTATGCCCCGAGAGCCTTGACGGCAACTTTCTGCGTGTAGACTGGCGGCCCCGAATCAATTTGGGATTTCACCTTGGTTAAGCCCCTGACGAGCTCCATGTTGCCGACTGCGAATCCTATCCGGTCTCCCGTCATGTTGAATGTCTTGGAAAGTGAGTGGAATTCGATAGCGCAGTCCATAGCTCCTTCGATTTCGAGAATGCTAGGCGCTTTGTAGCCATCGTAGCTGATTTCGCTGTATGCGTTGTCGTAGCAGAGGATTATGTTGTTGTCATCGGCGAAATCGACTGCTTCCTTGAGGAAGGGCTTGTCCACGGTAGCGGCTGTGGGGTTATTGGGGTAATTGAGGAACATCATCTTGGCACTCCGCTCTTTTATCCCATTAAAGTCTGGCTTGAAGCCATTCGCCTCCAGGAGCGGCATCGCCACCGGCACCCCGTCGCAGAGTATCGTGCTGCCATTAGCGTAAACGGGATAAGCTGGGTCAGGAACCAAAACCTTGTCACCGGGGTTCACGAAAGCCCTCGCCACGTTAGCGATGCCTTCTTTACTGCCCAGCAACGCAACTACTTGATCCTGCGTGATGTTCAGACCGAACCTTTTCTTGCACCATTCATCGACGGCTTGGCGGAAGTCGGGTTCCCCTTGACTAAAACTATAATTGTGGTTTTTCGGATTCGTCGCCTCTTCCTTGAGGGCATCTGTGACTATTCTGGGTGGAGGAAGGTCAGGGTCCCCTATGCTCAAAGAAATCAGGTCTACGCCTGCCACTTTCTTTTTCTTGATTTGATTCTCGATTTCAGCGAACAAGTACGGGGGAAGTCTGTTGATTCGGTTGGCAAGCTGGATGTTCATTTGTCGTCACTTTCTAGCTGTTACGGCAGTCTTCCTTCAAAAACTTTTTCTGCCGCTCCGCTCAAAAACAACGTTTTTCCGACTTTCACCTGAAGGTTCCCCCCAAGAACGTGGACAGTTGCTTGGTTCCCGACTTTTCCTAGCTTGTTCGCTGCTGCTACGGCAGCGCAGGTCCCTGTACCACAAGCGAGGGTTTCGCCGCAGCCCCGCTCCCAAACACGCACCTTTAACTCAGTCTTGCTTAGCACCTGGACAAAGCCAACATTTGTCCGCCTAGGAAAAACGGGATTGTTCTCAATCATAGGTCCAATGTACTCGACGGGATATTCGTCAACATTTTCCACGAATACGACACAGTGCGGGTTCCCCATGGACAAACAGGTCACTTTATAGGTCTCATCTTCATCAACTTGGAGGTTCTCATTAATACAGGGACCTTCACCGAGCATAGGCAATGCTTTTCGATCCCAGATTGGCGCTCCCATGTCAACTTTAACCTGTCTGACTTCGCCGTCTTGCACGGTCAGCCAAACGTGCCTAATGCCTGCGTTTGTCTCCACGTCAAAATCGCTTTTCTTTGCTATGCCCGTTTCGTAGCAAAATTTGGCGAAGCATCGAATGCCGTTGCCGCACATTTCCGCTTCGCTGCCGTCGGCATTGAATATCCGCATTCGAGCCTCCGCCGTTCTTGAGTTATAGATTAGCAGAAGCCCGTCGGCGCCTACACTGAATCTTCGTTTACACAGTTTCTTGGCTATTGCCGGCGCTTGTTCATCAACTATTTTGCCGTCTCTATTATCAATGACTATGTAGTCGTTGCCCAAACCGTGCATCTTCAAAAAGTTCATTGTTGCCACTCCGTCGCTTCCTGTTGACCACGCATCAAGTCGTCCATTTGCTCCCGCTCGCGGATTAGTTTGTATTTGCCTTCCTTCACGAAAACTTCAGCCGCTCTTGGTCTGGAATTGTATTGACTACTCATACTAAACCCATAGGCACCTGCATTCAGTACAGCTAGCAAGTCACCCTCCTCAACTCTGGGCAGGAGTCTATCTTTGGCAAGCAAGTCGCCGGATTCGCAAATGGGACCGACAACATCATACTTTTCCTCTTCCACAGCGACCAGCTTGTTGGCTACGACGATATGATGATAGCTACCATACATCGCAGGTCGCACCAACGTGTTAAAGCCAGCATCTACGCCAACGAATTTTCGGAAAGGAGTCACCTTCACCGTGTTCACAGAAGTTAGGAGGATACAGGCATCCGCCACAAGATATCTACCAGGCTCGACATATAGGATTGGCTCGCCTAAGCCGTATTGACTGCATTTTGACTTGAACAATGAGAGGACTTTGTCAGAGTAAGCATGCAGGTCCAGCGGCTTATCGTCAGGCGTGTAAGGGACACCTAAACCGCCGCCAAAATCAACAAATTCGAAGTCGACTTCTGCCTGTTCGTGAATCTTTTTCGCAATCGCCAAGAGTCTATCGATCGCTGTTAGGAAAGGATTTGCATCAAGTATGCCGGAGCCTATGTGCATGTGAACGCCAAATTTCTCGACACCCGCCTCTTTTGCTGTTGCATAGGCTCTCACTGCATCTTCTTCCCAAAGTCCGAACTTTGACTGCTTGCCTGCTGTTATGCAGTCCTCGTGGTGACCCGCGCCAATTTCTGGGTTAATTCTGAACGACAAAGTCTTGGGCACATTAATTCCTAAGAGCCTGTTTAGTTGAGATTCAGAGTCTATGTTGATGGTGACGTTGGAGTCTGAAAGGAATTTGAGTTCGTCGTTGCGCACGCTGGTGCCCGTGAAAAGTACTCGTTCGGGGATGAAGCCGCAGGTCAGTGCTGCGAAGACTTCGCCTGGGCTAACTGCGTCAACGTTGGCACCTTCAGATTCAAGGGTCTTAAGCACGGCAAGATTTGAATTAGCTTTCATTGCATAGTAGATTTTAGCCTTTGAATAGTTTCGCGTCAACGCTTGAATTAGGCGTTGGTAGTTGTTTCGGATTCTTCGTTCGCTGACGACGTACAGGGGTGTGTCAAACTTTTCTACAAGAGTTTGAGCTGAAACTCCATCTATGAAAAGATGACCGTTCCTATTCTCTAAAGGTTCATTAAGGGAGTTCACTATTCTCACCAATATCGCGTATATTCAGATAGTTTATACTTCTCGGCTTTTTCAAACTAATCCTTTAGCCACCGCAAACTCAGCACTCAGAACGCCAGCTCCAGCCCCACCTCTAATTGTATTATGCCCTAAACACATGTACTTTAGCGTCATTATGGGGTCTTTACGGATTCGACCGACTGTCACAGCCATGCCTCTCCCTGCGTCTCGGTCGAATCGAGGTTGTGGACGGTTGGACTCCTCCCTGACCAAAATTGGGTGTGGCGGAGCAGATGGGAGCTTGAGTTTTTGTGGTTCTCCTTTGAAAGTTCGGAAAGCCTGCTCAACATCCTCAACCGAGGGATTTTGGTGTAACTTCACGAAGATCGATTCCAAGTGTCCATCCTTAACGTGGACTCTGTTGCAGCTTGCGCTCACCGCAAAGGCAGCGTTTTGCACAATTTTTCCGTCGAAGGTACCCAGTATCTTGTTGGATTCGCACTCCATCTTTTCTTCTTCTTTTCCTATGTAGGGAACAACGTTGTCGATGATATCTAGGGAAGAAACTCCTGGGTAGCCTGCCCCGCTAAGAGCTTGCATAGTGGTAACTATAACTTGTCCAAGCCCGAATTGCATGAGAGGCTTTAGAGTAATGGCCATCTGGATTGTTGAGCAATTGGGGTCTGTTGTGATGAACCCTTTCCAGCCTCGATTCTTTTGCTGAAGGGGAATCAGAGCCAAGTGGTCAGGATTCACCTCCGGGATTAACAAGGGAACATCTTTTTCCATGCGATGAGCTGATGCTTTGCTGAAAACAGGGTAGATCGCTGCAAATTCCTCTTCTACCGGCCCTGCTAGGTCTCCAGGCAACGAACTGAAAATCAGGTCTATATTGCCTGATTTTTCCACTGCCTCAACGTTGGCGTCTGCCACGGTCATTTCGGCCATTTCCTTTGGTAAATCGGACTCCATAACCCAGTTACAAGCTTCCTTGTACTTCTTGCCTGCTGAACGCTGAGACGCTGCCAAGACCTCAATTTCAAACCACGGGTGCCCTTGGAGCAGCTGGATGTATCGTTGCCCAACAGCACCTGTAGCGCCCAATATTGCTACTTTACGCTTCGAAGACATTGTTTCTGCTTCCTTTGTTTCTTGTTAGTTTTCTTCGATAAAAACTTTTGACTAAAGCCCCAGTACGGTTGCCATGCTGTAGATTCCAGGGTTCGTTTGCTTGCTTAGCCATTCTGCCGCATAGACTGCCCCTTGCGCAAAAACGTTGCGAGAGAACGCAGTGTGCTCTATCTTGAGCATCTCATATGGTCCGGCTACTATGAGGTCGTGAATACCTGGGACGCCTCCTGCGCGCATCGAAACAATTTCCAGTTCTTCTGCTTTTCGCAAGCTGGTACCTTCTCTTCCGTGGACTGTGGCTGTGTAGCCCCGGATATCGGATATTATCTCGCCGAGTTTCATTGCTGTGCCGCTTGGCGCATCTCTCTTGGCGGTGTGATGTATTTCGCTTATGCTGAAGTTATATTCTTGTGGGAATGCCTTAAGGACTTCTGCAAGTTTGAACAGCACGTTCACTCCGACAGAGTAATTTGGCGAGAAGACGGCTGGAACCATATGTTCGACTGCGCTTCGGATTAGCCGGTTTTGCTCCTCCGTGAACCCCGTGGTGCCTAAGACGATTGGCTTACCCAGCTTCGCAACCAGGGGCAGATTCTGCACTTCTGCAGCCGCTGAGGTAAAAGTTATGTAGCAATCCGCGTCTTCTACGGCTTCAAAGAGTTTGTCAACGCCGACAATACACAAATCTGAGTCAGTTATTCCTAGTTGCCTGAGACTCTTGCCGATGGCGGAGTTTCCTTTCGCTTCGACCGCGCCCACCGCCTGGTGTCCCTTGGCAGTGGCTTCTTGGATTATGGCGCGCCCCATTTTACCCGCTGCGCCAGCTATACAGAACTTAAGCATAGCACAGACCCTCCAAGTACTTGAAATTGTTGAGTCTGTCCATCAGGTCCACGTCAAAGAACTGCTCAATTGGTCTGAGGATTTCTGGGTGTACCTCATAGACTTTTTTGGCTGCTTGCAGGACCAGTTCAAGTCCGCTCCGGGTCATTTTGCCCAGCGGTTGCCTGCAAGGTCCAGCCGGCATCCCCAAAACGTTCATCAGCGTCTTCGTTGCCAGTGGATTCCGTGCTCTGCACGTAACTGTCCCGAATGGGGTTTGCTCCTGAGTCTTTACAGTAATTACCGAGAACAGTGGCTGCAGGATTTCAGCCAGTTGCTTTGCTTCCGTGGTATTTCCATCAGAGATGTAGTGTACCATGTCGCTAATGGCATGTGGGACAATGTTGCTAGATACTGAAATAACACCGCTCGCTTCAATTTCCGGCAAGGTCATCATTGCAAACGTCTTATCGTCATCGCCTGACAAGATATCGAAGTCTCTTCCACACAGCTTGCGGGTCAAGCGCATGTTTTCCAAATCACCCGTGGCTTCCTTTACGCACCGCACGTTGGGGTAGTATCCTGCGAGTTGAGCAATGTCTTGGGGCAAAAGCTGGGTCCCTGTTCGACCAGGGATTACGTAGGGGATTATTTGCATTTCGGGAAATTGCTTAGCTATAGGTTCAACGTATTCTCGGCGAATCTCCATTGAGCTTGGTCCGTTATAGTACGGGTCAACGAGAAGGACAGCTGTGATGCCTATGTGTGCCGCATGAACTGTGCCTTCGATAGCTTCCTGAGTGCTATTGCTGCCTGTCCCGGCGATTGTTAAGCCCTTGCCACGGATGTACTCGTGGATGCGTTCTGTAACTTTGTTATGTTCGCTCCAATCAAGGGTCGGGCTTTCGCCTGTGGTGCCGCAGGCTAAGATACCGTTTGCCCCTTGGCTTATTTGGAATTCGACTAATCGTTGCAAGCCCTCGTAGTCCACTTCGCGGTTTGCGCGGTAGGGTGTGATGAGGGCTGTGTAACAACCACTGAATAACGTCATTACGTTTAACCTCTTGGAGAGAATATTCTCTGTAAGCGGTTATTTAAGCATTTCCGAATTCATAACTTTTTTTACGTATTTCGTGAATAATAGACCCAATTAATTGATTTCACCGCGATTTTACCACGTTTTACGCACTTCAGTAGTTGTCAACTGGAACCCAAAGCACTGTCTGGAAAACCAGCAAGATACATTAATACCATGAACGTTTTGGATAGCGATACCATTGCCAAACAAAAACGAAAAACAACACGGGCAAACCGTGAAAGCAGGAGCGTTGATATGCCCCATTTGCTGCGTCGAATTAATCGAGGCTGAAGCTGATTTTGAAGTCGACGAAGTTTTTCACGACGTTAAGGTACTCAGGTGCCCCGTTTGCCAAGAGGAACATCTTTCCACGAGGCAGCAGAAAGCCATAGAAAAAAGATTGCGCGACGAAAAATAGCTTGGGGTCAAACCCTTTCCTAATTTTTCGTGATCCTTGAAATCAGTGAGCATTGAACTCGAGAGAGCAAAACAAGTACACCCGAGGTTTCGGGTAGATTCTCAGTTGGGTCCAAGAAATGAGAAAAGTTGTATGTTGGCTATTTAGATCATCCGCTTTACGAGGTCGTTGATGGCTTCGCCGCGATACCCTGCTTCGCCGCCTGCCCTGAAGCTCTTTTTGGTTGTGCCCTTGTAGCCCTTCTTTGGCGGACGCAACCTGAAAGTTTTGGTTATGCCTTCAAGTTTGGAGTAGTCCACTTTGCAGGCGAACACGGCTTCTGCGAGGTCAATAAGTGATTTGTATCCGACTTTTTGTGCATACTCATCCGTCAGTTTCTTATTGCCAGCCAGCCGTCCTCGTTGGGTAATCATATTTGTTACGAGTTCTTTTGATGCTTCGCCCCAGGTCACGTAGCTTTGTGACCGTTGGAGCATTCCAAGGTATGCTGGTCGACTGTCAATGATGACTGCGTGGTTAGTGTGGGAGAGACCGAGTAGGGCGTTTGTTTCTCTGGCTTCTCGTTGAGCGCTGACTTCGCCTCGCACTTTCACGGCAACTATGCATTTGCATGTTTCAGTTTCCTGTGCGGCCATTTTACTTCACCCAATCCGTCGGAGTAATCAAGTTATATGTCTTTTTCAACGCATCAAAAGTTGCGCATGCGAAAGAAGGAACAGTCCTCGTGGAACCATAAGTCCGTGACCAAAGATCTTTGACGCCCGCTAAACCCAGAATAGTCTTAGCGACTTCGCTGGCAACAAGGCCCAAGCCTCTGGGACCAGGAACCATAACGACACGGACACTGCCGCATTTGCCTTCAACCTGGTATGGTACCGAATGACCTCTGCCACAACCGCACTCCCAACTACCACATCCACGTTTGACGGGGATGATGTTTAGGCGTGCATCAGCAGCAGCTTTCTCAATTGCATTTCTGACTTGACCTGCTTTTCCTTGACCCAAGCCCAGGTAGCCGTCGCGGTTGCCCACGCAAACGATTGCCTTGAAGCGGCTCTTTTCGCCTGCGTCGGTCTGTTTCTGAACTAGGTTAATGTTTATGACTTCTTCTTGAAGGTCAGGAAGCAGGGCATCTACAACTTGGGATTCCACGATTTTCAGACCACTCAAGAAGACTTCATCTATATTGGTGATCTTGCCTTCTTGAATCATCTTGCCCAATCGGGTTTTTGGAACCCACTCTTCCAGATTTACTTTTGGACGTTCTCTATTTCTTTGTTGGGACATCATTCTTTCTTACCACCAGTTTTCTTAGCGGGTTTCGGAGCGGCTTCAGAACTGGCTTTTTCAGCTTCAGATTTCTTGCGAGCGCGCTTCGGTTTTGCTTCAGGC
Source organism: Candidatus Bathyarchaeota archaeon (assembly GCA_963840395.1). Taxonomy (GTDB): domain Archaea; phylum Thermoproteota; class Bathyarchaeia; order Bathyarchaeales; family Bathycorpusculaceae; genus JADGNF01. Next base: position 22,089 of record CAWIYU010000009.1, on the reverse strand, counting down.
TTTGCTTTTGTCTCAGCTTTTTCAGCTTTCACTTTGGAAGGTGCCGCCTTCTTAGGTGCGGGTTTCGCTTTAGGCGTTTTGCTAGCCTTTGGTTTGGCTTCTGCCTTAGCTTCGGCTACAGGAGCTTTGGCTTCGGGCGCAACTTGCGGTGCAGCTTTTGGCTTCGGCTCAGCTACCTCTGCCTTCTTTGCCTCGACTTTCGCAACGGGTTTGGCTTCAACTTTGACAGGCGGTGCTGGCGCAACCTTAGCCTCTGGTTTCCCAGCTTTGACTGGCTTTGGTTGTTCAGGCTTCTTTGCCTTGACTGGTCGCGGTTCAGGTTTCGGTAATGGCATGCCGAAAGCAGTCAGTATGCTGTTGCGCACTTCCACAAAGTGGTCACTAAGCTTTTCAGGATTGAGACCTTTAGCCGTGTAAGTCGAAAACTTAGGCTTGTATTCTTCAGGAGCACCTAGACTTTCAGCATAGTCCTGAATGTGGTAGCCAACTGTACGCTCCTTAATGATTTTCTCAGTTGAATGAGGAACTGCAACGCCTGCATCGACAACTCCGCTAAGTGTGGAGAAGACTTTGGAGCCTTTCGTCGGTGAAACCAAACCAAGATCCAGAATCGCCTCGGAAATACCGTTCTTCTTAGCTTTCAAGCCACATAGCAAACCGGTCAGGTATGCAGCTGGAATGTTGCCTGTTGCGGCTTTCCAACCATACTTTTTCACGAGTTCTCGAGTGTGTGCTGAAGCTAAAACTTCGTCGCCGTGGGGTTTAGCCACTATTATCTGGGTCACAGTGTTTTTTAAGCTACTGCGGGCTACTAATCGGGGCTTTCCCGAAACAACGAACGCTTTTCTTGCCTGGTAATCGGTTTTCTGTTCTCGGCGTCGGCGCAGAGGAACGCGGTAACGTGATCCATGAGGCATTTAGCGTTTCCTCCACATATCATGAGCTTTTGCGTATCGTTCCATATCAGCTATAGATTCGAATCTTCCACTGCCCGCAATCATGTACAGTTCCCTGTAATTGCTTTCAGTAATTGTCCTTTTTTCCTTCAACTCGCGAAGTTTGCGCCTCAACGCACGAATCTTTGTCATCCAAGCTTCTTTCTTGCTGATTACCGCTCGTGGAGTCCCGCTCTTGCTGCCCGGGCCCTTGCGGCGACCTCGACGTTTCTTTGCCTGAATGACTTTGGCGCGGCCTCGACTGACGCCTTTGATGGGCGTTGCAGCAATTACTTTCTCGTGAACAAGTCTGCGGACTTCCTCTCTTGTGATGGCTGACTCCACATCCTCTGTCTTTTCGGGATTGATCCAAACACGGTTTTGGCCAATCTTCATGATTCTTGATGCCAAACGTCTTTGGTTAGTGAGATTGGTCATTGTTTCTTAGCTCCCTTTTTGGTTTTCTTTTCAGTCTTTTTCGGTTTCGGCGTTTTTTTCTTCTCTGCTTTTGCTGGGGCTTGTTTCCTGGCTGATTTCCCTTTGGTTTCTTCAGTTTCTTCCGCAGCAGCTTCTTCTTTTGCTATCTCTTTGACTTCTTTGACGTTTACTATTCGCAGGTTAATTTTCTTAGCCTCAGCAACAATCTGCAGCCGCTTCTTTTTCCCAACCGTGTGGGCAATTCTAGCGACTTGAGACACTGAGTCAATTTTCGCAAGTTCGGCAAGATTATGAACTAAGACGTCTTCATAACCAGAAGGATGCAAGCCACGAACAATCTTTGGACCTTTGTATCCTGAACTGGGACCTGGTGGCCAACCTTTGATTTTGCGGCGAACCTTATTGTCCAAGCCGCGGGGCCTGCGCCAGCTTAAGCTGAATTTGTCGAACTTCCAGCTTTCTGGCCTCACAAAGGCAGGTTTCTTGCTTTTAGCCCGTGCCCTAACTTTCAGCGCGTTCTGCATTGCTGCGGCGGAATCTTTTTTCTCAGTCATTCTAATCCATTCCTTCGTTTCTTTCATACACATATAAACCGTCTAGGAAAACGCGAGGATCCTTGTTAGTTACTCGCGTCATAGTCTCAATGTTCGCGGCAGTCTGACTTACGTCTTCCAAGTTTGTTCCTTGAACGATTATGTCGTCGGTTTCAACTTTGACTTTGCAGTCGCCCAGAATATTTGCTTTCCGCGCTCTGCGTTCGCCCGTGAAGTTTTCGACCATCACAGACTTATCATGGAGTTTCACTGTGATCGGAAAGTGCGAATACACTATCTTTAGTTTGTAGGTGTAACCTTTGGTGACGCCCGTAATCATATTTTTTATGTGTGACTCAACTGTTCCGACCAGGGATGCTTCTTTCTTGCGAGGCCACTTTGCCCAGATCTTGACATTTTTGCCGTCAGTCTCAAGCGAAACCTCAGCATGTGAGAAATCTCGAGTTAAGATTGCTTTGCCGCCTCTAACTGTGACTTTGCGTCCATCTATGTTTATCACTACGCCTTCGGGAATTGAAATTACTCGGGAAATTTCTGGTAGTCGCATAACTTACACCTTTTCTAGTACACGAAAGCCAGCAGTCTGCCGCCTACGTTTTTCTCTTCAGCTTCCCTGTGGGCTGTGACGCCTTTAGGGGTTGAAACCACCATTATACCCACGTTTCTGGAGGGAAGGAATTTCTTCTCCCAGTTTTCGAACTCGGTTACTTTAACTGCGAAACGTGGTTTAATTGAACCACACTTGTTTATTCTGCCCATCAACTGCACTTTGAATTTGCCTTGTCGACCATCATCGATAAACTCGAATTCGCCGATGTAGCCGTTCAATTGCATGATGCGCAGGACTCGGCCTAATAGTTTGGATGCTGGGCTGATTATACATTCCCGTTTGTTTCGCATTTCGTTGTTGATTATTGTTGTCAATCCATTTGTTAGGGTGTCCATGCTTTTTTTACCTCTTACTCATATTTCTTGAAACCAAGTTTCGGCGCTGCTTCTCTAAAGCAGTGCCTGCACAAGCCTAAATTGTAACGTCTAATGATGGGCCCGTATGAACCACATCTTTGGCAAGGTCTTGAACCTTTACCGAATTTTCTCTCTTTCTTTTGTTGTTGTTTTCCCATGCACGTTTCTCCTAGTATTAGACGATTTCCACTCCTAACGTTTGTTTCGTGAACAAGATTGATTCTTCAGGCGTCAAGACGTGTTTGTGGCCCACTCGGGCTTTTCGTTTTCTTCGGTCAGCCACGCGGTCACCAGGGCGATTCAGCGTCACACAGACATCCATTCCGAAAATGCCTACATCGGGGTCGTATTTCACGCCGGGTATTTCGATGTGTTCTTTCAGACCGAAAGCAAAGTTGCCGCGATCGTCAAACGATGATCTCGACACTTTATTATCTTTAACGATTAGTATTTTTTTGAGGAAATCAATTGCAGCTTGTCGTCTTAAGGTAACAACGCACGCAATTGGCTCACCCTTGCGTATGCCGAAATCCCTAATGGAGGTCTTCGCGTTCTTCTTAACTGGAGTCTGTCCGGCGATTTCTTTAAGGACTTTAAAAGCCCTCTCCAGTGGCTCCCCGGATTTGCCCACGTTTAAGTTAACGACAACTTTTTCTATGCGGGGTTTAAGCATAGGCTGCCCAGCCCACCTCTTAATCATGGCTTCTTCAGACAACTGCAGGGGCCTCCACTGAGGATGTTAAGGGCAGATTTTCACCCGTTGAAAAGACAAAGTCAAGGATGGTCTGGAAACGTTTGCCTAGATTGTCTTCAACTACAACGAGTGCGTTCTTGCGTTTCTTGGCTTCCGTTTTTTCGATTTCAACAATTTTGCCTGTCACACCGATGTTTTTTCCACCAGTGATTATGGCAAAATTGCCTTCCTTGAGTTTTATGCACCCCGCAATTTCTTTTGAGGGAATGTTTAGCTTCAGCACGTCGAATGTGTTGTAAATGTTTTCCTTCGGATTTTTGGGATCAGCTACTTTTATGAGAATGTTTGATCCATCGTGCAAGTTAACCTGCACTCCGCCAGTCACGGTCATTTTATCGTCTATTCTGCATAGTTTGAAGCTTGTCTCTTCTTTGCTAATTGGATTCAGGAATAGCCCTTTGTGACTTGGCAGGATTCGGTAATACGTTCCTGCATCCTGCATAGAAATAACATCCATCAGACCAACTGGGAAGTCGTCTTTGTGCAGGACCTTTCCGTCAACAAGGACTTTGCCTTGATAGAGTAGAGTCTGAGCTTCTTTCCTTGTTGCAGCAATGCCTAGCATGTCACGAAGTACAAGCGACAGGGGCAAACAGTTCTGCAGGTTATGAGGACCGGATGAAGGTTTCATTACCCAAGGGTCTTCTTTCCTGTGAATTGGCCAGAACCTTGGTGCTGGTTTACGTTTTAATCTCGCGGTTTTTCCTTTTCTACCCAAATTTATTTTCCTCCTTCAGCTTCTGGAGTTAGCTTGGACTCATCTTCAGTTTCTTCAGGGGTTGCGGAATTAGGTGCCTCTTCAGTCGGTGCTTCCGGTTCAACTTCTTTCTTTGTGGCAGGTTTCTTCGTTGCTTTTTCGGCTTTCTTCTTGATTATCGGCTTCTTTCGGTCCAAGACTGCTTTTCGCCTTTTATCATCAAGATTCAGGTTTCTTATCATGACCTTTGAAGGATGCAACGCTACGAATACAGTGGTGCCGTCTACTTTTTCGCGAGTTAAGCCTTCAAGGTACACTCGGAAATGCTTTAGGTCTACACGGGATACCTTTCCCTCGAAGCCCTTGTGATCGCCACGAACTATGCGGATTGTGTCCCCTTTCCTAACTGGAAGAGTCTTGACACCCCGTTGAGCAAGAAGCTCCGGAGAGAGCGGAGCAGCCATCAGCTTGTGGCGGATATGTGCTGGTGCGTTGAAGAGCATTTTGCGCTGTTTTCCAGGATTCTTTGTTCCGTGCATAAATCTCACCTATACAATAGTACTTGAGGCGCTTGCGATTCTTGGCCATCTTTCAGCTGCTTCTCTTGCTACTGGACCCCGAATTTCTGAGCCCTTCATTTCTCCTTCGGGAGTAATAATGACTGCTGCGTTATCTTCGAATTGAACCCAAACGCCGTCGACGCGACGGAAAGGTCGTCTTTGCCTCACGATGACTGCTTGGAATATTTTCTTTCGCATGTCAGGGGCACCTTGCCTAACTGAGACGGTGACTTTGTCGCCTACAGTGGCGGAGGGGTAGCGTCTGAGTCTGCCCTTAAAAGTGTTAACTTGGACTAGCCGGAGTTTTCGTGCGCCTGTGTTGTCGGTGCATCGCAAGATTGAGGTTGTATTCAGACCGCGTGAGAGTTTTTGACCGTGGGCAAGCATTCCTTTTGCTATCAGTCCACGTCCTTTTGCTTTCGCCGCCATTCTACTTTTCCTCCATTCTCTCTACAACTACGAAAGAAACTGTCTTGCTGACGGGGCGGCATTCTGCAATACGCACGTGTTCGCCTTCTTTGGCGTCTATGCATGGCGGGTTGTGTGATGGGATATGGCCATGTCTTTTCTCGTACCGCACGTATTTTTTGCTGAATTGTAGGTACTCGCGTTCAACTACGACGGTTTTATCCATTTTGGAGCTGGCAACTACGCCATCCAGCACTCGTCCTCTAACGGCTAGAGTTCCATGGAATGGGCAGTTTTTGTCTTCGCATGTTTTTTTTGGTTGCTTGAATGTTAAGGACATTACCATAACCTCTTAACTGTTTTTTTGAGGCGGTCTTCTGATCTTCCTACTAGAAGCTTGCCGTCGATTTCGACGGCTGTTCCATCGGAGAATTGAAATAGGAATACTGCTTGGTCCTTCACTACGCTTTTCGTTTTTCCTTCTTGCTGTATCATGAAGGTGTTTCTCGTTTCGCCGAGCACTTCCCCGCTGATCTTTAAGTATCCTGCGTGTGGGCTGCTGGAAACTGAACCGGTTGTACCTATGAATTCTTCGCGGATGATGTCTGGCGTTACTTTCATTCTGGCTTTGTCTCCTTGGGTTTCTTCGCCGCGGTTGCTCGGGGTTTCTTTGGTGCTACTTTTTCAGGTTCTTTTGCTGGGGCTCTGATACCGAGTCTAACCTCGTTCTCGACGGTAAGCACTTGAGCGATTGTTCTTCGCAATTCCCTGACACGTGTTGGGTTCTCGATTGCGCCGCCAGCGCTGATCATGGTTCTGAGACGGGAGAGTTCTGCTCTGAGTTCACTGAGTTTTTTCGTGCGATCCTCAGTAGACATGGCGGTTATTTCTTTCATTCGCAGAATCGGCATTACTGTTTTTCCTCCGCAACTTTGTTTTCAACTGGTTTTTGAGGTTCTTCAGCTTTAGGGGCTTCGGCTTCAGGTGCTGGTGTGGAAGGTTCAGCTGGGGCAGATGGTTCAGGTTTTGTCTCGTTTTCAATTACGACTATTTTCTCTGGAGTTGGTGCTTTTTCTTTTGGTGCCGCTGTTGCTGGGGTTTGAATCTCTGGTTTCTTCTCGGCTGCGGGTTCTGGCGGGAGTTCTGTTAGAATTTTTATTTTGTCGGGAAACTGAGCGTCCGGAGGCATGATTTTTACTCTAACGCCGAACATGCCTGCTTTGAGCTGCACGTGGGCTTCGGTTTTGCGAGTGTACTTCAATGCTGGTTCGCCGCATCTTGGGAAGTATCCTGCGCGGAATTTTTCGAATCGGGCGCGTTCAGTGCGGAGTTTGCCGCTTATGACGATTTCACACCCTAATGCGCCTGCTTCCATAACTTGGTTTAGGGCCCAGAATCCTGCGCGTCTGAAGTGGATGCCTTTTTGTAGGGCTGAGGTAACGCGAGATGCAACGACATATGCGTTGAGTTCTGGGACTTCTATTTCTGAGACCGATATTTGTGGATTAGCTACTTTGAAACTTTGTTCTAGAACGGTTGCGAGTTCTCGGATGGTTTCTCCGCCACGTCCAATTACTAAACCGGGTCGCATGGCGTAGATTACAACGTGCGTGCCGAGGGGGGTTTTGGAGAGGTTTACTCCACCATATCCAGCTCGTTCAAGTTTCTTTTGTAAGAACTCGTCGATTTCTGCGTTTTTCATAGCTTCTGAGATAAAACGTTTAACTATGGACATTTATGCTTCTTCTCCTTGCCCAGGTTTCTCTCCTAGAACGATTTCAACGTGTGAGAGGATGTTGAATTTTGGTGATGCTCTTCCGTGGGCTCTGGGCGTGAATCGTTTGACTTTCATGCCTGGGTACGCTGCTGCGTGGATAACTCGCAGTCTCTCTACGTCTAAGCCTTTGTTTTCGGCGTTTGCTTGTGCACCTTGCAGTACTTTGAGGATTTTTGATGAAGCGTTGATTGGGTATCTTCCTGCAAACGCTTTTTCTAATCCGCGTCGATGTCCTGCTTTTTTCTGGTACCGACGAAATGGAACGGCTTTCTTTTTCTCCATGACGTCAAGCAGGAATTCTTTGGCTTGGGTTAGCATCATGCCTTTGATTGTCCGGCACACTTCGCGTGCATGTTTTGGGGATACTTTTAATTCGCGTCCGCTTGCTTTGACGGTCTTTTCTGGGTCCAGTTCTTCTGCTGTGATAGAGTATCCCCATTTTGGCATATTGATTTCTCCAAGTGCGCAACACAACAGCGTAAACGCGAATTATAAGGCTTTCCATATCACAAATAGTTTTTCGACTAAGTGAACTAGGATAGTTGCCTGTGGGAAACCGCGAATTCGTTGCTGTGAGGTGTGTAAAGTGTGGAATGCAATTGTCCTTTTATAGTTTTTCTAATTAGCGTTTGCTGTTTTTTTTGCGATTCCTCTCTAAACGAGCTATTACAAATTCTTCAGACTGTTTTTAGGATATTCAAAGTGAGAGATTTCATGGCAGTTTCAAGAAAGAGTCAGTCGAGCTCAGAGAGCACAAAACCGGACATTTTCTTCGATGTGTTTATTTTCCACTTTCAGAGTTTAACCTAAGCGAAGGAATAGGCATGAAAGACAAGAACAACCACATTACAATGCTGCACGGGGCAGGTGGGACCGTCATGCACGATTTGGTCAAGAACTATATCGTAAAGTTTCTTGGCGGAATTGCGAAAGCGGAGGTGTCGTTGGAAGCCATGGATGACGCCGCAGTTGTGAACGACATAGTCTTCAAGAGTGATAGTCATGCGGTGAAGCCAATCTTTTTCCCGGGTGGTGACATAGGGCGCCTCTCGATTTCGGGCACAGTGAATGATATTAGTATGCTAGGAGCGCAGCCCATCGCGCTCGCTTCGGGTTTCATCTTGGAAGAAGGTTTAGCTATGGAGGATCTTGAACGAATTTTGGCAAGCATGCGACAGACTTGTCTCGAAGCAGACGTGGGCATAGTAACCGGCGACACAAAAGTCGTGGAAAAGGGCACGTTGGGCGGGTGCGTTATGAACGTGTCGGGCATGGGCAAACGGACCTCCTCATTGGAGGAGAATCTGGCCTTGGTAAAGAAGTATCGAAACGACTTCACGGCAAGGTGGACGCTCGACAGCAACTTGGCCATCGGCGACAAAATTATCCTAAACGGCACAATAGGAGATCACGGATTAGCCGTGCTTTCGGCGCAGGAAGGGTTCAGATTCGGCAGCCAAATCCGAAGCGACGTGAAACCACTCAACAAACTCATTCAGCGGCTCTTGGGCGAAGTTGGCGGCATCGTAGCCATGAAGGACCCCACTCGTGGCGGTCTAGCAGATTGCCTACACGAATATGCCGAAAAATCCAAAAAGGGGATATTAATCCAAGAAAACGAGATCCCTCTTAGAGATGATGTACGCGCTGCATGCGAGATGCTCGGATTGGATCCGTTGGAAGTAGGCAACGAAGGCAAAGTCGTTATTGGTGTAATCCCACAAAAAGCAGAAGAACTGCTTGCCATGCTGCGGGATACTTTAGAGGGCAAAAACGCTAAAATAATTGGCGAAGTCACTGCTGAGTTTGGTGGTGTTGCGATGCAAACCGTGGTTGGAGGAAAACGTGTAATTGCGAGACCCGTTGGCGACCCTGTCCCAAGAATCTGCTGATAGCTGCCATGTTGCTCGTCTAAATAAAGGGTCATGATGGCTAAGAAAGTTATTATATGAACGCGCGCATTCTTCAATTCTGAACTTGCCGTGCAGGGGTCTCCAAGCCTGGTCAACGGAGTAGGGCTTAGGACCCTATCGCGTAGGCGTTCGTGGGTTCAAATCCCACCCCCTGCACCACTATGTTAAAACATACAGGGGGTTTATCCTGGCGATGTATACTTGTTTTTTCTTGGTTTTTCATGTTTTAGGTCTTCCTTTTTCTAAAGAACTTGAGGCCTTCAAATTCAGTGACGTATTCAAAGCCTGCCTCGATTAGAGCGCAGATTTCTCCTGGAGTCTTGGCTACCTTTGAGATGTAGTCTATTTCGCCTTGGAACAGTGCTTCTTCGAGTTGGATGTAGAGGAGCGTGTTTTTGATGTTTTTGTGGCCTAAGGCTTGCATTACGTAGAGCAGGTCTTTGGTTTTGTGGTAGAGCATGGTTCCTTTGAAGTGTCTTAGCGTGTGGAAGTGGATTTTTAGTATTCTTGGGTTGCCGATTTTCTTTGCGATTCGTTTGCGTTGTTGTTGGAATGTGACGGCGTGGTTGTCTACTCTCATGTTTGGGCGGGAAAAGACGTATTCTCCGTAGTTTTTTGGCTGTTGTCTGAGCATGTCGAGGAGTTTATCGCTTAGGTGGGTTACGCGTGGGTTGCTGTTTTTTTCTGGTGTGATGTTTACGACTTTGCTTTCGAAGTCTATGTCGTCCCATTTTAGTCGCCAGACTTCTCCGCATCTTGAGCCTGTTTCTTTTAGCGTTTGTAGGAAAGTGGCCATGCGTTTGCTGCATCCTGCGATGAGCTGGTCGATTTCCGTTTCTTTTGGGATAAAGGGCAGTTTTCGGATGGTTTGGTATACTGGTGCTTCCCAGGTGCCGCCTACCATTCTTAGGAAGGATGAGTAGGCGTCGCATGCGTTGTTTTTTCTGCCGCTGCTCCAGGGTTGTTTGGCTATTGCTTCTTTGATGCTTTCGGGGTCGTAGAGGTTGGCGCCTCGTTTTGTGAGTATGCTTAGTATTTTTGTTCTGCCCAGGATTGTTGATTCGCTTTTTCCGTCTTTTTTGAGCCACCAGGCGTATTCGATGATTTTTCCTTTGACCTCGCCAGTTTGGTTTCTCCGCAGAACTTCAGATGTCTGTTGTTCTGCTACCAAGTTTTTCGTCTCCGTGACGCATATTTGGTGAGTAGATAACTAAGTCATCTGTCATTTTTATTTCATTGCTCAATTCCGTTCGGGCTGCTTTTTCCTGGTTGCTCCAGCTTTTTTTAACGTCATTTGGATCTGAGAATCTTAAGCCACAGTCTCGGCAAAGCCACCTTTGAATTTCGTCTCCATAAACTGTGTAGCGTTTGGCGTCTCGCCATAGCTTTGTGGATCCGCATTGAGGGCATGGGTTTAGGGGGCTTGCAGAATTTTCTGAGGTGTAGACTTACAAGTGCAGGGACTGGGAGAAGGAAAAATTACAGAGTCGGGAGAAGACTTTGCCTCTGCCGTAAGTCCAGCCATTCCCTCCCATCCTCTCTCAGTGGTCCTTTTCTAAATTCTCCAGGATTTAGGCTGGGGATTCTGAGTTCTTTTCACGGTTGACAAGTTCCCAAGGAATGTGTGCCACCAATCCGCAGCCGACATAGCGATAGAAATTTTCTGGATCAACGAATCTGCTGTTGCCTGTTTGCATTAAGCGGGGCTTTTGCATTTTTACGTAGCATGCGCACGCTTCGCCTAGGCAATCGCTGTTTTCCTGTTGCGGGTGGGATGCGGCTAAGGGGCAAACCTTATGTGGCTCCATCATGGTCTCTCCCTCGCTAACGCTGTTTCCTCAGCCGTATCAAAGGTCACGGCTGGAAATGGCGCCTTGGGTCGCTTATGCGTTGCCTTGTATGCTTTGAGTCCTTGTTTGAGGATTTCATTTGCGAAAGCGCTTCGCGTTGCTAGGTCCCTTAAGGCGTCTATTTCTTTTAGGACCGCTTGATCGATGGTGAAGGCGACTTTTGCTTTCATTTCTCACAATTCCCCTTATGGTTAACTTAGTTAACTCCGTTACTATGAGAAACCTTATAAATCTAATCCTACTAATCATACTTCTGTTCACAGGAGAAATACAGCATGAAAGCGATAAAAATCTCAGACGACATCCACAGCAAACTAACCGGTCTCCTAGGCGAGCTCACCGCTGAGACTAACAAAATGCAAACTTACCAAGACGCCATAAACGCTCTCTTAGAGCAGTCAGTTATTCTTCCGTCTGAAGTCATTGCCAAAGTGGAAAACTTCATTGAAGAAAACAAAGATACAGGATTCACCAACAAAGAGGACTTTGTCCGTGATGCTATACGCTACCGGCTTGAACGATTGAAAAACGACAATGAATGCATTGAAGTTTCTCGTGAGCAATATAACGAGCTCGACGAAGCCCTAAAAGAAATGGGAACACCCTTCCGCAGTCCAGAGCAATTCATACGCAGCCAAATAAGCGAAGTACTCTACAAATACGACGAGTTTAAGCGAGAAAGAAGAAAATCTGGTGTTAATTAGGTGATTGTATTGAATGAGAAAAAATGTTGGATGTGCAGAAGAACCAAAAAAGAAGTTGCTGATGAACTCATCAGATTAAAGGCTAAGGGTGTATGGGCTACTGGCGTACCCGAAGATGAACTTGTCACGTTGCCTTTCAACGATAAAAAAGACCATACCTTAGTCAATATTCCATTGTGTCATATTTGCAGTTATATCGTGGAGAGCATAGCCGACGGCATAGTTGACGACCGAGCCAAAGAGGATTTGATGACTGAAAAAGACATACAACGCATTAAGGTCCATTTAGAGGTTGAACCAGAAGAATAGCATCCTCTAACCCTTGTGGTTGGAACTTTCCAGCTTTTTCTCAAGTGCTTTGAGCTTCAGCTGCTGGAGCTAGCAGTTATTAATCCCATATAGCTATGGTCTTCTATATGTTTGCCCTGACGTAGAAAGAGTGATAGTTCCAATACAGGGTGAATAGACAGCTCTGAAATTCATTTGGATTGCTAATAGTTCGCATGGCTGCAAATGCTCTTATCCGACATTCTGGAAAAGCATCTGCCAATCGATTTGCACATCCTATAAGGGTAGCTCCACGAGTAACAACATCGTCAATTAGCACAATTTCATCTGGTTTAGATAAAGCTCCCTGAACAGTTATTGAATCATAATGCTGTTTTGCAGTTGGTCTCTCGCTTGACACACAAGAAGCTGCCTTGGCAACAGGTTTAGTTCTGATAAGGCAAGCATCGACTTGTTTTCCAATACCCGCAGCAACTATTGCCTTTGCTATTCTTTCTGGAACCCATAATGTATCTGGTTGCATCAAGGAACTCTTTGGTACAGGAACTAAAATTGTGTTTGGCCTGAAAAAAATGCCCGAACGGTAAGTTCAGCAATTTTCTCTTGTATTCTCTTTGCTATCCAGTCAGACATCAAGATTGGTGGCGTGTTAACAAATTGGTCACGTTTTAGAGCTATCATAACATTTTTTGATTGCAGTGATTTTGGAGTATTTCCACGAGGGGTGTAAGTTAAAAGTGCACCAAACTCAAGCTGAGACAAGTTCATATGTCATTGGATCACTTCAAGGATCTGTTTTGTGAGAAGGTAATTCATCCAGCACTTCCTCTGGATCGGTAAATCTAATTGCACCATAACTTGCCATTTTCTCTGGTCCAATTCAATGAATGGTCACTGCATTAGAGGGCTCCAAATAAATAGAGGTCTTCCAAGTCTTAGAGCCTCCCACCCTTGATGAAGAGAACCGCTAGAATTGCCAGCCTCAATAATAATTGTTGCATCAGAGATGAGTGCCATTGTTCGATTTCTAATGACAAAATTCTTTGGCATTATTGGGTATCCGATTGGAAATTGAGAAATTGCTAAATGCTTTTGCATGATATATTCTTGAAGTTGCTGATTTTTATATGGGTAAAATTTATTCAATGGAGTTCCTAGAACAGCGATTGTATGACCATTTGCTTCAATGGCGCCTTTATGTGCTGCACTATCAATTCCTTCAGCTAGTCCGCTAACAACTGTTACATTATGTTTCGCAAAAAATTTTGCAATAATACTGGCTGCGTTAAGTCCTTTGGAAGAAGCTTTCCGTGCACCTATGACTGAAACTCTTGGAGATGATAAGGGTATTGGTAGTTGCCCTACAACATAGAGTTGTTTTGGCGCATATTTTTTTTCCACGTCATTTAGTGGACCGATAAGTTCTTCGAGAGTATAAGTGGAAGGTTTTTTTTCCATTAACATTTTCTTCCATTTGTAATTTACTCTTTTAATAGTATTAATAATACTATCGGTGAGAAAAGCTGTAAGTATTTTTTAAATTAATTCTCCAATTTACTCTTTGTTTGAATCTTTTTTTTGGGCGCTTTTTCCCATTCTGAATAGCTGAGTATGCCGTTGTTTAGTTCTTGTTTGCATTGATCCCATTGTGGCATGTATGATTTGAGCAAGCAGCTCAAATTGTTCGTTATGATGCTTTTCTTTTAAGATGAGTCATCTCATGAACCAACACATATTCTAAACAACGGAGTGGTTTTTTTGCAAGCTCAAGATTAAGCCATATTCGTCTGGTGCTTTGGGTTGCAGGTTCCCCATTTAGTCTTCATTTTCTTAATCTTAACTTCTTTGACGCTGTAAACCTGTAATTTCTTGCCATTTATCTAGACAGAGCGGGAATTTGTTTTTTTAGTTCTGACCGATAGAAGTTATCCATTAAGCGTTCTCTTTTCTCCAGCGGCATGCTTCTGGCTTGATGTACATGTCGATTCTGTGTTTTTCTTTTTATTTCGATTCTTGGTTTAGCAGTCTGTTTGAATAACGTTTAAGCGGTATCTGTTGCCCAAAAAGTAGTGGCTTTCTCCAGAAACGTATTCGCGTTTGGTTTGGCGCTCTTGCTGGCTGAACTTTAGTTTGTTGTTTTTTTATCCAGGGCATTTTTGAAATTACTAACAGTTTTATTGCTTCATCAGTTGTTTTTAGTGGAGCTGCAACTCTTACTCTTCCGTTTGGCGGATAAACGCCAACATGAATGTTTTTTATGTCCTTCTTTACAGTCTCAATCTCTAAATCGCAAATCATAGTTCTGGTTTTTTTAGTATTCATTTTGGTTTTTCGCCAGCTCCAATATCATTTCTACGGTTTTTTCGTCAGTCGGTTGGCATGCCGAGGGCTTCTCTGATTGCGTTTCTGACTTGTCGTTCTTTGATTCTGTTGCCTCGCCAATCGTCTGCTTTTGAATTTATTATGTTTTCATGCACTTTTAGGGCGAGTTGTTCGTTGTTGTTGAGGTTGTCGAAGAGTGCTCGTTTTGGCTTTGGTGTTAACTGCTGTTGGATATGAGCCTGTTGCTGTTATGCTTTTAAGTTTATGTACGAAATCGACTATCTTCTTGAAGGTAGTTAGCGTACTGTATTGCTTTTTCTTTTCTTTCCCTGATTATTTCATCAAGCAAAACCGACATTCTTTCAAAGTACTTGGGGTTGGTTGGTTTTTCTTCGATTATGAGTCGGCGCACGTTGTTTTCTATGGTTTCTGCAACCGCTTCTTTGTTTTCTTTAATGCCCTTTGGCAGCTCATTTACTGCGTCGACGCCTTTGTTGACTATCAAATCTATAATTGTTAAATCGTCAAATGCTGAGACTCTTGGTGCTTTCTTTTGCGTCAATGTATGTGTCTATTAGGTGTCGCATGGCTGGTTCGTATGCTTTTAAGTCGATGTAGTCGCCGCTTGCCAGTTTAATTTCCTGTCGTATGCTTTCAAAAAGTCCGACGTCTATTTTGATGGCGTTTGCTTGGGCTTCGGTGTATCCTGCTTGTGTCATTTCGTTTGCGATGTTTGAGTATGCTCTTATCAGTTTAGAGGTTGATTTGTAGAGTGCTTCTCTTCTTGGCTCAGTTGCGCTTAAGTTCTTCTGGTTTTTCTGTGTCTCCGCAGAAGTAAGCTATGAAAGGCATGAGTATCTTTGGGTGGCTTAACTGGTTCACATAGGCTTTTTACTCTTTCAAGGGCTGCATCAAGGTTTTCTTTGGCTTTTTTTAGTCGATCTTTTAGTAAGCCTGCTACGTCTTCTTTGTCAAATCCGTCAAAGGCTTCTGAGGTGTAGTCTTTTACTGCTGAGCTTAAGCTGTTGAAGAGGTCTTTGTAGTCTATTATGTAGCCGTAGTCTTTGTCTTCGCCGTCTAATCGGTTGACTCTGCAGATTGCTTGGAAAAGTCCGTGGTCTTGCATGCTCTTGTCGATATAGAGGTAGGTTGCTGGTGGAGCATCAAAACCAGTTAGCAGCTTATCGACTACTATTAGGAGCTTCATTTGTCCGGGTTCTTTAACGAATTTTTCTCTAATTACTTCTTCAAAGCCTCTTGTCTTAATTTCAGGATAAATGTTCTTCGTAGTATTCGTGCATTTTTTGGTAGGTTTCGTATTTTTGGATGTTTTCGGTTTCATCGTCTTCTCCAGTGCTTTCTCCTTTGATTTGGTTAATGTCGCCATTGTAGGAGGTGATTATGGCGCATTTCTTTAAGCCGCTGTTTTGGAATAAATCGTAGTATTGGCAGGCTTGGTAGATGCTTCCTGCAATCAAGAGGGCGTTTCCTCTGCCGCTCATTAAGCGGTCTTTTAGTTCCATGTCAAGCATTATGTCTGCAACTATTCGGTTTGAGTCTGGGCTGGGAACTGAGAACTTTCTGCATGGTTCCCCATCTGCGCTTTAAGTTCGGCTTTTGCGTAGTCGGTTAAGCCTTTGGTTTTTACTTCAAACCACTGGTCAATTTTATCTTGGGAAGTTATGGTTTGGTCTACTTCTCTTGCTTCATACTGCAAATCCAAAACAACATTATCCAGAACTGCTTCATCATACTTGTAAGTGTGAATGTATCTGCCGAAGACTTCTATGCTTGTTCCTCTTGTCTTTTTTAAGCAGTGGTGTTCCAGTGAATCCGATGAAGACAGCGTTTGGAATTATGTCTTTCATGGCGTCATGCAGTTTGCCGGATTGTGTTCGGTGGCATTCATCGACAAAAACGTAGAAGTCGCCTTTTGCTCTGAAATCTTTGGCAGACTTCGCTTCCAGTTCCTTAAGGTAATCATCCACATAGCTGTTCCGTGTTTCTTGCCAAACTTGTGAATAAGCGAGCAAATAAGCCATGGGTGAGTATCGTTTAGTTTGCTGATTAGGTCTTTGCCGCTTTTTGTTCTGTAAATGTCTTCATCGACGCCTTTAAAGAAGCGTTCAATCTGCCCGTCAAGTTCTTCTCGGTCAGTGATGATAAGAACGCGGGAATTGTCGAGGTTTTCTCTTATCCATTTTGCGAGCCAAATCATGGTTAGGCTTTTGCCGCTGCCTTGTGTGTGCCAAATTATTCCGCCTTCTTTTCGTTTAAGGAAGTCTTGGGCGGCTTTAACGCCAAAGTACTGGTTGTGTCTGCAGATTTTTTTGACTCCGCCATCGAAGACGATGAAGTCATGGATGACCTCAAGAAGCCTCTGTTTGTTGCATAATGCGGCGAGGTCGCGGTCTAGTTTGTTTTCAAGTCCAGAGTCCTCTTTCCATTTCAGATAATATTTTTCTGGGGTTTCAGTGGTTGCGTACCTTAAGCCTTCGGTGTCATTGCCCGCCATTACGAGCTGGATGGTTGCGAAGAATTGTTTGATGAAAATTTCTTTTTGGTTATCAAGGTTCTGCCGTATTCCCTGCGAGACCGAAATAACGCTTCTTTTCAGTTCAAGAGTGGCAACAGCAATTCCGTTGATGTATAAGACAATGTCTGGGCGCTTGTTGTGCTGACCTCTGACTGTTACTTCTTCGGCTATGTAGAAGTCATTGTTTTCTGGGTTTTTCCAGTCGATGAGCCAAACGGTTTGGTTGGGTTCGCCAATGTCCTCCTTAACTTGGACGCCGTACCGTAGCAGGCTGTAGACTTCCTTGTTTAAGTCGTATAGGCTCTTGTTTTGGTTCTGGGCAACCTTCTGAAGCTCAAAGAGGGCTTTGCTAATCAAGGCGTCGCTATAGCCCTGCCTCTGCAGATACTTTCGCAAATAAGTCTCTTCGATGTTGCTGTTTTCTCTGTCTCTCCCAGTTTCCAAGAAAAACATAACCCAGCTTGCTCGATAAACAGCTCGATAACTCGGTTCTGTGTTCTCCTCTCCGCTTGACCCACCTTTAACTCTGACATTTCAACCGAATCCTCCCAGTCAACAACTGCTGCATCAAACCAACCTTAAGAAGCTTATACTTATCCCTCTTACGCTCAAGCGCCTCAATCTCTAAATCCATGTCAGATAAAACTTGAGCAATTGCTATTTGCTCTTCTTATATTTAGGGATAATAATAATTCAAAGTTTGCAAATCTTTCTGGTATTAAATGATTTATAGTTGAGCTAGCCAGTTTGTCAGAACCTGTAGTTCTTGAATTAAGACTATAATACATAGTAATAATAATAGTAATACTCTTCTTTGGCATCAATAGACGCCATAGGTCAATATAGTCTGACTAATAGTGTATCAAGTAAGCTATTTTGCCAATAGTCCCATCATTGCTCAGAATCATCATCACAAACAGAATGTTACTTTTGAGTCATCTCTTGAGATCATCATGAATATACTTCTTCTGTCAATATTGCTTTCAGAATCTGATTCAGTTACAATACTTCAATCTGCTATTGTCTGTATCGTATATCAAACATATGTCACCAATTCTGCAGTCTTTAGAATTTATCATCGAATTGGTCTGACTTGCCATATCTATTCTGGAATATTCACCAAGTTTCTTGATTTACCAATCCTTCTTGAAATCCGGGAAGTCGTTTTTTTCCTGTGAGTAGCTCCTGCATTGCACCCTGCTTGATGCTCTTCTTCTTCACAATAAGCCTATCAAGCGAATCAATAAGACTTATCAATGTCCAAAAGTACTTTTCGCAATTGCTGATCTGTTCTTCTTTTTTGGCGGCAGTGGAACTAAGAATTTCTGCAATCATAGTCCATCCTAACAGAATCAACAGACGACTTAGCTGTCATTGACATGATTCTTTTGAAGATAGGCATTACTAAAATACAAGTAAAGAAAGATAACCATCAATTTTTTCTGTTAAAATTGCTATATCTTGTAGAACTCTTTGGTGTAAATCAAACTTGCCATTTATCTAATGATAAGACTTTACCTGTTCCAACACCAGTCACCCTTTGGCGGTTTAGAATTGCTTCGCCTTCAAATGTGTATAGTAGTTTATTCTGCTCAACTTTCTGAGAACGTAATTCAAAGAAAGGATATTGACCTGTCATCAATTTCTGTCTTGTGTATTTCTACCATGATCCTGTTGATAATGACTGCCAGGTTCTTGACATCGCAATTCGATAATTTTATCCCAATCCTCTGGAATAGTCCAATTTCTGTCTGTTTGCACTCTTTTTCCAATGTTGATCTACCATTTGAAACCCATATTCTCTTAGGTGGTTGTCAACTTTTTCTGAGATATTCTTCTACTTCTATGATCAATTTGGGCAAGGGATCATCATATCGTTCTGCAAGCTCTTTTATTCTTCCAGCAAGCCTTTGAGAGATTCTTTCCAGTTCATTCTTAATCGAGTCATGCATGAACTTTAGCCATTTGTCCTCAATAACCAGTAGTTTGATTTCTTGTTCTGATAGACTTCTGATATTTATGGAGCAGTTTTTTATCAAGGTCTAATTCTGCATCTTTTATCTTGCCATTAAGCTCTGTCTCTTGTTCTAACAAGCCAAGATATGCCTGCAAAACTTTTGCTTCTTCAACAAATTCCTTGTTTCCCTTTATTTCTTTCAGGCGTTTAGTAATTTCAGCTCTTGAAATGTTTCCAGAATCGTTTCTTACTTCTGCAAGTAAGTCGTCTTCTCCAGAGTTTTCTTCCTCAATAGTCTGCATTTGCTGGGCGATTTTTTCCTTATCTTCCGTCAGCTTATCTATCGCTTCCTGTTCCTTCAGCAAAATACTTGTTTATTACAAGGTTCTTTGGGATTAAGTCGCAGTCCCAGCCTGTTTCTTTTCCTTTCTTGTTTTTGATTATGTTGATTTCGGCTTTCCATCCGTTTGCTGCTATTTGGTAGGCGTCGTCTTGCATGGTTTCTGTCCAGTAGGTCATGAGGTTTTGGTAGATGTCATAGTTGTCGATTAGTTCAAGTCTGGGAAAAGGCGGAGAGGATTTCTTCGGAGAGGTCAATGATTAGTTCTTTGGGTTTGCTGCCGACGGAGAAGTTTCTCAGGAGTGGGCAGAACCTGGTTTTGCCAGCTCTCAAATGCCCCGTTAACCTTTTGCTTTGTAGGCTGAAAAGTCGGGGTTTTCATAAATTGTCGGCTTGATTTGTTGTTGCTCAACTCTTAAGAATGGAGTAGCCTGCTCTTTCACTTGGCATAAACAGCGCATTCTTTTAGGGATGGGCAAACTTTCCAGAATCGTGATAGGTCATCTATGTCTTTGTTTGGGTATGCCTCCTTTTAGATGGGCTTCTATGTCTTGGAGGTCCTCTTCTTCTTGGCTGTCTATGTAGCGGGGTATGTTTAGGTTGTAATCGTTTTTGGGGTCAGCTATTTCTGAGTTGGGAACCATCCGGGAATACTTTGGAATCTCAAGCTGCCGATTGAATACATCAACGATTTTGTGGATGTCCTGCTCTCTTAGCCGGTTTTTGTTGCCGTCTTTAACATAGCCTTTGCTGGCATCAATCATAAAAATGCCTTCGCGAGTGGCGGCTGTCTCCTTATCCAAGACTATTATGCAGGCTGGAATGCCTGTGCCGTAGAACAGGTTTGGCGGTAAACCGATGATTCCTTTAATGTAGCCTCGTTTGATGATGTTTTTTCTTATTTCTCCCTCTGAGTTGCCCCTGAAAAGTACACCATGAGGCAAAATAATTGCGCCCTTGCCAGTGCTCTTTAAAGACTTAAGCATGTGCAACAGGAAAGCGTAATCGCCGTTTTTGGCTGGAGGATTCCCAAAGCCTTCAAACCTTTTAAATTCATCATTGTCTGGGTTTAAGCCATTAGTCCAGTTTTTGTTGGAAAACGGGGGATTGGCAACGGCAAAATCGAAAGTTTTCAGTGTGCCGTCTTTATTTTTAAATTTGGGGTCTGTGAATGTGTTGCCTTGTTGGATGTCGGCGGTTGGGTGATTGTGCAGTATCATGTTCATTTTGGCTAAGCCTCTTGTCGCCACATCCATTTCTTGACCATAGATGGTTATGCCATGCTCGGTTTCAGCCGCCGCCTTAAGCAACAGAGAACCTGAACCACAAGTCATGTCATAAACGGTTTGGCTGTACTGGGCATTTTTAATGCCGATGACTTTAGCCATTATCCTTGAAACTTCAGCAGGAGTGTAAAATTGCCCCTTGCTCTTTCCTGATTCCGTGGCAAAATGCCGCATCAAATACTCATAAGCATCACCTAAAATGTCGTCATTTTCAGCTCTGTTCTTGCTGAAATCTAATTCAGGGTTCTCAAAAATCGCCACCAAATTTGAGAGGCGCTCCTGCATCTCTTTGCCCTTTCCAAGCTTATCAGAATCATTGAAATCTGCAACATCAATGACGCCTTTGAGGTCATTGGGTTCGGCAAGTTTAGCGATTATTTTGTTGATTCCATCGCCGATTTCCGGCTTGCCCTTAAGAGCCACCATATCGGCAAAGCTGCCGCCCTTGGGAACCTCAATTAACGCATTAGGCTTTACCAGCATAGCGGTCTGAAACATACTTAACGAACAGTAAAACGAGGATGTAGTCTTTGTATTGGGAGGCATCCATTCCGCCTCTTAATTCATCGCAGCTTTTCCAAAGCGAACTGTAGACTTCACTTTTCTTAACCGGCAAACTCTTTTCCCCACTGTTAGATTTACTTGAAATAGAGTGCTGATATACGCTTAAGTTATAATTAAAATATCGGTAAAGCAGTTAAGGGTTAGATTAAAAAGCACCTACTGAGTGGATAACTTGGGCTTGAGGTTAAATGGTAACCCTTACTCCTGAAATGAAGGAAAAGTTGGCAAAGGAAATGGCTGAGAAAGCCTTTCTAGTTCTTCTGTCGCTAAACTGTTGTCCAAAATAACTTTTGAGAACAAACTGGACTACCATTGTTGGGATTTTTGGGTTCTCTGAGGAGGCAGAACAAACAAATAGATTCTACCAAAGTCACTATTTTAGAGATGATGATTATGAGTCTGCCTCTATTACGGTTCTTACAAACCGCATATGCCTCTTCTCCAGATCGAGCTTTGCCGATGATAAAATATGTAGTCGATGAATTGAAGAATGAGAGCAAATTAAACGAGGTTGACATTAAACGTTTCCCAGCCTTAGCGAATTTAGAAAAAGTTTCCACCCCCTGAATTCTCATTTATCATGCCCAAATTAGAGACAACAAAATACATAGATATTCATGAATTGCCTGATGACTTTTACCGAGACCTTTTGAATATGATAAACAAAGCATACACGCATATGAGTTATACGTAGCCGTTTGTCTCCTCGACTAGAAAATGCTAGAAAGTTTGCTAGTTGACAATCTAGAAAGAAATTTGGAATGGCAAACCTGGACTTATTTTACGATTCGAGGTATCACGGATTTAAGGAATTTAGAACTTTGATAACGAATTTTGAAAGCAAATTATCTGATTTCCAAACGATAATTCCTTCGCTTGATGCACAATTTATAGAATCTCTAAACTCATTTAGAGAACAAGGAAATAGCGCTGCACATGCGCTTGAAATTCGAGTGACGCAAAAGGAGTTACTCGACAACAAAGGTACCCTAGAATTCATCACAAAAACACTTGTTAGACTCTTTAACAATTGCTAAACTCGCGAGACTACGATGCAGGTGCCTACTGCAAGTACGCAAACGCGAGCGTCCCCATAGATGCGAACTTCCCGTTAGACATAATAAGATGGTAAAGGGTCAGCATAAAGGAGACTAACCTTTGTCCAAACCAAAAAAGAATTACTTTATAATTGAATATTGTTCCGAAATTGTGGATGCAGACACCAAAGAAGAAGCGATTG